>NZ_JALNUL010000019.1:0-90980 GCF_026540775.1 Methylobacterium sp. GC_Met_3
ACGCGGCAGGTCGGCGGCCGAGGCGGCGCCGGTCAGGAGAGCCGTGGCGGCGCTGGCGAGAAGAAACTTCTTGATCATCTGGTCCTCTGTCTCCCGTTGGACGGGATGTGTGCGGGGCGACAAGAACGTCAGGACGCGTTCGGGCGATAGTGCAGGGATGCAACAGCCCCGACGCAGGCCCGGAAACGCGCCGCCGAAAGGTGCGCTGGAGCACATCATGGCGTAGGCTGGATTGAACGAGGCGGAGATATTGAGGGATCTCTGTCGCCGTCGGGACGCTTTATACCCTGTTAGTATCTTGGATCGGTGGATCTTCTGCCCATACGGTTTCAATGTCCGGTCCCTAGGCCTGTGCGCCCATCGAATCCTATTAAAAGTTGTGCTTTGCGATGTTGATGACACGCCTTTCGCGAAAGTCCTGAGGTGTCGTCAGAGATCGAAGCCGGGCACCAACCCGGACCTGTCCGGCATCGCTGAGGCGCATTTCCGCCCGGAAACGGGACTGGCGTTGGCCATCGGCTCGCTGGAGATCGCTGCCTCGCTGGAGGAGGTCGTGTCCATTCTTCGGCGGACCGCGCGGGAGATCGTCGGCTCCGACGGGATCGCGGTGGTCCTGCGCCAGGCGACACCGTCTTCTATGTGGCGGAGGACGCGATCGAGCCGCTTTGGCGCGGGCGCCGGTTTCCGCTGACCCACTGCATCTCGGGCTGGTCCATCCTGAACGGTCAGACCGTGATCGTGCCGGACATCGAGTTCGATCCACGCGTTCCGGTGGCGGTCTATCGCACCACCTCGATGCGCAGCCTCGTCATCGTCCCGATCGGCGTTCCCGAGCCGGTGGCCGCGCTGGGTGCCTACTGGTGCGCGTCCGTCATCCCGGACTACGCGACCGTCTACCGGCTGGAGGCCCTGGCTCATCGGGCCGCGGCCGCCCTTGAGCGGGTACGGCTTCTGTCCGAGGCGATCGGGGCCTGGCCCTGGGCTAAACCCTCCGGTTCCTGACGACCAAGGCCGCCGCCAGGCGTGTCGACCGCCCCCGGCCGTATGGATCGTTCGGCCGTCCCGGTTGTTCCTCGCTTCCACGACCCCGTAGGAAGTTCCACGTCCTCCATGAAGCGCTTCGTCCTCGTCGGCACTTTCTCTGCTTTGCTGATCGCCATCGTCCTCATCGCGGCCACGTGGTCGAAGGTCACGCCCATCAACCCGGCCGTGGCGCCCGACACCTCATCCACGCCCAATCCGACCGGTCAGCGGAAATGAGGCTCGGCGTCGGCGGGCGTGAAGCCTGACCGGCGGCGTAATCCGGTCCGCGGCCGGACGCACTGTTGGCCTTCCGGGAACATGCGTTGCGCTGAGGCCTTGAACCGTCACCGGTTGCTCGGTGGGTCGTCAGGAGGGGCGCATGGGACAGGATGTCGACGCGGCACGCGAAGCCTTCGGGTCTGTGCCCCCGGCGCGGCCCGCGCGACCCGCGGGAGAGACCGATCCGACGGCGGGCGGCAGCGGACCCCACGCCCCGGGCGCCGCCGTTCCGGACGCCCAGGCGGTGCCCGAGACCGGCGGCTACGACACCCGGCCGCCCCTGCCCATGCCGGACAACCGCAAGGGCGGCCACGGCGCCGGCTGAGCCATCCCGGCGCGTCCGCCGCAACGATGTCCCGGAACAATCCGGCTGGAATGCAAGTAGAACATTTGTAGGAATCTGCAAGTTTCAGCCGATCTATCAAATAATCTCGCTAAATCATCCGATTTCGGAACGTCGTGCTCCACTGAAGGATTGATGGTTCCGAAACCACAACGGAGTCCATCATGCGTATCCCTCTCGCCCTTGTCCTCGCGACCGTGCTCGGATCGAGTGCCGTCGCTCAGACCACGGTCACGGGCACGCCGGCTGCCCCCGACGCCAAGACGAGCCAGCAATCCGGCGGTCAACAGGGCGTGACGCGGCCGAACACCGATAAGATGACCCCGAACGGCACCGGAACCGGTGCGGGCGGCAGCGTCCAGCTTGAGAAGGGCGCGAACAGCTTCACGGAGGGCGAGACCCGCGCACGGCTCGCGAAGGCCGGCTTCATGGATGCCCGGGATCTCAAGAAGGATTCGGACGGCATCTGGCGGGGCACCGCCACGCGTGGCGGTCAAACCGTTCAGGTCGGCCTCGATTTCAAGGGCAATGTGGCGGCGCAGTAATCCGTCCCCGACGCGCGTATTAGCCGGCGAGACAGTTGGCAGGAGAAAATTCATGGCCCAGCAGACCATCACGGCCCTTTACGACAGCTACGCGGATGCGCGTACCGCCGTTGGCGAGATCGAGGCCAGCGGGATCCCGCACGGTGATATCAGCATCGTCAGCAACAACGAGGGCGATCGGCACGCCGGTGTCGTCGGTGACGGAACCGGGGATGCCGCCGCCAAGGAGCGTGCCAAGGACGGCACGGGTGCCGGCGCGACCCTCGGCACGGTCGCGGGCGGCGCCGCGGGCCTTCTGGCAGGCCTCGGGCTGCTCGCGATCCCGGGGGTCGGGCCGGTGGTCGCCGCCGGCTGGCTCGTCGCCACGCTGACGGGGGCCGGCATCGGCGCAGCCGCCGGGGGATTCGCCGGCGCGCTGACGGGTGCCGGGGTGGGCGAGGCGGATGCCCACGCCTACGGCGAGGGCGTGCGGCGGGGCGGAACCCTCGTCACGGTCCGCCTCGACCCGGCGCGGGCCACGCTGGCCCCGACGGTGACAGCGATCCTGGAGCGGCACGGCGCGGTCGATCTCGATGAGAAGGCGAGTGCATGGCGTGCGGAGGGCTGGGCGGCCCCGCAGGTCACCTCCGGCGCCGGCCCTGCCGGGACGAACGGCGAGCGGGGTCGGGTCCGGTCCTATCCGGCCACCACCGACCTCTGACCCCTATCGGTGATTCGGAAGACCTTCAAAGGCAGACCGGGCGATCGTTTCGAAACGATCGCCCGGTCTGCCGCGGTTGGTGTGCGTTGCGGGAGAAATACCGCCTATTCGCCAAGTCATCGTGCTAAATTTACTTCGTTTAAACCTTTGCCGGCCCCAAACGATGAGGAGACACAGCGCTTTTCGAAGGACCTCACATGACCGACACACACGATGAGGCGACCGAGACCTTGGCGGTTGTGACCGCCGAACTCGTTGCCGCCTACGTGTCGAACAATCCCGTTCCGGCCGCGGAGCTGCCGGCGCTGATCGCCCGGGTCCATGGGGCCGTCGCGGGCCTCGTCTCGGGCACCCTGACGGCGGAGACCGGCACGGCGGCCCAGCCCGATATCGACCGGCCCAGCGCGGCCCAGATCCGCAAGTCGGTTCGTCCCGACGGGATCGTCAGCTTCATCGACGGCAAGACCTACAAGACGCTCAAGCGCCACCTGACCAGCCACGGGCTGGACCCGCGGGCCTACCGCGACCGCTACGGCCTGCCGGCCGATTACCCGATGGTCGCCCCGGCTTACGCCGAGCAACGCTCCGCCCTCGCCAAGGCGATCGGCCTCGGCCAGCCCGGCGCCATGGCTGAGCGCGAGCGCAAGAGTCGGGGCTAGGCCCTGGCGGGATGCTGCGCATCCCTCTGCACGGTGGGCTACGATTCTCAGAGATCGCAGTCCGGCGGCGACACGCGCCCACCCTTCCCCCCTTGGTGGGGGGGGGGTGATGCGCAGCCGCTCTCAACCCCATCCAGCACCGATCTATGAATCCGGCGGCCCGTGTGGGAGGTGCGGCCCATGCATCTCCCCGAACCGCGCGATGAGACGCGACAGAGATCACCTTGGCCTCCCTGGGACGAATCTCCACAGGCACCACCGCAGGATCTGCGTGCATCACGGCTCCGATCTGTTTAGAACATTTCGTGAACGGATTGCATCGGCCGAGGCGGTTCAACCATCGGTGGCTGACAGGCTCGGATGTCGGTGGATCGCCGGGGATGGATCAGGGAAACAGCAATGCCGACACGGCTCTACCGCTTCCACTGTACGGACGGCCACGAGCTGGTGACCGACCTCGACGGGAGCCCGCTGTCGAACGCGGCACAGATGCGGGTTCATGCCGAGCGCGTGGCCCTTGCCCTGATGGAACGGGTGGTCGAGCGGTTCGATTGGTCGCGCTGGCAGGTCGAAGTCTACGATGTGCGGGGGCGCCGGGTCTGGATCCGGGCCTTCCCCGACGTGAACGTCGATGCGCAGGCCGCGTGAATCACGCCGAGCGTGACAGAAACTTGGGACGAGGGAGAACCGGAATGGCCTTCAAGCCGAAATCCGCCGCGGAGACCAAGGCGCGGGATCTGGGTCTTGCCCTGGCCCGGATCGCCGAGGACGAAGGGCTGCCGGCAAACATCGGGGTGGACCGGTTGCGCCAGGCGAGCCCGCGGCTGACGCCGCTCGCGGTCGGCCAGATGGTCCGCAAGGAGCGGGAGACCGTCGCGGAGACGTTGGCCGCGCGGGGCCTCACGCTCGTCGACTATTCCGATCACGGACCGGGCCGCGGGATGGTGTTCACCATCGACGCGGCCGGATGAGTCTTTCGGTGACCAGCCCGCTCAGGCAGCGGCCGGGCGGCGACCGCGCAGCAGGCGGCCGACGCGGCGGAGCAGCAGGAGCGGCAGCTTGAGCAGCGCCCTGACCGCGAGGACCGCGGCGACCGTCAGGAGCGCTAGAATCGAGTTCAGCATTGGGTCGTTCTCCCGGGGCCGGGCTGCCCCGTGGGGCTGAGCACCCCAGGGGGCGCCTGGAACACGGCAAGACTATGAACGCGGACGGTCCATCGGGTCGCAGGCCGGCCGGGTCGATGCAGCGGAAACGGTGCCGGGCCCTTCAGGCTTCCGAGCGAGGAGCGACCCTGTCGGCGCTTGGCCGCGCCATGCCCGGGACATATCCATGTCGCGACCGAATCTGTCGGTCGGCCCAGCTCCGCCCGACCGGGAACGCGTCGAGCAACGGTTTGCATGCGTTGCTCCGAAATGAGGGCTCGTTGGTCAGGAAGCCCTTCGGAATCGGAGAGTGGGTTTGCCCCATGACCAAGCGATCGCCATGACCGTGCAGCATCATCCCCCCTTCGAGTGGGTGCAGTTTCCAGAAGAGCGAGCCCGGTTTTCAGGCAGCCTGCGCGGCGTCGACGAGATTCGCCACTAAACCTTTGCCGTCGAAGTCGGCGGGACCGAGTATTTCGGCGAGATCAAAAGATTTTTCTGGGCCAAAAAGAACGACTACGACATCGAAATTGTCTCTTTCGGCTACGCGACAGAGGAACTTATCGGGATGCCGGTGCTTCGAGCCTGTCGTGTTTTCTCGCATGCGGACATCATGACCGTTCAGGCCTTGATTATTCAACTCATAGAGGCTGGAACAAGGTTTACGGAAAGACCGTATCTGCTGACGGAATACACGAACGCCCATTTCATGGGCCAAGTCAGGTTCCGGGACGGCTGGGCTTTGGTGGCGCATGATGGGCCTGCCGCGTGAGCGACGTGTCGACACGTCGCGCAGGCTACTGAATGGCCTCGCTCCGCGCGCCAGGACGGCGCGGGTCTATCGGCAGCTTGCTGGAGCACTCTCCGATGGGGAAACCGGTTCGGCGCGCAGACGCCAGACATCACGGCGAGATGGACCAAACAAGCGTGCGACGCTCACGATCTACGATACGGGAGACGGCAATCCACCCCTCGTCCTGACGCAGGTACCTCAGGATGGCGGGGAAGGAGAATCTCCCGAATCCCCCGGCATGGCGCACCGTCGTGGATCGTGTTGCGACGCGACCGGGAGCGCGTGTGGAGCATCTGCCGGACGCGGAACCGTCACAATGCCGCAGTCCTTTGCGTGCACATCCCCTGTATCGGAAAACCGGTGGCCGCCGTTCGGGATGATGCGCGAGCAGGTCAGATCAGGAACATGCCGGTCGCAGGATCGCCGCCTCCATCCGTCCCGCCCCGCGCTCCCGTCGGGAGCCGCAGGGCCGGACGTCGGTCACGCGGCGCCTCGACGCTTCCGACTGGCTGCGGCGAACTCGGCGACTTGGTCCGGACCTACGACTGGGCGCGCACGCCGCTCGGCCCGATCGCCGACTGGCCGCAGAGCCTGATCTTCGCGGTCAGCACCCTGCTGCTCTCGCCGGTGCCGATCGTGCTCCTGTGGGGTCCGGACGGCATCATGATCTACAATGATGCCTATTCGGGCTTCGCGGGTGGGCGCCACCCGCAGCTCCTCGGCTCCAAGGTGCGCGAGGGGTGGCCGGAGGTCGCGGATTTCAACGACCATGTGATGCGCGTGGGGCTGGCCGGGGGGACGCTCTCCTACCGCGATCAGGAACTCACCCTGCGCCGCTACGGCCGGCCCGAGCCGGTCTGGATGAATCTCGACTACTCGCCGGTCTTCGATGAGGGCGGGAAGCCTGCGGGCGTCATCGCCATCGTGGTGGAGAGCACCGAGCGGGTGCTGGCCGAGCGGCGCCTGCGCGAGAGCGAGGCGCTGTTCCGCACCCTCGCCCAGGGCATCCCGCAGCTGATCTGGCGCGCCGGGATCGACGGCGCCTGCATCTGGGCGAGCCCGCAATGGATCGCCTACACGGGGCAGGACAACGACGGCAGCCTCGGATGGGGTTGGCTGGACTCCGTCCATCCCGGCGACGTCGCCATCGCCCGGACCGCCTGGCAGGAAGCCGCGGCCAGCGGCCGGCTCTCCTACGAGCACAGGCTCTGCAACGCCCCCGGGCAGCGCTACCGCTGGTTTCAGACCCGCGCGGCGGCGGTGCGCGACGGAGAGGGGCGGATCGTGGAGTGGCTCGGCACCTCCACCGACATCGACGACCTGCGCCAGCTTCAGGAGCGGCAACAGGTGATGGTCGCGGAGCTGCAGCACCGCACCCGAAACCTAATCGGGGTCGTGCGCGCCATCGCGAAGCAGACCATGGCGCTGACCGGGCCGGGCGAGCTGTTCAAGGAGCAGTTCAACGACCGCCTGTCGGCGCTCTCGCGGGTGCAGGGTCTCCTGTCCCGCTCGGACCAGGAGCCGATCACGCTGCGCACGCTGATCGAAACGGAACTCGCCGCCCTCAACGCTCCGGACGCGCAGACCCGCGTCCGGATCGGGGGACCGGTGGTGCGCCTGCGCAAGGCGACCGTGCAGACCTTCGCGCTGGCCCTGCACGAGCTCGCCACCAACGCGCTCAAATACGGTGCCTTCACCACGCCGCAGGGTTCCCTGAGCGTGACGTGGCGGATCTGCGAGTCCGAGGACGGTCGCCGGCTGCTGATGGACTGGATCGAGGAGGGGCTGGTCCGCCCCTCGGGGGCCCAGGACGCGTCCCTGCGGGGCGGGTACGGTCGCGAGCTCATCGAGCGGGCGCTGCCCTACGCGCTGAAGGCCAGGACACGCTATGCCTTAAGCGAGACGACGCTCCAGTGTACGATCAACCTCCCCCATCCCGAGGGCGACACCGCAGGGAGCCTGCCATGAGTTCGGACGCGGCGGCGCTGACCGGCAAACGGGTGCTGCTGGTCGAGGACGATTACTTCATCGCCATCGATCTCAAAGCGTGGTTCGAGGAAGGCGGCGCCGAGGTGCTCGGCCCGGTGCCCAGCGTGGAGGAGGCGCTGGCACTGATCGCCGGCACGGACGCGATCGACGCGGCCGTGCTCGACATCAACCTGCAGGACGAACTCGTCTATCCCGTCGCCGACGCGCTGCACGCCCGCGGCGTGCCGTTCCTGTTCGCCACGGGCTACGATCCGGCCGTCGTGCCGCCGCCCCACCGGGCCGTGGCCCTGTGCCAGAAGCCGATCGACCCGCAGGTCGTGGCCCGGACCCTGTTCGGCTGAGGCGCCGCACAGGGTCCGGGCCCTCAGGCGCCCGCCGCGCTCACCAGCGGGCCTGCAATCCGGCGGAGATCACCTGGGCGGTGGCGCCGGGACGCACGTCGCCGGTGTAGCTCAGCGACAGCATCACGCCCTCGGCCACCGGGCCGGTCAGGCTCACCCCCAGGACCGCCCCGTCCCGGCCGAGCCGGCTCGTGCGCGTCGCGAACGGCACCCCGAACTGGCTCGAGCGCATTGTGGCGACGGTGTCGCCCAGCTCGCGCGCCCAGTAGGCCCGGCCCTCCAGCCGCAGACCCACCATCGCCCCCGCAGGGCCGTCGACCGCCAAGCTCGCCAGACGCCCGCCCACGAGGCTGCGCGCCCCGTCGAGGCTGCCTGTCGCGAAGCTCTGGCTCGCCAGCCCGCCCCGCTCGGCCACCCGCGCCCGGGTCAGGCGGTCGACGCTGAAGCCCACCTCCGGCACGAGCCCCACCGGCAGGCCGGTCGCCAGCGCGGTGCCGGCAAAGCCCGACACCCCGGCGTCCCAGCCCGAGGCCAGGCCGCTCGCCCGCGAGACGCCCGCGCCCAAAGCCACAGTCCGATCGATCCGGCCGTCCGCGTAGGACAGCCCGGCCGTGCCGCGCAGGATCACCGAACCCAGACGGGTGCTGGCGTAGAGCGTGCCGCCGTAGCTGTCGGTCGCGCTCCGGCCCAGCCCGAAGCCCTGGCCCCGCGACGCTCCGGTCTCGCGCAGGTAGCTGAACGCCCCGCCCACCAGCGTGTCGGCCCCTTCTGCTGGAGCAGCAGAGCTGCCAGCCGGACGCCCTGCACGGCCGCCCCCTGGACCATGACGGCGACCCGTTCGGGCGCCTCGTTCACACCTTCGTGGCGAACGTCGCCGCCTGCGGCGACCTCTTCGATCGGCGCGAGGCCCAGTCGGCCTCGGCGGCGATCATCCAGCTCTGCGCGAGCTGGCTGCGGGGGCGGGGGGAGGGCCGCACGTCCCGGAACCCGGACGTCCGGATCCGGGTCCGCCGCCTCGTGGAGGCGGAACTCGGCAACCCGGAACTCACGCCGGCGCTGATCGCGACGCGGCTGGGCCTGTCGCGCTCGACGCTGTACCGGCTCTTCGCCCCGGACAGTGTCGTCGCGTATATCCGTGACCGGCGCCTGATGACCGCGATGCGGATGCTCGCGCGCGAGGACGGGTCGAGGCCCGTCCGGATCGGGCAGGTCGCCTACGCGGTCGGCTTCACCGACGAGCGGACGTTCCGGCGGGCGTTCAAGCGCCGGTTCGGCTTCGTGCCCAGCTCCGCACAGCGCCCCGCCGAGACCGGACCGCACGCGACCCCCGGGGCGGTGCTGCGCCACTGGATCGAGAGACTCTGAGACGCTCCGCGGGCGGCTGTTTATCCACCCGGAGAGCGACTTGGGGAAGCGTTCGCCCAATCGGCCGCAATCGTCACACAGCGTGCGCATGTGTCCATCAAGCAGACACAGACCGTCCGATTTCACGACACTTTCCCGGATCTGTTCGGCAACCCGCCGTCGATCACGAAAAGTTAGGTTCCACCCGCCCCGGCCGGCGGCTCGCTCACGGAACTTGACCGGCTCCGGGGCGTCGGGCCGTTCGCAACACTGACGGCCGTCTTGCAGGGCCTGTCCGGAGGGCACGATTGTGGGCGGGACAGGTAGAGCGATCGGGCGGGCGCCTCATGCGTGAGACGCACGACGTGTTCGCCTTCGCGCATATCGGCGACCTCCACCTGCAGGGCGGGGGCGACCGGAACGTCGACGACTTGCGGGCGATCCTCGCCGAGATTGACGGCGTCCACGGGTGCGGCCTCCTCGACTTCGCCTACCTGCCGGGCGACCTCGCCGAAGACGGGCTCGCGGCGCAGTACACGATCCTGATCAACGCCCTGGCGGCCCATCCGCGCCTGCCGGTCCGCCTGATCGCCGGGGATCACGACCGCCAGTACGGTACGATGACGGATTTCGACGCCCTGTTCGCGCAGGTGGCGGGCAGCGCGCGGGGCGGCGATCACCACGCGCAAGACCATCACTTGTCCAAGTTCGGACAGCCCGACCCCGTCAGGCAGTACTACTTCGCCGACACGATTGCCGGCGTGCGCTGCCTGTTCCTCGACATGATCAGCGCTGGCTATGGCCGGAAGGGGTTCGGGCTCGATTTCCGGCTCGGTCCCTACCAGCTCGCTTGGCTCCGGAACGAACTCGATTACGCCGACCGGAACGGCCTGCCCTGCGCGGTCTTCACCCACACCTATCCGGACGACCTCAACGGGCCGGGCGAGAAGGCTGCGCTGGCCGGCCTGATCCGCGGCCACAACGTCCGCCTCGTCGAGATGGGCCACACCCATTACAACGAACTCGCCCATGACGGGCGCACGCTCTACGCCTCGGCCCGCTCGGTCGGTCAGAACGAGGACGGCTCGGTGGGCTACGCGGTGGCGGCGATCGATGGCGCCGTGACGAGCTGGCGCTTCAAGCCCCTCGACCAAGCGCTCCCCGTCACGATGATCACGAGCCCCGCCGACCGGCGCCTCGCCACCGCGGCCCTCGGTCCCAGCGCCACGATCACGGTGCGTGCCCTCGTGCTGTCGAGCGCGCCGCAGGCGGCTTGGTGCTGCTGGGCGCGGGTCGATGACGGTCCGGCTTATCCGATGAGCCCGGCCAGCCCGCGTATCGTCGAGGCGCAGGTTCCGTGGCCGGTTGGGTCGCGCCGCCTGTCCGTCACGGTGACCGACGGGACTCTGAATCCATGCACCCTGGCGCCGAACACCGACACCGATTCGATCGAACCCGTCTCTTGTTGCTTCGTGCCGCCGCTGGCACCGGACCGACCCGGCAGCGACGCGTTCCGCACGCCGTTCTGGCCCGAGAAGGGCATCCGGGGCGACCAGCTCGGTCCCAACCGCAACGGCCGGGGCTGGTAGCCGGCCTCTACCGAAACGCTGCACACATCCCTTTCCCGCCTCACCCGATACAGGACTACCGGAACCGATGGGCGCGCTGACGCTGACCCCCAATCTTGCCACCTGGGCGATCGCGGCCCTCGCGACTCTCGGCGTCATCCTGCGGCCGTTCTCATGGCCGGAGGCGATCTGGGCCGTGCTCGGCGCAGGCGCCCTGGTCGCCCTGGGGCTGCTCGCCCCCGCCACCGCCTGGGAGGGTGTGCTCAAGGGGACGGACGTCTACCTGTTCCTCGTCGGCATGATGCTGATGTCGGAGGTCGCCCGGAAGGAGGGCCTGTTCGACTGGCTGGCCTCGATCGCGGTCCGCGCCGCCAAGGGCTCGGCCACCCGGCTGTTCACCCTGGTCTATCTCGTCGGCACGGTCGTCACGGTGTTCCTGTCGAACGACGCCTGCGCGGTGGTGCTGACACCCGCCGTCTACGCGGCCACCAAGGCCGCCAAGGTCGAGAACCCGCTCCCCTACCTGTTCGTCTGCGCCTTCATCGCCAACGCAGCGAGCTTCGTGCTGCCGATCTCGAACCCGGCCAACCTCGTGGTCTTCGCCGATCACATGCCGCCGCTCATGCGGTGGCTTGCCCTGTTCGCGCTGCCCTCCCTGCTTGCCATCGTGACGACCTACGCGGTTTTGCGCCTGACCCAGGCCAAGACCCTCCGCGACCAGAGCGTGGCGACCGACGTCGAAGCCCAGCCGCTCTCCCGCACCGGCCTCGTGGCCGGGCTCGGCATCGTGGCGACCGGCGGCGTGTTGATCGCGGCTTCCGCGCTCGGCCTCGATCTCGGCTTGCCGACCTTCGTGGCGGGCCTGGCCACCACCGTGGTCGTGCTGCTGCTCAAGCGCGGTGGCCTCGTGGAGGTCGCCAAGGACGTGTCGTGGAGCGTGCTGCCGCTGGTGGCCGGCCTGTTCGTGCTGGTGGAGGCCCTGGAGAAGACCGGCGTGCTGGCCATGCTGGCGGACCTGCTCAAGGGCTACGCCCACGCCGCCCCGGAGGCCACTGCCTGGGGGGCGGGCGGCCTGATCGCGGTGCTGTGCAATCTCGTCAACAACCTGCCGGCCGGCCTGATCGCGGGGGCCGCCGTCCATGCCGCCCAGGTGCCCGAAAAGGTCGCGGGCGCCATCCTGATCGGCGTCGATCTGGGCCCGAACCTCTCGGTGACGGGTTCTCTGGCGACGATCCTCTGGCTCACCGCCATCCGCCGCGAGGGCCAGGATGTCGGCGCCTGGACCTTCCTGAAGCTCGGCCTGCTGGTGATGCCCTCGGCCCTCGTGCTGGCGCTCGCCGGCCTGCTCCTCGTCTGAATTCCCGCCCCGAGAACCCCAAGGTCCGCGCGTGACGGCTGCCCTCCTCTATCCCTTCATCCTGGTGGCCGGCGCGCTGCAGGCGCTCGGCAACGCCATGAACGCGCAACTGCGGGGCAGGCTGGTCAATCCGTGGCTGGCCGCGACGGTGTCGTTCCTGCCGATCGTGTTCGTGTTCACGACCCTGTTCTTCACGATGCCGACGCCCCTGCCGAGCCTCGAGGGCTTGAGCCGGATGCCCTGGTACGCCCCGCTCGGCGGCGTGGCCGGCGCGGTGGCGGTGTTCGGCGGGCTCGCCTTCATCGACAAGGTCGGCGCCGGGCCGTTCAACGGCCTGACGCTCACCGCCAACATCCTCACCTCGCTCGCGATGGACGCGTTCGGGCTGTTCGGCCTGCAGGCCTCGGGCTTCAAACCGCTCCCCTGGCTCGGCGGCCTGCTGATGGCGGTGGGCGTCACCTTCATCGCGCGCTCGGGCGGCAAGAAGGACAGCGGTGAGAAGGGCCCCGGCGGCAAGCTGCTCTACCCGTTCATCATCGTGGCCGGCGCCCTCATGGCGATCGGCGTGGTCTGGAATGCGCAGCTCCGGGGCGCCCTGGAGAATCCCTGGCTCGCCGCAACGGTCTCGTTCATCCCGGTCGTGTTCGTGTTCGCGCTGGTCTTCCTGCTGCGTCCGTCGCCGCTGCCGACCCGGGACGACCTCGTGGGGGTCCGCTGGTGGATGCCGCTCGCCGGCATCACCGGAGCGGTGGCGGTGTTCGCCGGGCTGCTGTTCGTCGACAAGGTCGGGGCCGGTGCCTTCAACGGCCTCTTGATCACCGCCAACCTGCTCACCTCGGTGGCGCTCGACCATTTCGGCTGGTTCGGCATGAAGCAGGTCAAGGCCGGCATGCCGCGCCTTGTCGGCGCCGCCGTGATGGTCGCCGGCATCGTGCTGATCTCGCTGTTCTAAGCGACCGGGATGTGGGCCTTCCCCGCCTGGCTGCTGCGCCGCGAGGTCCTGATCCTGGCGGGGGCCGTCCTGCTCGGCGCGGGCGGGACGGCGGCGTGGTACCTGCTTCAGGCGACGGTGCTCACCATCGCGGTCGCCCCCCGGGACGGCACCGAGCCCGGCCTGATCAAGGCCTATGCCGACGCGCTCGACGCCGCGCACGAAAACGTCCGATTGAAGATCCTGTCCTTCGACGACGTGCGCGAGAGCGCCGCCGCCCTGCAGGATGGGCGCGCCGACCTTGCGGTGGTTCGCCCCGACGTGCTGCTGCCGACCAACGGCCTGACTCTGGCGATCCTGCGCGATCAGGCGATGATCATCGCCTCGCCGGAGCAGGCCGGGATCAAGAGTTTTCCGAAGCTCGCCGGCAAGCGACTCGGCATCGCGGCCCACCGGGACGCCGACCTCTGGCTCCTGCGGAACATCCTCGGGTATTACGGCCTCACCCTGGAGGAAGCGGCCGGTCCCGCGCGGGATTCCGCGGTGCTGCTGGTCCCGGTCGATCAGGAGGCGGTGGCGGGGGCCTTCCGCGAGAAGCGGATCGACGCCTTCGTCAGCATCATCGCGCCCTCGGCGCCCAAGGCGCTCGCACTCGTGGGGGCCGTGCAGGGGCTCGCCCGCGGCGGCAAGGTCGAGTTCGTCGCCGTGGAGGACGACGACGCCGTGATCCAGCGCTTCCCGCGGCTCCAGGCGGTGACCATTCCGGGGGGCCTGTTCGCCGGCCGCCCGAAGCTGCCGGCCGACGACGTGAAGACGGTCGGCGCCTCCTACCGGCTGATGGCCCGGGCTTCCTTAAGCCGCGTGGTGGTGGCCGACGTGACCCAGCAGCTCTTCGAGAAGCGCACCGCCGCCGCCCAGGTCACGGACGCCGCCGAGTACGTCCAGGCTCCGGCCTACGACACCACGGTGGCGGCGACCAGCGCCCGCATCCCGATCCATCCCGGCGCCATCGACTATTACGAGCGCGACCAGCACGGCTTCATCGAGCGCTACGGTGACACGCTCTACCTGCTCGGCGCGCTGGCGGGCGGCCTCGTCTCGATGCTGGCCTGGATTCGCCAGCGCCTCGCCAGCCTGCGCCGGGAGCGAATCGACGAGATCATCGACCGGCTCCTGGAGATCGCCGGGCAGGCCCGGGCCTTGCGCGATCCGGAGGCGATCGAGGCGCTGACCGTCGAGGTCGATGCGCTCGCCATGGATGTGGTCCGCTACACCCGGGAGCGGGAGCCCGACCCGCCGGTCCTGTCGGCGGCCTCGGTCGCCATCGACACGGCCCGGGCCACGATCGCGGATTGCCGGATCCGGGCCGACGAGGCCGGGGCCCGCATCGGTCGCTCCGTGCGGCTGCACGGTTCGGGCGGGACCTGAAGGCCGGGCGCGGCTATCGCCGGCAAGACGATTCGTGCGTTTCCGGGCGTCATGCCAGCGGATGAGAAGAAGGTGTTTGCGTTAGCTTCCGAGGAGAGAACAAGAGTCTCCCCAGGTGCGGAAATTCGAAAGACGCCTCCATTGCTGTCGGGTGGGTCCGAGGCAACATTCCCACCATGCGCACGCCGTCCGAAATCCAGCCGATAGCCTTCGATCCGTTCGGCGAACCCGTCGCGGACGGCGTCGCCCGCGCCTGCCCGGAGGTTTCCGGCGACCGGACCGCCCGGCGTGTCGGCGGTGCCGTGTTTTGGACGCTTGCCCTGGTGATCCTGGCCGGACGCATCTACGCCTACGACATGCCGGTGGTGCAGGATGTCGCCGCACACGCCGTCCAGATGCTGGCCCTGCGCTGAGGGTGTTGGCCAGATTTCAGGGTCGCTGTGCTGCGCTCTGTTGTGCCAAACAGGTGTCCACTCGACAAAGAGCACGTTAACCTGATTTCGTCTTGCCGAATCGCTTGAGCAGACGCTCGCGCTTCAGGCGGGACAAGCGGTCGATCCAGAAGACGCCGTCGAGCTGATCGATCTCGTGCTGGACGACCGCAGCCTCAAAACCCTCCGCGATCTGCTCATGCTTCGCCCCCTCAAGGTCGCGATAGCCGAACCGTATGTGGGCCGGCCGGGTGATCCGTTCCCGCACCCCCGGCATGCTGACGCTGCCCTCCTCATGGGTCGCCGTTTCCGGTGAGGCCCAGAGCACAACCGGGTTCATGTAGACGCGCCGCTCCGTCTCCGGCGACATCCGGATCACCACGACCCGGGCGGGCACGCCGATATGCGGGGCGGTGAGGCCGATGGCGCTGACCTCCAGAAGCGTGTCCCAGACATCGGCCACGAGCGCCGACAGGTCCGGCCCGAACGCCTCGACCGGGGCGGCCGGATGCGAAAGGCGCGGATCCGGGAACAGGACGAGGGGGCGGGCCGGCATGGGCGGTTCACCTGGGACGGTATGGCTGCGGCCTTCCTGCATCGCGGCAGGGCGATAGGGCAATCCGGAGCCCGTGCGACCGGTGCCGTTGGTGCGGAGGAACCGGGAGACCACGCACCGATCTCCTCCAGATTCGCCAAGCCGCCTCAAAAACGCACGGGCCTTGCATCATTCCTGTCGGCGCCACGGGAGTTCATCGCTTGGTCCGGACCGTCTGCCCGCACGATTGCCCCTCCGCCTGCAGCCTCGACGTGCAGGTGGACGACGGACGCGTCGTTTCGGTCCGCGGGGGCGACAATCCCTACACGGCCGGTGTGATCTGCGCGAAGGTCAGCCGCTACGGCGAGCGCGTCCACCATCCGGATCGGCTCCTCCATCCGCTGGAGCGCGTCGGCCCGAAAGGTGGCGGACAATGGCGGCGGATCTCCTGGGACGCGGCGCTCGACCGTCTGACCACGGCCCTCGCCGAGGCGGCGGAACGCTACGGCCCGGAAGCCGTCTGGCCGTACAATTCGGGCGGCACCATGGGCCTCGTCCAGCGGGACGGGATCCACCGCCTGACCCACGCGATGGGCTATTCGCGGCGCAAGCGCACCATCTGCACGGCGATCGCCATCGCGGGCTGGAGCGCCGGGACCGGGCGGATCGCCGGGCCGGATCCCCGCGAGATGGCGCAATCGGACCTGATCGTCGTCTGGGGCGGCAATCCGGTGAGCACCCAGGTCAACGCGATGACCCATATCAGCCGCGCCCGGAAGGTCCGGGGCGCCAAGCTGGTGGTGATCGATCCCTATCGCACCGGCACCGCGGCGGCGGCCGACCTCCACCTCGCCCCCCGGCCGGGCACCGACGGGGCTCTGGCCTGCGCGGTGCTCCACGTCCTGTTCCGCGACGGTTATGCGGACCGGGCCTACCTCGCCGCCCATGCCGAGGATACGGCGGCGCTCGAGGCCCATCTGGCCGCGCGCACGCCCGAATGGGCGGCGGCGATCACCGGCCTGGATCCCGCCGCCATCGAGGCCTTCGCGGCGCTCTACGGCCGGACGCCGCGCAGCTACATCCGCTGCGGCTTCGGCTTCACCCGCAGCCGCAACGGCGCCGTGAACCTCCACGCGGTGACCTGCCTGCCGACCGTCACCGGTGCGTGGCAGCATGAAGGTGGCGGCGCGCTCTGGCAGCAGGCGGCGATCTTCAACTGGGACAAGACCCTGACGGAGGGGCTCGACGTCAAGGCGCCGGGCGTGCGCGAGCTCGACATGAGCCGGCTCGGCGCCATCCTGGCCGACGATGCCGACGCCCTGCAGGGCGGGCCGCCGGTGCGCGCCATGCTGATCCAGTCGGCCAACCCCGCCGTCTCGGCCCCTGATAGCGCCCGGGTGCGCGCCGGGCTGGCGAGACCGGACGTGTTCGTGGCCGTGCACGAGCAGTTCATGACCGAGACCGCGGCGCTGGCCGACCTCGTCCTGCCGGCCACCACCTTCCTGGAGCACGACGACATCTACGGGGCCGGCGGCCACAGCCACATCCAGGCGGGGCCGGCGATCCTGACGCCGCCGGGGGAGTGCCGCTCGAACCACACGCTGCTGTCGGCGCTCGCCGCCCGGCTCGGGGCGGACCACGCGGGCTTCCAGCTGAGCGCCCGCGAACTCGCCGACGCCACGCTGGCCCGCTCGGGCTGGGGCGGCCTCGACCGGCTCGATGCGGCGGGCTGGATCGATGCGCAGCCGGATTTCGCCGAGAGCCACTTCCTCACCGGATTCGGCCATCCAGGCGGGCGCTTCCGCTTCGCCCCCGACTGGGCGGCGCTCGGCCCCCGCGCGGCCGGGATGCCGGTCCTGCCCGATCACTGGCCGGTGGCCGAGCCCGCCGATGCGGATCACCCGTTCCGGATGATCGCACCACCGGCCCGCCAGTTCCTCAACACGACCTTCACCAACGTGCCCGAGTCGCTCCGCCGGGAGGGGCGGCCGACCTGCCTGCTTCATCCGGAGGACGGGGCGCGGCTCGGGATCGCCACGGGCGACGCCATCGAGATCGGGAATGTCCGTGGCCGGGTGCGGCTGCATGCCCGCCTCGCCGAGGGGCAGCAGCCGGGCGTCGTGGTGGTCGAGAGCCTGTGGCCGAGCGCGTCGTTCGGCGGTGGCAGCGGGATCAACACGCTGGTCGGATCCGCCCCGGCGGCGCCCAACGACGGCGCCGCCTTCCACGACACCGCCGTCTGGGTCCGGGCTGCCTGAGCCCCAGTCCTCGTTTCGAAAGGTCGAGACCTTTCGTGGGTCCACGGCAGAGCCCTGCAAAGCATCTCAGGGCTCTGCCCTGAGAACCCGCCAAAGGGCTGAAGCCCTCTGGAAACCCGGTTCTCGAATGGGCGCTCAGCCTTTCTTCACGTTCCAGAACACCGGCACGCCGTCGAGCACCCCCGTCAGGGTCGGCTTGTACGAGGTCTGGTTGAAGTATTGGCCGAGCGGCAGGTAGGGCAGGTCGATGAAGGCCTGGCGCTGGAGATCAGCCGCGAGCGCCTTGCGGGCGGCGGTGTCGGGGGCGTCGAGCCATTGATCCCGCAGAGCCTCGATCCGCGCGCTGGTCGGCCAGCCGATCGGCGCGGTCTGGCCGGTCCCCCGCAGGAAGGCACTGACGGCCGGGTTGGCCTGATCGAGCCCCGCCCAGAAGGTGCAGAAGGCGCTCCAGCCGCCCTGGGCGACCGGGTCCTTCTTGGCCCGCCGCTGCACCACCGAGCCCCAGTCCATGATCTGGTAATCGACGTTGAAGCCCGCGCGGGTGAGCATGTCGGCGGCGACATCGGCCATCGCCTTCAGGCTCGGGAAGTCGGAGGCGCCCATCAGCACGACCTTCTCGCCCTTGTATCCGGCCGCCGCCAGCGCCTTCTTGGCGCCTTCGTAGTCGCGCTTGGCTGTCAGGACGTCGAGCCCGACATCGCTCGCCATCGGCAGGCCGGGGCAGAAGAAGCCGGTCGGCACGTGGGTCAGCTTGGGGTCGGTGCCGGTCACAGCCTGCATGACGTCGGTCTGATCGACCACCTTCAGCAGCACCTGCCGGATCGCCGGGTTGTCGAAGGGCGGCTGAAGCTGGTTCATCCGCAGGCAGCCGATCAGGCCGGTCGGGTCGGCGATCCGCGTCGTCAGCTTGGAGAGCGTCGGCACGAGGTCGGCCGGCGGCTGCTCCCACCAATCCATCTCTCCGGTCTGCATGGCCGAAGCGGCGGTGGCCTGATCGGGGATGACGTTCCACTCGACCCGGTCCACGAACACGCGCTTGGGACCGGAGGTCCATTGCGGTTCCCCACCCTCGCGGGGGACATAGCCAGCAAATCGCTCGTAGACGACGCGGGCGCCGACCACGCGCTCGTCGGCCTTGAAGCGGAACGGCCCGCTGCCGACCATCTCGGTCACCTGGGTGAACGGGTCGGTCTTGGCGAGCCGCTCCGGCATGATGGCGCAGATCGCTGAGGCGACCTTGCCGAGCGCGTCCGGCAGCAGCGGGAAGGGCTTTTTCAGGCGGAACTGAATCGTCTTGTCATCCGGCGCGGAGAGTTCGTCCGTATAGGCCATGAGCGTCTGGCCCATGGCGTCGCGCTTGCCCCAGCGGGCGATGCTCGCCACGCAATCCCGGGCGAGCACCGGGCTGCCGTCGTGGAACATCAGCCCGGGCCGGAGGGTGAGCCGCCAGAGCGTGCCGTCGTTCTCCACCGTATGCCCGGCCACCATCTGGGGCTGGGCGCTGTAGCTGGCATCGGTGCCGTAGAGCGTGTCGAACACCGCAAGCCCGTGGTTCCGGGTGACGTAGGCGGTCGTCCAGATCGGATCGAGTACCGTCAGGTCGGCCTGCGGGATGAACTTGAGGACCCGCGCGGCCGTGCCCTGCGCCAACGCCGGGGCGGCCAGCGCCGCGCCCGACAGGGCCATGAAGGATCGTCTGTTGAGCATGCCAGCCTGTCCACCCGGTGAGGTCCACGGCAGCGTAGCATGCCCCGGGCCAGGAGAGGCAGGAACGGCCCGCAGGCTGTAACAGGCCGCCCGTCCCGCTGCGCAAACGGCGCCTCGCGCGGCGGGACGGGCGTCAGAAGCACTTTATTCGACCCGATATGAGCGCATGTTTCCGACGGCCGGTGGCATGGACAAGGTTTTGTCAACAGAAAGACTTTATTGACTTCCACACGGCCGGGGTGGTCGCGCGCGGCCAATCAGGACGTCCCTCGGGCGTGGATCCGGTCGGCGAGACACAGCCGCCGTGCCGGTCCGATGACCGGACAGGCTTCTCCAGGATCACGTCACGCCATGAATTTCACGGTCTCCGCGCGTGTCTCCGCGCGCCGGTTCGCCTATCAGCACGCATCCGTCCTCAACGCCCTGGACCAGGGCATGAGCTTGATCGCCGCCGGCATGGCCGACGTGACGATCACCGACGGGAACGGCCGGACCCGGTCGCCGGCGGCCCTCTATCAATCCCTGTTCGGCGGCAGCCGCGCCGGTGCGCCGCAGGGCGCGGCGGCCGCCGGGGTGCTGCAGGCCGCCTGATCAGACCAAGGGTCGTGCCCGATCGGGTTTCAATCGCGCACGGCCCTAAACCCGCGTTTTGGCGCACCCCCTTGCGCCGAACCGGTGTTCACTTCGGCGACGGGCGCTCTCATCCCGGCGTTCCATCGGGGTCGTCACGACTGACCTTGTGAACAAAGAAATTCGGCGGATACGGAATCGTGTTTCTGGACATTCCGTGAGATCAGGCATAACCTAAGAGTGTTCGCGCCGCCGACGTTTCGGTTCGAATGCTTCCAAGGATCGCTGTACATGAAGCGCCGTAGCGCGCGGCCATTTATGGTCGAAGTCAAGAACGCCCGGACCCCCCGCACTGCTCTGAGAGATGTCGAGCCGCAGGCGCGACCCGACAAGGTTCTCTGGCCGGAGCTGGTCCAGGCGGCAGAGCCGAAGCCGAGGCCGGTGCTGCCGGCCCTCGATGCGGCGCCAGCCCCGGGGCTGAAGGAGCCGGATGCCCCGGCCCGTCGCGTCCTGCCGAGCCTCGTGCCCATGTTCCAGAACACGGACGAGCCGGAGCCGGAGCCCGCGATCGAGCCGCGGCGGACGCGGACCCGCCGCGAGAAGGCCCCCGCGGTCACGCCGGCGGTCCGGACGTCTACGCCGGTCGAGCCGCTGCCAGAGATCCGCGCCGCTGCGATCCAGCCCGAGGCTGGTCCGTCGAAGCCGCTCGCTGCGGATCCAGCCGGGCCCGAACGGGGCACGCCGCCGCGGCCCGCGGCCTGGCGTCGGACGAAGGAGCTCCGGCTCGGCGAACGCTGGAAGCGGCGGCTCCCGCCCTATCTCCGCTGAGACGAATGCGGGCCGTGCGACGGCCTTGGCCGTTCTTGCGGCGGCCGGCAGTCGACTCTCAGGATCGCATTACGCGCAACGGTGTTCGCCCTCGACAGGCGGCGAGTTCTCCCGGCGCCCGCGACCGATCACCCAAGTTCACGCCGCCGCCTGCAGGGGCATCGAACCGCCGGCCAAGCGCGAATTGCGGTATCGCGCATCATCCGTGACTTCGCACTCGACCCACGGCGGAAAGATCACCGGCTGATCCTCGCGCTCGAGTTCGATCTCCGCCAGGATCAGGCCCGCCAGCGCGCCGCCGAATACATCGACGTCCCAGACGGCTCCGGCATGCACGACCCGGAAGCGCGTCTTCTCCAGACGCCGGCTGGCCGGCACGCCCGCCAGCAGCGCCACGCCGTCCGCCCGGGGGATCGCGAACTCGACCTCTTCGCGGGATGTGCCGCGCCGCGGGCTTTTCCACGTCACCAGCATAAGCTGGCCCGCTTGGCGGATGCGGATCGTGTTGGCGGCATCGGTGTAGAGATAGCCCTGAATCAGCGGCGTCCCCGACCGGCAGTGCGTCAGCACAGCCGGGCTCGCGATGAATTTGCGCTCGATTTCGACAGCCATGCTGCGACTCTGGGTCGTTGAACCCTGGAACTTTCGCCGACAAATCATCGCGCCGCAAGCACGCTGTCCGATCCTGAGGATCGCGTGACAAGCACGGCTCTTTGCGCATTGGAACGTGATGCAAAACCGCATTTATCAACTATGTAAAGGCGGTGGGAGATCAAAGATTGCAGAATCGCTACCGGAAAACTCATTCCTCATACCCGCGAGATCATCGCTGAAAACGGAATCAAAAAGCCCGAGTCTGAAGAAACGACTCCGGAAGGCGCGGGCCAAGCCGCTTAAGCAGGTTGCGGCGCTGCCGTTCCGGGTCGGCCCGGACGGCCGGATCGAGGTGCTGCTGATCACCTCGCGGGATACCGGGCGCTGGATCATACCCAAGGGCTGGCCGATGATCGGCCGCAAGGCGCATCAGGCCGCCGCGCGTGAGGCGTTCGAGGAGGCCGGTCTGACCGGACAGATCGCAGCCGATCCGGTCGGCTGGTACCGCTACGAGAAGCGCCTTACCCAAGGGCGCGCGTTGCCCTGCAAGGTGCGCGTCTATCCGCTCCGGGTCGAGATCGAGCACCCACACTGGCCGGAGCAGGCGCAGCGGACACTCCGGTGGTTCGCGCCGGAGGATGCGGCACGCCTGGTCCACGAGGACGACCTTCGGCGTCTGCTCGCGGACTTCACCGCCGGACCTCGCCGCAGCCAAGTTTGAGGATCCGTGGCGCGAGTTGCATATTCCCGTAGCGGTGTGCAACTTCTGATTAGTATTCGATGCGTAACCTGCCGGACAATACCGCCGGTTGGATTGCCTCGATGTACCGTGCCTTCACCTGCTTGACCGAAGAGCACACCGCCTGGGTGGTGGTCCTTGCCGCCAGCGTGTGCTGGATCACCTGCTTGGTCGCGCTGAAGCTCGAACAGCGGGTCCGGACCCGCACCAACGGCTCCGACCTGATCTGGCTCCTGGCGGCCGGATTCTCGATCGGCTCCGGGATCTGGAGCACGCATTTCATCGGCATGCTGGGCTACGATCCCGGCGTGGTCCTGGGCTACGAGCCACGGACCACATTGCTCTCGCTCGTCGTCGCCATCGCGGCCGCCTCGGCGGCGTTCCTGTTCGCGCGATCGGGCTCGTCCGCGGAACCTTCGACGCGGCCGTCGGCCTGGGCAGGCGCGGGTGCGGGCCTCGTCCTCGGCCTCGGCATCGCCTGCATGCACTTCCTCGGCATCGCGGGAGTGCGGCTGCCCGGGCATTTCACCTGGGACGGCGCGCTCGCCGGCACCGCCATCGTGGCGGGCGTGCTCCTGGCGGCGGCCGGCATGGCGGTCCATGTCCGCGGCACCGACGGTCTCACCCGGGCGGCGGCGGCCACGATCCTGACGCTGGCGATCGCGCTGCTTCACTTCCTGGCCATGGCGGCGATCCAGGTGGTGCCGGATCCGGCCCTGGCTGTCCCGCAGCTCGGCCTCGACCGCCGCGTGCTGGCCGGGGTGATCGCCGCCGTGATGGCGGTGATCCTGGGCTTCGGCGCCCTGACGCTGATGCTGGACCGCCTGCACAGCATGAACGTCGCGCTGGCCCGCCAGGGCCGCATGCTTCAAGAGAAGACCCGGCTGCTGGACGAAGCCCTCGACAGCATGGACCAGGGGCTCATCAAGGTCGATGCGGGCGGCATCGTGCGCGTGTGCAACGAGCGGGCGCTGGCGCTGCTCGATCTGCCGCGGGCGATGATGCAGGCCCAGCCGAGCTACCGGGCGGTCCTGCGCTATCAGGCCGGCCAGCGGGA
This sequence comes from Methylobacterium sp. GC_Met_3, assembly GCF_026540775.1. Classification (NCBI taxonomy): domain Bacteria; kingdom Pseudomonadati; phylum Pseudomonadota; class Alphaproteobacteria; order Hyphomicrobiales; family Methylobacteriaceae; genus Methylobacterium; species Methylobacterium sp. GC_Met_3. The sequence continues at coordinate 23,162 of NZ_JALNUL010000019.1, forward strand.
GCGGAACCGCACCGACCGGGCCTTCCGCGCCTGGGTGGCGCGCAGCGAAGCGGGGCAGGCTCATGTTCACGAGCGCGCGCGCCCGAACGGCCGCGTGCTCGAAGTCCGCACCGTGCCCCTGGCGGATGGCGGTTTCGTGCGGACCTTCACCGACATCACCAAGCGCAAGGCCGCCGAGGCCGAGGTGGCGCGCCTCGCCCGCCACGACGTGCTCACCGGTCTGCCGAACCGGGCCCCGTTCCACGAGACCGTGGAGCGGAGTCTGGCCGACATCGCCCAGCATGCGGGTGATTGCGCGGTCCTGTACCTCGATCTCGACGGGTTCAAGGGCGTGAACGACAGCCTCGGCCATCAGGCCGGGGACGCGCTTCTGCGGCACATCGCGGGCGCCCTCGTGAGCGTTGCCGGGGCCGGGGCTGTGGCCCGCTTGGGGGGCGACGAGTTCGCCGTGCTAACCCCCGGCGGGTTCGCGGAGGCTGGTGCCCTGGCCGAGCGCCTCATCGCGCTGTTCGACCATCCGCTCTGCGTGGGTGAGCACCGGATCGGCGTCGGCCTCAGTGTCGGCATCGCGCTCGCCCCCGAGCACGGCATGGCGGCGGAGTGCCTGTACCGGCGCGCCGACCTCGCCCTCTACCGGGCCAAGGCCGAGGGGCGCGGCACGTTCCGCGTCTTCACGCCCGCCATGGACGAGGAGGCGGAGGCGCGCCGGGTGCTGGAGCGCGACCTGCGCCAAGCCATGGATGAGGACGGGCTCAGCCTCCACTACCAGCCGCAGGTGGACGGCCGGACCGGCGCGCTGATCGGGTTCGAGGCGCTTCTGCGTTGGGTCCACCCGGTGCGCGGCAACATCGCGCCGGACGTCTTCGTGCCGCTGGCCGAGGAGACCGGGCTGATCGTCGCGCTGGGCGAGTGGGTGCTGCGCGCGGCCTGCCGCGAGGCCGCGGGGTGGGCGCAGCCCCTGAAGGTCGCCGTCAACCTCTCGCCGCGGCAGTTCCAGAGACCCGAACTGCCCGAGCGGGTCCTGGCCATCCTGGCGCAGACCGGTCTGGCGCCCGGCCGCCTGGAACTTGAGGTCACGGAAAGCATCATCATCAACGACATGGACCGGGCCGTGGGCATCCTCCGGCGCCTGAGGAACTACGGCATCCGGATCAGCATGGATGATTTCGGGACCGGCTACGCGTCGCTGGCCACCCTCCAGGCCTTCCCGTTCGACAAGCTCAAGATCGATCGCTCCTTCGTGGCCCAGATCGGCTCGGAGCCGCAGGCGGCCGTGATCGTGCGGGCCGTGCTCGGCCTCGGCCGCAGCCTGGGCATGGGAGTGGTGGCCGAGGGCGTCGAGACCGAGGCGCAGCGGGCGTTCCTCGCCGAGGAAGCCTGCGGCGAGATGCAGGGCTACCTGTTCGGCAAGCCGCGCCCGATCGCCGACTACGCCACAGAGCTCGAACCCACCGCCGACATGGTTGCCCGGGCCGCCCCCCGCCTCACGCGGGTTGGCTGACGCCGTCGCAGCGGGAACCGAGGCGGCATCCCGCCGTTGGTTCAGCAGATTGGATCGTTTCTAAGTTTTGAACGGTCTGCTGAAACGACGCCCGGACGACCCTGCGGTCGCCGGTCCCACGGGAGCCTGATCATGAACGCCAAGTGCGAGACCTGCCGGTTCTTCGACGAGCACAAGGGCAACGGCGCCATCGCGCAGAACGATGCCGGCCTGTGCCGCTTCAACCCGCCCGTCAGCCAGCCTGCGCCCGAAGCGAAGGGGCTCTGGCCCGTGGTCGCCTCCGCGGATTGGTGCGGCCACTACACCCCCGAGATGACCGCGGCCGAGTAAGCGCTGCGCACGGATGGCGGATGGGGCCGGCCTTCGGGTCGGCCCTTTCCTTTGGCCACACGCCTTCGATGGCCGCGACGGATGGGCCCAGCTTTGTCCGAACCCCTGATCGTCGCGCGTCCGCCGCCTACCTTGGAGCCGATCCAGGGTGTTAACGTTGCCCTCAGGCACTCCGTTTCGCGACCGGCCGAGTCGGCCGGAGCCCAGCGATGCACCGCCTGCACAGTTCGATCTGAACCGGAGAGATTTTGATGGTGGGAGCCACCGCCACGGCGGCCGCGACACGAACCGACGAGCCAGTCCTCGCCACAGTCACCTTCACGGTGAACGGGCAGCGCCGCGAACTCGAACTCGACACCCGCACCAGCCTGCTCGATGCCGCCCGCGAGCACCTGCACCTGACGGGCTCCAAGAAGGGCTGTGACCACGGCCAGTGCGGCGCCTGCACGATGATCGTCGATGGCCGGCGCATCAACGCCTGCCTGACGCTGGCAATCATGCATCAGGGCGCCGAGATCACCACGATCGAGGGCCTCGGCCAGCCGGACCACCTGCATCCGATGCAGGCCGCGTTCGTGAAGCATGACGGCTACCAGTGCGGCTACTGCACGCCGGGCCAGATCTGCTCGGGCGTCGCCGTCCTCGAAGAGATCAAGGCCGGCATCCCGAGCCATGTCACCGCCGACCTCGAGGCCACGCCCCAGGTCACCGAAGCCGAGATCCGCGAGCGCATGAGCGGCAACATCTGCCGCTGCGGCGCCTATTCCAACATCGTCGAGGCGATGACCGAGGTCGCGGGAGCGCGGGCATGAAGTCCTTCACGTACGAGCGTCCCAGCTCCCCCGCCGAGGCCGCCGCCGCGGTCGCCCGCACGCCGGAGGCGAAGTTCATCGCCGGCGGCACCAACCTCCTCGACCTGATGAAGCTGCAGATCGAGACCCCGCGCCACCTCGTGGACGTGAACGGGCTCGGCCTCGACACGGTGGAGCCGACAGACGAGGGCGGTCTGCACATCGGCGCCCTGGTGCGCAACACAGATCTCGCCGCCCATCCGCGGGTGCGCACGGATTACGGCGTCCTCGCCCGCGCGCTTCTCGCCGGCGCCTCCGGCCAGTTGCGCAACAAAGCGACCACCGCCGGCAACCTGCTCCAGCGGACCCGCTGCCCGTACTTTTACGACACCGCGCAGGCCTGCAACAAACGCCAGCCCGGCTCCGGCTGCTCGGCGCTGGACGGCGTGAGCCGCCAGCTCGCGGTGATCGGCGGCAGCGAGGCCTGCATCGCCACACATCCCGGCGACATGGCGGTGGCCATGCGGGTGCTCGACGCCACCGTCGAGACGATCGACGCCGCTGGCGCCGCGCGAAAAATCCCGATCGCCGAGTTCCACCGCCTGCCCGGCGACGAGCCGTCCCGCGACACGAACCTCGCGCCCGGGGAACTGATCACCGCGGTGACGCTGCCGAAGCCGGTTGTTGGGACGCACATCTACCGCAAGGTCCGCGACCGGGCGTCCTACGCCTACGCGCTGGTCTCGGTGGCGGCGATCCTGGGCAAGGACGGCAGCGGCCACGTCGCCTTCGGCGGCGTCGCCCACAAGCCCTGGCGGGTCGAGGCGGCCGAGGCCGACCTGCCGAAGGGCGCCAAGGCAGTGACAAGCCGGGTTTTCGCCGACGCCAAGCCGACCCACGAGAACGCCTACAAGCTGACGCTCGCCGAGCGGACACTCAGCGCGGCGCTCAACCAAGCGAGGGCCTGAACCATGAAGTTCGATACCCAAGCCGGCCCGAACCCGATCGACCGCCTCAAGGTCGTGGGCCACGCCACCGACCGGATCGATGGCAAGTACAAGACCACCGGTACCGCGCCCTACGCCTACGAGCGCCACGACGTGGCGCCGGACGCCGCCTATGGCTACGTGCTGGGCTCGTCCATCGCCAAGGGCCGGGTGCGAAGCATCGACACCGCGTCGGCCCGGCAGGCCCCCGGCGTGATCGCGATCGTCACCACCCTCAACACCCCCCGGGTCGAGCGCGGCGTGATGAACGTCGCCTACCTGTTCGGCGGCGACGTGATCCAGCACTACCATCAGGCCGTCGCGGTCGTGGTGGCCGAGACCTTCGAGCAGGCCCGGGCGGCGTCGTTCCTCGTGACGGTCGATTACGCCCCGGAAGCCGGCGTGTTCGATCTCGCGGCTGCCGCCAAGGATGCCGAGCCGGTCCCGGCCGACAGCGGCGAGGGCAGCGGTGGCAACGGCGAGGAGCGCGTCGGCGATTTCGAGGCGGCGTTCGCGCAGGCGCCGGTCACGCTCGACGCGTCCTACAAGACCGCCGACGAGAGCCACGCCATGATGGAGCCGCACGCCACGGTGGCGGCCTGGGACGGCGAGAAGGTCACGCTCTGGACGTCCAACCAGATGATCGGCTGGGGCCACGGCAGCCTCGCCAAGATGCTGAACCTGCCCAAGGACAAGGTCCGGCTCGACGCCCCCTATGTCGGCGGCGGCTTCGGCGGCAAGCTGTTCGTACGCGCCGACGCGGTGCTGGCGGCTTTGGCCGCGAAGGCCGCCGGGCGCCCTGTGAAGGTCGCGCTGACGCGCCCGCTGATCGCCAACAACACCACCCACCGGCCGGCCACGATCCAGCGGGTGCGGATCGGCGCCACGCAGGACGGCACCATCACGGCGATCGCGCACGAGAGCACGTCCGGCAACCTGCCGGATGGCGATCCCGAGACGGCGGTGAACCAGACCAAGTTCCTCTACGCGGGCAAGAACCGCCTGACCGCCATGAAGCTCGCCCGGCTCGACCTGCCGGAGGGCAACGCCATGCGGGCGCCCGGCGAGGCCCCGGGACTGGCGGTGCTCGAAGTCGCCATGGACGAGATGGCGGAGAAGCTCGGCCTCGACCCCGTGGAGTTCCGCATCCGCAACGACACACAGGTCGTCCCGACCAAGCCGGATCTGCGCTTCTCGCAGCGCGACCTCGTGGGCTGCCTCAAGCTCGGCGTGGAGCGGTTCGGCTGGGCCAAGCGCAACCCGAAGCCCGGCCAGGTGCGAGACGGGCAGTGGCTCGTCGGTCTCGGCATGGCGGCGGCGTTCCGCGACAACATGGTGATGAAGTCGGGCGCCCGGGTGCGGCTCGATGCCGGCGGCACGGTCACGGTCGAGACCGACATGACCGATATCGGCACCGGCAGCTACACGATCATCGCGCAGACGGCCGCCGAGATGATGGGCGTGCCCCTCAATCGTGTGGTGGTCCGCCTCGGCGATTCCGATTTCCCGGTCTCGTCGGGCTCGGGCGGCCAGTTCGGTGCCAATTCCTCGACCGCGGGCGTCTACGCGGCCTGCGTGAAGCTGCGGGAGTCGATCGCCCAAAAACTCGGGTTCAACGCCACCGACGCGGTGTTCGAGGACGGCGAGGTCCGCGCCGGCAACCGCGCCATCCCGCTGGCCCAGGCCGCGGCCGAGGGCGAGCTGGTCGCCGAGGATACGATCGAGTTCGGCGATTTCTCGAAGACGCAGCAGGTCTCGACCTTCGGCGCCCACTTCGTCGAGGTCGCGGTGGACGTCTACACCGCCGAGGTCCGGGTCCGGCGGATGCTGGCGGTCTGCGCAGCCGGGCGGATCCTCAACCCGAAATCGGCCCGCAGCCAGGTGATCGGCGGCATGGTCATGGGCACCGGCGCGGCTCTGATGGAGGAACTGGCGGTCGATACCAAGCGCGGCTTCTTCGCCAACCACGATCTGGCTGGTTACGAGGTGCCGGTCCACGCCGACATCCCGCACCAGGAGGTGATCTTCCTCGACGAGACCGATCCGATGTCCTCGCCCATGAAGGCGAAGGGCGTGGGCGAACTCGGCATCTCGGGGATCGCCGCCGCGGTGGCCAACGCGATCTACAACGCCACCGGCATCCGCGTGCGGGATTATCCGATCACCCTCGACAAGCTGATCGACCGGATGCCGGACGCGGCCTGAACGGCCCGGGAGGGATGCCCCTCCCGGGCCGCCACGACAAAGTGACCGGGCCGGATCGAGCCCGGCCGCGTTGATGCGGCATCTGTCGCTTGGAGATCCTTATGGCGGACGCGTATGCGCCGCGGCCCGCGGTGCTGCTGGTCGAGGATGATCCCGTGCAGCTCATGGAGGCGGCCGCGGCTCTGCGGGAGGCCGGCTACGCGGTGGCCGAGGCATCCACCGTCGAGGCCGCGCAAGCGCATCTGGCAGCCCGGCCGGACCTCGTCGCCATGGTGGCGGATGTCGATCTCGCGGGCGCGCCTCTCACCGGCTTCACCCTCGCCAAGGCGGTGGCGGCGCGCTGGCCCGAACGCGCGATCCTGATCGTATCGGGGTTCGCCTGGCCGGCCGAGGGTGAGGTGCCGATGGGGGCGGGCTACCTGCGCAAGCCATTCACCGCGGATGGGCTCGCGACCGCCCTGCGGGCCGTGCTCACCGCACGCGGCCTGGACATTTCCGACACCGCGCCCGACCTCGGCACCATGGGAAGCGGGCAGGAGGCCCGCTGACGCCGGCCCCCTGATCGCGCCGGCCAACCGTGGCGGGCACCGGTCAGTCGGCGCGCTCGCTCGCCTTCGCAGCGCCGTCATCGGACAGGAGCCAGTCGGGCAGGACCGGGATGACTGCTCCGGCGATCGCGCCGGCGCTTTCCAGGGCCCGTCCCGCCTTCGCCTCGGGGCTCTCCGCCCGGACCTCCGCGAACAACTTGCGGGCCAAGCGATCGAGTTCCTCGTCCGAAAGCTGCTGCCCGTTCGGATCCGCCATCGGAGACCTCCTCGACTCATTCGCTTGTCCCGCGTCGCGGGCCACGTCTAAATAACCCGTCTGCGTCCGGGGTCGGAGTGGTTCAGGTCGCGGAATCACGCGTCGTGGTTAGCCGGCTGTAAGCGGGTTCGCGCGGACGCGGTCTCAGAGCGGAAGCGCCCGGACCCGGCGGGATACGCCGGCGATGATGGTCAACGTCGCGGGTCAGCTCCACGGGCATCGGTCACTGAGGACCGCCCGACGGATGCCCCCATCTCAGCCGGTGCGGCGGCCGCAGCGGATATAGGCGGACGTGCCCCAGGCGCTCGTCCAGGTCAGGCGGTCGCCCTCGACGACGAGGCGGACCTGGGAGGACCAGCGGCGGTCCCGGTCCCCGCATTCGGCCGCCATGGTCCAGGCATTGCCGGAACGGTGTGGGTCGCGGAACGTACAGAGGGTGTCGCCGGCCCTGGCGCGCTCGGGCGTGATCGTGGCCGGCAGGTAACCGTGCCGGCGCGACGGGGCGGCGCAGGCCTCCGCCGTCGGGCCCCAGGTCCCGACATAATCGGCGGCCGGACGAGGCGTCGCGGCTGGAACGGCCGGCTGGGCAGGCGTCATGGGGGCGTGTGCGGAGGCCGCCTCGACCACGGGAGCCGTCGCCGCAGGGACGGCGACGCTCGCCAAGGTGGTCGTCGGATCCTCCGGCCGGACCATTGCCAGCGCCCGGCGCGGCAGATCCTCCGGCGGGTCGAACAGCGGCTCCCCGACCGCCAGGGGCGCCGACATCCGGAACGGCATGTCCTCGGTCAAGTAGGCGGTGCAGTAGGCGAACAGGCCGACCCAGCCGACGGCGAGGAGAATCTGGGGTGTGTAGGAGCGCCGGCCCTCACGCAGAGGTTCGACAGGCGCCACCGCCAGAACGATCGCCGTCACCGAAAATCCTCCGCGCGCCGTCATCGCCGGGTCAGGGCCCGAAACACAGTTTTCGTCACCCATAAGCGACACCGGGCGCCCGCGATCGAGGATTTCTCAGTATCGGGCCAGGGACAGGTTTATTAACGTCCGGTAAATCGTTAACGATGCGTTAACGGTTGATCCAGGGCCGGCTCCGATGCGCGCGGCATGTCCGACGCCCCGTCGGCGCTGACCCGCTGGGCGTGGTGGAACGATCTTGCCCAGCCCCGGCCGGCGGCACTGGACGATGCGGCCCCTGCCTGCCGCCGGAAGTCCTCCGGACGTCAGAAAGCCGTGTCGCGCGTCGCTTCTAGTTTGATCCTGTGAACTGCCAAGTAGAGGGCAAAATATCGCTCGACAGTCTTATTGGATTAAGATTTAGTTAATTCGCCCGGATTGTGGGCGCGATCGAGCTCGTTTCATGGCGTGGACGTCGTTTCGTAACATGCTCTCCTCGTCCGAGGGGGGATCCGAGCCTCAGGGGTCGGCTCATGGATCGGCCCAGTCGGCTTCCCGGCCGGCAACCGAGCCCACGATGCCGCAGGCCCGGACGCGCCTGAACGCCGAGGCGCCGGCTCAGCGGGCTGCCCTGCCGGATCGGGCCCATTCCTCCCTCGACGCCATCGGCAAGCGCGACGAGATGCTGCGGCAGCGCATCGACGCCATGGTCGACCGATTGGAGGACATCCGCTCGCTGCAGGACGATTTCGTGTCGATCCTGGAGCCGATCGTCAGCATCAGCGACGAGCTTCCGCGGGCGAGCATGCGCATCGCCGAGCTGGAGACCTCGCTGGCCCAGGAGTTCCAGACCGGCAAGGCGGTCCGTCTGGAGGCCGCTGAACTCTCGGCCCGCATCTCGATCCTGACCAACGAGTATTCCGAGGCCTCTGCGCGGGTGGCCCGGGCCGAGGAGCAGCTCCACGCCCGCGACGCCGTCCTGGCCGCGCAGGCGATCGAGCTCCGGGACCGGGTGCTGGCCTTCGAGAATCTGGAGCGGCGCCTCGCCGCCGAGATCGAGCAGGGCAAGGCGCTGGTCGCCGAGGGCAAGGCGCTGCGGACGGAGGCCCAGGCCGCCGACAGCGCGCTGACGCGGACGGAGCACGATCTGCAGGCGGCGCGGGAGACCCTGGCGGCCCTTGAACAGGACAACCGGCGGCTGCGAAGCCAGAACGAGGATCAGATCCTGCGCCTCGACGAGCTCGAGTCCCGGTTCCGGACCGTCGAGGGCGCGGTCGAGTCCGAGCGGCAGAAGGCGCGGACGGCCGAGGGCCAGCTCGCGACCGAGGTCGCGAATCGCGCCCGCCTCGAAGCCCAGTTCGAGACCGACACGGCCGCCCTGCGCACCGAGCGCTCGGCGCTCGCCATGAAGCTGGAGGCCGCCGCCAACCGGGCGGACACGAACGAGCAGCTCCTGGGCCAAGCCCGGGCGCAGCTGCGCGAGCGCGACGAGGCCCACCGGCTCGCAGAGCGCAACTTCAAGGAGACCAACATCGCCCGCGTCACCGCGGAGCGGCGTCTGGATACCGTCCAGGAGGATCTCGCCCGGCAGACGGAGCGCTTCGTCGAGATGCAGCGCGCCCGCGGCGACCTCGATGCGCGCTGCGACATGCTGGCCAAGGCGCTCGCCGCCAAGGACGCCGCCCTGGAGCAGGCGGGGACCCGCAACGCCGCCCTGACCGAGCGGATCGAGCAGCTGACCCACCGCCAGGAGGCCGCCCGGATCGAGTTCGAGGCCACCAACCGGCGCCTTGCCGAGGATCTTCAGAACGAGCGCTCGGAGCGGGCCCTGGTGCAGGGCGCCCTCGACATCGCCCGCGAGACCCGGGCGACGCTCCAGAAGCAGTACGAGGCGCTCAAGCGCTCCGGCCGCGGCTGGCGCAAGCCGGACGGGATGGGCGAGGGCCTGCTGCACGAGCCGGCCCTGCCCGCCGAGCGCGGCGAGCCGAGCAACGTGCACCCGTTCGCATCTCCCGGCACGGCCGGTTGATCCGATGCTGACCTGTGAGGGGTTTTCCAACGATGAGCGATAGGGCTTCGATCGACACCGCCTACAACGGCAGCCCGAACGTGATGATGCGCGCGTGGCAGGCGAAGGCGGACGCGTCCCCCGAGAAGGTGGTCAGTTTCATGGGTCTCGAGAGCCGGAACGGGACCTTTGCCACGGCCGATAGCCCGAACGAGGGCGGCCCTACCGTCACCCGCGAATGGGCCTCGGCCGTCGACCTGATCCGCGAGGCCAGCGAGGCCATCCGGGTTGGCGAAGAGCGGGCGGCCGAGCTGGAGGCGCAGCTGGCCCAGGTCGTCGCCCAGGCCGATCTCGAGATCCGGCGCCTGGAGCAGGAGGTCGCCACGGGGGTGCAGAACCTGGCGCGGTCGGAGGAGCGGGTCCGGCTGGCCGAGGTGCGGGCCGCGGAGGCCGAGGAATGGCTCGTGCGTCTCCACGATGCGGCGATCGAGGCCTTCGGCAACCGTACCAGGCCCGCTCCCGTAACCAGCGTGCCCAACGAGACCGAGTAGCCTCGGTCCTCGTGCGACGATGGCGCAATCGACGACGATAGAGGCCACCGTGATCGCCGAGGCGATACCGCGGGCGCAGGATTCGCACGCGGCTTTCCGGGTCATCGATCCGCGCCTGACCCTCGCGCTGATCCGGCAGGCCGCGGATGAGATCCGCGGCTTCCAGGGGTGGCGCGCCGTCATTCAGCAGCGGGCGAGCGGGCTGTTCCAGCGGCTCTACGAGGAACGCACCGTCAAGGACGCGACGATCCAGGCGCTCGAAGCCGAGCTGTCGCAGATCAACCGGCGGAACGCCGACCTGGAGCGCGCCCTCGCGGAGATCTCCTCCGACTACGAGCGCGTCGTCGTGCGCTGCATGGAGGCCGAGTTCCGCATCATGCAGGCCGAGCACAGGGCCTTCGTGGCCGAGCGGTCGGTGTTCCGGCTTGAGGATCTGCTCGACCGGGTCGGGGACCGCGCCGGGGTCATGGACGGGGACTGATCCCGGCCGCGCCAGCGCGCGCGAACCTTTGACCTGGGTTAGGACTTATCGGGGGATGAGCGGATCAGCCCAGCCCCCGGCGCCCTATGCCCTCGTCGTCGACGACGACGGTTTCATCCGCATGGACGCGATGGACATCCTGTCGGAGGCCGGGTTCCGCACGTTCGAGGCCAGCGACGGCGATAAGGCGATAACGCTGCTCGGCCGGGAGCACGCCCAGATCGTGTTGCTGTTCACCGACGTGCAGATGCCGGGCTCGCGGGACGGTTTTGCGGTCGCGCGCGAGACCTCTGAGCGCTGGCCGCACATCGCCATCGTGGTGGCGTCCGGGCAACTGCAGCCGGGGCCGGGCGACATGCCGGAGGGGGCTCGCTTCATCGGCAAGCCGTTCACCGCCGACATGGTCCACGACCACCTGCGGGAAATGCTCCCCGACGGGCAGAAGCCGGAGCCGCTGCGCCAGTAGGGCAGGGGCCGGGCTGGGACTCTTTCCTCTCCCATTCGGGGAGGAGTTTGGGGATCGCAGATCCCGCGTGGGGCTGGTGCAGAAGGCACCGTCACACGTGATCCTGCACCACCCCCGGCCCCTCCCCACAAGGGGGAGGGAAAAGCGGCCCGTTCGCCGACCCTCAATTCGCCCGGGCGACCTCGACGAGATTGTCCGAGAAGGATGGGGCGTGGCCCATGTCGGTGAAGGCGCCGGACGAGATGCTGTTGACCGTCCCCTCGTTGAGCTGGCGCCAGTAGCCGAGCGTCGCCACCACGATGCCGGCCTTCACGTCGTCGGTGATCCGCGCGACGCCCTTGAAGGCGCCGCGGTCGTTGCCGACCTTGACCCGGTCGCCGTCCCGGATGCCGCGCGCGTCGGCATCGTGCTGGCTGATCATCACGAACTGCTCGCCCTGGCCCTTCTGCTTGTCCTCCATGTTGGCGTAGCAGGAGTTCAGGAAGTAGTGGCTCTTGGGCGAGACGATGTTGAGCGGGAAGCGCTTGGCCAGCTCCGGGTCGTTCGTGTGGGACTCGCGCGGGCCGAGGTAATCGGGCAGCGGATCGAGCGCCTCGCCGGGCTGGAAGCCCTCGTACATCTGCCGGAACGGCGGCGCGACGAAATTCGTGGCACCCTCGACCATGAACATGCACTTGCCGGTCGGCGTCGGGAAGTTGCCGTCCTTGTGCGGCGCGCGGTCGTCGGGCGTACCGACCTTCAGGCGGGCGAAGCCGTGCGCGCGCATATAGGCGAGGTCGATGCCCTCGCAGGCCGGGGCGGACCAATCGACGTAGTGCTCCAAGCACTCGCCATCGGTCCACGTGAAGTTCTCTTCTTCGAAGCCGAGCCGGGCGGCGAGCTGGCGGAAGATCTCGTTGTTGGGGATCGCCTCGCCCGGCGCCTCGGCGCACTTGGTGTTGTACGTCAGGTAGAGGTGACCCCAGGACAGGATCATGTCCTCCATCTCGGCGCCCATCGTGGCCGGCAGCAGGATGTCGGCGTAGGAGGCCGTGTCCGAGATGAAGTGCTCGGCCGAGACCATGAACAGGTCCTCGCGCATCAGCCCTTCGACGATCTTGTCGGTCTCGGGCGCCTGCGTGACCGGGTTCGAGTTCCAGCACATCATCGACATGATCGGCGGGTCGAGCTGCATCTCGCCGGTCAGCGCGCGACCGATCTGCAGGTTCGAGACGACGCGGGTGCCCTCCGGGATCAGGTCGGGCCGGCACATCACGTCGAACTTGTAGGGATGCTCCCAGACCCCGAACTGCGTGACGCCGCCGCCGACATGACGCCACGCGCCGGTGAGCGCCGGGATGCAGGTCACCGCCCGGATGGTCTGGCCGCCGCCGTAGTGCCGCTCCAGCGCCACGCCCATGCGGATCGCGGCGGGCTGGGCCGTGGCGAGTTCGCGGGCCAGCGTGCGGATGTCCTCGGCGGGGACCCCGGTGATCTCCGAGGCCCATTCGGGCGTGCGGGTGCTCGCCCGCTCCTTCAGCTCCGCGAAGCCGACCGTGTGGTTGTCGACGTAGTCCTGATCGACGAGGCCCTGTTCGATGATCGAATTGATCAGCGCCATGGCGAGCGCGCCGTCGGTGCCGGGCTTCGGCGCGATGTGCCAGTCGGCCGCCTTGGCGGTGCGGGACGCGTAGGCGTCGATCACCACGACCTTGGCGCCCTTCTTCTGCGCGTCCTTCACGATCGCCCAGTGGTGCAGGTTCGTGCTGACCGAGTTGCAGGCCCAGATCACGATGTACTTGGAGTGGATGTAGCTGTCCGGGTCGAGGCCCGCGGTCGGGCCGACCGTGAGCAGCCACGCGGTGCATGAGCCCTCGCCGCAGAACGTCCGCTCGGTCACCGTGGCGCCCATCCGGTTGAAGAAGGCGTCGCCGCCGTTCAGCCCGTGCACCAGCCCCTGGTTGCCGAGATAGCTGTAGGGCGCGATGGCCTCAGGCCCGTACTGGTCGATGATCGCCTTCCAGCGCGTGACGATGGTGTCCAGCGCCTCGTCCCAGGTGATCCGCTCGAACTGCTTCGACCCCTTCGGCCCGACCCGCTTCATCGGGTAGAGGAGCCGGTCCGGGTGATAGTGGCGCTTCTCGTAGTCCTTCAGCTTCACGCAGAGACCGCCGCGGGTCATCGGGTGATCCGGGTTGCCGCGCACCCCCTGGAGCTGGCCGTCCTTGACGTCGAACAGCATCGAGCACGTGTCCGGACAGTCGTGCGGGCAGCCCCCGAAGAAGGTCTCGGTCAGGCTCTCGGCCTCGGCCACGATCAGGGAGTCCGGCTTGACGATCTCGTTCATGATTCCTCCGCGCACGAGCGTCCAGCCTTCTTGTCGTGCGGGGGCGGCTCAATGCGGATTTATGATGCATTGAATTTCGAACAATTCCAAATCACGTCTCGTTAAAGCTCCTGAGTAGCGCTATCGTGCTGCATAGCCGGCGCTATTCATGCTCGGTGATCGCCCGCCCGGCCATGGGCGAAGGCCGGGTGACGGGATCGATCGTCACCGCGCGTGCGTCTCCCGCCGCGGCCCCGTGGCGTCGCGAACCGCCGCCTGGGGCCCCATCTGGAGAAGACGCTTCTCAATCGCGGGCCCGGATCCGGGCGGCGGTTGCATCCCGCCCACCGGCCTGATTCACATCGGCGGACTCACGTTCCGCCCGCACCGCCACGAGTCCATCGGTCATGCGACACGACACGCTGCGCCTCGGCGCCTTCTTCTACGCCACCGGGCATCATATCGCCGGCTGGCGCCATCCCTCCAGCGAGGCGGATGGCGGCCTCGTCCTCGAGCGCTATGTCGGCTGGGCGCAGAAGGCCGAGGCCGCGAAGTTCGACCTCGTGTTCCTTGAAGACGGGACCGGCATCCGCGACGGCAACCTGCGCTCCAGCGAGCGGACGGCGCGCTCGACCCATTTCGAGCCGGTGACGCTGCTCTCCGCGCTGGCGGCGGTGACGAGCCGGATCGGGCTGGTGGCGACCACCTCGACGAGCTTCAACGAGCCCTACAACGTCGCCCGCCGGTTCGCCTCTCTGGACCATCTCAGCGGCGGCCGCGCCGGCTGGAACCTCGTGACCTCGACCACGGACGCGGAGGCCGCCAATTTCGGCGCCGACCGGATCGCGCGGCACGGCGACCGCTACGAGCGCGCGGAGGAGTTCGTCGACGTCGTCCTCGGCCTGTGGAACACCTGGGACGACGAGGCCGTGGTCATCGACAAGGCATCCGGCCAGTTCTCGAAGCCGGACGGTTTTCGCCCCCTCAACCATCACGGCACGCATTTCGAGGTGCGGGGCCCGCTCAACATCTCGCGCACGCCCCAAGGCCAGCCGGTGCTGGTGCAGGCCGGCGCGTCGGGCCCCGGCAAGGATCTCGCGGCGCGCACCGCCGAGATCGTGTTCACCGCCAACCAGACGCTGGACGAGGCGACAGAATTCTATGGCGACCTGAAGGACCGGATGGGCCGCTTCGGACGTGAGCGCGACGATCTGAAGGTCATGCCGGGCCTGTTCCCCGTCGTGGGACGCAGCGAGGCGGAGGCACGGGCGAAGTTCGAGGCGCTCCAGGACCTGATCGACCCCGTGGTCGGTCTTGCGCTCTTGGAGCGGATGATCGGCGGCTTCGACCTCTCCGGCTACGATCCGGACGGGCCGGTGCCGGAACTGCCTGAGGCCAACGGCGCCAAGTCGCGCCAGCAACTGATGTTCGACCTCGCCCGCCGGGAGGGGCTGACCCTACGCCAGCTCTATCTGCGGATCGCGGGCGCGCGCGGCCACTCGCAGATCGTCGGGACGCCCGCCCAGATCGTGGACGAGATGGAGGAGCGCTTCCAAAAGCAGGGCGCGGACGGCTTCAACATCATGCCGGCGACCCTGCCCGGGGGGCTCGACGACTTCATCGAACTGGTGCTTCCGGAACTCCGCCGCCGCGGCCTGGTCCGCACGGAGTACGAGGGCCGGACCCTGCGCGGCCATCTCGGCACGCGGCCGCCGGCCGGTCAGCCGCTGCGTCAGGGGTGATCGAGCCTGCGGTTCTCGGCGGGAACGCGCGCCGGCCCGGCTTCTCTCCCTCCGCCGCGGATCCCCGGCGTGCGGGGCGCCGGCGACAGGTATATCGAGCCGAACTTGCCGGCCCCGATCAAGCCCACCCGAACGGGCCGCTCTCTCCGGCGCGCTCCGCTGCAGCTTGGCGGATAGGGACATGGCGGACCCTCGCCGGCCTTTCTGCGGTCGATCGGGATCGGGGTCCCGTGCCCGTCGCGTTTGGCCTCGGTTGCTGGCCGGGATTACCAGTTGCGGCCGTCCCCGCCTACGCGACGGCGTGTGCCGCGCTCAATCCGCCCCCGCCGTCATCGTCATCAGCCTTGACCGGTGGACGACCGTGCCCTCGTCCTGCTGGCGGACGGGCCAGGGGAGGTCGAGGGGCGGCCGAGTCGGCTTCAGGGGTTTGGCGCCGGGGATGTCGGCGTTGGCTGCGGCGATCATCGTCGCAAGGGCATCGGGACCTTCGAGCCATGCGGACGGCGCTAGGGCCTGAGGAGCCTGATCGAAGTGCGTCGCGAACGCGATGTCGCCGCCCGGCCGCGTGACGCGGCTGGCCTCGGCGACGAGGCGCGCGGGGTCCGGTACGCAGTCGAGCCCGTTCAGCGCGACGACGAGGCGGAACGTGTTCGCGGCGAACGGGAGGGCCTGGGCATCGGCGATCCAGAAATCCACCCGTTCGGCCTCGGGCGGGAAGTGGTAGGTTTCCCGACGCTCATAGGCGTCGCCGCCGTGCCGGAGCGGGTAGCGCAGCAGGCCCCGATCGAGGATGCCCCGGCCAATCCGCAGCAGGGGCCAGTTCAGGTCCACGCCGAGCACCGGCACGTCGTAGGCGGCCGCCAGATCGAAGCTGGTTCGGCCGGCGGTGCAGCCGATATCGAGCCTCGGGCCGCGCCCAACGCCAAGGTGCCGCAGGGCTTCCGCCAGGCAATGCCGGGCGCGGCCGGGCGGCGGCTCCGCACCGTCCGGCTCGCTTGCGAACAGGTCGCCGTAATGATCGTGGGCGTATCGCGATTGCTGCGCGCGGCTGATGTTGTGGGCCGCGTCCGGCCCGAGCGCCGCACTGATCACCGCCTCGACCGCCGCATCCTCGACATCGCTCGCCAGGACGAGTGGAAGATTCACCGCGAGCCAGCCGCGGACGTCCGGGACCAGGATCGGAACGCCCGCAATGATCGGGAAGCGCTCACCGCACTCCGGATCGAGGCAGCGCAGGACCCCGGACACGACCGCGTTGCTCGTCGCCTGCGCGCCCGGCTCCAGAACCAGCGCGGTGCGGCGGCAGGTCGGGCAGATCGGCTTCAGGGCGTCGAAGTGCAGGCGGCGCATCGGGTCAACCGCCGATCATCGCGGCGGCGCGCTGCCGAGGCGGGGGTACCAAGGCGGGTGCGCTCAGGTTGCGCCAGCGCACGCCACCGGCTCTCCGCAGCACATCAATCGCCATCATTCAGTCGGATCCTGCAATCATTTTAGACCTTCATAAGCCATATCCCACTTTATGGCCAGCTTTAATGGTTTATGTGGGCCGGTTTCGAGAATGGATTGAAAGATATTTTCGCAAAATAAGGATCTTGAAAGCTTCTTTATCTTCCAAAAAAATCGCTCATCGAATATGAGCCAGCGCATAAAATACTTTATTTTTGAACGACAAGCTGTTCCTGCAGAAATTTTCCTGGCGCGCGGTTTGACAGCGGTTGGTTGTTTCGCGAACGCTCAGGTTTCTTCACTGATGCAGTGTCGCGGTTGGCTCCCCCGCAGGCCACGGCTCGTAGGGGGCCCCGCCGTCGGTTGAGCGGCCCTGCAAAGCTGCTGCAGCGCTCGCTGGTCGGCGTTCGGCCGTTTCGCGTGGACGGCGCGTGCGACGCGATCCGCAGAAGTGCAGACTTCGGCGCAGCCAACGGGGTCGGGTGCGGAGCCCGCGCCGTGCCGTCAGGTTATCGCTGCCCTCAGGCGGCTGCCGCCCCTGGCTTGGCGTCGGCCTCCGCGGGGCCCCAATCGGCATCCCAATCCTGCACGCTGTGGCCGGGTGAGACCTCCCGATACAGCCGCTCCGGCGGCTCGTAGTCCGGGGCGCGGATCGGGCTGCGGATCTCGTCGTCCGGCAGGGCGTGCCGCGCCCGGCGCCGGGCCGGATCGGGGACCGGGACGGCCGCCAGCAGCTTCTTGGTGTAGGGGTGCTGCGGGTTCCCGAACACGGCGTCCCGCGGGCCGATCTCGACGATCTCGCCGAGATACATCACCGCTACCCGGTGGCTCACCCGTTCCACCACCGCCATGTCGTGCGAGATGAACAGGTAGGCGAGGCCGAACTCGGCCTGCAGGTCGAGCATCAGATTCACGACCTGCGCCTTGACCGAGACGTCGAGGGCCGAGACCGCCTCGTCGGCGACGATCAGCCGGGGGTTCAGCGCCAGCGCCCGGGCGATGGCGATGCGCTGGCGCTGGCCGCCGGAGAACTCGTGCGGGAAGCGCCGCGCCATGTCGGGGGCGAGCCCGACCCGGGCGAGCAGATCCTCGGCGCGGCGCAGGGCGTCCGTGCGGGAGGCGAGGCGGTTGATCAGCAGCGGCTCGGCCACCGCGGCGCCGACGCTCATGCGCGGGTCGAGGCTGGCGAACGGATCCTGGAAGATCATCTGCATCCGGCGACGGCGGGTGCGCAGGGCGCCGGCGTCGAGGCCCGTGATGTCCTCGCCGTCGAGCACGACCGAGCCCGACAGGGGCTCGACGAGCCGCAGGATCGAGCGGCCGGTGGTGGACTTGCCGCAGCCGGATTCGCCGACCAGCGCCAGGGTCTCGCCCGCCGCGAGACTGAACGAGACCCGCTCCACCGCATGGACGCGGCCGGTCACGCGGCCGAACAGGCCGGAGCGGATCTCGAACCGGGTGGTCAGGTCGCGCACCTCCAGAAGCGGGCGCTCGGCGGTGTCGGGCGAGGAGTCCGGATCGTCGGCAGGCGCCGCGGCGAGGCCGGTGGCGCGGTCGATGATGGGGAAGCGCATGGGCCGGGAGCGGCCCGCCATGGCGCCGAGCCGCGGGACGGCGGCGAGCAGCGCCCGCGTATAGGGCTCGGCGGGCTCGGAAAAGATCCGCGCGGTTGGGCCGTCCTCGACGGCTTGGCCTTTGTACATCACCACCGTCCGGTCAGCGATCTCGGCCACGACGCCCATGTCGTGGGTGATGAACAGGACCGACATCCCCTCCTGATCCTGGAGACTCTTGATGAGGTCGAGGATCTGAGCCTGGATGGTCACGTCGAGGGCGGTGGTCGGCTCGTCGGCGATCAGGAGCTTGGGCCGGCAGGCCAGCGCCATGGCGATCATCACCCGCTGGCGCATGCCGCCGGAGAAGCGGTGCGGGTATTCGTGCAGCCGCGCGCGGGCCGCCGGGATCCGCACCGTGTCGAGGAGCCGGAGGGCCTCCGCCTCGGCGGCGGCGCGTGACAGGCCCCGGTGCCGGATCAGCGCCTCGGCGATCTGGAAGCCGATGGTCAGCACCGGATTCAGGGAGGTCATCGGCTCTTGGAAGATCATGGCGATGGAATCGCCGCGCACCCGCCGCATCTCGGACTCGGGGGCGGCCAGGAGGTCCCGGCCTTCGAAGCGCACGCTGCCGCCGATGCGGCTCGCGTCCTGGGGCAGGAGCCGTAGGACCGACAGGGCGCTGACGCTCTTGCCCGAACCGGATTCGCCGACGAGCGCCACGGTCTCGCGGGGGCCGACATCGAAGGAGACGCCGTGCACCACCTCCCGCCAGCGCCCGTCCGAGCGGAAGGAGACCGTGAGGTCGCGGACGGAGAGGATCGGATCCGTCATGGCCTGTCTCCCGGGGATTTCATGAAAGCGTAGGGCGTCGCGCCCCGTAGGCGAGGGGAGGGGGCGCTGCCCGCGTGTCGTAAGCACAAGACGGTCCACCTACGGTTGTCCGTCCCCAGCTTGCGGGAGAAGCGGCTTCGACTCCCGTCTCAGGTCGCGCGCCCGCATCGTCGCGCCGTCCAGAGGCCACATCGCGGAGGGGCGATCAATCCGCCTTCCTGAATACAAAACGCAAAATCGGATCGCTGGCGCAGGGTTTGCGAGACACCGCCCGTGACCGCGATGACCGTACTGCCCGTCCACCTGTGGAGCCTGCCTGCCGCCAAGCTGGCAGTCGCGTTGGTGCGCGTCCCGTCCCCGTTGTCACACCGGGCCATTGCGCCCCTGCCTAAGAATTGTTCAAACTCGCCCACAAGGCGTGGGCCGGCGACGCGTGCCTGAGATCCGCACCGCCAGGGAGATCACGATGGACCGCAGGACCTTCCTCAAGGGTTCGGCCGCGCTCGGGCTGGCCGCGCCGCAGGTCGCGATGCCGGCGCTCGCCCAGGGCGCCAAGGTGCTGCGCTTCGTACCGCAGGCGAACCTCGCGAATTTCGATCCGATCTGGGGCACCCAGTACGTGGTGCGCAACGCCGGCACCCTCGTGTGGGACATGCTCTACGGCGTCGACGACCAGCTGAAGCCGCAGCGCCAGATGGTCGAGTCCGAGGAGGTCTCGGGCGATCACCTGACCTGGACGTTCCGGCTGCGCCCCGGCCTGATGTGGCACGACGGCGAACCCGTCCTGTCCAAGGACGTGGTGGCGAGCCTCACCCGCTGGATGGCCCGCGACCCGATCGGCCTGATGATCCGCGGCGTCCAGGACGAGCTGGCGGCCACCGACGACCGAACCTTCCGCTGGCGCCTCAAGAAGCCGTTTCCGAAACTCCTTTACGCGCTCGGCAAGACCAACGCCCCGATGGCGCTGATCATGCCGGAGCGGATCGCCAAGACCGACCCGTTCACGCAGATCACCGAGTATGTCGGCTCGGGCCCGATGAAGTTCGTGCGCAACGAGTGGGTTCCGGGCGCCCGGGCGGTGTTCGAGAAATACGCCGGCTACAAGCCCCGCGAGGAGCCGAATTCCTGGCTGGCCGGCGGCAAGCGCATTCTCGTCGACCGGGTCGAGTGGGTGATCATGCCGGACGCCGCCACCGCCTCGGCGGCCCTGCAGAACGGCGAGGTCGATTGGTGGGAGAACCCGATCTCCGACCTCGTGCCGCTGCTGCGCAAGAACGCCAACCTCGCCGTCGATATCGCCGACCCGCTGGGCAATGTCGGGTCGTTCCGGATGAACCACCTGTATCCGCCCTTCGACAATCCGAAGATCCGGCAGGCGGTCCTGACCGCCATGAACCAGGAGGATTACATGCGGGCGATCGTCGGCGACGACGACAGCCTGTGGAAGAAACTCCCCGGCTTCTTCACCCCGGGCACAGCGCTCTACAGCGAGGCGGGCGGGGAGAATGTCGGCAAGGGCGACATCGCGCTGGGCCGCAAGATGCTCAAGGAGGCCGGCTACAAGGGCGAGCCCGTCACCTGCGTGGTGGCGCAGGACCAGCCGATCACCAAGGCGCAGGGCGACATCACCGCCGACCTGTTGAAGCAGATGGGCTTCAACGTCGATTTCGTCGCCACCGACTGGGGCACCACCGGCACCCGGCGCGCCTCCAAGGCGCCGCCGTCGCAGGGTGGCTGGAACATGTTCCACACCTGGCATGCGGGCGCCGACACCATCAACCCGGCGGGCTACCCGGCAGTGCGCGCCAACGGCGACAAGGCGTGGTTCGGCTGGCCGAACGTCCCGCCCGTGGAGGCGGGGATCACCGAGTGGTTCGACGCCGCCGATCCCGCCTCCGAGAAGGCCGCGATCGACAAGGTCAACGCCGCCGCCTGCGAGGGCGTGGTCTACGTCCCGACCGGGTTCTTCCTTGGCTACCAGGCATGGCGGAAGAGCGTCTCGGGCATCGTGAAGGGGCCGATCCCGTTCACCTGGGGGGTGTCGAAGGCGTGATGGTGCAGGACCTCGCCAAATCGGGTTGCCCGATCCGTCCGGTTTCTCGTGTGGGCTACCAGCTTCGGACATTGCGCCCGGCAACGCGGCTGCAGGATGAGGCGCGTGTCCCCTCTCCCGAGCGGGAGAGGGGCAGGGTGAGGGATGAGAACTCTCAGGAAGAGGCGCGACCGATACACGCCGCAAGGCTGTGCTCGATCCTGAGACTTCTCGTCCCTCACCCCAACCCTCTCCCGCACGGGAGAGGGGGCCTGTCGCGATCGGCCGCTAGCGTCGGCACCCGACTCAGACATGTGAACGCCATCACCCGCAGAGGGGAGACGGGGATGCGTCCAGCCCTTCAGTCCCTCCGGCCAGCACGATAGCGAGGACCCATGCTCGGCTATATCGGCAGGCGCATCCTGGCCACCATCCCGGTCATGGCGGTGGTCGGGCTGTTCGTGTTCAGCCTCCTCTACTTCGCCGATGGCGATCCGGCCGCGATCATCGCGGGCGATCAGGCGAGCCCCGAGGATGTCGCCCGCATCCGCGCCTCGCTCGGCCTCGACCGGCCCTTCCTGGTGCGGTTCGGGGAATGGTCCTGGCAGATCCTGCACGGGGATCTCGGCACCTCGATCTTCACCAACCTGCCGGTCACCACGATGATCGGCCAGCGGGTACAGCCCACCGTCTCGCTGATGCTGGTCACCCTGGTCTTCGCCATCGCGGTGGCGGTGCCGCTCGGCGTCGTCGCCGCCTGGAAGGCCGGCAGCCTGATCGACCGCCTCGTCATGGGGCTCGCCGTGATGGGCTTCTCGGTGCCGGTCTTCGTGGTCGGCTACATCCTGGCCTACGTCTTCGCCCTCGAACTCGGCTGGCTGCCCGTGCAGGGCTACACGCCGATCGAGCAGGGGCTCTGGCCGTGGCTGTCGAACCTGATCCTGCCCGCGGTGACGCTCGGCCTCGTCTACATCGCGCTGATCGCCCGGGTGACCCGGGCCACCATGCTCGACGTGCTGAGCCAGGATTACGTGCGCACCGCCCGGGCCAAGGGTCTGTCGCAGGGCCCGGTCCTGTTCATCCACGCCCTCAAGAACGCCGCGGTGCCGATCGTTACCGTCATCGGCATCGGCATCGCCCTGCTGATCGGCGGCGCGGTGGTGACCGAGACGGTGTTCGCGATCCCCGGCCTCGGGCGGCTCACGGTCGATGCGATCCTGCGACGCGACTACCCGGTCATCCAGGGCGTCGTGCTGCTGTTCAGCTTCGTCTACGTGCTGGTGAACCTCGCCATCGACCTCTTCTACACCGTGCTCGACCCGAGGATCCGCTATTGACCGCGACCGTCGCGCCCTTCCCCGATCGCGCCCCGCAGGCGGGTGCTCCGCCCGGCGGCACGCTCTCAAAGGCCTCGCCGCCGCCGGGCCTCGCTATCGCGGCGCCGCTGCCGGACGTGATCCCGGTGCGCAAGCGCCGGGGCCCGGTCTGGACCTATGTCCGCCGCAACCCGACCATCGTGGCCGGCGGCCTGCTGTTGCTGATCGTGTTCCTGATGGCGGCGCTGGCACCGTGGCTCGGCACCGTCGATCCGACCGCCCTGGCGCCGGCCAAGCGGACCCGGATGCCCTCCGCGCAGTACTGGTTCGGCACCGACATGCTCGGCCGCGACGTCTACTCGCGGGTGGTCTACGGGGCTCGGGTCTCGCTGCTGGTCGGCTTCTCGGTGGCGTTCCTCGCCTCGATCGCGGGGCTCGCGGTCGGGCTCGTCTCCGGCATGGTGCGCTGGCTCGACGGGATCGTCATGCGGGTCGTCGACGGCATGATGTCGATTCCGCCGATCCTGCTCGCCATCGCGCTGATGGCGCTGACCCGCGGCTCGGTCCAGAACGTCATTGTGGCGATCACCATCGCGGAGATCCCGCGCGTCGCCCGCCTCGTGCGCGGCGTGGTGCTGTCCCTGCGCGAGCAGCCCTATGTCGAGGCGGCGGTGACCACGGGCACGCGGATGCCGGCGATCATCTGGCGCCATATCCTGCCCAACACGCTCGCGCCCATGACCGTGCAGGCGACCTACATCTGCGCCTCCGCGATGATCACCGAGGCGATCCTGTCGTTCATCGGCGCGGGCGTACCGCCCTCGACGCCCTCCTGGGGCAACATCATGGCCGAGGGCCGGGCGCTCTGGCAGGTGAAGTTCTACATCATCCTGTTCCCGGCGATCTTCCTGTCCACCACCGTTCTGGCGGTGAACCTCGTCGGCGACGGCCTGCGCGACGCCCTTGATCCCCGCATGGCGAAAGACGTCTGATGAGCGGCGCACCCCTCCTGTCGATCGAGAACCTGCAGGTTCATTTCCGCACCCCCGACGGGGTCAACCGGGCGGTGGACGGGGTCTCGTTCGCGATCGGGTCTGGCGAGACCCTGGCGATCGTGGGCGAATCCGGCTGCGGCAAGTCGGTGACCTCCATGTCGATCTTGCGGCTCCTGCCCGAGCCCCCGGCCCGCATCGCCGGTGCCATCAAGTTCGAAGGACAGAACCTCCTCGATCTGCCGGACCGCGCCATGCGCAAGATCCGCGGCAACGACATCAGCGTGATCTTCCAGGAGCCGATGACCTCGTTGAACCCGGTCCTGACGGTCGGCCGCCAGATCGGCGAGACCCTGCGCCTGCACCAGGGCTTGAGCCGGCGCGAGGCCGAGGAGCGGGCCGTGGAGATGCTGACGCTGGTCGGCATCCCCGAGCCGCGGCGCCGGGTACGGGAATATCCGCACCAGCTCTCCGGCGGCATGCGCCAGCGGGTGATGATCGCCATCGCGCTCGCCTGCTCGCCGAAACTCCTGATCGCCGACGAGCCGACCACGGCGCTGGACGTGACCATCCAGGCCCAGATCCTCGACCTGATGCGCGACCTGAAGGCCCGGGTCGGCGCCGCCATCATGCTGATCACCCACGATCTCGGCGTGGTAGCCGAAGTCGCCGACCGGGTGGTGGTGATGTATGCCGGCCGCAAGGTCGAGGAGGCGCCGGTCCGCGAGCTGTTCCGGGCGCCGCGCCATCCCTACACCCGCGGCCTGATGGGGGCGGTGCCGAAGCTCGGCGCGGTCGAGCACGGGGCCGACGCACGGCTCGACGAGATCCCCGGCATGGTGCCGAGCCTCAAGGGGCGGATCGAGGGCTGCGTCTTCGCCGGCCGCTGCCCGGACGTGACCGACCTGTGCCGCACCTATGCCCCCGCCCTGGAGCCGAAGGCCCCAGGCCATCTCGCCGCCTGCCACTACGCGCCGAAGGACGCCCTCGCGGCATGAGCGCCACGCACGCACCCGTCGGTCGCACCCTGCTGGAGGTCAACGACCTCAAGAAGCACTTCGCCCTCGGCGGCGGCCTGTTCGGCCAGTCCAAGCGCGTGCTGAAGGCGGTGGACGGCCTGTCCTTCACGGTCGCCCGCGGCGAGACCCTCTCGCTCGTCGGCGAATCCGGCTGCGGCAAGTCCACCGTCGCCAAGGCGCTGATGCGCCTCTACGCCCCCACCGCCGGCCAGGTGGTGCTGGACGGGCGGCGCATCGACGACCTCTCGCCCGGGACGTTGCGGCCCCTGCGGCGGCACATCCAGATGGTGTTCCAGGATCCGTTCTCGTCGCTGAACCCGCGGATGCGGGTGCGGGCGATCCTGGCCGAGCCGATCCACAATTTCGGCCTCGCCCGGAACAAGGCCGACTTGGAGAGCCGGCTGGCCAGCCTGATGGAGCGGGTCGGCCTGCCGCGGGAGGCGCTGGGGCGCTTTCCCCACGAGTTCTCGGGCGGCCAGCGCCAGCGCATCGGCATCGCCCGGGCGCTCGCCGCCGAGCCAGACCTGATCATCTGCGACGAGGCGGTCTCGGCGCTCGACGTTTCCGTGAAGGCGCAGATCGTCAACCTGCTGCGCGACCTGCAGCGCGAACTCGACCTCGCGATGCTGTTCATCTCGCATGACCTCGCGATCGTCGAGCACATGACCCACCGGGTGGCGGTGATGTATCTCGGCCGGATCGTCGAGATCGGCCCGCGCCGCGACATCTTCCTGGCCCCGAAGCACCCCTACACCCAGGCCCTGCTCTCGGCGGTGCCGATCCCGGAGCCCGGGGCCGGGCGCACCCGGATCGTACTCAAGGGCGACGTGCCGAGCCCGATCGACCCGCCGTCGGGCTGCCGCTTCCACACCCGCTGCCCGCACGCCTTCGACCGCTGCCGGACCGAGGTGCCCGGGCTCGATGCCGTGGGCGCCGGCCATTTCGCCGCCTGCCACCTCAACGACAAGGCCGTGCCTGCCCAGGCAGCCTGACCCGGAGCCAGACGTGCAGCACGACCTTATCCTGAAGGGCGCACGGGTCATCGACCCGTCGCAGAACCATGACGGCCTCTGCGATGTCGCCTTCGCGGGTGGCCGGGTCTCGGGCTTCGGCCGCGACCTCCCGGCCGGTCCGGGCACGCAGGTGCGCGACATGGCCGGTGCGATCGTGACGCCCGGCCTGATCGACCTCCACACCCATGTCTACTGGGGCGGTACCTCGATCGGCATCGACGCCGACGAATTCTGCCGGACCTCCGGGGTCACCACGTCGGTCGATACCGGCAGCGCCGGGCCCGGCAACTTCGCCGGCTTCCGCAAGCACGTCATCGACCGCTCGGAGGCGCGGATCCTCGCCTACCTGCACGTCTCCTTCGCGGGCATCTACGCGTTCTCGAAGACCATCATGGTCGGTGAGAGCCAGGATCCGCGCCTCATGGCGCCCCGCGAGGCCGTCGAGGTCGCCGAGGCCAACCAGGACGTGATCATCGGCATCAAGGTCCGGGTCGGGCGCAATTCCTCGGGCGACCAGGGCACCGCGCCGCTCGGCATCGCGCTTCAGGTGGCGGAGGAAACCGGGCTGCCGCTGATGGCCCATATCGACGAGCCGCCGCCGAGCTACGAGGAGGTGCTGGCCATGCTCCGCCCCGGAGACGTGCTGACCCACGCCTTCCGGCCGTTCCCCAATTCCCCGGTGACCGCCCAAGGCGCCGTGAAGCCCGCCTTGCGCGAGGCCCGCGCCCGGGGCGTGCTGTTCGACATCGGCCACGGCAAGGGCTCGTTCGCGTTCAAGACGGCGCGGGCCATGATGGCGGGCGGCTTCCTGCCCGATACAATCTCGTCGGACGTGCACCAGCTCTGCATCGACGGGCCGGCCTTCGATCAGGTCACCACCATGTCCAAGATGCTCTGCCTCGGCATGAGCCTCACCGACGTGATCGCCGCCTCCACGGTGAACGCCGCCGTGGCGGTGAAGCGGATGGAGTACGGCACCCTGAAGGTCGGCGCGCTCGGCGATGCCACCGTGCTGGCAGTCCGGGACGGTGCATTCGACTACGTCGACACACGCGGCGAGCACATGACCGGCGCGCAGCGGATCACCGCCGAGGGCGTCGTGCTCAAGGGCCGGTGGTGGCATCCGGCGTAACTAGGATATCGGTCCTGTTACATACAAAATAACGGCCTTTACAGCCTCTTCGGCGCACCGATACACTTTCCCGTGAGGGCCAGGCCATCGTGGAGCCCTCAGCGAAACGCGCACCAAGCCGCGGCGCCCGGGAGGATGGATGGATACGGATCGACCTCTTCTGGAGGTGGACGGGGTCACGCTTCGGTACAAGACGCGGGACCATCTGGTAACGGCGACCTACCGGGTGAGCTTCCGGGTGTTTCCCGGGGACCGGTTCGTGCTGCTGGGCCCTTCGGGTTGCGGGAAGTCGACGCTGCTGAAGGCCGTGGGCGGCTACATGGCCCCCACCGAGGGCGAGATCCGCCTCAAGGGCCGGCCGGTCACCCAGCCCGGGCCCGACCGGATGATGGTGTTCCAGGAATTCGACCAGCTCCTACCCTGGAAGACGGTGCGCCAGAACGTCGTGTTCGCACTCGAAGCCTCCGGCCGGCTGACCGGCAAGGCCGCGCGTGAGCGGGCGGACCTGTACATCGACAAGGTCAACCTGACCCGCTTCGCCGACAGCTACCCGCACACGCTGTCGGGCGGCATGAAGCAGCGCGTGGCCATCGCCCGCGGCATGGCGATGGAGCCCGACATCCTGCTCATGGACGAGCCGTTCGCGGCGCTCGACGCGCTCACGCGCCGGCGCATGCAGGACGAGCTTCTGGCCCTGTGGGAGGGCACGCGCTTCACCGTGCTGTTCGTGACCCACTCGATCCCGGAAGCGATCAAGATCGGCGCGCGCATCCTGCTGCTGTCGCCCCACCCGGGCGAGGTCAAGGCCGAGCTCAACAGCGCGGTCACGCCCGAAGCCGCGCTGGCCCTTGAGAGCCGCATCCAGCAGATGCTGTTTGCCGAGGCGATTCCGGAGGCCGAGAATGTCTAGCGCCCTCGCCGACCCGCCGGCTGCTGCCCCGCCGCCCGTCCACCGGGCGCCCTCGGCACGGCCCGAGATCGTCCACACGCTCGGGCCGGCCCGGGACGGGACGGCTGCGCCGGTGGTGGAGAAGCCGCTGTCGATCCTCGAGCAGCTCTACAACCAGGGCTGGCTGCGCAAGCTGATGATCCTGGCCGTGCTGGCGGGAATCTGGGAGGTCTATGGCCGCTACCTCGACAACGACCTGCTGTTCCCGACCTTCTCGGCCACCGTCGAAGCCTTCTTCCGAGGCATCATGGATGGCACGTTGCCGGCCCGCGCCTGGTCGTCGCTGCAGGTGCTGCTGATGGGCTACGCCGCCGGGGTCGCGCTGGCGAGCGTGCTGACGGGGCTCGCCATCGCCACGCGGGTGGGCACGGATGTGCTCGAGACGCTGACCGCCATGTTCAACCCGCTGCCGGCGATCGCGCTGCTGCCGCTGGCGTTGATCTGGTTCGGCCTCGGCAATGGCAGCCTGATCTTCGTGCTGGTGCATTCGGTGACCTGGGCGATCGCGCTCAACACCCATTCGGGCTTCCTGTCGGTAAGCCGGACGCTGACGATGGTGGGGCGCAATTACGGGCTCTCGGGCCCGCGGCTGATCGGCAAGATCCTGATCCCGGCGGCGTTCCCGGCCATCCTGACGGGCCTGAAGGTGGGCTGGGCCTTCGCGTGGCGCACGCTGATCGCGGCCGAGCTGGTCTTCGGCGTGTCCTCGGGCTCGGGAGGGCTGGGGTGGTTCATCTTCGAGAACAAGAACATGCTCGACATCCCCAACGTGTTCGCCGGGCTGCTGACCGTGATCCTGATCGGCTTGGTGGTCGAGAACCTGATCTTCCAGACCATCGAAGCCCGCACCATCCGGCGCTGGGGCATGCAGGCCTGAGCATGCACGCCTGAGATAAACCGGTCCCGGCAGAAGGCGTCCCGCCGGAGCGGCTTCCGCACTGCGACGCAGGCCCGGCGTGTCGCACCGGGTCTCGGCCTGCGCGTGCGACTGTGCGGGCCGCAGCGGCGATGCTGCCGCGCCCGAGCTTTCCCAGGAGCAGATCCGCGCGTCATCGCGCGGTGCGATCCCCGGCCGATCCCACCACCGCGCGAAGTCCGATCGACTGCGCCGCTCGAACGACCGTGATTCGCTATCCACACTTCAGCCATCCGTCGCGGTCCGAAACGGTCTCATCCCGTAAAAAATGATCCGCGCACAGGCCGAGACGATATTGGGTGTCGGTGACGAACGATGATGCTATAAGTAGCCTCGATTTGTGGTTGAACCGGTTGAGGATAACTTTATTCGGGTCTGGATCTCTGCCGGTATGAATTAAAATTCTTTCTCATCGGCAAGATCTTGGTCAAGACCGTCTTGACACAAGCATGGGTTTTGCTTTTGGAACCTAGGACGCCACCCTTGAAAGCTTTGATCGGACCCGCGCTGTGCCCGAAAGAAATCCAGAGTCCGCCCTCGAGCGCGTCAAGCTCGCTGCCGAAATCGTTGCGGCTTATGTCTCGAACAATCCCGTCCCGCCGACCGCACTGCCCGAGCTGATGGCGGGCGTGCATGCGGCGCTGAACAATCTCGGCGGCCCGCGCACCGTTGAGGCCGCGCAGCCGGTCGAGCAGCCGACGCCTGCGCAGATCCGCAAGTCGGTCCAGCAGGACGGTATCACCAGCTTCATTGACGGGCGGTCCTACAAGACCCTGAAGCGCCATCTCACCGCCCACGGCTTGACGCCCGAGCAGTACCGGGAGCGCTACGGCCTGCCGGAGGATTACCCGATGACGGCTCCTGGCTATGCCGCTCAGCGCTCAGCGCTCGCGAAGGCGATCGGCCTCGGTGTCCCCGGCGGCCGGGTCGATCAGCGCCGGACGGGTACGAACGGCTGATCGGTGTCCCGCCGCGCTACGGTCTGTCGATCCGCTCTGCTCCGGAACGGCAGCACCTGCGCGGTCATCGGATCGGACCGGAACCACCGACCGAGATCGGGGCGTGCGGGCCGACCGAAGGTATCGGCCCAACTCAGCTTGATGACTTCACCCGGCGTCACCGGGTCCGCGGGCTCCGCATCGGACTGTGCCACCTTGCGTTGACCCGCGCCGATCCAGCGCGTGACCCGTTTGTCGGCCCCGCGGCGCAACGCGGGCGGCACTTCCGGCAGGGCGCGCTTGGCGGATCGCCGGATATCGTCGGGCTGGTCTGAAATGGACACGCTGAAAGAATCCCGGCCGCATTCGAAGTGCGAGCGTGGACGGATAGCGGGTTCGGCCGAGGATCCGCCGGGGGCGCTCGACCCTCGACACGACGCCATCCTACCGAAAGGCCTGATTCCCGACAGGGCAACGCTGTCCAAAAAACTTGTCTCAGCGTCCCAGATGGGCCCGATTTTGGCCTGAGAGGCGCTCAGGACACGTGTGTGCCCGGGACAGCCGCCAGCAGGCTGCGCGTATAAGCGTGCTCCGGCGCCGCGAACAGCTCGGCGGTGCCGCGCATCTCCACGATGGCGCCCCGATGCATCACGGCGATCCGGTCGCAGATCGTGGCCGCCACCCGCAGGTCGTGGGTGATGAACAGCATCGCAAGCGACAGGCGCTGCTTCAGGTCCTCCAGCAGGTCCAGCACCTGCCGCTGGACCGAGACGTCGAGCGCCGAGACCGCCTCGTCGGCCACCAGCACGTCCGGCTCCATGGCGAGCGCCCGGGCGATGCCGATGCGCTGGCGCTGCCCGCCCGAGAAGGCGTTCGGGTAGCGGGCGGCGGCCTTGGGATCGAGGCCGACGAGGTCGAGGAGGCTGCGCGCCCGCTCCCGCGCCTCCGCGGCCGGGACCCCGTGGGCGATCGGGCCCGCCGTGATGATCTGTTCCACGGTGCGGCGCGGGTTCAGGGACGCGAACGGATCCTGAAAGATCATCTGGATGCGAGTGCGCTTGTCGCGCAATTCGGCCTTCCCGAGGGCTGTGTAGTCGAGGTCGCCGAGCCGGACTGTGCCGCCGTCGGGCTCGATCAGCCGGATGGCGAGTCGCGCCGTGGTCGACTTGCCGGAGCCGGACTCGCCGACGATGCCGAGAGTCTCACTGCGGCGGACATCGAAGGAGACCTCTTTGACCGCCGCCACGATTCGCGGCTTGCCGAACAGGCCGGAGCGTCCCGCATAGGTCTTGGACAGGCCGCTCACCGTAAGGGCGACCGGGGCCGCCGCCAGGGGTGGGCGCGCCGGCGGCGTGAGGCTGGGGACTGCGGCGAGCAGCGCCTTGGTGTAGGGCGCCTGCGGATTGCGCAGCACGGCCTCGGCGGTGCCGGATTCCACCAGCCGCCCGCGCTGGAGCACCGCCACGTGGTCGGCGATCTCCGCCACCACGCCGAAATCGTGGGTGATGAACAGGACGCTCATCCCACGCTTCTGCTGCAGGTCGCGGATCAGCCGGAGGATCTGGGCCTGGGTGGTGACGTCCAGCGCCGTGGTCGGCTCGTCGGCGACCAGCACAGACGGCTCCAGCGCCAGAGCCATGGCGATCATCGCCCGCTGCCGCTGGCCGCCGGAGAGCTGGTGCGGGTAGGCCCGCACCGCCTCCTGGGGGTTCGGCAGCCCGACCTCGGTGGCGAGCGCCTCCACCCGGGCCCAGCGCTCGCTGCGGGTGAGCAGGTTGTGGGCTTCGAACATCTCGGCGATCTGGTCGCCGATCCGCATCACCGGGTTCAGCGCCGTCATCGGCTCCTGGAACACCATGGCGATGCGTCGGCCCCGCAGGGCGCGCCACGCGGGCTCGTCGAGGGTCAGGAGATCCCGGCCCTCGAACAGGATCGACCCGGCCGTCGGTTTCAGCGCCCGCGGCAGGAGGCCGGTCAGCGCGTAGGCGCTCATCGACTTGCCGGAGCCCGATTCCCCGACCACGCACAGGATCTTCCCGGCTTCCAGATCGAGGTTCAGGCCCTCGACCGCGTGCGGGCGGTCGGCGCCCTTGGGGAGCGCGATCGTCAGATCGCGGATGCGGACGACCGGCTCGCTCATGGTTCAGGCCCTCGCGGTGCGGCGGCGGAGGATGTCGGGTCCGGCCTCGGCCAGATCCCAGAACAGACCGGCCATGATCGCCAGGCCCTCCCGGGTGCCGGAGGCGAGCATGTGCTCGTCCGGACCGTGCTGGCGGCAGGCCGGGTAGGAATGCGGCACCCACAGGGTCGGCAGCCCCAGAATCTCCGAGAAGGCGTCGTTCGGCAGTGAGCCGCCGAGGTTCGGCAGCAGCGCCGGTTTTTTGCCGGAACTGGCCTCGATCGACCCCAGGGCCCACTCGACCCAGGGGTCTTCCACGGGCAACCGCGTCGCCTGAAACACCTCTGCGGCGCGGGCCGGCCTGACCTCGATCATCGGGAAGCCGTGCGCGTCGAGATGGGCGCGCACGTTCTGGATGAGGTTCTGCCAGTCGGTGCCCACCACGAAGCGCAGCTGCAGGGTCGCCTTGGCGTGGGGCGGCACGGCGTTGAGCGGCCCGTCCGGATCGCCGGTCTTGAAGGCCAGCACCTCCAGCGTGTTCCAGGCGAAGACCCGCTCGGCCGGCGTCAGGCCCGGCTCGCCCCAGTCGGTGTCGATCGTCGGCGCGGTCGGGTCCTCGCCGACGCGGATGTCGGCGAGCGCCGCGCGCACGCCCTCGGGGATCGGCGGCGGCCGCAGGGCGTCCACCAGGATGCTGCCGCGGGCATCGACCATCGAGGCGATTGCCGAGGCCAGCACGGTGCCGGGGTTGCGCAGCAGCCCGCCCCAATTGCCGGAATGGTGCGGGCCTTCCCGCAGATCGAGGTTCAGCTCGAAATTGTAGGCGCCGCGGGAGCCCAGGAAGAGGGTCGGGCGCTCGCCGTTGAGGCGGGGGCCGTCCGAGGCGATCAACACGTCGGAACGCAGCGCCTCGGCCTGCGCGCGGCAGAACGGCCGCAGACCCGGGGAGCCGGATTCCTCGCCCATCTCGATCAGCAGCTTCACGTTGAAGCCCAGATGCCCTTCGCGGGCCGCGATCACCTGCTCCAGCGCCGCGAGGTTGATGACGTGCTGGCCCTTGTTGTCGGCGGTGCCGCGGCCGTACCAGCGGTCGCCCTCGACCACGATCTCCCAGGGGCCGAGGCCCTCCCGCCACTGCTCGTGGTAGCCCCGCACCGTGTCGCCGTGGCCGTAGATCAGCACGGTCGGCAGATCCGCGCCCTCGTGCCGCTCGGCGACCAGGAACGGCCCGTGCACGCCATCCGGGTTGTCGAAGACTTTTGGGGCCGCGAAGCCGAGGCGGGCGACAAGCGGCGTGATGAAGGCGTCGAGATAGGCGCGGAGCGCTGCTTCCTGGCCGGGGGCCTGGCTCTCGGTGGGCATCGCCACCGCCTCCCGCAGGCGTGCGAGGAACGCGCCCGAGTCGAAGCTGTCAGTGGCGCGCGCGATGGCGGCGTCTCGCGTCATGGTGTGTTTCCCGTGAAACATTTTGGTGCCGTGCCGCCCGGATCCTCGCCGGACGGCATCGTCAGTGGCGCGCCTCGGGCGCCGTGATGTCGCGCAGGCCATCCCCCAGGAGGTTGATCGCCAGCACGAGGAGGAGGAGCGCCACGCCCGGGATGGTGATCACCCAGGGCTGGAAGAACATGTACTGCTTGCCCTCGGCGATCATCAGGCCCCAGGAGGGCAGGGGCGGCTGCACGCCGAGGCCGAGGAACGAC
Organism: Methylobacterium sp. GC_Met_3; assembly: GCF_026540775.1. Classification (NCBI taxonomy): domain Bacteria; kingdom Pseudomonadati; phylum Pseudomonadota; class Alphaproteobacteria; order Hyphomicrobiales; family Methylobacteriaceae; genus Methylobacterium; species Methylobacterium sp. GC_Met_3. Next base: position 56,182 of record NZ_JALNUL010000019.1, read on the forward strand.
AGGGCGGCCTCCAGCAGGATCGCGTGGGCCATCTCCAGGGTCGCCACGACGATCAACGCGTTCATGATGTTGGGCAGGATTTCCTGGCCGATGATGCGCAGGTCCGAGAGCCCGACAGCCCGCGCCGCGCTGACGAAATCCTGGTTGCGGATCTGCTGGGTGGCGGCGCGCGTCACCACGGCGAAGCGGTCCCAGAGCAGGAAGCCCAGCACCAGCACCACCACCTTCAGGGAGCCGCCGACAAGGGCCGCCATGGCGAGCGCCACCAGCACCACCGGCATGGCGAGCCGGGTGGTCACGATGTAGCTCACCACCGAATCGACCCAGCCGCCGAAATAGCCGGCGCAGAGCCCCAGCACCGTGCCGATGAACCCGGAGATCAACGCCGCCGAGAGGCCGATCAGCAGGGAGATCTGGCCGCCGTAGAGCAGGCGGCTGAGATAATCGCGGCCGAGCTTGTCGGTGCCGAGCACGTGGTCCCAGGTGCCCTTGGCCTGCCAGATCGGCGGGATCAGGCGGCGGGACACGTCCTGCGCGTAGGGGTCGTGCGGGGCGACGAGCGGCGCGGCCAAAGCTGCCAGCACGATCAGCCCGAGGATCCCGGCCCCGATCAGGAAGCCGGTGTGGTGCAGGCCCCGCCGCAGGATCAACCGGGTGGGGGAGGGTACCGGCGCCAGGGCGATCGGCACGTCCGGGGGCAGGGCCGGGGCGGCGAGCGCCGCCGTATCGGGGGGGAGGCTCATGGCGGGCTCCATCCTCACGCTTGGCGCAGGCGCGGATCGAGGAAGGCGTTCAGCAGGTCGGCGGCGAGCGTCAGGCCGATGTAGATCATGGCCAGAACCAGCACGATCGCCTGGACGACGGGGAAGTCGTTGCGGGCGATGGATTCCCAGGCGAGCTGCCCGAGGCCCTGGAGCGAGAACACCGCCTCGATCACGATCGAGCCGCCGAGCATGAAGCCGAACTGCACCGCCGACAGGGCGATCACCGGGATGACGGCATTGCGCAGGGCGTGGCGCACCAGAATCTTCCGGGACGGCAGTCCCTTGGCGCGGGCGGTGCGGACATAGTCGGAGGCCAGCACCTCCAGCATGCCGTTGCGGGTCAGTCGCATCACCGCCGGCATCGCGTAATAGCCGAGCGCCACCGCGGGCAGGACGAAGTTCTGCCAACCGGCGTTGCCCGAGACCGGCAGCCAGCGGAGATTCACGGAAAAGATCAGGATCAGCGTCAGGCCGAACCAGAAGCTCGGCATCGCCTGACCGAGCACCGAGACGGCGAGCGCCGTCCGGTCGATCCAGGTGTCTCGCTTGACGGCGGCGACGACGCCCAGCGGGATCGCCACGAACAGCGCCACGGCGAGCGCGATGAAGCCGAGATACAGGGTGATCGGCAGGCGGGCGGCCAGCAGGTCGATCACGCTCTCGCGGAAGTAGAAGGAGTTGCCGAAGTCGAGATGCAGCGCCCGCCAGCCCCAGGTGAGGAACTGGGTGAGCATCGGCTGGTCCAGCCCGTAATCCTGGCGGATCTGGGCGATCTGCGGGCCGGTGGCCTCGGGTCCGGCGATCGCGGTGGCGAGGTCACCCGAGAGGTGGAGGAGCAGGAAGCTCGCCACCGAGACCGTGAACGCCACCGCCAGGGCGACCAGGATGCGCCGGACCGTGAACGCCAGCATGGCTCAGGCTCCTTTCTGGAGATCGGCGACGGATCGGTTGGTGGTGGCGGGATCCGGACGGATCGCGGGTCCCCTCTCCCGTTCGGGAGAGGGACAGGGTGAGGGATGAGAACTTTCCGGAGAGGTCGCACCCCTCACCCCAACCCTCTCCCGCACGGGAGAGGGGGCCGGTCGCGCAGCGGCGGCCATCACCGTCACTTCCACGACGCCGCGTAGAAGCGCGCCACCTCGTCGGGCTGCGCGGTGAAGGTCAGGTCCGACGTGAAGGCGTAGTTGGTCGAGTAGGAGAACATCGGCAGGGCGTAGGCCTCCGCGGCGATCCGCTGGAGCGCCTTGGCGTAGGCGGCCTTGCGGGTATCCGGATCGGTGGAGCCGTCGCCCTTCTGGAGGTCGGCGATCACCTGCGGATCCTTGGTCAGATCCTCCTCGCCGCCGCGGAAATACACCCCGTCGAAGGCCGAAACGTCGAGGACCGAGAACGAGCCCCAGGTCTGGTAGCCGATCGAGATCTTGCCGGCCCGCAGGGAGTCCCGGAACGCCGCGTAGCGCAGGTAGTTGAGCCGCACCTTGATGCCGACGGCGCCGAGATAACCGATCACCGCCTCGGCGTAGTCCCGCTCGCGATAGGCGCCGAGATCGATCTCGAAGCCCTTCTCGTAGCCGGCTTCCTTGAGCAGCGCCTTGGCCTTGGCGGGGTCATAGGGGTAGCGCATCACCCCCTGGTCGGTGCAGCCGAACTGGTCGACGAAGCACAGCGCGTTCATCACCCGCGAGGCGCCGCGCACGAGGTTGTCGACCATCGCCTTGCGGTCGATGGCGTAGGAGATCGCCTGCCGGACGCGCACGTCCTTGAGCGGCGAGTTCTCCTTGGCGCGGCCCAGCGTGTCGAATTGCAGGAAGCCGACCCGCATCGTCTCGGAGTTGAGCACCGTAATGTTCGGTGCGGCGCGTAACTGCTCGGCCTGGTCGCTCGGCACCCGCCAGATCCAGTCGACGCCGCCGGTCATCAGCTCGGCCATCCGGCTCTCGCCGTCCGGGATGACGCGGAACTGCAGCTTGCCGATCTTCGGCTTCCCAAGCGGGCTGCCGGCCCAGTACTTCTCGAACCGCTCCATGCTGACGCCGCGGCCGCTATCGACCTTGGTGATCTTGTAGGGGCCGCTGCCGACCGGCGCCTTGGCGAAGCCGTCGAGCCCGACTTTCTTGAAGTAGGCCGCCGGGAAGATCGGCGTCGGGCCGGCGAGGTATTCGAGAGCGGCCGGGAACGGCGCCTTGAGGTGGATGCGGACCGTATGCGGGCCGGTGACCTCCACCGACTTCATCCAGTCGACGTTCTGACGGGTGACCGTGCGGGCCTCCGGCGTCAGCACGTAGTTGAACGTGAAGGCCACGTCCTCCGGCCCCAGCGGGTCGCCGTTGTGGAAGGTCACGCCCTCGCGGATCGTGAGATCGAGGCTCGTGTCGTCCGCCCAGGTCCAGGCTGTCGCTAGCATCGGCTTGTAGCTGCCGTCCTTGGGGTCCCGATACAGCAGCGTGTCCCAGCAGTTCCGGGCCAGGATCACGCCCTCGCGGGCGCTGTTGTGATACGGGCTGACGTTCTCGGGCTCGCTGTCTGAGGCGTAGACCAGGGTATCGTTGGCCTTGCCGGCGAGCGCCGGGTGCGCAGCGATCAGGGTCGCGAGCGAGGCGGCCAAGGTGGCGGCTCGGGTGAGAGTCCGTAGCGGCATGGAGGCTCCGACGGCGCGGTGGACAGGTCACACGGAGCAATCCGCGGCTGCCACCTTTTTCACCCTGCCATGATGTTGTGCATCTGGGATCGCAACAAGCAGAATTTGGCGAGTGCTGCCTTGCCAAATCGGCAACGGACGTGGTGGTATAGTCGTATCGAGGTACGATAGTGCAAACGACGGGCCTTCGCTACTTCCTGGCCGTGGCCCGCACCGGCTCGATTGCTGCGGCCTCCGCGCAGCTGAACGTCGCGGCCTCGGCGATCAGCCGGCAGATCGGCAACCTCGAGGCCGAGCTCGACTGCGTCCTGTTCGAGCGGCGCCCGCGCGGCATGGTGCCGAGTCCGGCGGGCGAGTTGCTGGCCCAGCACGCCCATCAGGTGCTGATCCGCGCCGAGCAGGTGGTCACGGAGATCCGCGAGCTCGAAGGGCTCGCCCGGGGTCTGATTCGGGTGGCGAGCGCCGAAGGCTTCGCCCTCGATATCGTGCCGAACGCCATCGCGGCCTTCCACGCGGACCATCCGGGCATCCGCTTCGAGGTGACGGTCCTACCGCCCGCACTGGTGACCCAGACGGTGGCGGTGGGGGAGGCCGATCTCGGGATCACCTTCGCGCTCGCGCCCACCGCGCAGGTGGAGGTGCTGTATGACGGGCAGGTCGAGATGCGGGTGCTCGCCGCCGCCAACCATCCCCTGGCGGGCGCGGCGGCCCTGCGGCTGGCCGATCTGGCGGCGTATCCGGTCGCGCTGACGACCCGGGACACGACCCTGCGGCAGGCCTTCGATGCCGCCTGCGCGCAGGAGGGCATCGCGGTCGAGCCGGTTCTGACCGCCAACACCCTCTCGACGCTGCTGCCCTTCGTGCGGCGCTCGCGCGGGCTGGCGCTGATGTCGGCGCTCTCGGTGCAGACGCCTCTGCGGCTCAACGAGCTGGTGAGCCTCCCGATCCTCGCCCGGGCGCATCTCGTGCGGGGCATTCAGGTCCAGGCCATGCGCGAGCGGCGGCTGCCCCGGGCCGTGCGGGCGTTCCTGCGCCAGCTGCTGGAGGCGCTGCCGCCGCCGATCGCGTCCTGATCGAGTCGCGTTCCAACTCAGTCTCGGCCGGCAGGCGCCCCTCCGTGCAAAGCGCCACCGAAGACCGGCTGAGGATCGCTCAGGCGCCCCGGTCCGCGACCGTGCAGCTGTGGTCCATCACGTCCTCGGCGCTGGCGCTCGGAGCCCGGTAGGCCAGCAGGATGTAGCCCGGCTCGGGATCGCCCGGCGGTGTCGCCAACGCCGCAAAACTCGTCCGGTGCAGGTCGGGCCGGGCGCCCGGCAGAGTGTGCAGGACTGCGAACGGGTTGAACCGCGCCGCCTCCGCCTCTGGCACGCGCAGGGCGTAGTAGCGGTCGCCCGCGAGCGGCACCGGGAAACGGCTCCAGCGCCGCTGGATCTGGCGGCCATGGGCCTTCAGGGCTGCCAGCACGCTCGGCCGCAGGCAGTCGACGTGGATGTGGAGCTGGTCCTGGCTGCGGCCCCGGGCCGAATTGACCGCCAGCCCCACCGCATCGGGCGACAGCTTCCCCTTGAACGCGTCCGACACGAAGGGGCGCGCCGCGAGCGCCGCCCGCCAGTAGGCGGCCCCGCGCGGGCCCCGCAGCACCGGCGCCTCCAGGCCCGCCACGGTGTCGGTCGGCATGACGACGCTGTGGGTCGGCTCTCCGGGCGCCCGCAGGACCGCCGTGCCCGGCCGCTCCCCGTCGCCGAGATCCACCGAGAGGCACGGAAAGGTCCGGTTGGCGAGCCGCTTGGCCAGCACGCAGGTCTTCAGCGCCGCCCACAACACGTCCCGGCTCGGATCGGGCGCGGCCGAGACCGGCACGGGGAACATGAGGGTGGCCAGGACGGCGAGCAGCGCGCGGCGCATGGAGGCTTCCGGTGCGGCCGGCGGCGCGGCCCGGGGCATCGATAGCCGATCCGACCGTGCGCCGGCAAAGCGGCCCGATGTCCTGACGGCAGGCTTCGGAGCGGCTATGCCGGCCCGTCCCGAACCCGGAGACCCCGATGGCGCCCGCCCTTACCCCGGAGATCGCCGCCCGCTTCGCCGGCGTCGCCCTCGGCCACGTGACCCAGGAATACCCGAACAAGCCGGGCCATGTCCTGGAAGGGCCGGGGGATGCGCGCACCCCTGCCGCGCTGCACCCGGTCTTCCATGGCAGCTACGATTGGCACTCCTGCGTCCACGGAACGTGGCTGCTCGCCCGCGTGCTGGGCCTGTTCCCGGACGGCGCGCAGGCCGGGGCGATCCGCGCCCATTTCGATGCGCAGCTCACCCCCGAAAAGGTCGCCGGGGAATGCGCCTATCTCGGTCGGCCGACGGCCCGGGGCTTCGAGCGGCCCTATGGCTGGGCATGGCTGCTGAAGCTCGCCGACGAACTCGCCCGCCTGCCCGAGCCCCGCTGGGCCGAGGCGCTCGCGCCGCTCGCCGGGATCGTGGTCCGGCGGTTCCGGGATTTCCTGCCGCTGGCCGCCTATCCGGTGCGGGTCGGGACCCATTTCAACACCGCCTTCGCACTGCGTTTGGCCGCCGACTACGCCGAGGGAGCGGGCGATGCGGCGCTCCGGGCCCTGCTGCTGCAGAAGGCCGAGCGCTGGTACGGGGCGGACGAAGCGTGCCCCGCCTGGGGCGAGCCGGGCGGCGACGACTTCCTGTCCTCCGCGCTGATCGAGGCCGAGTGCATGCGCCGCCTGCTGCCGCCGGAGCGGTTCGGACGCTGGTTCGACCGGTTCCTGCCCGATCTCGCGATGAGCCGGCCCGTGACCCTGTTCCGCCCGGCCGCCGTCACCGACCGCAGCGACGGCAAGACCGCCCATCTCGATGGGCTGAACCTCAGCCGGGCGTGGTGCTTCCGGGCGCTCGCCACCGCCCTCGCTCCGGAGGATCGCCGCCGGCCGGTCCTGACCGCAGCCGCCGAGGCGCACCTCGCGGCGGGGCTCCCGCATGTGGCGGGCGACTACATGGGCGAGCATTGGCTCGCCACCTTCGCGCTGCTCGCCCTGGAGGCATGAGCCAAGTCCTTGGGGCGGCTGCTAAACGATAAGGGCTCCCTGAGTACCTGTCTCCGCAGGTCGTGTTGGTTCGGACAGGCCAAAAAAAGGACCGTCCTCAAAGAACGGTCCGAAGTCTTGGGAGGAAACGCCCACGATGGGCAAGCCGCACGACGACGCCGTCGTTGTGCTGCACTGCATCAACCCGAGAGGGGGCGGCGTTGTTCCGGTCCGAGCATCCTGCGTCTCGGGACTTGGTGGACAGGGGCTTTCCGGTCTCGGACCGCGCTGCCTCCGCGTGCGGACGATCACTCCTGCGCCGCGCCTTCGGCGGGGAGGTGTCGCGCCGCGAGTGCCTTCGGCGGGCCGCGCCGCTTCGCCGCCTGGTACAGCACCTGGGCGAGCTGCTCGGCCGCGTACGGCTTGCGCACCAGGGGGAAGCCGTGGGCGTCGTCCGTGGCCAGGATGTGGCTGTAGCCCGAGGTCAGCACCACCGGCAGGTCGGGCCGCGTCGTCTGCAACTGCCGGGCGAGCGCGAAGCCGCCCATGCCGGGCATCACCACGTCCGAGAACACCACGTCGAAGCGATCCGGCGTGCTGTCGAGCTCGGCCAGCGCCTCCTCGGCGGATTTCGTCCAGACCGGGGCGTGGCCCAGATCCTCCAGGATCTGGGTGCAGAAGCGGCCGACCCCGAGATTGTCCTCCACCACGAGGATGCACAGGCCCCGCTGCGGCACCGTCTCCGTCTCCGGCTGCGCGTCGCGGCCGATCTCGGCGGCCGCCGCTGGGGCTGCGATCTGCGGCAGGTAGAGGGTGAAGGTGGTCCCGCCGCCCAGCGCGCTCGCCACGTCGATGTCGCCGCCCGACTGCTTGGCGAAACCGATCACCTGGGAGAGGCCGAGCCCGGTCCCCTTGCCGACCTCCTTGGTGGTGAAGAACGGCTCAAAGATCCGCCCCAGATCCGGGGCCGGGATGCCGGTACCCGTATCGGTGACCCGCACGGCCACGAACGGCCCCCGCGCGCCGGCATGGCCCCGGATCGGCGGCATCGGGCAGTCGCCGTCGAGGCGCAAGGTCAGACCGCCTTCCCCGTCCATGGCGTCCCGGGCGTTGACCGCCATGTTGATCAGGGCCGTCTCGAACTGGCTCTCGTCGGCCCGCACGTAGCGGGGCGTCTCCGGGAGATCGATGGTGACGCGGATCCGCGCACCGGTCACCGAATCGAGCATGTCGGCGATGCTGCGCAACCGCGCGCAGATGTCGAACACCTGCGGCGTGAGCGCCTGCCGCCGGGCGAAGGCGAGGAGCTGCCCGGTGAGCTTGGCGGCCCGGTCGACCGTGTCGGAGACCGCATCGAGGTAGCGCCGCCTGCGCTCCTCCGCGAGATCGGGCCGGCGCAGGAACTCCATGGAGGAGCGGATGATCGTCAGCAGGTTGTTGAAGTCGTGCGCCACGCCGCCGGTGAGCTGGCCGATCGCCTCGAGCTTCTGCGATTGGCGCAGGGCCTCCTCGGCTTCGCGCTGCTCGGTGATGTCGCGTCCGAACCCGTAGAACAGCCCGTCCTCCGGAACGACGGTCCAGAGCACGCGGCGCCGGTCCCCGGACTGGGTCAGGCAGGCGAGTTCGACATCCTCGACCCGGCGATCCTCGCAGAGCGGCCGCAGGGCGGCCCGCGCGGCCTCGCGCTCCGGCTCCGCCACGAAGTCCAGGGCGGACCGGGCCAGGGTCTCCCCCTCTGACCAGCCGAGTGACCGGCTCCATGAGGGGTTCACCGCCTGGACCCGCCCGTCCCGGTCGGAGACGAGCTTCAGCACCGGCGACAGCGTCCAGACCCGGTCGCGGTCTCGGGTCTGCGCGGCGACCTGCGCCTCCAAGCGCTCCGCCCGCGACTGGAGCAGGTCCTCGACCTGCTTTCGCTCGGAGACGTCGTGGGCGAACACGTAGAACCCGTCGACCTGCCCGTCCGGCCCGCGGCGGGGGAGGTAGCGCGTGTCGGCGGTCCGTCTCCCGCCATCCGGGAAGGTCCAGGCCCATTCATGCCGGATCTCGTGGCCCGCGAGCGCCCGCTCGATGGCGGAGCGCCGCGCCGCGAAGGCTTCGGGGCCGAGGAGGTCGGTCACGGTCCGCCCCACCACATCGGCGGCGGACTGGCCCGTCCAGGTCTCGTAGGCGGCGTTGGCGAACCGATAGACGAGGTTGCGGTCAATGAAGGCGATCAGCACCGGCATCGCGTCCGCGACGAGGCGCAACTCGGCCTCCCGCGCCTGGAGGGTCATCTCGCTCCGGCGGCGCTCGGTGATGTCGTTGAACAGGATCGCGACGCGGTTCCGCATCGGCCCGTCGACCCGGTAGGCGTGCACGTCGCACCAGCGGCCGAGCCCCGCGATCGGCTGATCGAACCGGACCGGCTCCCCGGTCCGCACGACCTGCCCGTAGAGGTCGAACCAGTGCTGCTCGTGGCCGGGCACCAGCTCCCGCATCGTGCGGCCGACCACGTCGGTCAGGCCGGACTGGTGCTCGAAGACGGGATTGACCTCCAGGAAGCGGTAATCGACCGCGCGGTCGTCCTCCGCGAAGATCACCTCCACGAGGCAGAATCCGGCATTGAGGAAGGCGAACAGCGAGCGGTGGCGCTCCTCGTTGCGGCGTAGCGCGGCCTCGGCGCTGCGGGATTCCAGCTGCGCCATCACCGCCCGGGCGAGCGCGCTCAGCATGAAGACCTGCTGGTCGGTCAGGGTGCGCGGCTCCCGATCGAGCACGCAGAGCGTCCCGATGGCCCAGCCATCGGGCGTCACCAGGGCGACGCCCGCGTAGAAGCGCAGGTGCGGCTCCCCGGTGACGAGGTCATTGCCGGCGCGATCCGGCTCCGCCGCGACATCAGGCAGGATCAGGAGGCCGTCTGCGCGCAGCGCCTCGGTGCAGAACCCGGAATCGAGCGGCATCGCCTGCGGCGCGTGGCCCACCGCGGCCTTGATCCATTGCCGGTCGGCGTCGATGAACGTGATGTGGGCCATCGGCGTGCCGCAGGCCTTTGCGGCCATCTCGGCGATCTCGTCGAATGCCCGTTCCGGGGGTGTGTCGAGGATGGCGTAGGCGCGCAGGGCGGCCAGGCGCTGGGGATGCTGGGGCTCGAAACCCGACGAGCGGGGCATTGTCTGGGTCCGCGACACGGAGGGGTCATAACCCACGCCTTCGACCCTCCCAAGTGAGCCCATGCAACGCAGCTCCGGTGATACGGCCAACAAAGGGCTAGCGCGCGGGTAAGCTCTCGAACGAACGGTTCGGATCCCGACCGGCAGTTGTCACCCTGCGGGTCTGAGACTTCGTTGCGCCCGACTGCCCCGCTGCGGCTTGCAATCTTAAATTGTGTCGGCACCCCTCACGTTTCGCGGTGGCGACGCTGGATGTCGGCCGGCATCGTGCTGGGCCATGTTCAAAAATTCGTGTTCGCGCCCCCGCTCCCCGCCCGGTGCCGGGTCGACGTAGCGCCCGGATCTGTCGGATCGATGTCGCCTGCCCCTCCGGGCCGGCGCGAATCCGATCCGCGACACCTGCCCTGTGGACGGGATTGCCGCGCCAGGGAGCCGCGGCGGCCCACGCTGCGTTGGCGGCACGAGGACACGGGTTCGGATGGGCATGGCCAATCGCAAGCTGAAGCTGGGCACGCAGCAGGGCGTCGAGGACGCGCCGCTGATGCCCACGGGTGCCCTGGCGGTGGCGCTCCTGGGCTACGGGGCTGGGGCCGCGCCCCTCGTCCACGTCGCCCGGGACGGACGCCGCCTGGAGGAGCTGGCCGCGACACTCCGGGCGCTCGATCCCGAGGCCCGGGTCGCGATCTTCCCCGAATGGGATTGCCTGCCCTTCGACCATGCCTCGCCGTCCCGGGCCACCATGGGCGCCCGGGCCGCACTGATGCGCTGGCTGACCGACCCGGACGCGCTGCCCGACTTCGTGCTGACGACCGCCCCGGCCCTGATCCAGCGGGTGCCCCCGCCGGAGACCTGGGCGACGGCCCGCGTGACGCTCCGGGTCGGCGACCCCCTCGACGTCGCGGCGGCGACGGCCGACCTCAAGCGCCTCGGCTACATCCTGGACGAGCGGGTCGACGAGCCCGGCGAAATCGCTGTCCGGGGCCGCACCCTGGAGGTGTTTCCGGCCGCGGCGCCGCGCCCCTGCCGGATCGAGCACGCGGACGGCCGCGTCACCGCGATCCGCTCCTACGATGCGATCTCGCAGCGCTCGGTGGCCGAGACGGACGAACTCGTGATCGATCCCGCGACCGAGATCGTCCTGGAGCCCGGCTCCGGGCAGAGCTTCGAGCCGTTCACCGGCCAGGAGCACCGGCTCGAGCGCTACTACCCGCGCCTCGTCACCTTGCTCGATTACGTGCCTGCAGCGCGTCTCGTCATCGAGGACGGCACGCAGGCCCGGATCGATGCCGTGTTCGAGCAGATGGAGGAGGCAAGGGGCCGGCTCGGCGGCCGGGGGCAGGCCGGGGCGGGCCTCTACCTCACGCCGCAGGCGTGGCGCGACATCGTGGCGGCCCATGACCGGATCGCCGCCACCGAGGCGGCTGGCGAGCCGCTGACGCTGCCATCCTTCGCCCGGGAGCGTCGGCCGGGCCCCGCCTTCGCCAAGCTGCTGCGCGAGCGGCTGAAGGCCGGCGACGTGATCGTCCTGGCGGGCAGCCGCCAGCCGCTGCGACGCCTCGTGCGCCAGACCGGCAAGATCGCCGAGCGCCCGATCCGCCTGATCGATGCCTGGGCCGATGTGGCCAAGGCGGCGCCGGGGGACGTCCTCGCCTTGGAGGCGCCGCTTGGAGCCGGGTTCCGGGCACCCGACCAGAGCGCGACCGTCATCGCGGCCGCGGACCTGTTCGGGCCGGAGGCCGCGGTCACGGGGGGCGCCCGGGCGATCCTGCCGATGGGCGAGGTCGATCTGCGCCCCGGCGACGTCGCGGTCGACCGCGACCGCGGCCTGTGTGTGTTCGAAGGGCTGGAGCCGGTGGCGACCCAGGGCGATGAGGCCTCCGAGGCCCTGCGCTTGCGCTTTGCCGGTGACGCGATCCTGATGGTGCCGGTGTCCCAGGCCGACCGGATCTGGCGCTACGGCCCGGAGCCCGACGCCGTCACCCTCGACAAGCTTGACGGCAACACGTGGCCCCGCCGCCGCCTGGAGGCCGAGGCCACCATGGCGCGGACCGCCCGGATCATGCTGGAGGCCGCCCATGCCCGGCGGGAGACCGCGGCCCCCGTCCTGGCGCCCCCGGCCAAGGATATGGAGCGCTTCGCCGCCGGCTTCGGCTTCGCGCCGACCCCCGATCAGTCCGCTGCGATTGACGAACTGATGGCGGACCTCGCCTCTGGCCGGCCGATGGACCGGCTGGTCTGCGGCGATGTCGGCTTCGGCAAGACCGAGGTGGCCTTGCGGGCGCTGGCGGCCGCTGTCTTCTCCGGCAAGCAGGCGGCGCTCATCGCCCCGACCACCGTCCTGGCCCGCCAGCACACCGAGATCCTGCGCCGCCGCTTCGGCCGGTTCGGCATCGAGGTCGCGCAGCTCTCCCGCCTCGTGGCGCCGGCTGAGTCCAAGCGCGTCAAGGCGGGGCTCGCCGACGGCACGGTCCGGCTGGTGGTCGGCACCCATGCGCTTGCCGGCAAGGGCGTTCAGTTCGCCGATCTCGGCCTGACGGTAATCGACGAGGAGCAGCGCTTCGGCGCCAAGATGAAGGCGGACCTGCGTCGTCTCGCCGAAGGCGGCCATGTGCTCACCCTCACCGCGACGCCGATCCCGCGCACGCTTCAGGCGGCGCTCGTCGGTCTTCAGAGCCTGAGCGTGCTCGCCACGCCCCCGGCCCTGCGTCAGCCGGTCCGGACCGTCGTGGCGCCCTACGATGCCGAGGCTGTGGGTGAGGCGCTGGTTCGCGAGAATCGCAGGGGCGGCCAGAGCTTCGTGGTCTGCCCGCGGATCGAGGACATCGCCCCCATGGCCGAGCGCCTGCGCGCCCTCGTGCCGGATCTCTCGATCCTGGTGGCCCACGGGGACCTGAAGCCGTCGGCCATGGACGAGGTCATGGTCCGCTTCGCGGAGGGCGACGGCGACGTGCTGCTCGCCACCGCCATCGTGGAGAGCGGGCTCGATGTGCCCCGGGCCAACACCATGCTGGTCTGGGAGGCCGCGAAATTTGGGCTCGCGCAGCTCCACCAGCTCCGGGGCCGCGTCGGCCGCGGCCAGCGGCGCGGCACCGTCCACCTGCTGAGCGATCCGGCCGCGCCCCCGCCGCCGGCGGCGCTCCAACGCCTGCGCGCCCTGGAGGCCCTGGACCGGCTCGGTGCCGGCTTCGCGGTCAGCGCCCGGGACCTCGACCTGCGCGGGGCCGGCGACCTCGTCGGCGAGGACCAGGCCGGGCACGCCAAGCTCGTCGGGCTCGGCCTCTACCAGCACCTGCTGCAGCTGGCGCTCACCGCCGCCAAGGGTGGGCGCGCCGAGGATTGGAGCCCGGAGATCGAGCTCGGCCTGCCGAGCCGGATCCCCGAGGATTACGTGCCGGAGCCGGAGATCCGCCTCAGCCTCTACACGCGGCTCCTGCGCCTGCGCGAGGCCGAGGCGATCGATGCGCTGGCCGGGGAGGTCGAGGACCGGTTCGGCGCCGCCCCTGCGCCGATGCTGGCCCTGTTTGACCTCGCACGGCTGCGCGCGGCCTGCTGCGAGCTGGGCGTCGCCCGGCTCCGGGGCGGTCCCCAGGGCGTGGCGGCCGATCTCAGGCCGGACCGGCCGCTGCCCGCCCTGCCGGTGACGGACGGCGTCATCCTGCGCGAAGGCCGCGTGGTCTGGAAACAGCTCTGTCCCGATGCCGCGTCCTGCGCGGCGCTGGCGTCCGATCTGCTCGATCGCATCCGCACTGCCCGCGAGCGCGCCAGCTGAGCTTGCGCCGGCCGCTTCAAACGGTCACAGGCTGTCGCGTAGAAACCGCGGAGGGGAGTGTCCCATGCACGTCACGATTGAGCAGGCCGATAAGGCGATCGCCGCCGCCCGAGCGAAGGCGATCGAACTCGGCACCCAGATGTGCATCGCGGTGGTGGATTCCGGCGGCAACCTCAAGGCGTTCCACCGCATGGACGATGCCTGGGTCGGCTCGATCGACATCGCCCACAAGAAGGCCAAGACCTCGGTGTTCTTCGGCATGATGACCGGCCAGATCGGCCAGCTGTCGCAGCCCGGCGGCCCGCTCTACGGGATCGAGCATTCGAACGACGGGCTGATCACCTTCCCGGGCGGGATCCCGATCGTCGATGCCGACGGCGTCATGTCGGGTGCCATCGGGGTCAGCGGCTCCACGGTGGAGAACGACCACACGGTCGCGGAGGCTGGCGCCAAGGCCATCGGCCAAACCGAACTGCCGGCCCATCCCTGGCGGACGTAAGGCTCGGCTCAGGACGCGCGCTGCGCGAGCGCGCGTCCGACCCCGAGCAGCAGCATCCTTGAGAGCATGTGCAGGGCAGCGTCCCCATGACGCTCCAGGGCGGTATGGGCCTGGATGCAATGATCGGCCGCCGCATCGAGCGTCTCTGCCGGTTCCGGGATGCCGCTACGCGGTGACGTCCAACCGCCGTGAAACTCCGTGATGTCGATATAGGCACCGCACCCCTGCAGGCGCCCGGTCTCGTCGGGCGCCAGATGGCCCTGGTTGAGGATCCGACGCGTTTCGCCGGCCCCGGTCAAGATGCGGAACGCGATCGCGACCGGTCCGCCGGTCTGCCGAAGGTGCTGGATCGTCTCGAAGATCGGGTCGCGGTCCTCCGGGTGGATCCGCCCGAGGGCGACATTGAGGGGTACCGGCTTGCCGACCAGGCCGGGATTGCCCGCCAGTATGGAGGCGGCGCCTAGGTCGAGCACGGATCGACCGGCTGAAACATCCGTATCCCAGGTACCGATGAATCCCGCAGCCTGCAGGGCTGGAGCCGCCGTGGACGCCAGTAGCATGAGAACCTCTCATCCGGTCTGCTCTGGCCATCGTTCCGCGAGCGGATCAGCCCTCCGGCGGACGCCCGCGACGTTGCTGTCCGGACAGGTCAGATACTCGAGTGCTTTCGAGGTGCGCGCCAAGTTGTCATAGAAAGTAACACAGGTCAATTTTGTAATGGGAGCAGTATTTTCAGATCAATATGTATGAATGTGTACAAAAGGCCGACCCTTGGACTGTTTTGCCGGGCGCGGCCGCATCCGGCGATACTCCCCCGTCCGGCTGCAGGCCGGCAACGATCCGTACCGGCTGCCGGATCGTAAAGCCTGACTCCAGCCCGTCCCTGGCGCCGATCGGGATCGCGGCCTAACCTCCCGCCTCCGGGACGCCTTCGGCAGAGGGGCATCGCATCGTGGATCGCATCAATCTCCCGCTCTCGCACGACCGGCTCTGGGACAGCCTGATGGAGCTCGCCCGGATCGGGGCGCTGCCCAACGGTGGCAATGACCGCCAGACCCTGACCGACCGCGACGCGGAGGGACGGGCCCTGTTCCAGCGCTGGGGCGAGGCGGCGGGGCTCACGCTCACGGTCGATCGGATCGGCAACATGATCTTCCGCCGCCCGGGGCGGAACCCGGATCTGAAGCCGGTGGCGGTCGGCAGCCACCTCGATACCCAGCCCACCGGGGGCAAGTTCGACGGACCGCTCGGCGTGCTGGCCGGCCTCGAGATCATGCGCGCCCTGCAGGAGGCCGGGATCGAGACCGAGGCGCCGCTCCTGCTGATCAACTGGTGCAACGAGGAGGGTTCGCGCTTCCCGCCGCCGATGAGCGGCAGCGGCGTCGCCATGGGGATCGTCCCGGAGGCGGACATCCTGGCGACCCGGGACCTGTCGGGCCACGCCTTCGGCGACGAATTGCGCCGCATCGGCTGGCAGGGCGAGGCGGATCCCGCGGATTTGCGGGCGATCGGCGCCTATTTCGAGCTGCACATCGAGCAGGGCAAGCGCCTGGAGGATGCGGGCCTGACCATCGGGGTGGTCGACCGGGCGCTGGCGCAGATCTGGTACGAGATCACCGTGCAGGGCGAGGAGGCCCATGCCGGCAGCCCGATGGAGGGGCGGCGCGACGCCCTGATGGCTGCGGCGGCGCTGATCGCTTCTCTCGAAGGCATCGCCCGAGACGCGGTGGCGGCCAGCGGCGAGCGCGGGCGGGCCACCGTGGGCGTGCTGAAGGCCGAGCCGGAAAGCCGCAACATCACGCCGGGCCGGGTCTGGTTCAGCCTCGACACGCGCCACGGCGACACCGAGCAGCTGGAGGCGATGCGGATCCAGATCCAGGCCCGGGCCGACGCCCTGGCGGCCGAGCGCGGCGTCTCAATCCGCGTGGAAGACTTCTGGCGCGCGCCGCCGACCCCGTTCGATCCCGTGCTGGTCGACCGGGTCCAGGCCGCCGCCGAGTCCCGGGGCCATGCCTGGACGCGGATGCCGACGGCGATCTACCACGACGCCGTCTACTGCGCCCGCGCGGTCCCCGCGGCCCTGGTGTTCTGCCCCTGTCACGGCGGCATCAGCCACAACGAGGCCGAGAGCATCACGCCGGACTGGGCCGGGGCCGGTCTGGAGGTCCTGGCCGACGCGGTTCTGGCGACGGCGGGCGTGGCCACCGGGGCCAAGGGCGGTTGAGGGAAAGGCCATCATGCCCGACGACAACGTCATCCGCCCGGCCTTCGGCGCTCCGCGCCGTCCCGCTCCCGCCGGGCCGGAGGAGGCCGGTCAGCCGTTCCTGCGCGTGCTCGGTACGGGGGCCGGCCACCGGGTCGGCCTGATCCGGGATCCGGCGGCGCAGGAGGGCGAGGTCTTCCGGATCGTGGTCGGTCCGGAGGATGAGCCGGAGGTCGAGACCGTGGCCCTGCTGCCGGCCAGTGCCGACGCGGAGGCCGAGGCCGAGCGGATCGGCTTCGCGGTCCTGCGGGCCCTGGAGGTGGTCGAGGGCGCGCTCTGATCCGCACCGTTCTTCGTCCACGGGTGTTCTCCACGGCAGGCGCGGGAGGGACGCATGACGGTCGGCAAGGGGACAGTCGACAAGAGCCGGACGGCCGGCCGGGTCAGCAGCACGACAATCGCGATTCCCGCCCGGGCCGGGATGGTCTGGTCGGTGCTGACGGACCTCGAATCCTATCCGGACTGGAACCCGTTCATCCGGAAGGCCACGGGCCAGCGGCGCGCGGGCGCGCAGTGGCGCCTGGAACTGACCCTGAACGGCCGCACGTTCCAGACCGTGCGCGTGCAGGTGACCTGCTGGGAGCCCGGCCGGCGCCTGACCTGGCGCGGCGGCATCCCGATTCTGCGCCTGCCGATGCCGCACCTGAGCACCGGCACGCACGACGTTCGAATCACCGAGACCCGGCAGGGCGTCGATCTTGTGCAAGCGGAGACCTGCGCTGGCTGGCTCGCCCCCGTGCTGTTCCCCTGGCTTCAGGGGCGCATGCAGGCCCGGCTCGCAGAGATGAACGCGGCGTTGCAGGACGAGGTCGCCCGCAGGACGGCCGAGACGGCCTGACCGGCGCTAAGCCCTTGTCGTCGTGCGCGCTCTTGCGCCGAACCGGTGTCCACTTCGGCGGAGCGCGCGCCCCGTCATTCGACCGGCTTCGGCTTGACGATGGGCGAGCGGGTCAGGCTCTGGATCTCGCGGCTGGGCCGCCCCGCCTTGAGGGCGATCTCCGCCTCCTGTTCGAGGATGAGCTCGCGGGCCGGCTCGTCGCCGTCCAGGCCGCCCAGGATCTCCATCGGCACCCGCCGGTTCGAGGCCCGGGAGCCGTCGGTATAGACGACATCGAACATCACAAAACCCCGCTCTTGCGGTCTCGACTTGATACGCTTGGCCATAGGTGCTGATACGCCGCCGGAATTGGTTGCGGCAAGCCGCTGCGACATGTGGGGGCCATGCGGCGCGCATAGGCCGCGCCCGGCGCCCCCCGACACCCCCGCGCCAGACGAGGACGCCGCACGTGATACCCTGGGTTCATCTCGATACCGGATCCGTGCCCGGTGGTGGCACCTCCTTGCGGCTGATGCGGCGCGGCGAGGAATTCGCGATCCTGGCCGACACGATCGAGCTGATGAACAACCGCCGCAGCGGTTCCGAGGTGGCGCTTGCGGCGCTGACCTGCGCGCGGCTCGTGGATCGGCCGCGAGCCCGGATCCTGATCGGCGGGCTCGGCATGGGCTTCACCCTGCGCGCGGCGCTGGCGAATCTCGGCCCCGAAGCGCAGGTGGTGGTGGCCGAGCTGGTGCCGGCGGTGATCGCCTGGGCGCGGGGGCCCCTGGCGCATGTCTTCGCCGGCTGTCTGGACGATCCGCGGGTCGACCTGCAGGAGGCCGACGTGAACCGCCTGATCCAGGCCGGGCCGGAGCGCTACGACGCGATCCTGCTCGATGTCGACAACGGCCCGGAGGGCCTGATGCGCCGGTCGAACGACCGGCTCTACGACAATTGGGGCCTGAAGCGGGCCCGCTGGGCCCTGCGGCCGAGCGGGATCCTGGGCGTCTGGTCGGGCGCCCCGGACCGGAAGTTCAAGAGCCGGATGCAGCGCTCCGGCTTCGACGTGGACGAGCAGCGCGTCCATGCCAGCGGCCGGGGCAGCGGACCCAAACACGTGGTCTGGTTCGGGACGAAGGTCGCCGGTTTCGCGGAGCCTGCTCAGGATGCACCCGCGCAGCCCGCCCCTGGTCGAAAGCGGCACATTCGATAGCCGGTTTGCTGCCGCTCACGGTCGCACCCCCTGTGCCGACCGCGCGATCTCCCGCACATTCGATCGATGGGTGTGAATTGCGGGCATCTCTACACGGTTGAGGTGAGACCGAGCCGGCATGACCCGGGCGGCTTCACCTGGGCGATCCGCGACCGCGGCAAGCTGGTCCGGGGATCGTACCGCCCGCACGCCTCCGAGCATGCCGCCCGCGCCGTCGCGCTGGCCGAGGTCGAGCGGCTGATCGGGCACGACGGGCGATCGGGCGGCGCCTGATCCGACGATTCATCGCGCCGGTCCAGCGCTGTCATCCAATCGTCACGGACCGGCCAGAAAGCCTCGCCTGTATCCCTGGCAAAGAGAGCTCCATGGACTTCCACCGTCGCTTCACGGTCCTGATGTGCACGCCGGCCTTCGATCCGGACGATCTGGAAGGCGCGCGCGTCAATCAGATCGTGGCGGCGGTGGAGAGTCGCGGCTTCGAGGTGGTGCGCGCCCGGCGCGTCGAGGACGCTGCGATCGCGGTCCAGACCGACGCGGCGGTCGGCTGCCTCGTGGTCGATTGGGGCAAGCGCGGCCTCGACGGCAAGACCGCCGCCCTCATCGACATGATGCGCAAGCGCGGCCTGGAGATGCCGATCGTCATCATGGTCCGCCGCAAGCGGCTGGAGGACATCCCGGTCGAGCTGCTCGACTTCATCGACGGCTACATCTTCCTGGCCGAGGAGACGCCGGAATTCATCGCCCGCGGCCTCGTCAGCCGGGTCACGCAATATGCCGGATCCCTCAAGACGCCGTTCTTCGGCGCGCTGGTCGACTACGCCGAGAAGGGCAATCAGCTCTGGACCTGCCCGGGCCACAACGGCGGCATTTTTTACAACCGGTCTCCGATCGGCCGGATCTTCGTCGAGCACCTGGGCGAGGCGATTTTTCGCGATGATCTCGACAACTCGGTGCTCGATCTCGGCGACCTGCTGACCCACGAGGGCCCGGCGCTGAAGGCCCAGAAGGAGGCCGCCAAGATCTTCGGGGCGGAAAAAACCTACTTCGTCCTCAACGGCACCTCGGCCTCCAACAAGATCGTCCTGTCGTCCCTGGTGGCGGAGGACGATCTCGTCCTGTTCGACCGCAACAACCACAAGGCGGCTCATCACGGAGCCCTGTTCCTCGGCGGCGGCATCCCGATCTTTCTGGAGACCGACCGCAACGCCTACGGGCTGATCGGCCCGATCTACCACGAGGCCCTGGACGAGACGCGGATCCGCGAGAAGATCCGCCGGAACCCGCTGGTGACCGATCCGGAGGCGTGGCGCCGGGAGCGGCCGTTCCGCGTCGCGGTGATCGAGCAATGCACCTATGACGGCACGATCTACGACGCCCAGGAGATCCTGGAGAAGATCGGCCACCTCTGCGACTACATCCTGTTCGACGAGGCCTGGGCGGGCTTCATGAAGTTCCACCCGCTCTACGCCCGCCGCTTCGCCATGGGGCTGACCGGGCTCGACGAGACCTCGCCGGGCATCGTCGCCACGCAATCGACCCACAAGCAGCTCGCGAGCTTCAGCCAGGCCTCGCAGATCCACACCCGGGACGGCCATATCCGCGGCCAGACCCGGCGGGTCGAGCACAAGCGGCTCAACGAGAGCTTTTTGGTCCACGCCTCGACCTCGCCCTTCTATCCCCTGTTCGCCTCGCTCGACGTCGGCGCCCAGATGATGAAGGGGCGCTCGGGCATGATCCTGTGGGACGACACGATCCGGCTCGGGATCGAGTGGCGCAAGAAGGTTCGGGCGATCCGGCGGGAATTCGAGGAGAACGAGCGCGATCCGGCCCGACGCTGGTTCTTCGACCCCTTCGTGCCGGACGTGACCAAGAATGCCGACGGGGCCGAGGTGCCCTGGGAGAGCGTGCCCACCGACGAGCTGGCCGCCACGCCCCGCCACTGGGAGCTGAAGCCCGGCGCGCGCTGGCACGGCTTCACCCATGTGGCGCCGGGCTACGCCATCACCGACCCGAACAAGCTCACGGTGCTCACCCCGGGCTTCGACCGGAAGACCGGCGCCTATGCTGCGCATGGCGTGCCGGCGCCGATCGTGGCGCAATACCTGCGTGAGAACCGGATCGTCGCCGAGAAGAACGACCTGAACTCGCTGCTCTTCCTGCTGACCCCGGGGGTCGAATCCTCCAAGGCCGGCACGCTGATCTCGGGCCTCGTCGCGTTCAAGCGGCTGCACGACGACAACGTGCCCTTGGAGGAGGCCATGCCGGAATTCGTCGCCCGCCGGCCGAATCGCTACCGCGGCGTGCGCCTGCGCGACCTGTGCGCCGAGTTCCACGCCTTCCACCGGGAGGCCGGCACCTCCACGCTGCAGCGGCGGCAATTCGCCCCCGATCACCTGCCCGAGATGGTGATGCCGCCCAAGCGCGCCGCCCAGATGCTGACCCGCAACAAGGTCGATTACGTGCCGATCGCGGAAGCCGAGGGCCGGATCGCCAGCACCCTGATGCTGGTCTATCCCCCGGGCATCGGCACGGTGCTGCCGGGCGAGCGGCTCGACGAGCGGGCCGCGCCCATGCTCGACTATTTCAAGATGTTCGAGGCCTCCGCCAACCTGTTCCCCGGCTTCGAGGCCGAGATCCAGGGCGTCTACCGGGAGGTCGAGCCGGACGGGCGGATCCGCTTCCACACCTACGTCGTGCGTGAGGGGGCCTGATGGAAATCGAGGTCGAGCCCCCCGGGCCGCTTGCCGCGCGGCCCAGCCCCGACATCGTCATCCGCGCCTCCTCGGACGCGGATCTCGAGGCGATGGTGGCGATCTACGAGCACCATATCGGCAAGGGCGTGGGCGATGTCGGGGCCTTCGAGGAGGCCCGCCTCCTGCCCGACGACCTGAAGCGACGGCGCAAGTCGATGCGCAAGAAGCGCCTGCCGCACCTCGTGGCCGACCGCGGCGGCGTGGTGGCGGGCTACGCCTACGCGGTGCCGTTCCGGAAGCGCCCGGCCTATCGCTACACGCTCAAGCACTCGATCTACGTGCATCCCGACCACCTGCACGCGGGGATCGGCCGGCGGTTGCTGCCTGCGCTGGTCGAGGCCTGCGCGGCGGGGGGCTACCGGCAGATCATCGGCTACATCGACGCCGAGAACGAGGCCTCGCTGCGCCTCCACGAGGCCTGCGGCTTCGAGCGGGTCGGCTTCCTGCGGGCGGTGGCGTTCAAGTACGGCCACTGGGCCGACAGCGTGATGGTGCAGCGAGCGCTGGGGACCGGATCGGAGGACCGGCCGGGGTAAAGGGCCGCCTCAGTGGCCGGACGTCGTCGCGACGATGTCGACCTCGACCCCCACATCGAGCGCCACCCACTGCCCCGACGCCCAGCCGCCCTGACCGACGCCAAATTCGGTGCGGATGAGGCCGACGCGCCCGGTGGCGTGCGCCGCGCCGCCGTCCAGGGTCAGGTGGAACGGCAGTGTCACGGGCCGGCTCGTGCCGCGGATCGTCAGCGTTCCGATCGCCGCGTAGTCGCCCTGTCCCTTGTCGACGAAGCGGGTCGCTTCGAAGCGCGCCTCGCTCGCCGCCTTGACGTCGAACCAGTCCTTCTGCGGCAGGGCCTGGTCGCGCTGGACGTCCCCGGTTCGCGCGCTGGCGAGGTCGACCAGCACGAGCGCATGCCCTGCCTCGGGCTTGGCGGGGTCGAAATCCACCGCGGCCTTGAACCGCTCGAACCGCCCGGTGAATGGGACACCGACCTGCACGCCGGAGAACCGGATCACGCTCTTGCCCGGATCCACCGCCCATTCTGCGGCCGCCGCCGGCAGGGCCGCGACCTGCAGCGCCGCGAGCAGGCAGAGGTGACGCGTGTTCATCGGGTCGGCTCCACGGTGGGGGCGGGCGACAGAGGGTGCCCCGGCAGCATCCGGCGCAGCACGTCATCGCGCAGGAGGAGGTGGTGGCGCAGGGCCGCCGCCACGTGGACGGCGAGCAAAGCCGCCAGAAACCACGCCCCCAGGGCGTGGACCTGCTTCAGGATCCCCTCGGCGGCGGCCGGGTCCGGGACGAGGCCCGCCAGCCGCAGGTGTGGCCAGGGCACGATCCCGTACAGCACCGTCGGGATGTTGAACGGCGACAGCGACACCACTGCCCAGCCGGTCAGGGGCAGCCCGACGAGGAGCAGGTAGAGCAGGGCATGCGCCGCCCCGGCCGCGCGGCGCTCCCGCGCCGGCATCCCGGCCGGGTGCGGCGGCGGCCGGTGGGTCAGGCGCCAGAGGACGCGCAGGGCGGTCAGCGCCAGCACCGTGACGCCGACGGACTTGTGCCACTGGTAGAGCTGGAATTGGCGCAGCGGCGCCAGGGCCGCGTGCGTCATGGTCAGGCCGAGGCCGATCAGGACGAGCACGCAGAGCGCGCTCGCCCAGTGCAGCAGGATCGCCACGGCGGAGTACCGCCGCGCGGAAACCCCGTTCGCCATGGCGGATCCTTTCCGATCAGTCCTGCTTCTCGAAGGCGCCCGCGATGGTGAGGTGCAACTCGTCGCCAATCAGCGGCACGTAGGTCTTCACCCCGAATTCCGAGCGCTTGAGCGTGCCGGTGGCCTCGAAGCCGACCGTGACCTTCTTGCTCAGCGGGTTCACACCGGCGCCGACCAGCGTGACGTCGAGCGTCACCGGCTTGGTCACGCCGTGGAGCGTCAGGTCACCCGTCACCTTCGCGTGGTCCTTGCCCGCGGGGGCGACCTTGGTGGACACGAAGGTCATGTCGGGGAACTTGGCGGCGTCGAGCCACTGGTCGCCCTTCAGCTCGTCGGTGAGCTTGGCGCTGGTGGTCGTCACCGAGGCGACCGGGATCTTCACCGATAGCTTGGCGGCGGCCGGGTTCTTCGGCTGCAGCTCCAGCGTGCCCGACACGTCCGAGAAGCCGCCGGCGTAGTTCGAGAAGCCCATATGGGACACGCGCCAGCCGACCTGGGTGTGGCCGGGATCGACCGCGTAGGTGCCGGCCTGGATCTGGGCGGGATCGCGGGTCGGCGGGGTCTGAGCCAGGACTGGGGTGGCGACCAGCAGGGCCAGAAGGCCGGAGGCGAGAATCGACTTCAATGGTGTCTCCTGCAGAGCAGACGGTCGAGCGCGATTCGTTGCGCCGCAGCAGCCGTGTAGCCCCGTTCACGGTCCCGGTTGAGCCTGCTATCCGGAACCCCATGGTTGCGAAAACGGAAACCTTCCGCGGGGGGCTGGACGATGTGCGGGCCTTCTGCACAGTCGTCGATCTCGGCACGGTCACGGCCGCGGCGGCCAGCCTGCGCGAGACCAAGGGCAGCGTCAGCCGGCGGATCTCGCGGCTGGAGCGGGCACTCGGTGTCCGGTTGATGGCGCGGACCTCCCGGGCGGTCTCGCCGACCGCCGAGGGTCTCGCCTTCTACGCCAAGGCGCAGGAGAGCCTGACCCTCCTCGACGAGGCCGCCGAGACCGCCCGCGATGCCCGGACGGTGCCGGCCGGGCACCTGCGGATCACCACCTCGATCGATTTCGGCATCGAGGTGATGCCCGAGATCATCGCGAGCTTCCGCGAGGCCTATCCGCAGATCACCGTGGAGATGCTGAACACCGACGCGCGCCTCGATCTGGCGGCCAACCGGATCGACCTCGCCCTGCGGCTCGGCAGCGCCGAGGAGACCGGCTATCGCGCCGTCGTCCTGGCGACGCTGACGGCGGCCCTTTACGCCGCCCCCGCCTACCTGCTGCGCCGGCCGGCCCCGGCGGACCTCGCCGCCCTGCACGATCACGACCTGATCCTGGCCCGCGAACGCTTCGGCGCGGCGGCGCTGGCGCTGACCGACGGCCAGGGCCGCACCGAGCCGCTCTCCGTGAACCCGGCGATCCGCGTCAGCGATTTCGCCACCGCGCTCCGGTTGACCCTGGCGGGCGCCGGGATCGGCCATCTCCCCAGCCTCGTCGCCGCCCGGGCCGTGGCGGCGGGTCAGCTCCAGCGCGTGCTGGCCCCCTGGGCGACCCGGGGTGCAGCCCTGCGCGCCGTCACCCTGGCCGGTCGCGAGCTGCCCGCCCGGGTCCGGGTGTTCCGCGAGCACGTGGGCCGCGCCCTCGCGGCCTGCGACTGCGCTCACGAGGTCGTGGATTTAGACGTGAATACTGTTGAGAACCAGGTACATACAGTAAAACATGGGTTAGATTTCTGAGGCTCGCTCAAATTTGAACGATCGTCGTATCGATTCGTTCACGGGCATCCCTCACCATGCACTGCAACAGAGGCCGAACACCCGGTCAGCGAGCCGGATCGTGCGGGTCCCTTCGATGTCATCGCGGACGCCATCATGCCCCCTGCCAGCAGGCGCCTGCGTTCCGTCCTCATTGTCGGTACGCTCACCCTCGCAGCCACCGGCGCAGCGCTGGAAACCGCGCGGGCGACCCTATCGACCGCGGCCCGGATCGTGCTGCAGAAAGGCCGCCACTATGCGCCCACCGACCTGTATCTCCGGCGGGGCGACACGATCACCCTGCGCAACGGCGATGAGAGCTTCACCCACCATGCCTTCATCGAAGCGGATCGGTTCTCGTTCGATGCCGGCGATCAGGAGCCCGGCACCGAGACACGGCTGACGCTGGTCGAGCCGGGAGATTTCGTGATCCAGTGCGGCATTCATCCGAAGATGAAGCTGACCATCCACGTCGAGTAGGAGGCGCGGATCAGCTGTCGCGGCCGAATCCGAGGCCGCGCAGGATGTCGCCGATCGGATCGATCCGCCCCGACGCGTCCGGTGTCGGCCGAGGCGCAGGTTGCGGCATCACGGCGGGATCGACTGCGGCGGTGCGGGCGCGGGTGGGACGATTTAGATGGGCAACCCTGGATCGGTTCTTCCGCTCCGCTGCCTTCCCCCGGTGGTTCGCGCTGCTGCGGGGCGGTTCGATGGGGAGAGCTGTCGCAGCCGGTGGGGTTGCGGCGGCGGTCAGGAGCCCCGGCTGCACCGATGCGGGTGCCGGGATAATCTCGGGGGTGCCGTGGGCCGGCGGATCGATCCAGGCCACCGGCTTGATCGATTCGGCGACCGCGACGGGCCGTCTCGGCGCGTTGCGATCGCGTGAATGCAGGTTCTGAGTCGCCACTCCCAGCCCGAATACGGCAAGGACCGTGGTTACGAGGATGGGGCGGGCGTATTTCATGACGGGAAAACGTACGGTCAAGCTCCCGGTTCCGCTTGACTGCTTTAATAGCGTTCTGAGAACGGCAGCCGACGTTGAATCCGGTCCGAAAACAAAAAAGGCCACTCCCGAAGGAGCGGCCCGAAGTCTAGGGAGGAAACGCCCAAGAAGGGCAGCGGGAGGGCGACGCCATCGCCATCCCGCAATGCACAGATAGGATATCGCAGTGCGGTAGGCAATGGCTCGACGCGCCGGAAGGCATGCGGACCACGCGCTTTCATAGCCTCCATGCTTTGACGTCATGCCTCAGTATGTCGAGCCCGCCCGGCACGGAGCTGTCTCACACCCCGCGCCGCCGATCCCAGATCTCCGGGTTGACCAGTCCGCCGGGATGACGACCGGCCAACACGTCGATGACCCGGGTCGCGGCGGTCTCAGCGGTACGGATCAGGGCAGCCTCGGTCGAGCCGCCGACATGGGGCGTGAGGATCACCCGCTCCTGGTCGGCGAGGGGATGGCCTCCGGGCAGCGGCTCCTGCGCAAAGACGTCGAGCCCGGCGCCGGCGATCGTGCCGGCCTCCAGGGCGTCCATCAGATCCGCCTCGTCGATCAGGCCGCCACGGCTGGTGTTGATCAGGAACGCGCCTCGCTTCATCCGGGCGAACTGCTCCCGGCCGATCAATCCGCGTGTGCTGGGCGTGAGCGGCAGGTGCAGCGAGACGATGTCGGCCTCTGCCAGCACCGCCTCCACCGAGGTGGCGCGCAGGGCGCCGGCCGTGGCGAAATCCGTTTCCGGGCGGCTCGGTCCGTAGGCCAGGACCCGCAGGCCGAGGGCGCCGCCGAGCCGGGCCGTGGCCTGCCCGATCGCCCCGAACCCGACGAGGCCGAGGGTGAGGCCGGCGAGCTCGACCAAGCGGGTGGTGAACTTGAAGCTGTCGTCGCCCTGCCGGACCGACCGGTCGGCCCCCGGCAGGGCCTTCGCCAGGGCGAAGATCAGCGCCAGCGTGTGCTCGGCCACCGAGACGGCGTTGGCGCCGGGGGTGTTGACCACAACGATGCCGGCCTCGCTCGCCGCCGCCTTGGCCACGTGATCGGTGCCGGTGCCGTGCACGCCGATCACCCGCAGCTCCGTTGCCGCCGCGATGGCCTCGGCCGGGAAGCCGGTGTTGCGGGTGATGACCGCGACGCAGCCAGCGACGTCGCGGGCCAGGGTCTCGGCGTCGGTGCCGCGGGCTGCGCGCGGCTCAAGCCCGGCCGCGCGCAGCCGATCGAGACCCGCCGCGTGGATCGGCTGGACGATGAGGCACGGACCGGTGAGCACGGCGGATATCCTTGGCCGACCCGGAGGGCCGGGTGCGAGCGCTTCAAGCCCGGTCGTCCTAAGACCCGCCTGGCACGGTGGCAACGAGCACTCTGGAGGCCGCGCTGTTTCAGGTGCGTCCAGGCCGTCGATGTTTCACGGGAAACATTGCGTTTACTCTATGCGACAACCCCTGTGGCGGCGGCGTCATCGCGGTCCCGCCCGCATTCTAGTAGCACCGACCGGGATGACGACATCGCAGTGGCGCACCCTTCGGAACGTGCAGGCTCGGGCGCGACTGGAGCGGGCGCTGCCGCCGGTCTTCCCCGTCCCGGTCCTCCGGCACGCCCTGGCGCGGCCCCTGACCCCGCCGACGCCGCGCCTCGCCGTGGAGAGCTATTGGCGCAGCCATGTTCTCCGGGCTGACCGGCTCGCCCGCGCCCTGGCGGCCCGCTCCGGCACGCCGGAGGGCTGGACGTGGCAGATCGGCCGTGACGGCTCGGGGGAGGGGCGCACCGGCAGTTTCCGGACACCGCCCGCGCCCTTTCGGGATCCCGCCTTCGCCCGCGGCCGCGGCGCCTGCTGCATCTGCGGCCAGCCGGTCTACCGGTTCGGCTGGCACCGGGATCTCTGGGGCGGCGGTACGCCCAACGCCAGGGCCGGCTGGCATGCGGCCTGTGTCACGGCCTGGAAGTTCTGGCTCGCCCCGCACGCGCAGGTCCGGGCGCTGAAGCTTCGTCAGCGGCATCGCTGCGCGACCTCCGGCAAGCGGCTGCTGCGCACCGCCGAGGTCGATCACGCCCTGCCGCTCTATCAGGTCTGGCGGGAGCACCGCACCCGTCCCTGGCCGGACCTCCTCGCCTACTGGGGCGCGCCGAATCTGCAGGTGGTCAACCGGGCCGTCCACGTCCTCAAGTGCCGGGACGAGGCCGCCGAGCGCTCACAGACCCTGCGGCTCTCCCGCTTCCGGGTAGTCGAGGACGAGTCCGGGTTCAGCGTGATCGAGGAGGGGTGAGCGGCCTGCTCACCCACCCACGGCTTCGAGGCCGCGCGACAAGTCGGCCAACAGGTCGTCCTCCGCCTCCAGCCCGATTGAGAGGCGCAGCAGCCCGTCGGTGATGCCGGCGATCGCCCGCGCGTCCGGGTCCATGGCCGCATGGGTCATGGTCGGCGGGTGGGCGACCAGGCTCTCGACCCCGCCCAGGGACTCGGCCAGGGTGAAGACCCGCACGGCGCCCACGAACGCCCGCACCGCATCGAGCCCGCCCGCGAGTTCGAAGCTCAGCATGGCGCCGAAGCCCGCCTGCTGCGCCTTGGCGAGGGCGTGCCCGGGATGGGACGGCAGGCCCGGGTAGTGGACGCGGCTCACGGCCGGATGCGCATCCAGGAAGGCGGCGATCCGCCCCGCGTTGCGCTGCTGCTGGTCCACGCGCACGAACAGGGTCCGCAGGCCCCGGAGCGTCAGGTAGGCGTCGAGCGGCGAGCCCGTGACGCCGATCGTGTTCGCCCAGGCGGCGAGTTCCTCGCCCACGGCCTTGTCGGCGGCGATCACCGCCCCGCCGATCACATCGGAATGACCGTTGAGGAACTTGGTGGTGGAGTGGACGACGAGATCCGCCCCCAGGGCGATCGGTTGCTGCAGGGCCGGCGACAGGAAGGTATTGTCGACCACCACGAGGGCGCCCGCGGCCTTAGCGTCGGCGGCGATGCGCCGGACATCCACGACTCGCATCAGCGGGTTGCTCGGCGTCTCGATGAGCACGACCTTCGGCCGTCCGGCGAGCGCCGCCGCCAAGGCGTCCGGGTCGGTCTGGTCGACGAAGTCCACACGGTAATGGCCCCGGGCGGCGCGGAAGCTCAGCAGGCGGTGTGTGCCGCCGTAAAGATCGTGCGGCGCGACTAGCAGGTCGCCCGGCCGCAGGCTCGACAGGGCGAGGTCGAGGGCCGCCATGCCGCTCGCCACGATCACGGCCCGGGCGCCGCCTTCGAGCTTGGCGATCGTGTCGGCCAGCGCGTCCCGCGTCGGGTTGCCGAGGCGCGAGTAATCGTACGGGCCGGGCTGCTCGAAGGCCGGGAACTTGAAGGTGGTCGACAGGTGGATCGGTGCGATGACCGCCCCGAAGGCCGAATCCTGCGCAACACCATTGGCTGCCGCGACGGTACGGGCCGCGAATCCGTCTGACATCGACTCTCCTCCATGCCCGGGCGGCGCCTCCGGCCGAACCCTGGCGCGTTCTTTATGGAGAACGGATCAGACTTTCAAGAGAACGATATCCGGTCCTTGATCGCCTGTGTTCCACGCATCGGACCGTGGCCGACGCGCTCGGGTGGTGGTTATGTTCGAGGGGATTTGATCGAAGCAGGTGACACCCCCGCAGCTTGGAAGCGGATACGGCTCTAAAGACGGTCGTAGCTTGCATCAGGGTCAGCACAACGACTTGGCCAAGCTCAATCAGCCTTCCGAACAAAAAATGCGAAGGATCACTAGACGACCGGTCTAATCCCGCCTATCTCACCGTCATGGCACGCGTCACCGCACATACCGACACCCGGCAGGGGATCCTCGACACCGCCTACGGCCTGATCGGCGCGAAGGGGTTCTCCGGGGTTGGGCTCAACGAGATCCTGACCTCGGCCGGCGTGCCGAAAGGGTCGTTCTACCACTACTTCGGATCCAAGGAGGCCTTCGGCGAGGCTCTCTTGGCGGACTACTTCGAAAGTTATCTCGCCGACCTCGACACGACGCTTGCCGAGCCGGGGTTGAGCCATGCCGAGCGCCTGATGAATTACTGGCGCAAATGGCAGGCGACGCAGGGCAGCGTCGACTACCAGCGTAAATGCCTCGCGGTGAAGCTGGCGGCGGAAGTCTCGGACCTGTCCGAGGCGATGCGCTTGGCCCTCAAGGCCGGTACCGCTGCGATCATCGAACGGCTGTCGCAAGCCATTGCGGCGGGCGTGGCGGAGGGCTCGCTCACGGTCGAGAGCGAGCCGCATACGACCGCCGAAGACCTGTACCACGTCTGGCTCGGTGCGAGCCTGATGGCCAAGATCGTCCGGACCGACGCACCGTTCGCGGCGGCCATCGGGACGACCCGGCGCATCCTGGGCCTCACGGCGCGCTGATCCACCGCCTCCAACTTCGCAGGACGCAGCCCCTCGTTGCGTCCAAATCTGAGACGACCGGTCTACTTTCAGCTGGGCCGATCATCTCCCCCCGGCCGGTCAGGGAGCGGCACACAGACGGAGAAAACCCATGCCCCACCACGCCAAAACCTCTGTCGCCGCGACCCTCATCGCCGCGGGGCTGATGGCACTCCTGACCGGACCCCAAGCAACGGCGCAGGAGCGGATCACCCTCGAGACCATCGGCGCCGTCCGCATGGCCCGGTTCGACGAGGTCCGCCGCGCGAATCCGGAGTTCCGCCCTGCACAAGCCGCGCAGCCGCGCGACGCGGCGGCCGGACGCACCCCGAAGGCGCGCTAGCGCCGGCTCGCCTCCCCCGGGCCCGCTCCGAGCTCGGCCCCGAACCCAAAACCTTCCCAACACAAGCGAAAGACCTGGAGACCGACGATGAAGATCCTGATGGTGCTGACCTCGCACGACCGGCTCGGCGACACCGGCCGGAAGACCGGCTTCTGGCTGGAGGAGCTCGCGGCGCCCTACTACGTGTTCAAGGATGCGGGGGCGGAGGTGGTCCTGGTGTCGCCCAAGGGTGGCCGCCCGCCGCTCGATCCGAAGAGCGCCGAGCCGAGCTTCCAGACGGACGCGACGCGCCGCTTCGAAGCCGACGCGGCGGCCATGGCGGCGCTGGCCGAGACGGGCCGACTCGACGCCGTTAGCCACGCGGGTTTCGACGCCGTCTTCTATCCCGGCGGGCACGGGCCTCTCTGGGACCTCGCCGAGGACCCTGCCTCGATCTCGCTGATCGAGACCACCCTCGGGGCCGGCAAGCCCGTGGCCCTCGTCTGCCACGCCCCCGGCGTCCTGCGCCATGCCAAGGCGCCCGAGGTGAAGCCGCTGGTCGAAGGCAGGAACGTCACCGGCTTCACGAACACCGAGGAGGAGGCCGTCGGCCTCACAGAGGTGGTCCCGTTCCTCGTCGAGGATGAGCTGAAGCGGAACGGCGGCCTCTACGCCAAGGGTGCCGACTGGGGACCCTTCGTGGTGACGGACGGCCTGCTCATCACCGGCCAGAACCCGGCCTCCTCCGGCCCCGCCGCCGAGCGTCTCGTCGCCCGCCTCGCCAACCGCTGAGGACGCAGGCGCCCCCGGCGGCGCCGAATCCTGCCAACCAACCCCTGATCGTCACCCTCCCGAAGCGGCGCACGCCACTCGCATCGGCGACCTCGAAGGATCCAGCCCATGACCACGGACATCGTTTTCTCGGACGCGACCCGGCTCGCCGAATTGATCCGGACCAAGCAGCTCTCACCGGTCGAGGTCGTGCAGGCGCACCTCGACCGCATCGACGCGGTCGATCCGAAGGTCAATGCCATCGTCGCGGTCGCGGAAGGTGCGCTGGCCGCCGCGCGGGACGCGGAGGCGGCACTCATGGCCGGCGGGGAACTCGGGCCCCTGCACGGCGTGCCGTTCACCGTGAAGGACTCCATCGACACCGCCGGCGTGCTCACCCAACGCGGCTCGCCGATCTTCAAGGGCCGGGTGCCCGACGCCGACGCCACCAGCGTGGCGCGCCTGAAGAGGGCCGGCGGCATCCTGCTCGCCAAGACCAACCTCCCGGAGTTCTCCTACTGGATCGAGAGCGACAACCTGCTCTCCGGCCGCTCGAACAACCCGTGGGACCTTGAGCGTACGCCGGGGGGCTCCAGCGGCGGCGAATCGGCGGCCATCGCGGCGGGTATGTCGCCGCTCGGCCTCGGCACCGATCTCGCGATATCGGTGCGCGGCCCGGCCGCGCAGACCGGCATCGTCTCGCTGAAGGCGACCCACGGGCGCGTGCCCATGACCGGCATCTGGCCGCGGGCGCCCCGCCGCTTCTGGCACGTCGGCCCGATGGCGCGTTCGATCCGCGACCTCGCGCTCGCGTTCTCGCAAATCGCCGGTCCCGACGGGCAGGACGCCTTCGCGAGCAGCACCGTCCCGTTCGATGCCGGCCTCGGCGCCGCGCCGGATCGCAAGCTCCGGGTCGGCTGGATGGTCGGGCCGGGCTTCGGTCCCATCGACACGGAGGTCGCCGCGACCGTGCAGGCTGCGGCCGAGGCCCTCAAGGGCGAGGGTCACCACGTGGAGGAGGTGCGCATCCCGGCGCTGGAGCGCGACTTCGCCCTCGACGTGTTCAACACGCTCCACGTCATGGAGATGAAGCCGGCGTTCCGCGCGGCGACGGCCGGGCACGAGGACCAGATGTACAAGATGGCCAAGACCATGTTGTCCCTGCCGGAAACGTCGGTGGAGGACTACGTCGCGGCCGAGCAGGCGGCGGAGCGGCTCCGGGACGGCTACGCGGCCTTCTTCCGGACCTTCGACGTGCTCCTCACCCCGGTGCTGCCGGTACCGGCGCACAAGCACGGCATCCAGGAACTCGTCGTCAACGGCGAGACGGTCGATCTGACCTATCTGCAGGGCGCGACCGTGCCCCTGAACGTCACCGGCCTTCCGGGCCTGTCGATGCGGTTTGGGACGAGCCGCGAGGGCCTGCCGATCAACGTGCAGCTGGTTGGAAGCTGGCAGGCGGAGTCGACGATCCTGCACGTGGCCTCGGTGCTGGAGGGCGTCAGCCCGGTTCGGGGCCTGCACCCCAGCCTCTGACCTGAGGGAACCGGCCGGGGGCGCCACGCGGCCCCCGGCCATCGACCGGACCGGCTGGGAAACACGCAGTGCGGATATTCAGGTCGGCCGGCCCGATGCCGCCCGGACCTTACCGACGTGGTCGCCAGGGGGCCATGCTGGCGAAGACGCCGTCCTGGCGGATCAGCGCGTGCATCAGCGCCGCCCCGAGATGCGCCAGAAAGACGGCGAACAGGGCATAGGCGAGCCCGGTATGGAGGTGCCGCAGCGCCGCGGCGAGCATCGGGTCCTGCGGCAGGATCGGCGGCAGCACCACCGGCCCGGCCAGCACGATCGGATAGCGTGCCGCTGACAGCATGCCCCAGCCGACCAGCGGCAGGGCCAGCATCAGCCCGTAGAGCGCGATATGCGAGCCGTGGGCGGCGATCCGCTGCCACGCGGGCAGATCCGCCGGCAGGGGCGGGGGCGGATGGCGCCAGCGATTGACCAGCCGCAGGCCGGCAAGGAGCAGGATCAGGAGGCCGAGGGGTCGGTGCAGCGCGACCAGGGCGTGATAGTGGGCGAGCGACGTCACCATGGCGACGCCGATCAGCAGCATGGCCAGGATCATCGCCGCCATGCCCCAGTGGAGCAGGAGGGCCGGCCAGTTGAAGCGCGCGGGTTCGGTCACCGGGCAGCTCCGTGGATCGGCGCGGTCACGGCGCTCGGCGCCTTCGCCTCGCCGGCGCGGCGGGTGAAGGACTGCGCGTAGGCCGCAGAGCGCGCGCTGAGCAGCGGATCGTCGCTCGGTGCGATGCCCTCCGGCAGGACGAGCGGGTCGAAGTTGACGTCCCGGCAGGTGTGGGGCGCTTCCGGCATGGTCTCGGTGAGAGTCAGGGTGCCGACATCCACGCCCTCGCGGTCGGCGGGCCAGGGCTGCGTCGCGT
Source organism: Methylobacterium sp. GC_Met_3 (assembly GCF_026540775.1). Lineage (NCBI taxonomy): Bacteria > Pseudomonadati > Pseudomonadota > Alphaproteobacteria > Hyphomicrobiales > Methylobacteriaceae > Methylobacterium > Methylobacterium sp. GC_Met_3. The sequence continues at coordinate 89,445 of NZ_JALNUL010000019.1, forward strand.
CGGCGGTGGGGTCCTCCGCCCGGCCGAGCGTCACCACGAGGTGCCAGCGCTGCGGACCCTGGCGCAACTGCGCCTCGAACGCATCGAACAGCCCATTTGGGTCGGGCGAACCGGTCCCGCCGGCGGTCTCGGGCGCGGCCGTCCGCTCCGGGATGAAGGCCCAGCGCACCGGTCGCACGGTGCCGTCGGCGGCCACGAACCGGAAGGCGTTCAGGCTCCAGAAGGTGCTGTCGGCGAAGCCGGTGGTGACGGTCCGCGCTTTGATCAGGGACGCGGCCCGCGCGCTCTTGGGATGGGCCGCGAAGAACGCCGCCATGCGGGCGGGGTCGGGCTTGCCGGTGGCGGGATCGGGCTTGGCGGCGCGGAGCTGCTCGTAGAAGGCCTCCGGCGTGCGCACGGGGAAGACCGGGATGTTGTTCATGCCGGTGCGCCATTCCGCGCCGTCCGGCGATCGGAACAGCAGGGCGAGGCTGCGCACGGTGGTCTCGGCATCGGCCTCGTAGGGCTGCCCGCCCGCCAGCGCGACCCGACCCAGGACGGGGGTCACCTGCCCGGGGGCGAACACGGTGGCTGTCGAGAGACGTGCGCCCGCGCCGTTGGCGGCGAAGCGCCCCGCGACGCACAGGCCCTTGGCGTGGTTGCGCCGGAAGCCGGGATGGGGGCCGTTCACCGCCTCAAAGCGATCGACGATCCGCGCCGGGGTGAGGAGGCCGGGCGACAGCCAGCCCCCCGCATACGCGAAGCCACCGGCCGTGCCGGCCACCACCGCGCCGATCATGGACAGGCGCAGGAGCAGGCTGCGCCCGGTCATGCCGGGCGGCGCCCCTGTGAGGTCGTTCATCAACGTCATCCGTTCGGTCCGGGACTGGTCGCGATGACGCCTATTCGACGGCGTGACGCGCGGGTTTCACCCGTCGGTCGCCGAACCCGCATGAAGGCAGCGACGGAGCCGAGGCCGTCTCCCTCAGATCAACCGTGCGCCCTCGCGCGGCACGCGCAACTAGGGCTGGTGCTGGAACGCCGGGCGGGTCCGCACAGACGGCGCAGGTCAGGGCGAGCGCATCGCAGCCCGGTGCTGCCATAAGCCCGCTGCGGACGCATAGGGCAGCCCTGCGACGCCACGAGCCTTGCAAGATCGGCCGAGTTTCGCCATATCGGGTCCATCGGCAGCGACGGAACACCGTCCGCCGAAATCTCTCAGCCACGGATTGCGCGGTTCCGCTTCGGCGGGGCGTCGCCGTGTCGGGCTTAGCTCCGGCGGGTTGCGAGATGCCTTTCACGTGCGAATGGATGGGCCGCCCTTCAGGGGGTGTCGCTGTCCGCCGACGGGATGCCGGGGCTTCCGGGTCCGGTTGTTTCGCCGGGAAAAGGTCGATTGACAGGCCGGGCGGGCTCAGCCTATACGGCGCCTCCCGACGCGGTGCCGAAGCAAAACGGCCGGGTCGGGCGGGTTTCCCGAGGTTAAGAAAAGTAGATCTGGCGAAAGCCAAGGTACTTGACTTCTCCTCGTGAGGTACTTACGAAAGTTTGTACTGA
>NZ_JALNUL010000190.1:0-539 GCF_026540775.1 Methylobacterium sp. GC_Met_3
CGCGTTCCAGACCTGCTTTGCCGTGCCCCCCGGGGTGACCGGGCTGTGGCAGGTGTCGGGCCGCTCGGACACGAGCTACGCCGAGCGGGTGGCGCTGGATCTGGATTATGCCAGCCGCTGGAGCCTGCGCCGGGACATCGCGATCATGCTGCGCACCATCCCGGCGGTGCTGGCCCAGCGCGGCAGCCGGTGAGGTCTCCGCTGCGGCGGGTGTGGGACGAACGCTGAGGCAGGCCCGGGCCGATGGCGCGGGCTTCGGGATCGGTCTACCACCCGACCCAGGCGGGGACGGGGACGGGCGGCGATGAAGGGTCTGTTGCTGAACGCGCTGCTCGGGCTGGGTCTGGGCCGGTTCGGCTCGGTGTGGTGGCTGCTGGCGTTCCTGCCGGTTGTGGCGGGCGAGCTGGCCTACGGGGTGTACGTCCACCACCTCAGCACCGGCGGGAGCATGCGGCGCGGCCTCGCCCTCCTGGTCTGCGGGCAGCTCGGCTTCCTCCTCGGCGCCCTCATGCGGCCCATGCGCGGCGAAACCTGAGCCG
>NZ_JALNUL010000191.1:0-527 GCF_026540775.1 Methylobacterium sp. GC_Met_3
TATTTCCGCGAGGCGACCTCGACCGCCTACCTGATCGGCCAGGGCGACCGTTCGTGGTTCGAGGCGCGGGGCTACTACTTCAAGGGCCTGTCGAGCTTCGACTGGCAGAAGCAGCAGCCGATCGTCGCGCCGGTGATCGACTACGACAAGCGCATCAACGGCCCCGCCGAGATCGGCGGCGAGGTGCGCTTCCAGGCGAACATCACCAGCCTCAACCGCGAGACGACGCAGTTCCAGGGCCTGCCGCGGACGTCGAGCTACCTGCTCTCGCCAAGCTACAAAGGTACTAGCTACGCCCTTTACCAGACCTGCACGGTGTTCCAGCGCGGCACCTGCGCGGTCCAGGGGCTCGCCGGCAACAACACCCGCGCCTCCGCGGAGCTGTCCTGGCGGCGCAGCTTCATCGACGACATCGGCCAGAAGTTCACGCCCTTCGCCTATCTGCGCACCGACGCGTTCTTCAACAGCACGGACTTCTCGGGCTACCAGAACAACCTCGTCCCGCAGATCGCCCATGTCGACCAGGG
>NZ_JALNUL010000192.1:0-461 GCF_026540775.1 Methylobacterium sp. GC_Met_3
GCACCTGCCCACCGACACGCGGGGCAAGGAGCGCGTGGACGACCGACGCGTGATCAGTGGTATCGTCCACGTGCTCAAATCCGGCGGCCGCTGGACAGACGCGCCACGGGAGGTCTACGGGCCGAAGAAGACGCTCTACAACCGCTTCGTGCGTTGGGCGGCCAAGGGGGTCTGGGTCGGCTTGTTCGAGACGCTGGCGCAAGCCGGCGGCCCGCCGTCCCAGGTGCTGATCGACTCCACCGCCGTGAAGGCCCACCGCTGCGCCGCCGGGGGTAAAGGGGGGAGCAGAACCAAGCCATCGGCCGCTCGCGTGGCGGGCGCACGACCAAGATCCACGCCCTCACCGACCGCGCCTGCCGCCCGCTCGCCTTTCTGCTAACCGGCGGGCAGGTCGCTGACTGCAAGGCCGGCGCGCTGATGCTCGAACGCCTACCGACTTGCCGCGTCGTGCTGGCCGACAA
>NZ_JALNUL010000193.1:0-449 GCF_026540775.1 Methylobacterium sp. GC_Met_3
GGTGGCGTAGGTGATACCGCGGGTCAGGCAGTAGGCCAGGGTGTCGAATTGTGGCGCCGGCTCGCGGCCCTCGCGCCAGCCCGAGGCCATGTAGTGCGCGGCCGGGTCGACGCCGGCTTGCTGCAGGTCGGGGTTGGCGGCGAGGTAGAACGGCCCGTCGACCAGCCGCCGGGCGAGGCGCTGGGCCTGGCGGGTGTCGGGCGGGGGCAGAACCGCCGTGCCGGCCTCCGCGAGGCTGCCGGCTTGGCGCACGAGGGCGTGCAGGAACGGGTTGATCCCGGCTTTGGCCAGGACGGGGTGCGCGGCGAGGTGATCGGCGGAGGAGAAGTCCGGGCGGGGGTCGCGGCCCTCGCGCCATCCGTGGACGAGGTAGTCGCGCACGGGATCGGCGGTGATGCCGTACCACGTGGCGTAGAAGGCGGCGTCGACATGGGGGGTGAGCGCGGCGA
>NZ_JALNUL010000194.1:0-436 GCF_026540775.1 Methylobacterium sp. GC_Met_3
ATTCGGCTTATCAAAAGTCATCACCGTACCCGAGCGGCGTGAGGCGGAAAACGAATTGGATCTCAGCCTCAGCATCACACAACGTAAGTGCGCTGACCGGCCCTTTGATGATCTTGCCACGCCCTTCCAAGCACACCACGTACTGGCCGCGCGACCGGAGTGAAGCTACGGCGGAGAGGATTTGCCGTGCCGAACTCGGACGGCGAGCGTCGTTCTCATTGAGCCAGACAGTCTCGTCTTCAGGCCATTGTCGCATAGGTTTAGGCTGGCTAGTTTCTCGCCAGAGCAGCCAGGACAGAACTGCATTGAGGAGAGTTCGGAGCTTCATGGACGCGTGCCAAGCAATCGCGGAGCTGTTCCAGATCGTAAGTTCGCAACATTCAGACCTTGAGACAGCCTGAGCGAAGGGTGACGAAGCGCCTCACGCCAGAAGATT
>NZ_JALNUL010000195.1:0-420 GCF_026540775.1 Methylobacterium sp. GC_Met_3
AGATCGGTCCTCTCCAAAGCTCCGATCTTGATGTCCCCGTGCAAAGGGACCCCGACTAGCCCGGCCGAGAGGCCGGGCTTTTTTGTTTGAGAAAGCCCTCTGCACACAAGATCGGTCGGCTCAACATCAACTTAAGCTGCAATCCGCAACGCTTGCTCAAGGGCCGGATACCGATGTCTGCAGCCCGCCCATCGAGGTTGCCATACCGCGGAGGAGTGACTGCTTTCGAGGATGCGCCGCGGACTCTTTGGAACTCTGCCGTGGGTCGAAAGCCGCCGCGCCTGATCACGTGCAGTTCCGCAAGCCGACGTTATGCGAGCGGTTGGCCGCAGCTGGCGGCCTCCTTTGATGGGACGTCGTCGAAGCCATCTGAATGACGGTGAGTTCTGGCCTACCGCCCTTGACAATGTTCCTATTTTG
>NZ_JALNUL010000196.1:0-394 GCF_026540775.1 Methylobacterium sp. GC_Met_3
TCCTGGCGTAGGCACTCGTCGCGCAGCTTGCCGTTGAAGCTCTCGCAAGTCACCATTCTCCCACGGGGATCCTGGCGCGATGTACTGGATCTGTGAGCCAGCTTTGGCGACCCATTTGCGCAACGCCTTGGAGATCATCTCTGGGCCATTGTCGCAGCGAATGTGCTCCGGGATGCCGTGCAGGCACAGCGCGTCGGCCAGCGCCTCGATCACGCCGACGCTGTTGATGCGCCGCGCCACCCTCAGCGCGAGGCAGGCCCGGCTGTGCTCGTCGATCAGCGTCAGGATGCGCAGAGAGCGCCCATCGTGCGTCTGGGCTTGCACGAAGTCGAAGCTCCAGACGTGATTGCGGTGAAGCGGTCGTAGCCGCACGCAGGAGCCGTCGTTCAGCCAC
>NZ_JALNUL010000197.1:0-356 GCF_026540775.1 Methylobacterium sp. GC_Met_3
TCGGCGGTGACCCGGAAGAACTTCGAGTCTCCGCCCAAGCCCGCGACGTCGGGCTTCAATTCGGCGTAGAGCCCATTATGCGGGGCGCCGACTACGTCGAGCGTCGAGTAGGCGAGCGTCAGACCGGCCAGCGAGGTCAGCGTGTTGCCCTGCGAAGCTTTGATCGCGATCGAGGCCTCGCCGTCATACGCACAACTCGGATAGACCGCTTGGCCGCCGACGTCGTGTCCGTTGATGATCGTGCCCGCGGCGTAGACAGACGTATAGCCCGAGATCGGGTTCGTGCAGTCGTCGTACGGCCGCTTGAGGGTGTTCGGCACCTTCAGCTCGGTGTTGTACAGCGAGTAGCGCAGCGT
>NZ_JALNUL010000198.1:0-354 GCF_026540775.1 Methylobacterium sp. GC_Met_3
AGGCGGCTGCGGGGTCCATGTCGGCTGGGGACCTTCAGCCCCTCGCGACGCCAGATGCGCCGAACCCGGTCTTTGCCGACCTGCCAGCCGGCTGCCTGTAGCGGCGCGGTGACTCGGCGGTAGCCGTAGCGTCCGTACTCGGACGCCAGGGCGATCATGGCCTGGGTCGGTGCATCCTCGTCGGCCGGCACGGTAGGCACGTAGCGTTGCGTGCCGCGGTGCCGACCGACGATCCGGCAGGCGTGACGTTCCGCGAGGCCGTACTTCTCACGGATGCCGTCCACCGCCTGCCTGCGTCGCTCGGGGGCTACAAGTTTCCCGAGGCGACGTCCGCCAGCACCTGACCCACCAAAG
>NZ_JALNUL010000199.1:0-348 GCF_026540775.1 Methylobacterium sp. GC_Met_3
CGCGCCGCCCCGCCGCCCGTGTTCACCCCCGTGCCGGTGTTCACCTGGTCGGGCGCCTACTTCGGTATCAACGCCGGCTACGCCTTCGACGCCTCCAGCCGCTCCACCGGCAACAGCTTCGGCGTGCCCTTCCCCTACGCCACCCCCGGCACCGTCGCCACCTTCCGCAACAACAGCCAGGACGGCTTCTCCGGCGGCGCCCAGATCGGCTACAACTTCCAGCTGACCCCGGGCAACGGCGTGGTGTTCGGCATCGAGGCCGACGCCCAGTACCTCGACTTCGGCCGCAGCCGGAACAGCTCGTTCATCTCCGGCGGCGCGCTCGCCCCCGGCTACTACGTCACCGAC
>NZ_JALNUL010000002.1:0-437050 GCF_026540775.1 Methylobacterium sp. GC_Met_3
ACTAGCGCGCGAGGCCAGGCTTGATCGCGAAGGTCGGTCCTTCGGCACGTAGTCGCGGCTGACCGGACCGTATCCGCCGCTCAGGTTTTGAGCAGTAGGAGGCCGAATCGATGAACGCAAGATCTTGTTGCGAGGCGTAGGCCGCAAACACATCGATCTGACAATTCGTGATTCCGCCGGCTGAGCCAGTGTACTGGCGATGCGCGCCACACGAGGCTCTACCCCGTTCGAGAACGACTGTAACGTCGAGAACCTGAGCCGCGTCGGGGTCAGCGTGCGACTTCAAGGCATAGTCCCGCGCCACAGCGCGCAGGGCATTCGCATCCCAGCGGCCGCGCGACGCTTCTTAACGCCAGCGCCCAGGTTCGCCCGTTGCTTCCGCTCGAATCCAAGCCGCCTGGCCTCGCTTCGCGCCGAGCAGCCCGTCGAGGCATGCGCCTGCCGAGGCCGCGCCCCGTTCCTTCGCAAATAGCGGGGTCAAGCGTCCCGTTACCTCCAGCGGCGACGAAGCCCACGGCTTCAGCGTCGCCTCGATCGAGGCCCACCTATGGTTTCCACTTACGTATTATCTCCATCTAACTTAGTCTTTGCACTTGGTAGTGGCGTTTGCTTCATCACGAGCAAAAGCATAGACGTAGTCGACGAGAAGCACGGATGGATTTGGAGTCTTGTCGATCGGCCAACCAGACCCCAGGGCTAAATTAACCAGCAACATGAGCGGTTTTTTATGCTCCGGAGGGGTCGGCGATCGGAGTATTTCAGCGCGGTCAAAATAGAATACTAACCACTCCTTTGATACTTCAACACCATAGGTATGAAAATCGCTACTCAGAGATCCTGTTGGTACTTTTGTAACGACCTCTTTTCCCAGATCTTTTTTCGGATCCTCTTTGTTCCAGAGGTGCCATCCCGAGTGGAACCCATCAGGAAATTGCCCGTAATATTCTAGGGGGTCCACTTCAAGGGCCGGACTGAGGTCACTCTTCGGAGCGCTCGAACCCAGCCAAAACCCTGGCCATACGCCGGGACCTGGCGGCAGCTTCATGCGCGCTTCAAAATATCCGTAAACCTGTGAAAAGCCAGCCCCAGTCGGGTCGGCTGAAGACAGCAGGCCCGAGGTCCACTTGCCGTCGCTGTGTTTTCTTGCCCTGATTGTCAGGATACCGTCCTTGACGGAGAACGGGTCATTTTTTTCAGGATCCGAGAAAATATCGACAGGATCGATGAATCGCGCGTCACCGAAATCACCGTTCCACGGTGTATGGGCCGACCAACGTGTCTTCTCGTTGTTGGATGCCGAGACGCTGAGTGTATTGAAGTCTTCGGTAAACGTCCTCTTGAAGTGGCATAGGTCGATTTTGTTTCCTGTCGTTTCTGACCGAGCAGGAAAGGTGCTTTGTGACAAATATGCTACAGCAGACGCGGTGACTAAAGCGACTGAGATTTTTAGGCTTATTTTCGCCATGCTGCTCGCACCGTTTGTGTGACTAGCGGTTCAACCGTGATTTAACTCGAATGATGAGTCTCTGTAAAGTCTGCAGCAAAAATCTCTGCAAAGAGATTGTCGGCCTGTTATATTTGTTGCGTGGGATTAGATTGCCCTCCTATCCGTGGCTTCGGTCGTCTTATTCGATCGTTTCCAGTCTAAGCACTATCACGGTATCGAGATGCCCGCAGCTCGTGTGGGCGCGACAGTTTTTGATCAGCTCGCGCGTACGTCGCTGATACCTTCTGGGCATCCGACCGGTCGAAGCCCTGCTAGCTCCCGTTCGTTGACCGACGCTTCTGGGCCGAGCCTCGATGGGGGACGCATCCAGAGCGTTTTCGGATTGATCTGGTTCGTAGCCTGCCGCAGCGAAGAAGTTTGCGCACTCGTCTCGGGTGACAGTGCCGATGAGCCGCCCGATGGCCGACCATAGCCCTTCGACGGTGCGCTCGGCAGCCTTGCGCAACAGCGCCTTGAACTTGGAGAAGGCCATCTGGATCGGGTTGAAGCCCGGCGAGTAGGGCGGGTGGAACAGCAACCGCGTGCCGGCCGCTTCGATGGCCGCGCGCACGGCCTTCCTTTTGTGGCTGCTGAGATTGTCCATCGCGACGATGTCCCCGGAAATGAGTTCGGGTACGAGCGCGCTCGACGTAGGCCCGGAAGACGTCGCGGTCGATCGGTCCGTCCAGCACGAACGCCACGGCAATCCCGGACAGGCGCAGACCCGGCACCAGGGTGGTGGTCTTCCAATGGCAGTGCGGGACAGGAGAGCGCAACCGCTTTCCGCGCGGCGAGCGCCCGCGGGTTCCGGCCATGCGGGTGCGGGCCATGTTGGTGGCCGTCCAAGTCTCAGCGAGAAACACGAAGCGGGTGGGATCGAGGTCAGGCTGGCCATCGAACCACGCATCGCGGGCGGCCTTCACGTCCGGGCGATCCTGCTGAATCGCGCGGGCTGTCTTTTTTTTGCTCGTCAGGTCGCGCGCGTCGAGAAAACTCCGCAGGATCTCCGGCCCGACCGTGAGAGCGTGTTCCTCCCGCAAGCGGACGCGGAAGTCGTCCCACCCGGCGATCAGACCGTGCAGGAACGCCTCGTGCGGATCGAGCTTGAAGCGGCGTGCCCGCCCTTGCCGACGCGCCGCCAACGTCCCGGTCGCGGCCAGTGCCGTCATCCAGCGGACCGCCGTCGCGGCACCGACCCCGAGGCGTCTGGCTGCTTGCCGGCGCGAGGTCGCGCCTGCCGCGTCCACCACCCGCCCACGCAGATCTGGCTGTAAGGTCGGCCCATGCCATGCTCCTCATCTGGAGCGCGCAATGAATCAGCACCACGCCCTGCGTGGACCCAACCCATCCGACTCAGCACAAACCGAAAACGCTCTAACAGGCTGAAGAAGAATTCAGCTGCTTTTCGGTCGCACCAGTGCGCTCGTTGCGCCCCAAGCGCCTGCCCGCCGTGTTCCCTGAGATTCGGTTTCGATGACGAACGATGCTTTCGGTGCCCGCCACGGCGGGAGTTCCGTCGAGGCGCCCCGGCTAAGGCGCGTCGGCGCCCGACGTCCTAGTTGTGGCTCTCAGCCGTCTTGCGATCGACCGGCCGAAACGGTAGGGATCTAGGACCCTGAAAGGGGTGTCGGGGTGTGGCGCAGTCTGGTAGCGCACCTGGTTTGGGACCAGGGGGTCGTAGGTTCGAATCCTATCGCCCCGACCATTTGTTCAGGAGCCTGTCGCGTCAGATGCCGAGTGCCCGCATCTTCCGTCCGTCCCGGGACGCCACGCAGTCCGGCCTCGCCCGGACCAAGCAGTGGGTTCTGGAGTTCGACCGGACCAGCCCGCGCGAGATCGATCCGCTGATGGGCTGGAACGGATCCTCCGACATGATGCAGCAGGTCCGGCTGGAATTCGATACGGAGGAGGAGGCAGTGGCCTACGCCAAGCGCGAGGGCATCGCCTACCGCGTCGAGCAGCCGGCCAAGCCCGCTGCCCGCAGGGGTCTGTCCTACTCGGATAATTTCAAGTTCAACCGCACCGCGCCCTGGACGCACTGATCCGTCAGGCGTCCCGCCGCGCCCGCCAGGCCGGGTAGGGCGAATCGCCTGGCGGCCGAAGCTGGCTGATCTGCATCGGTTGCGCGTCGAGGGGCTGGCACAGCTCGGCATAGATCGTAGCGCTTCCGGCCCCGTACTGCTCGGCCTCCTCCGCCGAGAACGCGAAGTAGCCTCGCTTGAAGCCGGCGAGCCGCATCGCGGCATGGCACATCGGGCAGGGGCGCCCGCTCGCATACATCACGCAATCGGACAGATCGCGGCGGCCCAGGATCCGGCTCGCCTCGCGCAACGCCACCATCTCGGCATGGGCGCTCGGGTCGTTGGTGGCGTGGACCGTGTTGGCCGCCCGGACGAGGACGGCGCCGTCGCGCACGATCACGGCCCCGTAGGGCGAGCCGCCCGCCGCGACGTTCTCGGCGGCAAGCGCGACGGCCTCGTCAATATAGGATTCGTGCGTCGACATGATCCCGCCCCTCTCAATGGCGCTCCAACGCCGGGCCCGGCCGGGAGTTCAGAACGCGTAACGGACCGTGCAGGTGGGCAGGGTCTCGGCGAGGAGCGCCTTGAAGCGCGTGAGCCACCGGCCCTTCCAGCCGGTCCGGTAGCGCAGGTTCGCGCCTCCGCCCTCCGACACCTTGGCCTCCTGGATGTCGGGCCGCCACAGGAGGTCCTCCGCGCGGGGGTGCCAGCCCAGATTGACCGCATGCAGATCCGCGTTGTGGGTCAGCATGATGATCTCGCATTTGAGCTGCGCCCTGGCGGCGTCCGAGAGCGTGCCGTCGATCTCGGCGAAGAGGGCGCGCCAATCGGTCTCCCAGCCCTCGTAGAGGATCACGGGCGAGAAGTTGGCGTGGACCTCGTAGCCCGCCGCCACGAAATCGTTGATGGCGGCGATCCGCTCCGGCATCGGGGCGGTGCGCACGTCGACGATCCGGGCGATGCGCGCCGGCATGAGCGAGAAGCGGATCCGCGTCTTGCCCTGCGGATCGTAGTTCAACAGGTCGCGGTTCACGGTCTTGGTGGCGAACGAGGCCTTCGCGTTCGGCAGGTCGCGGAACAGCGCGATCAGGCTCCCGACGCCGCTGCTCACCGCGGCATCGACCGAGAGATCGCCGTTCTCCCCGATGTCGTAGATCCAGAAGGCCGGATCGATCAGGTCCGGCGCCGGAAGGGGGCCTTGGCGCGCGGCGTGGCGTTGGATCGCCGCGCAGGCCTGCTCGATATTCACGAACAGTGAGATCGGGTTGGCGAAGCCCTTCCGGCGCGGCACGTAGCAATAGGCACAGGCCATCGCGCAGCCGTTGGAGGTCGAGGGCGCGATGAAATGGGCGCTGCGGCCGTTCGGACGCATGGTCAGGCCCTTCTTCACCCCCAGCACGAGGGTCGAGCGCTTGATCCGCACCCAATCGTCCACCGATCCGGCATTGCCGTGCAGGTCCGGGATGTTCCAGTGCGACGGTACCGAGATGCGCTCGGCATCGGGGAAGCGCGCGAGGATCTCCTGGCCCAGCGGGTAATCGGCCACGACGGGTTCGTGGTAGATCCGTCGGATATCGAGGAGATCGCGCGTGAGGGCCATGATGGATCCGGGGCCCGGACGCGGCCCGACTCACGATATGGGGTCCGGCCGCAGGCTCGGAATGGCTTGCGACCCCTGGTCCTGGGGCCGTCCCCGTTCGCGATGGGCGGAACGCGAGAGCGCCCCGGAGCAGAGCCATCGAACGTCATGGCCAAGACTTCCTATGCGCGTGTCGCATGCCGCAGCGTGGCGATCGACAGCGGATCCAGCGCTTTGTTTTGATTTCGTCACGTAGGCCGAACCGGCGTCACCGCGTCAGAAGACAGGCGATGCCCAAAGCTCGGCTCAATCCCGGCCATCTGTAGACGCCGGTTGCCCTGCAACATTATCTTACGATTCATGAAGCATCATCGGGCGTCGCTGAATGGGCGCGCGATGATTGTTCGGGATCAGGAGATGTCGGTTCCGGTGCCTCCGGGCTTGGGTAAGACGGTGCTTCCGGCCGGGGCGCTCTCGCTTGCGCTCGTTCGGAGGGACCAGCTCGAAGCCATGCGCGGCAGCGTGCTGACGGCGATCCCGGTCAACATGCTGCTCGGGCTCGCGAGCATGCTGGTCGCGTATCACAGTGGGCACGGTGAAGCCGGCGCCCTCTGGTTCGCGTTCTCCACGATCGTGAACCTGGCTCGGATCGGCCTGTGCCGTGCGACCTGTCTCGGGTTGGGCCTGACGTCGGAGACGCCCCCGGCCATGGCCGCCGCGGCCACGCAATCGGTCGATCGGCACCTGCGCGCCTGCATCGCGGCGGCGTTCCTATCCGGCCTGGTCTGGGCCTGCCAGCCGCTCCTCTGCGAAGGCTACACCTCGACGCAGACCCTGTTCTACCTCGCAATCACCTGCGGCATTACAGCTGGCGCAGTCACGCACGGGACCGCATATGCGCGGATCCCGCTGGCCTTCATCCTGTCGCCGCTGCTCTCGGTCACCATCTGCCTCGTCGCTGTCGGCGACTTCGACCGGACCTGCCTTGCGGCTTGCGTGCTGCTCTACCTCCTCGCCCTGACGCATACGGCGTTCCGGAGCGAGGCCGGTTTCCGGGAGGCGAGCCGGATCAAGAACGAGGCGACCGCGCTGGCGCGGTCACGCGCGGAGGCCCATGCCAGCGTGAGCGCCCTGGCAGACGAGATGCGCCGACGCGCCACGCATGACGACCTGACGGGTCTGCTCAACCGAGCGGGTTTCATCCAGCAAGCTGAGAGCCGCCTCCCGACCGGGTCGATCAGCCTGTTGCTGCTCGATCTCGACGGCTTCAAGCTCGTCAACGACGTGTACGGCCACAAGGCCGGCGACCGGGTGCTGGTCGAGGTCGCCCGGCGCATCCGCGTGGAGCTGCCGGAGAGCGGCCTCGCAGCGCGGCTCGGGGGCGACGAGTTCGCGGTGCTGTACGACCCCGCCGCGTCCGGCATGCCGCACGATCGGCTGGCGGCGGCCCTCGTCGCGGCGGTCGCGCAGCCCCTGGATGGTTTCGACGCGGGTCGGCTCGGCGTGAGCATCGGCGTTCATCCCGGCCCGGAACCGAGCCTGACGGAGATGCTGAGCTGCGCCGACGCGGCTCTGTACGCCGCCAAGGCGGCCGGTCGGAACCACTATCGGATGTTCGATGCAGGCCTGCGCGAGCGGCTGCAGATCCGTCGCGATCTGGAGCGCGACCTCTCGACGGCCCTGGCGGAGGGTACTCCGGAGGTGTGGTTCCAGCCGATCTACAGCATGGACGCCCAGACGCTGGTGGGGCTCGAGGCCCTGGTGCGCTGGCAGCATCCGCGGCTCGGCTGGATCGCGCCGCCCGACCTGGTGGCCACGGCGGCGACCGCGGGGCTGACCGAGTCACTGCTGCGCTACATCCTCGAACAGGTCTGCGCGATGATGCAGATCCTGCGTGGCCGGGGGCTCGCGAATGTCCGCGTCGCCATGAACGTCTCCCCTCAGGAGATGGCACAGGTGCCGGTGGACGAAATCGTCATCGAGCGCTTGCGGGGCCTCGACCTGCCGGCCGCCATGCTCGAGATCGAGATCACCGAGGAGACTGCCCTCGATATCGCGGCCGTTCAGGGCAAGCTCCAGGCCCTGTCGCGTGCGGGCATTCGCGTGGCGCTCGACGATTTCGGCATCGGTTACTCGTCGCTGTCGTCGCTGCGCCAGCTTCGGGCGGACCGGATCAAGATCGATCGGAGCTTCGTCACGGGGCTCAGCGCCTCGGACGACAAGCGCGGTTTGGTCCTCGCGGTGCTGGGCCTGGGTCGCATGCTCGGGCTCGAGGTCGTGGCCGAGGGTGTCGAATCCGACGAGGATCTTCGCACCCTTCAGACGATGGGCTGCCCGTTTCTCCAGGGCTACCACCTCGGTCGGCCGATGCCGGCGTGTGAACTGGAGGCCAAGGTGTTCGCAAACCACATCGAAGCCGCCTGAGCGGGCAGGTCGGCGCGTTACCCGTGTGACTGGAATGTCGGCGCCGCGCGTGAAACCTTCGGCCCTGCGCGCCCCTCACCGGGGGCGATCTGCGGTCCCAGCCGGGTCGAACGGTTGCCGAGCATTCGGGCATCAATTGCTAGCGTATTCCGCATTTGCGGAATGACCGTTGGAAAACTGCGGTTTTCCACACGCGGTATATTGATAAGGTTATTGCTTAACCTGAGCTGTGCGGCATGGTATCCGCTCAAATGATCATGGAAATTGGTATGTGCGCAGCGCGAAAGCGCAACGCCCTCTGCGGGATGGCCGCGGTCTGGGCCGCCTGGGCGGTTCCCGCCTGGGCCGAGATGCGGATCGAGGCGGCGAAGATCACCGGGGGCGACCTCTGGGTCATCGGATATGCCGACGATCCGGACGTCGAGATCACGCTCGACGGCCGGTTTCCGCAGCGGACCGACAGCAACGGCTATTTCGAGTTCCGGGTCGTCTATCATCCGGAGACCTGCATCGCGACGCTTCGGACGCCGAAGCAATCCCGCGGTGTCGTGGTCGGCGGCTGTGGGCAGCAGGGTCCTCAGGCCCCCGGCATCGTCGGACCGCCCGGACCGCAGGGTCTCCGTGGTGAGCCGGGTCCGAGGGGGGAGACCGGCCGAACCGGCGAGGCGGGCGCGACGGGGATGCCGGGCCCGGTCGGTCCGCCCGGTCCGGCAGGGATTGCAGGCGTACAGGGCGAGCCCGGTCGGCCAGGGCCGGTTGGCGAAACCGGTCCTGCCGGGGAGACTGGCCCGTCCGGGGTGATGGGCCCGATGGGCCCCGCCGGACCGCGCGGAGCCCAGGGGCCGGTGGGTCCGCCCGGACCGGCCGGTCCACCCGGAAAGGCCGCGGCCCCCAGCACCGCGCAGAAGGTGGCACCGCCCCCCCGGCGCGCGGCGAGCCGGCCGCGTCCGGACCGGGAAGAGCCGTCGCCAAACGCCTCGCCCGATGTCGAGCCGGGCGGCGGCGTGACGTCGGAAGATCGGTACTGAGCCAGTTTCGCAAACTGGTCTGCTGGTTTGTCGAAGGATGCCTGCGGCCGGCTCGGACCCAAGCGGAGGATGCGTTGACGTGCCGACGCAACTCTGCGGAGGGTCATGCCCGGCCGTACCCGCACGGCCGTCTCCGCCAAGTCGATCAGACCCGGTAGTGATCCCGATACCAGCGGACGAACCGCTCCACGCCGACCTCGATGGGCGTGCTCGGCGCATACCCGACCGCGGCCGCGAGATCCTCGACATCCGCGTAGGTGGCGGGCACGTCGCCGGGCTGCATCGGCAGGAATTCCTTGCGCGCACTGCGGCCCAGGCAGTCTTCCAGGATCTCGATCAGGCGCAGCAACGGTACCGGCTGGTGGGTGCCGATGTTGTAGACCCGATAGGGGGCGCTGCTGCTGCCGGGATCGGGCGCGTCCGAATTCCAGTCGGGATTGCGTGACGCCGGCGTCCCGGCGAGGCGCACGACGCCTTCGACGACGTCGTCGATATAGGTGAAATCGCGCTGCATCCGGCCGTGGCCGAACACCCGGATGGGCTCGTCTGCCAGGATCGCCCGGGTGAACAGGAACAGCGCCATGTCGGGACGGCCCCAGGGGCCGTAGACCGTGAAGAAACGCAGGCCGCTGCACGGGATGCCGTAGAGGTGGCTGTAGCTGTGGGCGAAGAGTTCGTTCGCCTTCTTGGTCGCCGCGTAGAGGCTGACCGGATGATCGACGTTCTGGTGGACCGAGAACGGCATCCGCGTCACCGCCCCGTAGACCGAGCTCGACGAGGCGTAGAGCAGGTGGCCGATCCGCGCGTGCCGGCAGCCCTCCAGTACATTGAGAAAGCCGTCGATGTTGCTCCGCGCGTAGGCGTGCGGGTTCTCGATCGAGTGGCGCACGCCCGCCTGCGCGGCGAGGTGGATGACCGTGTCGAAGGCCTGCTCCCGGAACACCGCCTCCGTGGCTGCCCGGTCGGCCAGGTCGATCTTCCGGAACGTGAATCCGTCGAAACGCCTGAGCGCGGCGAGTCGGCTCTCCTTCAGCGCGACGTCGTAATACCCGTTCAGGTTATCGAGCCCGACGACACGGCAGCCGGCCTCCAGGCAGCGTGTGGCCACGTGATAGCCGATGAACCCGGCCGCCCCGGTTACCAGGACTTGCTTCATCGCGCGCTCCGAGGCTGCGGCACGCTCCACATATACGTGCGGCGGCGGATTGTAGACACCCTGCACCGCAATCCGGAGACGCTCGGATTATCCCGCTAGGGGCTTCGGAGCCGCCCGCCGCCGCTCAGCCCACAGGCCGCAAGGTGTCGCCGCGCGCGATCGCGCCACTCGCGATCACCTCCGCGTAGACGCCGAGATCGCGGTGGCCGAGCCGCGCGTCCAGGGTCCAGGGGATGTCGCAGTCGCGGATGCCGCTGGTCGGATCGACATTGGTGGCCGCGCACCGCACCGTCCGCTTGGTGATCTTGAGCCGAAGCCCGCTCGGCGCCTCGATCACTTGGCCGACCATCTCCAACTCGGCGAAGGGGGCGAGCCCCTCGATCAGCAGGTTGCCGCGGAAGCGCAGGGGATCGACCGGCGTGCCGATGTAATCCTCCACCGCCGCCACGCTCGCTCGGTTGATCAGCGAGACATAGCCGGTGGGTGAGTCGGTGAACCGGTATTGCGGCGGCGCTTCGAGGACCTTCGGGTCGCCGCGCAGACTCTCGGGGACGAACCGGCGCATCAGGTCGGCGAGGCCGTCGCGTCCGGCCTCGGTATCGAGGCGGAAGCTCTGCGGATCGCCGCAGCCCTCCACGGTCAGCGTCGCCGTGGCATCGTCGTAGCGGGTGCGCAACCGGGCCAGGGCCTCGTCGCGCATCAGCATCAGGTACTTGGTCTTGGGCTGGTGCCGGGGCGCCACCGCGTTGAAGCCCGAGGGCCCGTTCTCGATGGCGTAGAGCCGGTCGCCGGGGAAAAATCCGCTGGTCTCGAGGTCGGCCCGCTCGACGGGTTCGGGGCTCAGGCCCTTCACCGGATAGCGGTACAAGGCGCTGACGTGAATCGCATCGGTCATGCACGCAGCGTGGCCCTGAAATGATCCGCCGCGCAAGAGCTTCGCCGCCCCTTGTGGTGCTCAATTGCAACACCACATCCGGTCTACCGGCGGCCACCATTGGCGCCGGGGCCCTCGTGCGGCGCTGTGCCGGAGGGCGACGTTTCGGTGGCGCCGTGCCTCATCTTGGGCGGCGGATGCCGGTACGGGAGGGTTGTGCATGAACTTTGAGAAATACACCGAACGCGCCCGGGGCTTCGTGCAGGCGGCGCAGAACCTCGCGATGCGCGAGGGACATCCGCAATTGCAGCCGGGCCACCTGCTCAAGGTGCTGCTCGACGATCCGGAGGGCCTATGCGCCGGCCTGATCGACCGCGCCGGCGGTCAGTCGCGCGTCGCTCTGGCCCAGACCGAGCAGTGGCTCGCCAAGCAGCCGAAGGTCTCGGGCAACGCGTCCGCCCCGCAGGCGACGCGTGAGCTGATGCGCCTGTTCGACACCGCCGAGAAGGCCGCCGAGAAGGCGGGCGATTCCTACGTCACCGTGGAGCGTCTGCTCCTCGCCCTGGCGGTGGAGAAGGATTCCGAGGCCGGCCGGGCGCTCCAGGCGGCGGGCGTCACCCCCGCCTCGCTGAACGGCGCCATCAACGCCCTGCGCAAGGGCCGCACCGCCGACAACGCTTCGGCCGAGAACGCCTACGACGCGCTGAAGAAGTATGCCCGCGACCTCACCGAGGCCGCCCGGGACGGCAAGCTCGACCCGGTGATCGGCCGCGACGAGGAGATCCGGCGGACCATCCAGGTCCTGTCCCGGCGAACCAAGAACAATCCGGTGCTGATCGGCGAGCCCGGCGTCGGCAAGACCGCGATCGTCGAGGGGCTGGCCCTGCGCATCATCAACGGCGACGTGCCCGAATCCTTGCGCGACAAGAGCCTGCTCGCCCTCGACATGGGCGCGCTGATCGCCGGCGCGAAGTATCGCGGCGAGTTCGAGGAGCGGCTGAAGGGCGTGCTCTCCGAGGTCACGGCGGCCGCGGGTGGGATCATCCTGTTCATCGACGAGATGCATACGCTGGTCGGCGCCGGGAAGGCCGATGGGGCGATGGATGCCTCGAACCTGCTGAAGCCTGCGCTGGCCCGCGGCGAGCTGCACTGCGTCGGCGCGACCACGCTCGACGAGTACCGCAAGCACGTCGAGAAGGATGCGGCTCTGGCCCGGCGCTTCCAGCCGGTCTTCGTCTCGGAGCCGACCGTGGAGGACACGGTCTCGATCCTGCGCGGCCTGAAGGAGAAGTACGAGCAGCACCACGGCGTGCGCATCCAGGATTCGGCCTTGGTGGCGGCGGCGACGCTGTCGAACCGCTACATCACCGACCGGTTCCTGCCCGACAAGGCGATCGACCTCGTGGACGAGGCCGGCTCGCGCCTGCGCATGCAGGTCGATTCGAAGCCCGAGGAACTCGACAACGTCGACCGCGAGATCGTCCGGCTGAAGATCGAGGCGGAGGCGCTCAAGAAGGAGACCGATTCCGCTTCCCGCGACCGGCTGGTCCGGCTGGAGAAGGAACTCGGCGATCTCGAAGAGCGCTCGGCGGCGATCACCGCCCGCTGGAAGGCCGAGAAGGACAAGCTCGGCACGGCGGCCGGCTTGAAGAAGAAGCTCGACGAAGCCCGCAACGAGCTGGCCGCGGCACAGCGCCAGGGCCAATACCAGCGCGCCGGCGAGCTGGCCTACGGCGTGATCCCGGGCCTTGAGAAGCAGCTCGCCGAGATCGAGGCGAAGGCCGAGAACGGCCGCGACACGATGATGGAGGAGGCGGTTACGCCAGCCCACATCGCTGGCGTGGTCTCCCGTTGGACCGGCGTGCCGGTAGACAAGATGCTGGAGGGCGAGCGCGAGAAGCTCCTGGCCATGGAGGAGGCGCTCGCCAAGCGCGTGGTCGGCCAGCGCGAAGCGGTCGAGGCGGTCTCGACCGCGGTCCGGCGCGCCCGCGCAGGCCTGCAGGATCCGAACCGGCCGATCGGCTCGTTCATGTTCCTCGGGCCCACGGGCGTCGGCAAGACCGAGCTGACCAAGGCGCTCGCCGGCTTCCTGTTCGACGACGATACGGCGCTCGTGCGCATCGACATGTCCGAGTACATGGAGAAGCACGCGGTCGCCCGGCTGATCGGCGCGCCTCCGGGCTATGTCGGCTACGAGGAGGGCGGCGCCCTCACCGAGGCCGTGCGGCGGCGGCCCTATCAGGTCGTGCTGTTCGACGAGGTCGAGAAGGCGCATCCGGACGTGTTCAACGTCCTGTTGCAGGTGCTCGACGACGGGCGGCTCACCGACGGGCAGGGGCGCACGGTCGACTTCCGCAACACGCTGCTGATCATGACCTCGAATCTCGGGTCCGAGTATCTGGTCAACCAGCCCGCGGGTGCGGAAACCGAGGCGGTACGGGACGAGGTGATGGGCGTGGTGCGCAGCCACTTCCGGCCCGAATTCCTCAACCGGGTCGACGAGATCATCCTGTTCCACCGGCTCGCCCGGTCCGAGATGGGGGCGATCGTGGAGATCCAGCTCGGGCGCCTGCAGAAGCTTCTGGACGATCGCAAGATCACCCTGGAGGTCGACGAGGACGCCAAGAACTGGCTCGCCGACAAGGGCTACGACCCGGCCTATGGGGCGCGGCCGCTGAAGCGGGTGATCCAGAAGAACGTCCAGGATCCGCTGGCCGAGCTGGTGCTCTCCGGCAAGCTCCATGACGGCGAGACGGTGCCGGTGCAGCTCGGCCCGATGGGGCTGATGATCGGCGACGTCACGGTCGGCACCGAGCGGCGGCCGGTCCATGCGACGCTGAACTGAGCGCCCACGGCGCAGAGTTGGTGAGGGGGCGGCGCGCCTTGATGTGGCGCGCCGCCCCCTTTTTGTTCGTGACGCCAGGTGTCAGCCGGCCATCGGTTTCCTGCGGGTCAGGATCGCGAGCTGCAGCATCAGGGCCGCCACCGCGACCCCGGCTGCCGCGACCGGCAGGGCGGTGATGCCCGCCACCGTCACGACCACGCCCCCGAGCGCGGCGCCCACGGCGCCGCCGAGATAGTTCGCGGAGCTGTTCAGTGCGACGGCGACGCTGCCGTGGTCGGGTCTCAGGCTGAGCAGCGTGTGCTGCTGCGGCGCCTGTGAGGCCCAGCCCATCGCACCCCAGATCAGGAACGGCAGGAAGCCCAGGAAGCCGAGACCGAGCAGAGCCGGCAGTGCGGCCAGCGTCAGGGCCAGGATAGCCAGGATCAGGGCCATCAGACGCCGGGGCGCGCCCGTCCAGTCGATCAGGGAGCCGACCGCGAAGCTGCCGACGAGGCCGCCAAGGCCCCAGATCCAGAAATACGATGCCGCAGCCGCGCCGAGCCCCGCGCGATCAAGCAGCGGCGCCACGTAGGTGTAGAGGCCGAGGCTGGCCACCGCGGTCAGGAACGAGACCGCCACGGTGGCGACGATTTGCGGATCGGCGAGAAGCGCGACCCGCGCCTGCCGGGACGGGGGCTCCGGGGCGGGAATATCGGGCAGACGCAGGAGGATCGCGGCCGTCGCCAGGGCGCCGAGCAGCGCGACCATCAAGAGCGTCCCCTGCCAGCCCAGACGCTGCGCGATCCAGAGACCGGCCGGCACGCCGATGACCGTGCCGGTGCTCATGCCGCCGAGCGTGACGGCGAGGGCGCGGCCCTTGCGCCGTGGATCCGCCAGGGTGGCGGCCGCGGCGACCGCCACCGGCGCGTACAGACCCGCGGCAAGGCCGGCGAGTGCCCGGGCGAGGAGCAGCCCCCATAGGCCCGCCGCCCAGGCACTCAGCGCGTTGGCGGCCGCGAAGACCGCGAGCGCCAGCGCTAGGATCTTTCGGACGGGCCGCCCCGCCAGCAGCGTGGCGCAGACCGGCGCGGCCAGGGCGTAGGTGAGGGTGAAGACGGTCACGGTCTGCCCGGCTTCGCCGGGCGCGATCTCGAAGCTCGCGCCGATCCCCGGCAACAGGCCGGCGACGACGTAGGCATCCAGGCCCAGGGCGAACATCCCGAGGGCGAGTACGGCGATACGTTCCATTGCACGACTCGCTTTACGATGTACGACGAAGAACGTACATTATCGCCACCATGAGCCCACGCAAGTTCTTCCACCCGGATGCCGCCGAGCTGACGCTGCACCGGATCCTGTTCGCGCTGAGTGATCCAACGCGGCTCGCCGTGGTCGCCGACCTCAAGGACGGGACAGAGCACGCCTCCGGCAACCTTCTGGCCGACAGCGTGCCGCGCTCGACGATGACGCATCACCTCAAGATCCTGCGCGAGGCCGGAGTCACGCGCACGCGGCCCGAGGGGATGCGCTGCCTGATCTCGCTCCGGCGTGAGGATGTCGATGCGCGCTTTCCCGGCCTGCTGGACGCGATCATGCGGCATGGGAATGCGGATGAGCCGCCGATGGCGACAACCCGTACGACGATGCGCTGACTTGTCGGCGGCCGGCCTTCGGGACCGGTTCTAAGCGCGAAGGATCGCCCGCGCCAGATCGGCCGCCTGATCCCGATCCCGGCAGATCATCCAGAGATCGTCGTGGCCCGAGAGCCCGGCATCGAACAGGTCGATGAACGCGGCCGGCGGCTCCGCGAGATCCGGCCAGTGGACCAAGCGGAAACCCAGCGCCTCGAACACGGGCAGCACCGGAGCGAGGTCCCAGAGCATATGATTGCTCAAGGTCGCGTCGAGCCGGCCGGTCGCCAGCAGGGCGGCATCAGCGATCGCGCCACCTTCGCCCCAGGGAAACCAGCCCCGCCCGTAATCCAGGGTGTAGCGCTGCGCCGCGACGGCGAGCCAGCCGACATGCCCGGTGTGCGTGTCAGGCCGTTCCAGCGGCCGCAGCGCCTCGGTCGGGCGTCCGCCCCGCGTAGGCGCCCAGAGGGCCTGACCCTCGCAGGCCGCCAGCAGGATGCCGCGCGCGTCCTCGGCCGACCGGATCCGGGCGGGGCCGGCGCGATCCTCGTTCCAGACCGGCAGGGTCATGACGCCGATGCGCGGCCAGCCCGACCGGCAGGCCGCAACCATCACGCCCCAGCCCGTGAGGCCGCCCGCGAAGGGGCGGGTCCCGTCGATCGGATCGGCCACGAAGGTCCAGGCGTCCCGAGCGAGCATCGCCGAGGCGGCGGCACGGCTCAGCTCGCCGGCCGTCTCCTCCTCGATCAGGTCCGGGCCGAACCGGTCATGCGCCAAGCGGCTGACGGCGAGATCGGCCCTGGTGAGGGCTTGGCCCAGATCCGGACCCTTGTTGGTCATATCCAGTCCGGCCACCCGCATCCGCAGGGCGAGCGCAGCCGCGTCCTCGGCAAAGGCCAGCATCCGGGCGAGGACATCCTGCGCCGGGGCATCGGGCGGAACGCTCATGCGGCAAACAATTCGGGGTTGCGGAGCATGAGCGCCTGGACGAGCACCAGCGTCTTGAGATCGGGCAGCCGGCCCGAGCGGGCGGCCTCGCCCAATTCCGCGAGCGGAATCTCGATGGGCAGCACCTGCTCGCCCTCCGCGTGCAAACCGCCACCGGCCGCGACCTTGTCGGCCTGGCGATAGGGCGCGAGGTAGAGCCAGAGGCGCTCCGAGGACACGCTCGGCATGCTGTAGGCATGCGTCACGCACTCCAAGTGAGCGAGGCGGACGCCCGCTTCCTCCATGGCTTCCCGGATCGCGGTCGCCTCGGGCTCGCCGCCGTCGAGGCCGCCGGCTGGGGCCTCGTCGAGATCGGCCGGTTCGCCCCAGAAGGCCGGCCCGACCCGGGCTTGCCGGACGAGCAGCGCCACGCGCCGCTCGGGGTCATAGGGCAGGACGACGGCCGCCTCGCCATGATCCTCCAGCGCCCGCGGCACGGTGCTGCCGTCCGCCAGGGTGAGGGTGGCGATCCCGAAGGTGTTCCACCCCCGGTGGATCACCTTCAGGGGCAGCGCGGCCGGCGTCTCGCTCATCGGGACGGGTCAGCGCTGGGTGTTGGCGGCCGTCTGGCCGAACATCACCTTCTTGGCGTCCTCGCTCATGGTCTTCCCGAAATCGGGATTGACCTCCGGCGCCCGGGCATAGGCCGCCTTGGTGGCGGGCCGCTCGGCGATCGCCGAGAACCAGCGCTTCAGGTTCGGATGCGAATCGAGATCCTGGCCCTGCTTCTCCCACGGCACGATCCAGGGATAGCAGGCCATGTCGGCGATGGAATACTCGGATCCGGCGACATACGCGCGGTCGGCCAGGCGCCGGTCGAGCACGCCGTAGAGCCGGTTGGTCTCGTTGACGTAGCGCTTGATCGCGTACTCGATCTTCTCCGGCGCGTATTGCGAGAAGTGATGGTTCTGGCCGGCCATCGGGCCGAGGCCGCCCATCTGCCAGAACAGCCACTGGAGCACCTCGGCCCGGCCGCGCAGGTCGCGGGGGATGAAGCGCCCGGTCTTCTCGGCGAGGTAGAGCAGGATCGCGCCCGATTCGAACAGCGAGACCGGCGCGCCACCATCGGCCGGCTCGTCGTCGATGATCGCCGGCATGCGGTTATTGGGGGCGATCTTCAGAAAGTCTGGGTTGAACTGCTCGCCTTTTCCAATATTGACCGGACTAAATTTG
Organism: Methylobacterium sp. GC_Met_3; assembly: GCF_026540775.1. NCBI lineage: Bacteria > Pseudomonadati > Pseudomonadota > Alphaproteobacteria > Hyphomicrobiales > Methylobacteriaceae > Methylobacterium > Methylobacterium sp. GC_Met_3. The sequence continues at coordinate 17,184 of NZ_JALNUL010000002.1, forward strand.
TAAGACAGGCCTGCCTCTTCGAGGAACATCGTGATCTTGTGGCCGTTCGGCGTCGGCCAGTAATGCAGATCGATCATCGGCTTGCGTCCCGCTATGCCCCCGGCGGACGGGAAGTGGGCCTGCGGGGCGCTGCGGTCAAGCTCTGGCTCGGACTTGCTCGTCGGCCTCCGACAGACACGCGCGGTATCTCGGCCGGGCCGGAACGGCGGAGACCGGGATCGGAGAGTCGATTCTCCAACTCCCTCATCCTGAGATGCCGGAGCGCAGCGGAGGCCTCGAAGGAGCATTCCAGAGGCTACGGCGATCTCTGGAGGCCTCCTTCGAGGCCTGCTGACGCAGGCACTTCAGGATGAGGTCGAGGCAGTTTCGAAGTGGCCCTCAGAGACGCGATACGTAAGCCGCCAGATCCTTGATGTCGGCCTCGCTCAGCTCCTGCGCGACCTCGTTCATGGCAGGGTCGTAGCCCGGCCGCGCGTTCGATTTGTAGCCGGCAAGCGCCTTCAGGAGATACTCTTCCCGTTGGTCGCGGATGCGCGGGATCGCATCGCGGCCGGCGAGGTCGGCGCCGTGGCAGGAGGTGCATTGGTGCTTGGCGACGAGCGCCTGGGCCCGTGCCATCAGGGCCGGATCGGCGGGGTCCCCGGTCCGGGCCGGCGGCGGCAGCGTACCCACCGCGTCCGCGTAGGCGCGTAGGTCGTCGTCGGAGAACCCGGCGGCGATGTCGTTCATCGGCGGTGCCTCGCGCTGCTTCTCGCGGAACTGGAACAGCTGCGTGACCACGTAATCCGGCATCTGACCGCCGAGCGAGGGTATGCCCTCGGTCTCGGACGTGCCCGCACCGTGGCAGGCAATGCAGGGGGCGAGACGCTCCTGCATCGCCGCATCCGGGGCGGCGAGCGCCGCGCCCGCCAACAGCGATCCGAGGGCCGGAATCAGCCCCCGAATCGCGCGTAACCCGAGGAAATGCTGCATCACTGGCCGTAGCTGACCCGGTAAATCGCGCCGTTATAATCGTCCGACACGAGTAGCGACCCGTCCTTGGCCACCAGCACGTCGACCGGGCGGCCGACATACTTGTTGTCCTGCAGGAATCCGGTGAGGAACGGCTCGACCGCCGCGACCTTGCCGTCCGTCCCGGGCCTGGCCACCACAACGGCGCCGCCGAGCTTGGTGGTGCGATTCCACGAGCCGTGCTGCGCGATGAAGATCGCGTCGCGATAGGCCTCCGGGAACTGCGTGCCGGTGTAGAATCGCATCCCCAGCGAGGCCGTATGCGGCCCGAGCAGGCCCGTCGGCGCGGTGAACTCGGCGCAGGAATGGCCCCAGCCGTATTCCGGATCCGTGAAGGTTCCCTGGTGGCAGTACGGGTAGCCGAAATGCTGCTTGCCCGGCTCGGTGAGCACGTTCAGCTCGTCGTTCGGGATATCCTCCGAGACCCAGTCGCGGCCGTTATCGGTGAACCAGAGCTGCTTGGTCTTCGGGTTCCAGTCGAAGCCCACCGTGTTGCGCACGCCCCGGGCGATGACCTCGGGGTTCTTGCCGTCGAGGTCCATCCGGCGGATCTGCGCGTGGGTGTCGGGCGGCATCACGATGTTGCCCGGAGCGCCGATCGGCACGTAGAGCTTGTTGTCCGGTCCAATGGCGATGAACTTCCAGCCATGGGCCTCGTCCTTCGGCAGATCGTCAGTGACGAGGGTCGGCTTCTCGGAGCCGTCGAGATGATTCGCGATGTCGTCGTAGCGCCAGATCTTCGAGAGTTCGGCCACGTAGAGGGCGCCGTCGTGGAACGCGACTCCGTTCGGCCGGTGCAGGCCCGACGCGATGGTCTTGATCTCGCGCTTTCCGTCCGGCCCCGCCTGCGGCAGCACCGCGTAGACCTTGCCCACGGTCCGCGTGCCGACGAACAGCGTCCCGTCCGGCGCCTGGGTCATCTCGCGGGCATTGGCGATGCCGCTGGCATAGACCTCGATCTTGAACCCGTCCGGCACCTTGAGCTTGTCGAGCGGCAGCTTGGCGACCGGCGTCGCGAGCGGCGGACCCGCCACCGGGGCGAGCTTCGAGGCCGCGCCACCCTCGGGGCGGCCATAGAGGGCATCGCCGCGCTCGACGGCCTTCACGGGTGCCGGCGGGGCCGCGGAGGCGGGCGTCTCCTGGGCGTGCGCGGCGTAGGGGCCAACCGCACCCAGGCCCAGGCAGGTGAGGGCAGCGGCGAGGCTGCGGGTCAGGAGCGGCTTGCTCGAAATCTTGTCGGTTGGCGTCATGGTGTCTCCCGATGCGGCCGGTTCTCGCTCAGACCGCGTGTTCTGCACTCTTTATTCAACGAGAAGCTTCAGAATGCGAGCTACTCAACGGAGACCCTTGCGACAGCCCTCCGGCACCGTAACCCGGTTTGGATTGGAGCGCCTTCCGCCGAAGTGGACACAGGTTCGTGCGTGCCGGTGCCACGTTTCGATCCATCTTTTCGATGAGGTAGGCTGTTACTTCGACAAACATCCGATTTATGGCTTGCCGTGCTGATTAGACAGACCTGATGTGAAATTCGGCATAAATATCATCACAATGAGACTGCGTATCACAATAAGACTATTTATCTTTCCCGTCGGTACGGTAATGTTTTAGAATGATGGACATGCTGAAGCATGTGATGATAAATGATTTATGCTGATATGACGGGCTATTCTGACGAAGGAATGGCGCCGTATTTAGCTTCGGTTAGGCAATGGAATAAGGATAATGCAGTGAATTACGCGTCGCACATTGGGCAGGATCAATGGGTGGTGGAATGTTACCGTGGCCTTCGTGGCGGATATTTTTTAGAATTCGGCGCATTTGACGGGATAACGACAAGCAACACAATTTATCTGGAAAAAAAGCTTGGCTGGAATGGTATATGCGTCGAGGCAAATCCAAATTACTATAAATCCGTATGCGCTAATCGGTCGTGCGTCACCGTGAATTGTGCACTCTGGCCAGAGTCAAGAATTTGCATGGAATTGGAGGATGCACACGGTTTGAGTAAACTGGTTGCGGTTTAATCAGAAGGCAATACGGCGAGCTTGAGGGCATCGGCTACAAGGGGAATAGTGAAGGTCGACACATTAAATCCAGTTGAACTCCTCGAGCGCTACAATGCCCCGACGGAGATACATTGTATGTCGCTAGACATCGAGGGGGCGGAGCTTGCGGTATTGGAGGCTTTTGATTTCTCTCGGTATTGCTTCGGACTAGCAAGCGTCGAGCACAACTTCGAGCAACTGAAGCGTGATGCTATCCGTAGCATCTTCAAGCGTCATGGTTATGAAGTATGCGAACTTCGGAACGATGATTTATTCTACAATATTGCAGTTTTACATGGACTAAGCGGAGGACAATGCGAGCATCCTGAACATATGCGTAACCGTGTAATTAATAGCTATGTGGTTAAATGACGAAATGGCGCCGTTAATAAAGCAATTCGGTGAAAAATTCAGCCGATATGCAGGTAAGATAGGCCGTCAATCGAACGTACTTTCACCTGCGCACTAAATCAGGGGTTTTTGCATCGTTCGTGTCGCCGGCCTAGCTAACCCCGCTGTCTTCGCAGGAACGGCGCAGTTTTGCCAAGCGCCCAGCGGAAGACGCGTGCGCCGGCGTCGCTGCGCTTGAAGCCGAGATAGACGAAGTCGCGCAAGAACTGGCCGCTCTGCGGAATGTTTAGCGCCAAGAGGTGTCGCACTCCGCCCACCAGATTTGCGGTCGTGTGTCCCCGCAGCCGAGCGACCGGGCCCTTAATGGCGGCGAGGCCCAGAACTTTCGGTCCCACGGGCTCGTAGGTGCACCGATAGAGCGAGTCGGCCTGCGGTTTGGTGCCATCGGGCAGCCGTTTGGCGAAAGCCTGGGTCGCGCGTCACCGGTTGGGGCGGATCGGCCCCCTGTCGCCGTACCGTCAGGGCAGCGCCGCGGGCGTACAGACGCACGGCGCGGATACCCTTTTTCGCCCCCCCATGGCAGCCGCCCGGGACCTGGCTGCTATGCAGGACATGGCGGAGGAGCTCCGCGCGCATCGACAGGAATCGGTAGAGCGATCTTCAAGGTCGGCATCGGATGTCGGGCTTACAGGTCAGGCCGGGATGCCGCTTCGTTTGAGCAGGCCACGTGCGTGCGCCTTGCGTTTTGGCGATCGATCTCCGAAAACGCCCCCCGTCCGGGAAGCTTAGGCTTGGCCGGGGTGGCCGGTTGTCCGCCGGAGCCCGGTCGACGCGGCGTTCCGATCCGGTGCGAGGACAAAGTTCGATGATCGATTACGCGCAGGCGCGGCGGATGATGGTCGACTGCCAGTTGCGGACCTTCGACGTGAACGACAACACGGTGCTCGACGCATTCGACACCGTGCCGCGCGAGAGCTTCGTGCCGAGGGACCGCGAGCCTTTCGCGTATATCGACCAGACCCTGCATATCGGCGAGGCCCACGGCTCGACCCGCTGCATGCCGGCCCCGATGGTGGTGGCGCGGATGATCCAGGCCCTGAAGATCCGGCCGGGCGTGTCTGCCCTCGACGTCGCCGCCGGCTACGGCTATGCGGCGGCGGTGATGGCGCATCTCGGTGCGCAGGTGACGGCGCTCGAGTCGGTGCCGGAACTGGCCGCCGAGGCGCGCGCCCGGCTCGGCACCGCCGCTCAGGTGGTCGAGGGGCCGATCGAATCGGGCGCGCCGAAGCAGGCGCCGTTCGATGCGATCCTGATCAACGGCCGCATCGAGGTCCGGCCGCAGGCGCTGCTGGATCAGCTCAAGGACGACGGCCGCCTCGTCTGCGTGATGGGCCCCCACCGCAACGCCAAGGTGACCCTGTTCGTCCGGGCCGGCGACGCCTTCGGGGCGCGCCCGTTGTTCGACGCGTCGCTGCCCGGCCTAGACGGTTTTCAGGAGGCGGCCGGGTTCGCGTTCTGAAGGCTCCGGGCGCTCAGCCGAGCCGGTAATCCGCCATCCGCGCGCGCCGCGCGCTGCGGCGGTAGGCCATCACGGAATCGGGCCAGAGGGTTGCGTTGCGCCCCTCCGCGTCGAGATACCAGCTCCGGCAGCCGCCGGCCTGCCAGATGCTATCGGCAAGGCGGGTGCGGATCCGGTCGAGGAAGCGCGCCTGCGCCTCCGGGCGGACCTCGATGACGCGGGTGCCCCGCCGCAGGGCCTTCAGGCAATCAAGCACGTGCTGCACCTGAACCTCGATCATCGCGACGACCGAGTTGTGCCCGAGCCCCGTATTCGGCCCGAGCAGCATGAAGTAGTTCGGGAAGCCCGCAACCGTGATGCCCTGGTAGGCGCCCATGCCGCCGGACCAGGCCTGCTTCAGCGTCAGGCCTCTGCGGCCGACGAGGTTCATCCGCGTGAAGGTCGCGGTCACGTCGAAGCCGGTGGCGTAGACGATGACATCGAGATCGTGCGCCTGGCCGTCCTGGGTGACCAGTCCGGTCGGCGTCACCCGCGCGACACCGCCGGTTTCCAGGGTGACGTTCGGACGCTGCAGCGCCGGGTAATAGTCGTCCGAGATGAGCACCCGCTTGCAGCCGAGCCGGTAGTTCGGCGTCAGCTTCGCCCGCAATGCCTTGTCGGGCACCGCTTTGGCGAGATGGCGGCGCGCCAGGGCCTCGGCTTGGCCGGTGAGCTTCGAGACCTTGGTGAAGCCGAGCAGCGCGCGCACCTCGTGAAGCCAGAACAGCCGGGCCCGTTCGAGCCGCCGGACCAGCGGCAGGCGCCGGTAGCGCGTCTTGGCGCGCTCCGCGATGGCGTGGTCGTTCTTGGGCATGATCCAGGGCGGCGTGCGCTGGAACAGGGTCAGGTGGCCGGCCACCTTCGCGAGTTCCGGTACCACCTGGATCGCGCTCGCCCCCGTGCCGATCACGCCGATTCGCTTGCCGGTGAGGTCCACCGCATGATCCCAAGTGGCCGTGTGAAAGGCCGGCCCCGCGAAGCTGTCGCGGCCCGGCAGGTCGGGATAGGCCGGATGATGCAGGCCGCCCATGCCGGAGACGATTGACCGCGCGGTGATCGGCCCGCGATCGGTCGCCACGCGCCAGACACCACCCGCCTCGTCCCAGGTCGCACCCTGGAAAGAGGTGCCGAGCCGGATCAGCGGCATCAGCCCGTGGCGCTCGGCGGTTTCGCGCAGGTAGGCCAAAATCTCCGGTTGCGGCGCATACATCCGGCTCCAGTCCGCCTTCGGGGCGAACGAGAGGGAGTAGAGGTGGGAGGGGACGTCACAGGCCGCCCCCGGATAGGTGTTGTCGTGCCACGTGCCGCCGAGGCTGTCGGCCTTCTCGATCACCCGCAGCGGCGCGATCCCGGCCTGCTTGCAGCGGATCGCCATGGCGAGCCCGGAGAAGCCGGCGCCGACGATGAGGACCGCCAGCGGCTCCGGACCGGTCTCGTTCGGCACATCGGTGATCATGCGGGGCTCCCGGACGTTGCGTCGGTCTTCGGTGCATGGGCCTTGAGGAAGGCAGCGGCCTCGTCGAGGGAGGCGCGCGCCTCGGGCAGCATGCTCACCGCGAACTGCCAGGCATGGGCGACGACGGGAAAGACCTTCGCCTCGGCTACCACTCCGGCCGCCCGGGCCCGCTCAGCCATGCGCACGGAATCGTCGCGCAGAACCTCCCGGCCGCCCACATGGAACAGCAACGGCGGAAATCCGGTCGGGTCGCCGAGCAGCGGCGAGATTCGCGGATCGGCCGGGTCGGCGTTTCCGAGATACATGTCCCGGATCTTCGCAAGGGCCTTCGGGTCGAACATCGCGTCGCGCCATGCATTCGTGATGCGCGAGCCCTCCTCCGACACGAAGTCGGTGGCCGGAGAGAATAGCGCGCCGGCCCAGGGCATCGGCAGGTTGCGGACCCGCGCCTCGCCCATGAGCACGAGGGCGAGGTTGGCGCCGGCGGATTCGCCCGCCACGCAGGCCGCGCCCTCGGCGCTGAACGCACGCCAGACCGCTACGACATCCTCCAGCGCGGCCGGAAACGGGTGCTCGGGGGCGAGCCGGTAATCGGGGACGAAGATCGTGAAGCCGCGGTTGGCCAGGGCACCCGTGACGGGCCGGTGCGTGCGCGGGGAGCAGGCGATGAAGCCGCCGCCGTGGATGTAGAGCATCCGCTGACAGGGTCCCGCCTTCGGCCGGACCCACTCGCCCCGCACGCCGCCAAGGGTGGCAGGCTCGTATGTCACGCCCTTCGGATCGGGGAAGGTCGGTGCCTGGAAGATGCGGCGGAAGTCGGCCACATTGCGGGCCCTGGCCAGCTGGCCCCGGACGCGGCTGCGGATCATGTAGGCGCCGATATAGGCGCGCAGGCTCGCCATCTCAGAGTTTCCCGCCGGACAATCGGACCATCAGCTTCCAATATCCCACCGGCATCAGCCGCTGGATCAGCGCCGCGTTGCGGGCATCCTTGCCGATCACGATGCGGGGCGCCCGGACCTCGAGGCCGCCGATGATCGCTGCAGCGGCGTCCGCGGGGGCGAGCGTCAGGAACTTGCCGAAGGCTTCCCGGGCCTTCTCGTCCTCCACCGCCGCGCGCTTGGCCGCGTCGGGATCGGTGGGCGGGCGCCGGCCGCGGGCGTTGCGTGAGATGGCAGTCGCGACGCCGCCCGGATGGACCACGGTCACACCGAGCCCGGTGCCGGCATATTCGTGCCGCAGCGCCTCCGAGAAGCCGCGAACGGCGAACTTGCTGGTGCAGTAGGCAACCTGACCGGGCGGCGCGATCAGCCCGAACAGGCTCGACAGGTTGACGATCTGCGCCGCGGGGCGCGCCTTCAGCATCGGCAGGAAGGCGTGGCACATCCGCACGACCGCGCGCAGGTTGATGTCCATCAGCCACTCGAAATCTTCGAGGTGCGTCTCGTCGAACCGGCCGCCCAGAGCCACGCCGGCGTTGTTGATGAGGATATCGACGTGACCGAAACGTTGTGCGGCCCAGTCCGGCAACGCGCGGATCGCCGCTGCGTCCACGAGGTCGACGACCCGGGTCTCGACCGCGGCGCCGTGCTCGCGGATCCGCCGGGCGATCGTTTCGAGCCCTTCGGGATCGCGGTCCACCAGCAGCAGGCTGCAGCCCTTCGCGGCGAGGCCGGTGGCCAGCGCGGCCCCGATGCCGCTCGCGGCGCCGGTGATGAGCGCGACTTTTCCCGCGAGCTGAAACCTGTGAGCCAAGCTGCGCCTCCCGTTTCGCCGGTTGGTCCGGGCTTGGATCAGGGATAGCCCCGGCCTCGGGGATTGTCTAGGGTGAACACCCTAGACACAGTGGGGAGACGATGGCGCGCGGGCAAAGTCGCCGGGCACCGAACGAAACGGACGCCGCCGTGGAAGCCCCGCGCACGCGCGAGCGGATCCTTGCGGTGAGTCTGACGCTGTTCAACACCCGCGGCCTGGGCCGGGTCACCACGGCGGAGATCGCCGCGGCGGCGGGGATCCGCCAGGGGAACCTGCAGTATTACTTCCCGCGCAAGAGCGGCTTGGTGGAGGCGGTGTTCACCGGGTTCGAGGGGGAAGCCATGACGGTCGCCGGCCGGATGCCGGCGGATTTCGCGGCGCCGGAGGCGCTCCTGGCCTATCAGCGGGGGTGGCTCGACCTGATCTGGCGCTACCGCTGCATTTATCGGGACGGCATCGCCATGGTGGAGATCGCCCCGGCTCTGCGCCCGCGCGTTCACGCCCTTCGGGCGCGGACTCAGAGCCTCGCCCGGGGCGTCTTCGAGGCGGCGGTCACGGCGGGACGGCTGCGGATCGCACCGGAGGCCCTCGGGCGACTGATCGACAATGCCTGGATCGTCTCCAGCCACTGGATGAGCCATCGCCTTCAGGGCGGCACCGAGCTGACGGAGGCCGATCTCGATTGGGGCTTCGCGCAGGTGCGCGACTTATTCGTCCCGTATCTCGTCGCCCTTCAACCGGATTGATACGGTCTGGCCCGAACCTTCCATGGGCGGTGATCGCTCATGATCGAAGGATGCGATGCTCGACCGCCTAATCCATGCCGGCCTCAGCCTCCTGCTGCTGATCGCCGTCGCGGTGCTGTTCTCGACGAACCAGAGGGCAATCCGCCCGCGGGTGGTGCTCACCGGTCTGGCGCTGCAGGTGGGCCTCGGCGCCCTGATCCTGTTCCTGCCGGCGGGGCAGGTGGCCCTCAATGCGGCGGCCGATATCGTCGTGCGCGTGCTCTCCTACGGCGACCGCGGCACCGCCTTCCTGTTCGGAGGCCTCGTCGAGCCGAAGATGTTCGAGCTGTTCGGCGGTTCGGGTTTCATCCTGGCGCTGCGGGTGCTGCCGCAAATCCTCTACGTCTCCGCCCTGATCGGGGTGCTCTACCATCTCGGCGTGATGCAGGCCCTGGCCCGTGGGCTGGGTGCAGGCCTCCGGCGGATCCTCGGCACGTCGCCGATCGAGTCCTTTGCTGCGGTGATCACCATCGCGATCGGCCAGAGTGAGATCGCGGTGGCCTTGCGCCCGTTCCTCGCCGCCCTGACCGGGGCCGAGCTGTTCGCCGTGATGTCGAGCGGTGCCGCGTCCACCGCCGGCTCGATCCTGGCCGGCTATGCGGCGCTCGGCGTCCCGATGACCTATCTGCTCGCGGCTTCCGTGATGGCGATCCCCGGCGGGCTGGTCTACGCCAAGATGCTGGTGCCCTCCACGGAGCCGACGCGGATCACCACCACCCGGGTGGAGTTCGGCGAGACCCGGGCGGCCAACATCATCGAGGCGGCGGCCGATGGAACGCAGAAAGGGCTGGTGGTGGCCGTCTCGGTCGGCGCCATGCTGATCGCGTTCGTTGGGCTGATCGCGCTGGCGGACGGGCTGTTCAGCACCCTCGGCGGTTGGGTTGGCTATCCCGGCGCCTCGTTCGAGAGCGTGCTCGGCTGGGCGCTGAGTCCTCTGGCGTGGCTCCTCGGCGTACCGTGGGAGAATGCGACGCTGGTCGGCGGCGCGATCGGTCAAAAACTCGCCTTCAACGAATTCCTGGCCTACGCCAATCTGTCACCGACCCTGAAAGCCGGGACGCTGGACGCGCGCTCACAGGCAATCGTTTGCTTCGCCCTGTGCGGCTTTGCGAACTTCGCCTCCATCGCGATCCAGCTCGCGAGTTTCGCGAGCCTGGTGCCGGAGCGACGCTCGGAGGTGGCCCGCTACGGGCTGCGGGCGATCCTGGCGGGAACCCTGTCGAACTTCACGAGCGCGGCGATCGCAGGGCTGTTCGTCGGCTGAGACGGCGGGTCCCAAGGCTCGGCCGGGGATCGTGAGGGTCGATCCCGAGATCTTCGCCGCCGGAGACTAGCACTTGAAGCGCGCACAAAAGAAAAGCGCCGCTTCGTGAGAAGCGGCGCCCAAACTGTTCGGTCGATATCTTAGTTGAAGGTGTCGATCTCAGCGGATTCGTAGCTGGTGACTTCCATGCCAACGCAGATCTCGGAAACGATCGGAGCGGTCCAGGCCATGTGTTCCTCCTAAGGAATTTCGTGTGAGTGACTGAAGCATCCAATATAGCGGGAGCTTATTCCGCTCCCGACAGGATCGACTCAGTTGAAAGTGTCGATCTCGGCCGACTCGTAGCTCGTGACTTCCATGCCGACGCAGATCTCGGACACGATCGGGGCAGACCAAGCCATGGCGTTTCTCCTCGTTGTTGGTGAGACCCATATAGGCAATATCTTGGACGCAATACAAGTGAGCACAACACTTATATTTCTCATAGGGACCCGTGGGGCCCTCTGATGCCGCCGCGCGACACCGGCTGGCGCCCTTTATGCGCAAGGCGGAAAGCCGACATCCCTGGAACGGTTACGGCTTGACGGAATTTGTGCGCTGGCGCACGACGCAGCCGCGCGACATCGCTCCGGCGGCGTCGCGCTCCCCTTCATTAGCGACCCGCGAAGCGACGTGCCCGACCGATCGTGCCAGCCGTGCCCGGCCCCGTGCCGTCATCCCGCCTGAGCCGCTGAGAGGCCTGGCCGCGGGGCGACCGGCGCACCGCCCGGTCACGGCCCTGACCCAGGATGACCGGCGCCGCGTCGCCTCGTAACCACGAGGCGAGGCCATGAACGAGATCGCCCCCTTCGACACGCGCATCGATCCGTCCGTGCTGGCCGCGCGGCTCTCGGACGAGCGGGCTCCCGACATCGTCGAGAAGCTCAACGACGAGGCCCCCGAGGTCGCCGCCGCGATCCTGCTCGGCCTGCCGATGGAGCGGGCTGTCGAGGTGCTGGACCAGCCGGAACTCGACTGCGTCGCGGACATCATCGAGATGCTGCCGCGCGACCGCGTCGCCGCCTACCTGTCGGGGATGTCGGCCGACCGGGTCACCGACGTCTTCCGCGAGATCGAGGAGCCCGGCCGTTCGGACCTGCGCGCCCGACTCGATGCCGAGACCCGCGGCGCCGTCGATCGCCTCTCGGCCTACGGCGAGGAGACGGTCGGCTCGCTGATGACCACCGAGTTCGTCACCGTGCCGGGGACCTGGACGGTGGGCCAGACACTGGAGCACATCCGCCACGTCGAGAAGACCCGCGAGACCATCTACGCGATCTTCGTGCTCGATCCGCGCACCCGCGCGCTCACCAAGGCCGTGCCCCTGCGCCGGCTGATCTCCGGGGATCCGAACGACAACGTGCTGAGCGTCGCGCCGGGCCGACGCCCGCTCGCCGTCTCGCCGACCGCGAGCCGCGAGGAGGCCGCCCGGCTGATCTCCAAGTACGACCTGCTGGCCCTGCCGGTGATCGATGCGGTCGGCCACGTGATCGGCATCGTCACGGTCGACGACATGATCGACGCCATGATCGAGAAGCAGACGCAGGACGTGCAGCGCTTCGGCGGCATGGAGGCGTTGCCCGAGCCCTACATGGATATCGGCTTCTTCACGATGATCCGGAAGCGCGCCGGCTGGCTCTGCGCGCTGTTCCTCTCCGAGATGCTGACCGCCTCGGCGATGCAGGGCTTCGAGGGAGAGTTGGAGAAGGCGATCGTCCTGACGCTGTTCATCCCGCTGATCATGAGCTCGGGTGGCAATTCCGGCTCGCAGGCGACCTCGCTGCTGATCCGGGCGCTGGCCCTCCATCAGATCCGCCTGCGCGACTGGTGGCGGGTTGCGTTGCGCGAGCTACCCACGGGTATGCTGCTCGGCGCGATCCTCGGGGTGATCGCGGTGATCCGCATTGTGGCGTGGCAGAAGCTCGGCCTCTACGATTACGGCGAGCACTGGCCGCTGGTGGCCGCCACGGTGGGGTCGGCGCTCGTCGGGATCGTGACCTTCGGCTCGCTGTCGGGCTCGATGCTGCCGTTCCTGCTGCAGCGGCTCGGCTTCGACCCGGCCACCGCCTCGGCGCCGTTCGTGGCGACGCTGGTCGATGTTACCGGACTCGTGATCTACTTCTCGGTGGCGCTGCTGATCCTGCGCGGGACGCTGCTTTAGGGCGCCCCTTCACTCGACCGCTTCGGCCAACCGCTTCCGCTGCACCTTGCCGTTGGCTGTCCGTGGCAGGGCTTCCAGGAAGCGGATCTCCCTTGGGCGCTTGTAGGCGGCGAGCCGTTCGGCGCACCATGCGAGCAGCGCCTCCGCGTCGGGCTCCGCATCCGGCTGCAGCACCACGAATCCGCAGATGACCGAGACATCGGCGCGCACGGGCAACTCCGCGACACCGACCTCTGCCACCGATGGGTGGGCGGCCAGCACCACCTCCACCTCGTCGGGCGAGACCCGGTAACCCATCGCCTTCATCAGGTCGTTGTTGCGGCCCTCGAACCAGAGGTAGCCGTCGGCATCGAGCCGGGCGAGGTCGCCGCCGACGAACCAGTCGCCGCGCATCACCTCGGCTTCTTCTTCGGGCCGGTTCCAATAGCCCAGCATCAGGGCCGGCTCGGAGCGGTGGACGGCCAGCAGTCCGGTCTCGCCTGCCGGCAGCGGCACCGGCTCGCCCTCCGTCGGCAGGATCGCCACGCGCCGCCCGGGCTGCGGCTTGCCGGGCGATCCGGGACGGACCGGGATCGTGGGGCCGCTGGAGATGTAGGTCGAGATCTCGCTCATCCCGAGCGCCTCGTAGAGGGGCGTGCCGGTGGCCTCGCGCCACGCCGCGAGCAGTTCCACCGGGAGCGGTTCGCCGGCCGTGCAGCCGTGGCGCAGGCGCGACAGGTCGTGGGTCGCCGGGGCACCGTATTTCAGGATCTGACGGTAGAGGGTCGGCACGGCGGCGAAGACCGTGGCGCCGTAGCCCGCGATCAGCCGGGGCCAGACCGCGGGATCGCGCGGGCCGTTGTAGAGCACCGCCGTGGCGCCCACCGACCACGGATCGCTGAGGCCCACGCCCAGCGTGTAGGTCCAGTTCATGGTGCCGGCGTGCAGCATCACGTCGGATTCGGTGAGCCCGAGCCAGTGGGCGAGCATCGGCCGGCGGCCATAGGCGGCGCGGTGCGCGTGCAGCACGCCCTTCGGCCGGCTCGTCGTGCCGGAGGTGTAGATCAGCATCGCCGGATCGTCGGCGGCGGTGTCGGCGTAGTCGGGGAGCGGCGGGCCGGCCTTCAGGGCGGCGATGGCTGCGGTATCAAGCAGCAGCCGGTCGCCCAGGGCCTCCGGCGCGACGGTGCAGCCGCTTCCGATTACCAGCGCGGCGGCGCCCGAATTCTCCATCAGGAATGCCGCCTCGCTCTCCGTCAGTTGCGGCGAGGAGGGCAGCGATACCAGCCCGGCCGCGAGCGCGCCGAAATGCACGAGGACGTAATCGGCCTCGTTGTCCATCCGGATCATCACCCGGTCGCCCGGTGCGAGCCCGAGCCCGAGCAGGCCGGCCGCGATGCCGCGCGCCGCGCGCTCCACCGCACCGAAGGAGAGCCGTTCGACCGCGCCGTCGCCGACCATCACCAGGGCGGTCTTGTCGGGGCGCAGGCGCGCGTTCTCGGCGAGGCAGTACCGGGCCGCGTTGAACCGCGCGGGCGGATGGCGATCGTCAGTCAGGGTGTCGGACACCGGGCGCTTCCCCCAGAAGTAGGCTTTTGACCCGTGTCCTGCCTGCGCGTGCCGTCGTCAACAGAAGGGGGACGGCAGCGCCGTGCGGCGCCAGCCCGTCCCCCTGAGAATGCTCGATCCGGGCGGGCCCGGACCGAGCGGCATTGCGAAGAGACTCAGCCGCGGTCGTCGGCACCCTCGCCAGCATCGGCCAGCGCCGCGCCGACTTCGAGGCCGAGATCGTCGAGGTTGAAGGCCTCGCGCTCGGTCACGGACTCGCCGCGGGCCTGACGCTCGGCCTCCTCGGGGCTGCGGGCGACGTTGACGGTGACCTCAACCTCGACCTCGGGGTGCAGCACCACCGGGACCTTGTGCAGGCCGAGCGTCTTGATCGGCTGGTTCAGGGTGAACTGGCCCCGATCCACCGTGAAGCCATCCTTCGCAACGACATCGGCGAGGTCGCGGGTCGAGACCGAGCCGTAGAGCACGCCGGTCTCGCCCGACTGGCGGATCAGCACGAAGCTCTGGCCGTTCAGCTTCTCGGCGACGGCCTCGGCGTCCTTCTTGCGGTCGAGGTTGCGGGCCTCGAGCTGGGCGCGCTGGGCCTCGAAGTGCTTCTTGTTGTTTTCCGTCGCGCGCAGGGCCTTGCCGCGGGCGAGCAGGAAGTTGCGGGCGAAGCCCGGGCGGACATTCACGGTCTCGCCCATCTGGCCCAGCTTGGCCACGCGCTCGAGCAGGATCACTTCCATGGTCTTTCTCCTTCAGATGGTCGGCCACGTGGGCCGGGGTTTCACGGCGCCGGGCTGTTCCTCGGGCGATCCTGGGAACGCCGGCGGTCGAGGGCTGTGTCGGCGAGGCCGAACAGAGTGAGGGCAACGAGGGCGATGCCCTGCGTCACGAACAGGATCAGGTACAGCCCGAACAGCATCAGGGTGCGTCCGGGCCGGCCGCGGGAGCGGTCGTGGAAGGCGGCGAGGCCCTGCAGCGCGAAGGCCGCGCTGAACCCCCCCACCAGGGCGACGCCGAGCACGCCGACATAGCCGGGTCCGAGGCACAGCAGCAGCGCGGCTCCGAGCGCGGCCAGTGTCACCCGCGGCATGGCGGTCGATGGAATATCGGGCCAGGGCCGCGGCAGACGGCCGGAGATCTTCACGATCCGGGCCGAAGCCCAGAGATAGAAGGCGAGCAGCAGCGCCAGCCCGTTGGCCGCGAAAGCCGGCACCACGCGCGCCAGGGCGTCGGCCATCTCGGTCCGCGTGACGTCGGCGTCATCGGTTTCGGCCGGGGTCTGCGCATCGGTGTCGGCGCCCGCATCCTGGCCGGACCGGTCGGTCTCGGCCGCTGGCGCGTCGGCCCGGCGGCTCTGCTCGGCAGTGCGGGTGGCGGGCATGCGGGCCTGCACCAGCGTCTGGGCGAGGCTGCGCAACTGCCGATCGAAGGCGGCGTGGTTCGGCGAGGACAGGACCGCGATGGCGATAAAGGCCAGAGCCGCCGTGGCGGCGATCCATCCGAGCAGGCGGCCGGTCGGATACCATTCGAGGCCGCGGGACGTCTCGCGCCCGAGGAGCGTCAGGTAGGCGAGCCACCAAGCGGGGAGGGCGATGTAAGCGCCGAAGGCCAGGCCCATGAAGGGCGCGATCACCACGGCGAGGGCAAGGCTGCCCGCCGCCGCTGCCGTCAGCGCGACCTTGTGGTTCCAGCCGAGGCCGACGATCAGGATCGGCAGCGGCGCCACGAGATAGAGCAGGATCGCGAGCGGCGTCGCCTTCAGGAGCACCCCGAACAGGAGTGCCGAGACGAGCCCAGCGCCGATACCGATGCCGATGTGCTGTACCATGAATTCCGCTGTCCCACTGCCGCTTAGGCAGGGTTAGAGGCGACTCCGCGCCCCAACGATCGGGCGACCAGGGCCGCCCTCTGCGAGGACCGGCCCGGGCAGATGCCGGGCCGGTTGGTGATCCGTGACCTACTTGATCACGTAGGGCAGCAGGCCGAGGAAGCGGGCGCGCTTGATCGCCTGAGCGAGCTCGCGCTGCTTCTTGGCCGAGACCGCGGTGATCCGCGACGGCACGATCTTGCCGCGCTCGGACACGTAGCGGGACAGGAGCTTCACGTCCTTGTAGTCGATCTTCGGCGCGTTCGCGCCGGAGAACGGGCACGTCTTGCGACGACGGAAGAAGGGGCGGCGTCCACCGCCCGCACCAGCACCAGCACCAGCACCGAATGCCATGGGTTAGCCCTCCCCGCCGAAGCTGCGCTCGGGGCGATCACCACGATCGCCGCGGTCACCCCGGTCGCCGCCGAAGCCGCCACCACCGCCGAAGCCCTCGTCGTCACGACGACGGCCGCGCTCGCGATCCTTGCGGTCGTCGCGGTCGCGCTTCTGCATCATGGCGGACGGCTCCTGATCGAGCTCCTCGACCCGGACGGTCATGAAGCGCAGGACGTCCTCGGAGATCTGCATCTGGCGCTCCATCTCGGCGATCGCGGCCGGAGGGGCGTCGATGTTAAGCAGCGCGAAATGCGCCTTGCGGTTCTTCTTGATCCGGTAGGCGAGGGACTTCACGCCCCACATCTCGATCTTCTCGAGACGGCCACCGTTCTGCTCGATCACACCCTTGTAGGTGTCGATCATCGTCTCGACCTGCTGGGACGTCACGTCCTGGCGGGCCAAGAGCACATGCTCGTAGAGAGGCATTGTCGGGCCTTTCGTCGTCAAAAGGAGCCCGGCCGCCCGGAGGCGGATGGTTCGGGCCGGTTCATATCGCGGATCACCCGGCGCCAAGCCCTTCGAGCCGATTTTCAGGCCCGAGCGGTTGATCGAAGGCGGAGACACCGGACGACGGGATCGGGAAGAGCCCTATGCCGCAAGCGGCACCGTCCGTTCAGCCCCCGGCCGGAGCGAACGCGAGGGGCGGCGCATAGTCGGTTTTTGCCGGGATGGCAAGTCGGAGAGGTTCGCGAATGGAGCCGCTGCGCGGCGCAACATCCGTTACGCCGCCTTGCCGGAACGTCGGCACGCCAGCATATCGCGACCAGAAGCCCGGCGCATCACGCCGATCTTGGGACGAACCAGCGGATGACCTCCGAAGAGCTGCGCCTCGGCGTCAACATCGATCACGTCGCCACCGTCCGCAACGCCCGCGGCGGCGACTATCCGGACCCGGTGCGGGCCGCGTTGCTCGCGGTCGAGGCGGGGGCCGACGGCATCACCGCGCATCTGCGCGAGGACCGGCGTCATATCCGCGACAGCGACATCGCGGCGCTCAAGCGCGGCCTGTCCGTTCCGCTCAACTTCGAGATGGCGGCGACCGACGAGATGGTGGCGATCGCGCTGAGCACCCGGCCGCACGCCGCCTGCCTCGTCCCGGAGAAGCGCGAGGAACGCACCACCGAGGGCGGCCTCGACATCATCCGCGGTCGCGATCACCTCGCCCCCCGCATCCGGGCGCTGGCGGAAGCCGGTATCCGGGTGTCGCTGTTCGTGGAACCGGAACCGGCGGTGATGGAGGCCGCCCGGGCCCTCGGCGCGCCGGTGGTCGAGCTGCATACCGGCAGCTACTGCGAGGCCGCCCTCGACAACGATGCGGCACGGACCGCGCACGAGCTGGCCCGGATCCGGCGCGCCGCCGAGCACGGTGCCGGACTGGGGCTCGAGATCCATGCCGGCCACGGCCTCACGCTCGGCAGCGTCGGACCCGTCGCGGCTCTCCCACAGATCCGAGAGCTCAACATCGGCCATTCCCTGATTGCCGACGCGATCTTCAAGGGGCTCGCCCAGGCCGTGCGGGACATGCGGGCCGCCATGGACCGGGCTCGGTCGTCATGATCATCGGGATCGGATCGGACCTCTGCGACATTCGCCGGATCGCTCGGACCTTGGAGCGCCACGGTGCGCGGTTCACCCAGCGCGTCTTCACTGACGGGGAACGGGCCCGCTGCGACGCGCGCGCGGCCCGCGCCGAGGGATATGCAAGGCGCTTTGCCGCCAAGGAGGCCTGCGCCAAAGCGCTCGGCACCGGCCTCAGCGGCGGCGTGTTCTGGCGCGACATGGAGGTGGTGAACCTCCCCTCCGGCCAGCCGACCCTGCACCTCACGGGAGGGGCCGCAGAGCGACTCGCGGATTTGCTGCCGCCGGGCCATGCGGCTCACCTTCACGTCAGCCTGACGGACGATCCACCCCTGGCACAAGCCTTCGTGATCATCGAGGCGCTGCCGGCCGGGAACGACGCCTGACCAGAGCGCGGATCGGAGCGCGGATTAGCCGGCCCCCTTCGTGCGTTGCGGGGGGATCGCGCTTGGTCTAGACCCGCCGCTCACGGCGGACACGATTGCGGCGTATTCCTCGGGACAACCGCTGACAGCGCCGCCTCCGCAGGCGGCAGACGACGCAATTTCAACCGAAGACGGAACGTGCGCGTGGATTACGACGGCAAGCCGCTCAGGAAGCCCGCCGAAACCGGCACCTGGGCCAGCATCCGCGAGACCCTGAAGGTCGGCATCCAGGCGCTGCTCATCGCCCTCGTGGTGCGGACGCTGCTGTTTCAGCCGTTCAACATCCCGTCCGGTTCTCTGGTGCCGACTCTTCTGATCGGCGATTACCTGTTCGTTTCGAAATACTCCTACGGCTACTCCAAGTACTCGCTGCCGCTCTCGGAGTACATTCCCGTCCAGGCCGATGGCCGGATCTGGGCCGCCGAGCCGAAGCGCGGCGACATCGCGGTGTTCAAGCTGCCGAAGGACAACGCGACCGACTACATCAAGCGCGTGATCGGCCTGCCGGGCGACAAAATCCAGATGATCGACGGCGTTCTCAACATCAACGGCAAGGCGGTCAAGCGCGAGCGGATCGCCGATTACGAGACGACCGATCCCTACGGTCAGGCCACCAAGGTCCCGCAATACCTGGAAACCCTGCCCAACGGCGTGGTCCATAATGTGATCGAGCGCGACGGCGACAACGGCTTCTGGGATAAGACCGAACTTTATACGGTCCCGGCCGGACACTTCTTCATGATGGGCGACAACCGCGACAACTCCACCGATTCGCGCGATCTCGCCAATGTCGGCTTCGTGCCCTTCGCCAATTTCGTGGGCCGGGCCGAGATGATCTTCTTCTCGATCGACGAGGGCACACCGGCGTGGCAGGTCTGGAACTGGCCGGCCCATGTCCGCTGGTCGCGCCTGTTCTCGACGATCCATTGATCGGTGCGGACTTGGACGAGGCGGCCCAGCCCCGGATTTCGGCGCGGACCCGGCGCGCCCACAAGCCGCGCCCGCCGCTTGGCGTGCTGGAGGCGCGGATCGGGCACAGCTTCGCCGACCAGAGCCTGCTCACCCGCGCGCTGACCCATACCAGCAAGGCCGCCGGACGCGGCGGCAGCTACCAGCGCCTCGAGTTCCTCGGCGACCGCGTGCTCGGCCTCGCTGTGGCGGACCGGCTCTACGCCGCTTTTCCCGATGCCGACGAGGGTGACCTGTCGCGGCGGCTCGCGGCACTCGTGCGGCGGGAGACCTGTGCGGTCGTGGCCGCCGCCTGGGATGTCGGGCCCTACCTGATCCTCGGACAGGGCGAGGTCATGGGCGGGGGACGGCGCAACCAGACCATCCTGGCCGATGTCTGTGAGGCGATCCTCGGCGCGATCTATCTCGATGCCGGGTTCGATGCCGCCCGGGCTGTGGTCGAGGCGCATTTCCACCCGAGCGAGCCGGATGCGGCGGCACGGGGTCGCGACGCCAAATCCGCCCTGCAGGAATGGGCCATGGGCCGCGGCCTGCCGATCCCCACCTACGCGGTGGTTGAGCGTACAGGTCCGGACCACGCGCCACGATTCCGCATCGCGGTTGAGGTCGAGGGCCTTGCGCCCGGGCTCGGCGAGGGCACATCCAAGCGGATCGCCGAACAGGCGGCCGCGCAGGCGCTGATGGAGCGGGAGGGGATCGGAGCCCTGCCGGCGGCGGGGCCGACGGAGACAACATGACCGATCACGATCAGGACGACGCTTCGCAGGACGACGCTTCGAACGAGGGACCCGCCAACGCCGTCTCGGCGCTCCCGGGCACGCCGGCCGACGCCCGGGCGGGCTTCGTCGCGCTCATCGGCGTGCCGAATGCCGGCAAGTCGACGCTGCTGAACAACCTCGTCGGCACGAAGGTCTCCATCGTCTCCCGCAAGGTGCAGACCACGCGGGCGCTGGTGCGCGGCATCTTCATCGAAGGCACCGCGCAGGTGGTTCTGGTCGATACGCCCGGCATCTTCGCGCCCAAGCGCCGACTCGACCGGGCGATGGTCCATTCGGCCTGGAGCGGCGCCGCGGACGCGGACGCGGTCTGCTTGCTGGTGGATGCCCGCAAGGGGGTCGACGAGGAGGTCGAAGCGGTGCTCGGCCGCCTCGACGGCGTGAAGCGCGACAAGCTGCTGATCCTCAACAAGATCGACCTGATCGCCCGGGAGCGGCTGCTCGAGCTCGCGGCCAAGCTCAACGCCGCCGCACCCTTCGCCGAGACCTTCATGATCTCGGCGCTGAACGGCAGTGGCGTGCAGGATCTCCGGCGTGCGCTCGCCGCCCGGATGCCGGCGGGTCCCTGGCTCTACCCGGAGGATCAGGTCTCGGACGCGCCCCTGCGCATGCTGGCCGCCGAGATCACCCGGGAAAAGATCTACGACCGGCTGCACGAGGAGCTGCCCTATCGCTCCACGGTCGAGACCGACCAGTGGCAAGTCCGGACTGACGGGTCGGTGCGGATCGAGCAGACGATTTTCGTGGAGCGCGAGAGCCAGCGCTCGATCGTGCTCGGAAAGGGCGGCCAGACCATCAAGGCGATTGGGCAGGCGGCCCGGATCGGGATCTCCGAGGCGGCCGACGCGAAGGTCCACCTGTTCCTGCACGTGAAGGTGCGTGAGAACTGGGCCGACGATCCGGCCCGCTACCGCGAGATGGGGCTCGAGTTCCCCCGGGGATGATGCCCGATCCGGGCAGCGTCGATTGGGGAGGCTGGGCTTCCGGCTCTATTCCGGTATAAACCGGGACGTTCCCCCGGATGATCCGAGTCGGGCGCGGGTCTTCCCCGCACCGCCGCGGACTTGCGTTCCGGGGCCAGCTCTCCAACGCCCGAATCATTCATGCGACATGCCGTCTACGGCCTGCCGCCGATGGATCTCGCCGAGATCCCCGGCGATGCCGTCCAGGTTTCCCCATTGATTCCCGGTGCCGCGCGGCTCGAGGATCTGTCCGAGAACAGTCTCGACACCGCCACCGTCCTCGCCCCGCCGGGAACGGTGGAGCGGCGCTACGTGCTCGCGCAGGTGCTGCGGGCTCTGGGTCCGGGCGGCCGGATGATCGCCCTGGCGCCCAAGGATCGGGGCGGAAGCCGGCTGGCCAAGGAACTCACCACCTTCGGGTGCGCTGCCGCCGACCAGCCGCGCCGGCACCATCGGATCTGCCGCACCGACCGGCCGCCCGAGCCGGCCGGCATCGCCGAGGCGATCGACGAGGGCAGCCCCCGCCATGTCGACAACCTCGCCCTGTGCACGCAGCCGGGCATCTTCTCCTGGGACCGGCTCGATCCCGGTACGGCCCTGCTCGTGGCGAACCTGCCGGCCTTGAAGGGTCGGGGGGCCGATCTCGGCTGCGGCCTCGGGATACTCGCCCGGGCGGTCCTCGCCTCGGACGCCGTGACCGCGATGACCCTGGTGGAGATCGACCGGCGTGCCGTCGAAATGGCCCGCCGCAACGTCGCCGATCCGCGGGCGACGATCCTCTGGGCCGATATCCGTACGCCCGGGCTCGTGCCCGGCAAGCTCGACTTCGTCGTGATGAACCCGCCGTTCCACGAGGGCGGCGCTGAAGATCAGGCGCTCGGCCGGGCCTTCGTCGCCCGGGCCGCCGAGGTGCTGCGGCCCGGCGGGACCCTGTGGCTCGTGGCCAACGCGCACCTGCCCTACGAGGCGACGCTTCAGGCGGCGTTCCGCAGCGTTGCCGTGACCGTGCAGGCGAACGGCTACCGGGTCTACGAGGCGCGCCGGTGAGCGCGAAGGCGGTTCGGTTGGACAAGCTGCTGGCCAATCTGGGCTACGGCTCGCGCCGGGAGATCCAGAATCTGGCCCGCGCCGGCGCGATCCGCCTCGACGGCGCGGAATGGGCCGATGCCGGGGACCGGATCGCCCTGGATCCCGACTTGCCGGATCGGCTGGTGATCGACGGCGAAGCCCTCGATCCCCTCCCGGGCCTGTGCCTGATGCTGCACAAGCCGCTGGGCGTGACCTGCTCGCACAAGGAGGCGGGTCCGCTGGTCTACGGGCTGCTGCCGGAGCGCTGGCGCCGCCGCGACCCGCCGCTCTCCACCGTGGGCCGCCTCGACAAGGAGACTTCCGGCCTGCTGCTGCTCACCGACGACGGTGCGCTGCTGCACCGGATCATCAGTCCGAAGGCCAATTTGGCGAAGCGCTACCGCGTGACCCTCGACCGACCGCTGACCGGCAGCGAGACAGCGGTCTTCGCCTCCGGCACGCTGATGCTGGAGGGCGAGGAGCGGCCTCTGCTCCCGGTGATACTCGCGGTCGAGGATGCCACTCATTGCGCGGTGACCTTGACCGAGGGTCGATACCATCAGGTCCGCCGGATGTTCGCCGCCGTGGGCAACCACGTGACGGCCCTGCACCGGGACCGGGTCGGTGGGCTGGACCTGCCGGCGGATCTGGCGGCGGGCGCTTATCGCATCATGACGGCGCCCGACGTGGAGGCTGTGTTCGCGGGCGGGTGATTCTGTTTTCGGACGCCGTCAGTGCACGGCCCGGGCGAGAGCGATAACCGCACCGATGACCGCGAGGGTTTGAAAGCCGATCAAACCCGCGACCCAGCGCACGATCTCGGACCGGGTCTCCGCCAGTTCGGCGCGCAGATCCGCCTTGGTGACGAGATCACCCTGCAAGGCCTCCGCCATGGCATCGGCCAAGCCCTCCGCCTGCTCGGGGGAGAGCTTGGCCTTGTCCCGAAGTGTCCGCGCAAATTTCAGAGTGTCGAACGCGACGGCGGCCATGGGTCGTTTTTCGCCGCGCGAGGCAGACTTGGCAAGCTGCCGAACCGTGGACGGAACATCATACGGAGTCGCTTTCGCAGCGAGTCCTGTGCCGAATCCCGGGCTGCCTGTCGCTTCGCTGCATGCCGCCGGGAAAAGGCGTCGCGCTTCAACCTGATGACAGTCCGAAACGTCGCTGCCTTGCCGCCAACGCCGCACTCTGCTATGGGCCCGCCCATCCCACACGCGGAGCTGGCCTCATGCCTGAATGAGGCGTTTCCGGTGGTCGTCCGACTGCGTCGGGCGGCTGCATCCCTCCGCGGCGGATCCAACCGGAGAGTACACAGATATGGCCGTCGATTTCTCTATGCGTCAGCTCCTCGAGGCGGGCGCCCATTTCGGTCACCAGTCTCACCGCTGGAACCCGAAGATGCAGCCGTACATTTTCGGCACCCGCAACAACATCCACATCATCGACCTCGCCCAGACCGTGCCGGCGCTGCATCAGGCGCTGCAGGTGGTGAGCGACACCGTGGCCAAGGGCGGCCGCGTGCTGTTCGTCGGCACCAAGCGCCAGGCGGCCGACACGATCGCCGAGGCGGCCAAGCGCTCGGCCCAGTACTACGTCAACTCCCGCTGGCTGGGCGGCATGCTCACCAACTGGAAGACCATCTCGGGCTCGATCTCGCGCCTGCGCAAGGTCACTGAGACGCTGGAGACCGGCGGCCCGGGTCTGACCAAGAAGGAGCGCCTGATGCTCTCCCGTGAGAAGGAGAAGCTCGAGAAGGCGCTCGGCGGCATCAAGGACATGGGCGGCGTCCCCGACCTGCTGTTCGTGATCGACACCAACAAGGAGCAGCTGGCGATCAAGGAGGCGAACCGCCTCGGGATCCCGGTCGCCGCCATCGTCGACACCAACTGCAACCCGGACGGCATCAGCTACATCGTCCCGGCCAACGACGACGCCGGCCGCGCGATCGCGCTCTACTGCGACCTGATCGCCAAGGCCGCGATCGACGGCATCTCGCGCGCGCAGGGCTCGTCGGGCATGGATCTCGGCGCCTCCGAGGAGCCGATGGCCGAAGAGCTGCCGGCCAACGACGACGCGGCCGTCACCGTTGAGTCCGATGCTCTCGATCCGGCCGACGTGGCGATGCTCGCTGAGTCGACCGAGCATTTCGAGCTGCTCGCCGCCCCGCGCGGCGCGCCGGACGACCTGACCAAGCTCAACGGCGCCGGCCCGCAGATCGTGCAGAAGCTCAACGATGCCGGCATTTACCATTACTGGCAGATCGCCGCGATGACCGCCGAGGACGTCGCCAAGGTCGATGCCGACCTGAAGCTCAACGGCCGCATCGATCGCGATTCGTGGGTCTCGCAGGCCCGCGGCTTCGTCGAGGCCGCCGCCGCGGCCTGATCCATCGGGAGTTCGCGGCGGCCCCGTCATCGGGCCGTCGCGCTTCCAGCCATACCGGGCCCGGCCGCTCACCCGCGCGCCGGGCCTCTCTCATCCAGACCACACGAAAGGGACCGCCATGGCCAACATCACCGCCGCGATGGTGAAGGAGCTCCGGGAGACGACCGGCGCCGGCATGATGGATTGCAAGGGCGCGCTCAACGAGACGCAGGGCGACATCGAGGCCGCGGTCGACTGGCTGCGCAAGAAGGGTCTCGCCAAGGCCGCCAAGAAGGCCGGCCGCGTCGCCGCCGAGGGCTTGGTCGCCGTTGAGTCCGCCGGCCATCACGCCGCGGTTGTCGAGGTGAACTCCGAGACCGACTTCGTCGCCCGCAACGACGCCTTCCAGGCCTTCGCCCGCGAGGCCGCCAAGATCGCGCTCAACACCGACGGCACGCTGGAGGGCCTCCAGGCCGCCCACTTCCCGGGCGCCACCGAGACCGTCTCCGAGAAGCTGCAGGCCCTGATCGCCACGATCGGCGAGAACATGAACCTGCGCCGGGTCGCCAAGCTCGAGGTCAAGAAGGGCGTCATCGCCTCCTACGTGCACAATCAGATCTCCGAGGGCCTCGGCAAGATCGGCGTGCTCGTGGCGTTGGAATCCGAGGGCGATGTCGAGGCGCTCTCGGCGCTCGGCCGCCAGATCGCCATGCACGTCGCGGCGACCAACCCGGTGGCGCTCGACGCCTCGGGCGTCGACACGGCCACGGTGGAGCGCGAGTCGAACATCCTGCGCGAGAAGAACGCCGGCAAGCCGGACCACGTGATGACCAAGATCATCGAGAGCGGCCTGAAGAGCTACTACAAGGAGGTCACCCTCCTGGAGCAGCCCTTCGTGCACGACGGCTCGAAGACGGTGAGCCAGGTTCTGAAGGAAGCCGGCTCCAAGGTCGGCGGTCCGGTGACCCTGACGGCCTTCGTGCGCTACGCGCTGGGCGAGGGCATCGAGAAGGAAGACGGTCCGGACTTCGCCACCGAGGTCGCTCAGCAGGCCGGTCGCGCCTGATCGCAGCGGGCGATCGGTCGGGTTTTCTCGACCGCTCCCTGATCGAGTCCCGTCCGGCGACGGCCGGGCGGGGCTTCCTGTTTTCGACGGTTGGACCGGGCCATTTTGGTTGCGTGTTGCGGCGCACACTGCATTTCGCAGATGCGCAGTACGGTCCGCGCATGCATTTGAAGCCCCTCTCCTACCTGATGATCGGCGCCTTCGCGTCCGGCCTTGTGATGACCATCTTTGGCGCCGTCGGCGTCCTGACGGGAAGCTGATGATCGGTGCCGGCATGGTGGTCTCTCATCATTCCGGCGCCGCATCGACCCAGGCTCCGCCATCCCAGACTCGGACCGTTACGGTGGCGCAGCCATCCGCTATGGTGATGCGGTTTTTGGCGTTGGGATCGTTCCCGCGCAGGCGCGTCGAGGTCGTCGAGCCAGCCTGGACCTCCAGCAGACGTCCCCGGCAGCCGTCCATCACACCACGAGCGACCGCGTCCGTGGTGGGATCGTAATCCAAAGCGAAGCGCGCATAGTGCCGGTGCAGATGCCCGGCGAGCTTCAGGCCGACGCTGCAGCGGCGGAACGCGGCCAGCGCCAGGTCGGCGCGCCCGACGAGCCGGGCCTCCGCGTCCCAGGGCGGCGGCCTGAACGGGTGGTGCTCCACCACGATCTTGAACAGGTGCTCCGGCATCGCCGCGAGGCGTGCCTCGGTCCGGGCGATCTGACCGCGCCGGATCACCCCATGCGACCAATCCGGCTCCGGCGCCCAGCGCCGCACCGTGTTCAGGCAGACCACACCGATCTCCGAATCCGTGAAGCTCGGCTCCATCTCCGGCGCGATAGCGCGCAAGGGGCATCGCGAACCGCTGCAGCAGATCGTAGGGCGAGATGTCGTGGTTGCCGGGCACGCCGATCCAGGGCGGTGACAGGCGGTTCAGGAACGCACGGGCCTGCGCGAACTCGGACGGGCGCGCCGCCGACGCTGCTGGATTCTGTGTTGATCATTTAGGCGATGCGCATGGATGTCCCGGGCCGGGGGTCGTTTCCGGACCCTTTGCCAGAGCTGCGCGTCGGCCGCGCGTCGGTGATGTTTCGACCGACGATCCCCCTCCGATCGCGGTGGGCCCCTCGACGGCGCTCACACGGTTGACGTAGAAGCCACCCGGCTCGCGCGGGGCGGGTCGAACGGGGATCGAGATGCCGGAGACGACGCCATTTCGCCGTATCCTCGTGAAGCTGTCGGGGGAGGCGCTCGCCGCACCGGACGGCTACTGGCTGCATCCGCCGACGCTGGCGGCCTTGGCCGATGACATCGCCCGCACCATCGAGGCCGGTGCCGAAGTCGCCATCGTGGTGGGCGGCGGCAACATGATCCGCGGTGCGCGCATCTCCGCGGCCGGCTGGATCGACCGGGCCACCGGGGATTCGCTGGGCATGATGGCGACCGTCATGAACTCGCTCGCAATCGAGACGGCGTTGAACGCGGCCGGCGTCCAGGCGCGGACCATGTCGGCCGTGTCGATGCCGACGATCTGCGAGACCTATGCCCGGCAGCCGGCTCTGCACCACCTGGACAAGGGTCAGGTGGTCGTGTTGGCCGGGGGCACCGGCAACCCGTATTTCACCACCGACACTGCCGCCGTGCTGCGCGCCGCCGAGCTGCGCTGCGACGCGGTGCTGAAGGCGACGCAGGTCGATGGCGTCTATTCCGCCGATCCGAAGACCGACCCGAACGCCACCCGCTACGATCGCATCACCCACGACGAGGCGATCGCCCGCGACCTGAAGGTCATGGACACCGCCGCCTTCGCGCTGGCCCGGGAGAGCCGCCTGTCGATCGTGGTCGGCTCGCTTCACCCGCCGAGCTCGATCGCCGCGATCCTGTCGGGCGACGCACCCTCCACGCTGGTCGCGCCCTGACGCCGCGGCCGCGATGGGGCCGCGACCGTTTGCGGCCCTGAAAAAATTCGTCCATTGAGGCCGCGACTGCCCGCGCCGGGCGAGAAGATCACGTCAGACGTCTCGGGACGATTCTCATGGCTACACCGGAATTCGACCTCAACGACATCAAGCGCCGGATGCAGGGCGCCGTCGCCGCGCTCTCGAAGGATCTTGGCTCGCTGCGCACCGGGCGCGCCACGCCCTCGATCCTCGATCCGATCCAGGTGGATGCGTACGGCGCGGCGATGCCGATGGCTCAGGTCGCCACGGTGAGCGTGCCGGAGCCGCGGCTCCTGTCGATCTCCGTCTGGGATCGCAGCATGGTGACCGCCGTCGAGAAGGCAATCCGCGAATCCGATCTCGGCCTCAACCCGCAGACCGAGGGACAGACCATCCGGCTCCGCATCCCCGAGATGAACGAGCAGCGGCGCAAGGAGATGGTCAAGGTCGCCCACAAGTACACCGAGGAGGCCCGCGTCGCCGTGCGCCACGTCCGCCGGGACGGTCTCGACCATCTCAAGAAGCTCCTGAAGGACAGCGCGATCTCGGAGGACGACGAGAAGCGCCAGGCCGCCGACGTGCAGAAGGCGACCGACCAGTTCATCGCCGACATCGACGGCGTGCTGGCCTCGAAGGAGAAGGAGATCATGCAGGTCTAAGGCCGCCGGCCGAGACTTTCGTGACCTCCGCAACCGCACCGGCTGCGCCGTCCAAGGCTCCGCGCAAGGGCCGGCGCGAGCTGTGGCTGCGCGTTGCCTCGGGCCTCGTGCTCGGGGCCGGCGTGCTGGCGGGGCTGGTCTATGGCGGCTGGCCCTTCGCGGGCATCTGGCTGGCGGCCGGCATCATTGGCTTCGCCGAGTGGATGGCCATGAGCCGGACCGAGCCGCGCGAGGTGCTGATCGCGCTTGGTGCGGCGACGCTTGGTGCGCTCCTGCTCTGCCAGCGCGGCGGCGCCCCGGCACCGGCCTGCCTTGCGGTTCTGATACTTGGCGCCGCCGCCTGTGCCACGGTGGCGCGGACCGGATGGGGCCGGACACGCGCGTTCATCGGCGTGCTCGGCGCCGGAGCCGTCGCGGCGGTGCCGGTGGCCCTGCGCGATGACCCTGCGATCGGGCTCGTTGGACCGGCCTGGATGTTCGCGGTGGTCTGGTCCACCGACATCGCCGCCTACTTCGCCGGCCGGAAGATCGGTGGCCCGAAGCTGATGCCCCGGGTCTCGCCCAACAAGACGTGGTCCGGCGCCATCGGTGGCTTGATCGGTGGCGTCGCGGCCGGGACCCTGGTGCCGGTGGTGGCCGACCTCGCAGGGATGACGTTACCCAGTGCCGCTTCCCTCCCGGTTGTGGCGGGTGTGAGCGCCGTTGCCTCAATCCTGAGCCAAGCTGGCGATCTCCTCGAGTCCGGCCTCAAGCGCCGCTACGGCGTGAAAGACTCCGGGAAGATCATCCCGGGCCATGGCGGCGTCATGGACCGGCTCGACGGATTTTTTGCGGTGGCCGTGCTGGCGGCCGTCTATCTCGCCCTGTGCGGGGTCGGTCTGATTGCGTGACGATGAGGGAGTTGAACCCGTGACCCAGATCGTCACCGTCTTCGGCGCCACCGGCTCGATCGGCCGCTCCACCGCGGACCTGCTTGCCCAGCACGCCGACCGCTTCCGGGTCGGGGCCCTGGTGGGCGGCAAGGATCCCGTCGCCCTGGCCAAGATGGCGCGGGAGCTGAACGCGTCCTTCGCGGCGCTCGCCGACGAATCCGCCGGGCCTGCGCTCGCCGAGGCCCTGTCGGGCTCCGGCATTCCCAACGGAGTGGGGGAGGGCGCCGTCATGGAGGCGGTCGCCCGGGACGCCGATATCGTGGTGGCGGCGGTGAGCGGGGCTGCGGGTCTCAAATCCACCCACGCGGCGCTCCGCCTCGGGCGCACGGTTGCCCTTGCCAACAAGGAGAGCCTCGTCTGCGCCGGCGACGCCTTCATGCGCGACGCCGCGCGCTACGGCGCCACGATCCTGCCGATGGATTCCGAGCACGACGCGCTGAGCCAGGCGCTCGCCGGCCGCCCGCTCGCCGACGTGCGCACCATGATGATCACGGCCTCCGGCGGCCCGTTCCGCACCTGGACCCGCGAGCGCATCGCCGCCGCCTCCGCCACGGAGGCCGCCAACCATCCGACCTGGTCGATGGGCATGAAGATCAACATCGATTCGGCGAGCCTGATGAACAAGGGTCTCGAACTGATCGAGGCGCACCACCTGTTCGGCATCGAGCCCGAGCGCCTCGACGTCGTGGTGCATCCGCAATCGGTGATCCACGGGATGGTCTACTGGCTCGACGGCGCCGTGACCGCCGAGCTGGCGCTGCCCGACATGCGGGTGCCGATTTCGCACTGCCTTGGGCTCGGCGACCGGCTGACCATCGAGCGAGGCCGGCCGCTCGACCTCGTGAAGCTCGGCTCCCTGACCTTCGAGGCTGCGGACGAGGAGCGCTTCCCGTGCTTGCGGATCGCCCGGGCGGCGCTGGCTGCAGGTGGCGCGGCGCCAACTGTGATGAACGCCGCCAACGAGATCGCGGTCGCGGCCTTCATCGCCGGGCGGATCGGCTTCTACGGGATCAGTGATCTGGTCGAACGCGCCTGCACGCATTTCGCTGGCCCGTACCGGACCGCGCCGGCCGATGTCGACGAGGCGTTGGCCATCGACGCCCATGTCCGGGTCTGGAGCGCGGAAGCGCTGCCGGAGCTGCGCGCCGCCGGATAAGTCCGCGCCTTAGTGCCCCGGCCCGTACCCGGCCAGAAACACCCGCACCGCCTCTGCGGTCTGGACCTGCATCCGGGCCTCGCTCGCCTCGCCGCCGGCGGCGAACAGCATGCGCGTGAGCAGGCCGGCCAGGCAAAGATGCAGGAAGTGCTGGGCCGCCAAGGTGGTGTCGGTGATGCGCAGCCGGCCGGCCTGCACCTGCACGTCGAGATAGGCCGCGAGTCGCGACACGCCGCGGGCCGGACCGGCTTCGTAATAGACCTGCCCGAAGTGCGGGAACTTCTCGCAGACGCCGATCACCATGCGGTGCACCGAGATGTGCCGCGGCTGGGACATCTCGGCAAGGAAGCTCATCCCCAGGCGCGTCAGGACGGCCGGGATATCGGTATCGTTCGGATCGAAGGTGAAGAGCGTCTCGGCGAGGCTCGCCTTTTCTTGAACGATCAAGGCTTCGAACAGCGCCTCCTTGCTGTCGAAATACACGTAGAGCGTGCCCTTCGAGACCCCGGCCGCCCGGGCGATCTCGCCCATGCTCGCGCCATCGTAGCCCGCCGAGAGGAAGACCGTGCGGGCGCCGTCGAGGATCTGCCGCCGCTTGTCGCCCTCATGCGGTGCCTGTCCCCGCTCCAGCACCGCCCCCTGCGTCATCATTCCGCTCCGTGTCCCAGACGCCGCTTCGCTTGACCGAACCGTTCGGTCAACATAACCTGAAGCCATTCCGGATTCGCGTCAAGGCGGGTCCGATTTTTGACCGAACGGTTCGGTCATTCGATCTGAGGCTCCGAGATGTCCCTGCGCGACGACGCTGATCGGCCGTCTCCCGCCATCGATCTGAGCGAGGAGGAGCGGGCAGAAGGCCCGGCGCCGCGGCAGCCTGCATCGGACGCTGTCCCGGCAGCCGCCCATACCGGCCCTTCCGAAGCGTCCCGGCCCCGCCGTCGGCCGCTGAGGCGTGCCGTCCTACTCACCGCGCTGGCGGGGCTACTCGGCGGCGGCGCCTATGCGGGCTGGCAATGGTGGACGGTCGGACGCTTCTTCGTCTCGACCGACGATGCCTACGTCCAGGCCGACATCTCCGTTCTGGCCGCGAAGGTCCCGGGCTACCTCGCTGCGGTTCCGGTGGTGAACGGCGTCTCGGTGAAGAAGGGCGACGTGATCGCCCAATTGGACGACGGCGATTACTGCCTCGCCCTTCAGGCCGCGCAGGACAAGCTCGCCACCCAGGAGAGCACCATCGCGCGGATCGCCCGGCAGGCCGAGGCCGCCCAGGCGCAGGTCGCCCAGGCGGCCGCGCAGCTCGACGCGACCCGCGCCGACGCGGTCCGCGCCCAGGCGGATTTCGCCCGGTCGACGCAGATGCAGGCCGATTACGTCGCGAAGTCACGCATCGACCAGACCCGCGCCGATCGCGACCGGACCGAGGCTTCGGTCAAGGCCATGGAGGCCGGCCTTCTGGCGGCCCGCGCCAACGTCGATGTCCTCACGGCGCAGAAGCGCGAGGCCGAGAGCGTCGCGGCGGAGCTGCGCACCGCCGTCGACCGGGCGCGCCGGGATCTGGATTTCGCGGTGATCCGTGCACCGTTCGACGGCGTGGTGGGCAACAAGGCCGTGGAGGCCGGCGCCTATGTCGCGCCTGGCACCCGGATCGCCGCCCTGGTGCCGCTCCAGAGCGTGCGGATCGACGCGAACTTCAAGGAAACCCAGGTCCAGCGCATGCGCCCCGGCCAGCCAGTGACGGTGACGATCGACGCCTATCCGGATCGCGAGATCCAGGGCGTGGTGGAATCGTTCTCGCCGGCCTCCGGCTCGGTCTTCAGCCTGCTGCCGCCCGACAACGCGACCGGCAACTTCACCAAGATCGTCCAGCGCCTGCCGGTGCGGGTGCGGGTGCCGGACGATATCGCCCGCGAGGGTCTGTTGCGGCCCGGCCTGTCGGCGGTGGTGCGCGTCGATACCCGCGCCGGCGCGGACCGCTCGGTGCTCGACCGGGCCGCGCGCGAGCGGCCAATCAGCACCGCGAGCCGGTAAGAACCGCGATGGCCGCCACCGCCGCCCTCGCGCCGGCCCGCGCCGCCGAGCCGCCGCTCGATCGCCGCCGCATGGTGGCGTTCGTCTGCATGGTGTTCGGGATGTTCATGGCGATCCTGGACATCCAGATCGTCTCGGCTTCCCTGAACGAGATCCAGGCCGGCCTATCGGCCTCGGGCGACGAGATCCCCTGGGTCCAGACCAGCTACCTGATCGCCGAGGTGATCTCGATCCCGCTCTCCGGCACCCTGTCGCGGGTACTCTCGACCCGCTGGATGTTCGCGATCTCGGCGGGCGGCTTCACGCTCATGAGCCTGATGTGCGCGACCTCCTCGTCGATCGGCGAGATGATCGTCTGGCGCGCCGCGCAGGGTTTCATCGGCGGCGGCATGATCCCGACCGTGTTCGCCGCGGCCTTCACGATCTTTCCGCCCTCCAAGCGGACCATCGTGTCGCCGATGATCGGCCTCGTTGCGACGCTCGCGCCGACCATCGGCCCGACGGTCGGCGGCTACCTCACCGACTTGATGTCCTGGCACTGGCTGTTCCTAATCAACGTCGTGCCGGGTATCTTCGTGACGGTCTCGACCTGGATCCTGGTCGATTTCGACCAACCCAATTACAGCCTGCTGGAATCCTTCGACTGGGCAGGGCTCGCCTTCATGGCGGGCTTCCTCGGCTGCCTCGAATACGTGCTGGAGGAGGGGCCGAACCACGACTGGCTGCAGGACGAGACGGTGTTCGCCTGCGCTCTGGTCTGCGGGGTCTCGGGGCTGCTGTTCTTCTGGCGGGTCTTCACGGCGAGGCAACCGATCGTCGATCTGCGCGCCTTCTCGGACCGCAACTTCGCCAGCGGCTGCGTGGCGAGCTTCGTGCTCGGCATTGGCCTCTATGGCCTGACCTACATCTACCCGGTCTATCTCGCCCGGGTGCGCGGCTACTCGGCGCTGATGATCGGCGAGACCATGTTCGTCTCCGGCCTGTTCATGTTCATCACCGCGCCGATCGCCGGGCGTCTCTCGGGCCGGGTCGATCCACGCCTGATGATGGGAGTTGGCTTCACGGGCTTCGCCTGCGGCACCTGGATCGTTACCGGCCTCACCAAGGATTGGGATTTCTACGAGCTGCTGCTGCCGCAGATCCTGCGCGGCTGCTCGCTGATGCTGTGCATGATCCCGATCAACAACATCGCGCTCGGCACCCTGCCGCCGGCCCGGATGAAGAACGCCTCCGGCCTGTTCAATCTCACCCGCAACCTCGGCGGCGCGGTCGGCCTCGCCCTGATCAACACGGTGCTGAACGACCGCTGGGACCTACACCTCGCCCGGCTGCACGAGCGCTTCAGCTGGTCGAGCAACGCCGCCCTCGAGCGCCTCGACGGCCTGCAGCGCGGCTTCGAGTCCTTCGGCAGCGCGGCCCCCGGCATGGCGCTGAAAGCCATGACCAACACGGTCCGGATCCAGGGACTCGTCATGGCCTTCGAGGACGTGTTCCTCGCCCTGACGGTGCTGTTCCTGGCGATGGCCTGCGCCGTGCCGATGGTCCGGCGCCCGCGCGCGGCAGCCGGAGGCGGGGGCGGCCACTGACGCGGAGGCCCGTCACCCGCGGCGACGATGCGCGAGCCCGCACAGGATTGCGTTGGCGGTGCGCCCCGCCGATCTGCTAGGATGTCGGGATGTGCCGGTCCGGGGGGCCGGCGCGGCGACGGCCAGGGATCGGCTTATGGACTTCCTCAACGCGATGAGCGGCACTGCCGGGGGCTTCTTCGGCGCCCTGATCCCGTTCCTGTTCGTGCTCACCGTCGTGGTGTTCGTGCACGAGATGGGCCACTTCCTGGTCGGCCGCTGGTGCGGCGTCGGCGTCCACGCCTTCTCCCTCGGCTTCGGGCCGGAACTCGTCGGGTTCAACGACCGCCGCGGCACCCGCTGGAAGCTCTGCGCCATTCCCCTCGGTGGCTACGTGAAGTTCCACGGCGACGTGAACGGGGCGAGCATGCCCGACCCCGAGGCCGTGGCCCGCATGACCCCGCAGGAGCGGGCGATCAGCTTCCCGACTCAGCCCGTGGGCAAGCGCGCCGCGATCGTCGCCGCCGGACCGGTGGCGAACTTCATCCTGGCGATCGCGCTGTTCGCCGGGGCGATCTGGTTCGGCGGCCGCTATGAATTGCCCGCCCGCGTCTCCTCGGTGGAGCCCAACAGCGTCGCGGCCCAAGCCGGATTCCAGCCGGGCGATGTGATCACCGCCATCGACGGCGAGAAGATCGGCGACTTCAACGCCATGTACCGCACGGTGACGGGCAGTGCCGGGACGCCCCTGACCTTCACGGTGGAGCGCAACGACCAGCCGCTCACCATTCAGGCGACGCCCGCCACCTTCGAGGAGAAGACCCCGTTCGGCCGCCATCGGATCGGCCGGCTTGGAATTCGCTCGCCTGCGGGCTCCGAGGCGCGCCTCGTGCGCTATGGGGCCGTCGATTCCCTCGATCTCGGCGTGAAGGAGACCTACTTCGTCGTCGAGCGCACCTTCTCGTATCTCGGCAAGCTGATGACCGGCCGTGAGTCGGCCGACCAGCTCTCGGGTCCGATCGGAATCGCACGGGTCTCCGGCGAGGTCGCCAAGACCGGCGGCGTCGGTGGCCTCGTCGGCCTGATCGCGCTCCTCTCGGTCTCGATCGGCCTCCTGAACCTGTTCCCGGTGCCGTTGCTCGATGGCGGGCATCTGCTGTTCTACGCCTTCGAGGTCGTCCGCGGCCGTCCGCTCAGCGAGCGTGCCCAGGAGATCGGCTTCCGGATCGGACTCGCCCTGGTCCTGATGCTGATGCTGTTCGCCGCCTGGAACGATATCCTCAACCTCGGCGCGTCCTGGCGGAACACGTGATCCGGAGGGGTTGAGGGCCGTCCTCGAAGCCGTTGGGGATCCTGTCCGCCCTCCACCGAAAAGGGTGCCCCATTCCCGCCGCGATCCGGCCGTGAAGCGGCCCGATCGGCGCCCCGACGAGGGGTCAAAATCCGGTTAATGCGCTGTCAACGGCCGCGCGGGTGGGACGGAAAAGACACGTTTTCACAAACGTTTACGCGCCATTCACCACGATCGCCGGTTTGCCCGAGGCGCGGCCGCATCGTTAAGTGGCGCGAAGGCCACGACCCCCCAAAATCCCCTGACGATGGCCTCCCGCGCGTTTGCTTGGCAGTGGAATC
This sequence comes from Methylobacterium sp. GC_Met_3, assembly GCF_026540775.1. Taxonomy (NCBI): domain Bacteria; kingdom Pseudomonadati; phylum Pseudomonadota; class Alphaproteobacteria; order Hyphomicrobiales; family Methylobacteriaceae; genus Methylobacterium; species Methylobacterium sp. GC_Met_3. Next base: position 52,516 of record NZ_JALNUL010000002.1, read on the forward strand.
CCGCTAAGAGCTACGCTTGGACCGAAGCCACGCTTGGACCAGGTGACGGGACGACCGATCAACGGTCGCCTAAGACGGGCTAACCCCCGCGACCAGAACAGAAACGGGCGATTGCATGATGTCGTTGACGGGGAAGCCCCGACGTAAGTCGGTGCGGAGAACCATCGTCCTAGTCACTGCGGGCCTGAGCGTCGTCCTGACCGGGGCCGCTCAGGCGCAGCAGATCGTCGTCCAGGGCAACCAGCGCGTCGATGCCGACACGGTCCGGTCCTACGTGACCGGAACGGCGTCAGGCTCCGCCGAGGAAGCCCGCCGTAACCTGCTCGCAAGCGGCATGTTCTCGGACGTGAAGGTCGCCCAGTCGGGCGGCCGCACGGTGGTAACCGTCCGCGAGAACAACCTGATCAACCGGGTGGTGTTCGAGGGCAACAAGAAGATCGAGAAGGCGACCCTGGAAGGGGTGGTCGAGGCGAAGGCCCGCGGGCCCTACACCGAGGCGATCATCAACGCCGACCTCGCCCGCATCCGCGACGTCTACAAGCGCTTCGGCCGGGGCACCGCCAAGGTGACCTACCGCACCGTCGACCTGCCGAACGGCCGCGTCGACGTGATCTACCAGATCGACGAGGGCGATAAGACCGGCATCGTCTCGATCAACTTCGTCGGCAACAATGCCTATTCGGAGCGGACGCTGAAGGGGCTGATGAGCTCCTCGGAGATGAACTTCCTGTCGTTCATCAAGACCTCCGACGTCTACGATCCCGACCGCATCACCAACGACCTGGACCAGGTGCGCCGCTACTACCTGAAGAACGGCTATGCCGATTTCCAGGTGGTCAGCGCCGACGCGCGCTATGTCGAGGGCGAGACGTCGGGCTACGTCATCACCGTCACGGTGAACGAGGGCGAGCAGTACAAGGTCGGCGCGGTGCAGGTGGATTCCCGCCTGCCCGGCCTCGACACGGCCCAGCTCAACACCGGTGTCGCGACGACGGTGGGCGATGTCTACAACGCCGACGACGTCGAGAAGACGCTGAACAACGTCACCCGCGAAGTGAACCGCGCGGGCTACCCGTTCGCGCAGGTCCGCCCGACCGGTCAGCGTGATCCCGGCAGCCATCAGGTCTCCCTGGGCTTCGTGGTCGAGGACGGCCCGCACGTCTACGTCGAGCGCATCAACATCCGCGGCAACACCCGCACCCGCGACTACGTCATCCGACGCGAGCTCGATATCGCCGAGGGCGATGCCTACAACCGCGTGCTCACCGACCGCGCCGAGCGGCGCCTGAACGGCCTGGGCTTCTTCAAGAAGGTCCGCTTCTCGAACGAGCCGGGCTCCGCGCCCGACCGCGTGGTGATCAACATCGATGTCGAGGATCAGCCCACGGGTTCGTTCTCGGTGGCCGGCGGCTACTCCACCCAGGACGGCATCATCGGCGAGGTCTCGGTCTCCGAGTCGAACTTCCTCGGCCGCGGCCAGTATGTCCGCCTCGCCGGCACCGGCGGCCAGTACTCGCGCGGTGTCGATTTCTCGTTCACCGAGCCGTACTTCCTCGGCTACCGGCTCGCCGCCGGCTTCGACGCCTTCTACAAGTACTCCGACCTGACCCGGTACTCGCGCTACGAGACCACGGTGTATGGCGGCCAGCTGCGCCTCGGCCTGCCGATCACCGAGGAGTTCGGCATCACGCTGCGCTACTCGCTGTACAACACCGAGCTGAAGGTGCCGAACACCCTCAAGCGGCCGTACAACGACTGCTCGGTGCCGATCCCGGGCTACACCGCCACCTACGGGGCGGGCACGATCGACCCGAATACGGGTCGCAACATCGGTGGTCAGGCGGTCTATCCGAACTGTGCCTATGACGGTGAAGCCTCGATCGCCATCAAGGGCTCGCAGGGCAACACGCTGACCTCGCTGGCCGGCCTGACGCTCGCCTACTCGACGCTGGACGTGATCGGTGCGCCCCATAACGGCCTCTACGCCGAGCTGAAGCCCGACGTGGCGGGCCTGGGCGGAGACTCGAAGTTCTTCCGGGTCACCGCCGACGCGCGCTACTACAAGGAGCTCTACGAGGACGTGATCGGCTTCGTCCGCTTCCAGGGCGGCCATATCAGCTCCCTCAACAACGACCCGCTGCGGGTGACCGACGAGTTCTTCCTCGGCCCGTCGCTGGTCCGCGGCTTCGCTCCGAACGGCATCGGCCCGCGCGACGTCGGAATCGCCGACGCCCGCTCGAACGCGATCGGTGGCTCGACCTACATCGGCGGTACCCTCGAAGTTCAGTTCCCGCTGCCAGGCGTGCCGCGCGACCTGGGCCTGAAGGGTGCGCTCTTCGCCGATGCCGGTACGCTGTTCGGCTACAGCAGCAAGCGCGCCTTCGACGTGAACGGCGACAGCTTCATCAACGGTACGGATCCGGCGACCGGGCGCTGCAACTTCAACGCCTACAAGATCGGCGTCGAGCCGGAATGTGTGAACGTCCGCGACAGCGCCACGATCCGCTCCTCGGTCGGTGCCTCCATCCTGTGGAACTCGCCGCTCGGCCCGATCCGCTTCGACTACGCCTACGCGCTGACCAAGGATGAGGGCATCCCGGTCTTCGTGCCGATCCTCGGCAAGTACGGCCATGTCGGTAAGGATCAGACCCAGGCCTTCCGCTTCTCCGGCGGTTCGCGCTTCTGATCAAAATTCCAGGCGCGCCGGTCGGATTACCCCGACCGGCGCGTTGTCCAGCATGTCAGATCCCATCTTCTTCGCCGCTGCGGCGGACCTGACCCTCGCGGAGATCGCGACGGTCGCTGGCGCCAGCCTGCCCGAGGGCGCCGATCCGGACCTTCGGCTTGCCGGGGCCGCGCCCCTCGAAAGCGCCGGGCCCTCGCACCTCGCCTACATGGACAATGCCCGCTACGGCGACGCCTTCGCGGCCACGCGGGCCGGAGCTTGCCTCGTCTCGCCGCGCTTCGCGGCCCGCTGCCCATCCGGCACGGTCGCCCTCGTCAGCCGGGACCCCTATCGCGCCTACGCCACTCTGCTCGGACGGCTGCATCCGGATGCCCTGCGCCCCGGCTCGCAGTTCGGCGCTCGTGGCGTCGCGCCCGGGGCCCATATCCATCCCGAGGCTCGTCTCGAAGAGGACGTCACGGTGGATCCGGGCGCCGTCATCGGCCCCGGCGCGGAGGTTGGCAGCGGTACGGTGATCGGCCCGAACACCGTGGTCGGGCCCGGCGTGCGCATCGGGCGCGATTGCGCCATCGGCGCCGGCACAACCCTGAGCCACGCCCTCCTGGGAAACCGCGTGATCCTTCATCCGGGCGTACGGCTCGGCCAGGACGGGTTCGGCTTCGCCATGGGCGTCACCCATCTCAAGGTGCCGCAGATCGGCCGCGTGATCGTCCAGGACGACGTGGAGATCGGTGCCAACACCACGGTCGACCGGGGCGCCTCGCGCGACACGGTGATCGGGGAGGGGACCAAGATCGATAACCTCGTGCAGATCGCCCACAACGTGGTGATCGGGCGCCACTGCGTGATCGTATCGGGTGTCGGTATCTCGGGCTCGACCACGTTGGAGGATTACGTCGTCCTCGGCGGGCAGGTCGGCGTCGTCGGGCATCTGCGCATCGGACGCGGTGCGCAGATCGCCGGCTCCTCCAACGTCAACCGCGACGTGCCGCCGGGCAGCCGCTGGGGCGGCACGCCCGCTAAGCCGGTCCGAGCCTGGTTCCGCGAACTCACGACCCTGGCCCGCTTGGCCGAGCGCTCGGGCAAGGCGCAGGCGGACGACGAGGCCTGAGACGGGCCAATCGTCTGATCTACCGGGGCTCCGGATCGATCCGCTCCGCCGGAAGGTCTTGCGCTCCCGGCGATTTCTGCCGAAGAGGGCGCTCCCTCCGCTGAGGGCGGCAGGATGTCAGGCCGCCGCGGGCGGCAAGTCGAGGTGCGGGATCCGATGAGTGAGGCGGCGCGCGAGACCGGCGGCGAGCTGGGCACAGCCGATATACAGACGCTGCTGGAGTTGCTGCCGCACCGTTACCCGTTCCTCTTGGTGGACCGGATCGTCGAGATCGATCGCGACGAATCCTGCATCGGCATCAAGAACGTCACGGCCAACGAGCCGCAATTCATGGGTCACTTCCCGGGCATGCCGGTCTTCCCGGGCGTGCTCCTGATCGAGGGCATGGCTCAGACGGCGGGGGCGATCTGCTGTCGCCACATCAGGGCGGATGGGCGGAGCACCAAGCAGGTGTTCTTCATGACCATCGACAAATGCAAGTTCCGCAAGCCCGTCACACCTGGCGATCAGGTGCGCTTCCATATGAAGAAGTTGAACCAGCGCCGGACCATGTGGTGGTTCCGCGGCGAGGCCCGGGTCGACGGCACGCTGGTCGCAGAGGCCGAGATCAGCGCCATGCTGGTGATGGAGTGAGCGCGCCCGTCATCCACGCGAGCGCGGTGATTGAGCCCGGCGCCCGGATCGGCGACGGGGCACGGATCGGCCCGTTCTGCCATGTCGGGCCGGAGGTCGTCCTCGGAGCTGATTGCGAGCTGGTCAGCCACGTCGTCCTGGCCGGACGCACCACGATCGGCGCCCGCACCCGGATCTTCCCCTTCGCGTCGATCGGACATCCGCCGCAGGATCTGAAGTATCGCGGCGAGCCATCCACCCTCACGATCGGCGCCGACTGCCTGATCCGCGAGGGCGTCACCATGAATCCCGGCACCAGCGGCGGTGGGCTGGAGACCGTGGTCGGCGATCACTGCACCTTCCTGGCGAATTCCCATGTCGGGCACGATTGCCGGGTGGGGTCGCACGTGATCTTCTCCAACAACGTCATGCTGGCCGGCCATTGCGTGGTGGGCGATTACGCGATCCTCGGGGGCGGCGCCGCCGTGATCCAATTCGCCCGGGTCGGGGCACATGCCTTCGTGGGCGGCCTCTCGGGGCTGGAGAACGACTGCATTCCCTACGGGATGGTGCTGGGCAACCGCGCCTACCTGTCGGGCCTCAACATCATCGGCCTGCAGCGCCGCGGCTTCGCCCGGGAGGACATCCACGCCCTGCGGCGGGCCTATCGGCTGCTCTTCGCCCCCGAGGGGACGTTGATGGAGCGAGTCGAGGACGTGGCCGCGACCTTCGAGTCCCACGACGCGGTCCGCGAGATCCTCGACTTCATCCGGGTCGGCGGCAAGCGCTCGATCTGCACGCCGCGCGAGGTCCCGACCCCAATCGGCGCCGCCTGATCGGTCCCAGCCATGGCGAAGGCCGATCCTGTCCCCGAGGGCTCCCTCGTGCTGATCGCTGGGGCCGGGCGGCTGCCGGAGCTCGTCGCCGACTCCCTGCGCCGGGCGCGGCGGCCGTTCCGGGTGATCGCCCTGCGCGGCTTCACGGGGCAGAAGCTGCGTGCCAGCGCCGATGCCACGGTCGACCTCCTCGACCTCGCCGCCACCCTGAAGCTGCTGCGCCGCTGGGGGCCGGCCATCGTGGTGCCGGTCGGGGGCGTGTCGCGTCCGAGCCCGGCCGCGATCCTCAATGCCGGCGCGGCCCTGCGCAACCGCGAGACCCTGCGGGCCATGGCGGGCGGGGGCGATGACCGCCTCCTACGCGCCGCGCTCGCACTGGTCGAGGAGGAGGGGCATCGCATCCTCGGCGTCCACGAGGCCGCGCCGGATCTCCTCTGCCCGGAGGGGCCGATCGGACGCCGGCAGCCGGATGCGATGGCTGCGGCCTCGATCGCCGCGGGGCGTGGCGTGCTGGCGGCGCTCTCGCCGTTCGACCTCGGGCAGGCCGTGGTTGTCGCCGGCGATCGGGCGCTCGCCGTCGAGGGACCGGAGGGGACCGACCGGATGCTCGCCCGGGCGCGTGCCCTGGGGCGCCGGCCGTTCGGCTGGGGACGGGCGCTCCCCGCGACCGTTCTGGTCAAGGCGCCCAAGGTCGGACAGGATTGGCGCATCGACCTGCCGGCGATCGGCCCGCGCACGGTGCGCAACGCCGCCCGCGCCGGCTGTGTCGGCCTCGCCCTCGAAGCCGGCGGAACCCTGGTGATCGACCGCGCCGCCACCGCCGCGGAGGCCGACCACCTCGGCCTGTTCGTCGTCGGCTATGGAAGCGCGTCGCGATGACCCGACCTCGCAGCGTCTGGCTCGTGGCGGGCGAGGATTCCGGCGACCAGCTCGGCGCCAAGCTGATGCGGGCGCTGCGCGAGTCGGCACCCGACGTGACCTTCGGTGGCGTCGGCGGCGAGTCGATGGCGGAGGCGGGGTTCGCGTCCCTGTTCCCCCTCGATGACGTTGCGGTGATGGGCTACCTGCCGGTGCTCGCCCGTGCCCGCACGCTGCTGCGGCGCATCCGCGAGACCGCCGAGGCCGCAAGGCGCGCGCGGCCGGATGTGCTGGTCATCATCGACAGCCCCGGCTTCACCCATGCGGTGGCGAAGCGGGTGCGCAAGGCCGCCCCCGGCATCCCGATCATCGACTACGTCTCGCCGAGCGTCTGGGCCTGGCGACCGTGGCGCGCAAAGGGCATGCGCCCGTTCATCGACCACGTTCTGGCGCTGCTGCCCTTCGAGCCCGACGCGCATCGGCGCCTCGGGGGGCCGCCCTGCACCTATGTCGGGCATCCGCTGATCGAGCGCTTGGCCGAGTTGCGCCCGTCCGGCGCCGAGACCCTGCGCCGTGAGACGGCGCCCTACAGCCTCGCAATCCTGCCGGGATCGCGCCGGTCCGAGATCGAGCGGCTGATGCCGGTCTTCGGTCAGGCGCTGGAGCGCGTAAGCCGCACCGTTCCGGTCGAGGCGGTCCTGCCGGCGGTGACACGCCACCGCGCCCTCATCGAGCGTCTCGCGGCGGCTTGGCCGGTCCCGGTCCGGATCGTCACCGGCGAGGGGCCGAAATACGCCGTCTTCCGCGGTGCCCGGGCGGCGCTTGCGGCCTCGGGTACGGTCACGCTGGAACTCGCGCTGGCGGGCGTTCCGATGGTGGTCGCCTACAAGGTCTCGCGCGCCGAGGAGGTCATCGCTCGCCGGCTCATCCAGGTGCCCAGCATCGTGTTGCCGAACCTGATCCTCGCCGAGAACGTCATGCCGGAATTCGTCCAGGCCGATTGCACGCCTGCGCGCCTCGCCGAAGCCCTGGCGCCCCTGCTGGCGGGTGGACGCGCCCGCGCGGCGCAATGCACGGCGCTCGCGCGGATCGACGCGCGGATGCGGCTCACGGATGGGGATACGCCGAGCCGCGCCGCCGCCCGGATCGTCCTGCAGGCTGCGGGGCGGCTGTCCGGTTAGGCCCGGGATCGGTCCGAGCTTTGGCTCGCTACCCGCTGCGCCGGTTGCAGCGCGTGTACAACACGGTCCCGCGGCTGCTCGACCATGTCAGGTGATCCTCGTCCACCGTCAGTCGGACCTGCGACGACCAGTGCCGCCCGCGGTCGCTGCATTCGGCTGCGGTCACCCAGGTGCTTCCGGATCGATGCATCTCACGGAAGGTGCAGAGGGTGCGACCGGCGCGGGCCTGATCCGGCGTGATCGTCGCCGGGATGTAGCCCCGCCGCCGCGAAGGGTGCCCGCACGCCGCCGGGCTCGGCCCCCAGAGCCCGACATAATCGGGCGCCGTCGGCACCGGTCGGGGGAGGGGGCTTGGCTGCATTGGCCGGGCGGCCTGACGTACCGCAGAAGCTGCCGTCGGGGCTGCCGCCGTCTCGCCGGTCCTGCGCTGCGATCCGGCTTCCGTCTGATCGAACATCGCGAGGCGGCTCGATACGGCCCGCGGCCCGGCGGCTGTCTCCGCGGATGGCGCCTCGGATCGTTGGGGCCGGAACGGCAGGTCTTCCGTCAGGTAGGCGGCACTATAGGCGAACAGCCCGACCCAACCGGCGATCAGCAGGGCCGGCAAGACGTAGCGACGCCTGGGCCCGGAACGGGTTTCGTCGCCCGGATCCGACAGCACCACCGCTCCCATCGTCCCCCTCCGTCGTCGGTTCAGCGACCGAAAATCCCCTTCAGGAACTGGGCCGTGCGGTTACGCTTGCGCTTGCGCTCCAACTCCGAGGCGTCCTTGAGCCACGCGACCTGGACGACCCGCCGCTCGCCCTCGAACGGCTCGTGCCCATGCCAGGAATTGTCGGCGCGCAGGAACGCGAACATCGTCCCCATGGTCGGCGGCACCTCCACCGCGAAGGGCTCGTAGTTCTTCCCGTCGTAGAGCACCCGCAGGCGGCCGGCGGCCGGGGCCTCCCAGGCGTCGTTCATGTAGACGAGGAGCGTCAAGACCTTCGACGGCCCGTCGGTGTGGATCGAGCCATATTTTGGCTGGCTCTTCCGCATGATGGTGGTGAGCCGCGGGCAAGAGACGAGATCAATGCCGAACTTCTCGCCGAGGATCTTCGAGAATTCGTCGCTCTCTAGTTCGTCGATCAGCGCCTTGAAGCGCCCCTTGAGGGCGACTTCGTCGACGGTGAGATAGCCGGGCTTGGAAATATCGGGGAAGTCGCGGCGGATCTCGTCAATCGCCTCGGGATTCAGGACGTTGTTGCCCAGCGTAAAGGCGTAGGGCTCCCGGGAGAGGGGCGCGGCGCGCACCGCCGAGATGTCGAGGATCGAGAGGGCGGACATCGAGGGATCCCTTGGGTCCAGGGCGAATCGGCCGACACGCCGGGCGCGGATGGCACGTGCCGGAGGTCCGGGCGGAGGGATGCTCCTGTTCGGCCCCCGTCGGGCCTCGGCCGTCATGGTGCAACCCGTCGCGGCGGTCCGAGAATCTCATAATCTGTCGATTGCGGCGGTCCGACGGCGAAAGCCGTCCGGTGGCGCATTCCGGTGACAGTCTCGGGCCGCGTGCCCGTGCAGGATAAGTTTGATGCCCGCGGATAGTCGTCCTGGGCGCATGCTGGACCCGTGTCTGATGAGGCCGCTGGCCTTCGCCCTGCTGTGTATACACCTCGTCGCGGTCACGCCCGGGGCGGAGGCGCTTGCGCAAACCCGGGCGCCACGCGGCTCGATAACGGCCCGGATGACTTGCGCCGAGGCGATGGCGCTGGTCAAAGGCGAGCGGGATGTCGTGATCGCGGCCGGGTCGGCGCCGGAGCGTTTCGTCAGCGGCCCCGCCCAGTGCAGCGGCTCTGAGATCGCCGAGTTGCGCTTCGCGCCAACCCGCGACAATCCGCAATGCCCGATCGGCTATCGGTGCCGCGAGCCCGGCTTCGAGGAGTGGAACTGGTAGGCGCGCGATCGGCGTAAATCGCCGCATCCCGCGAACGTGACGATAATTTCACGCGACAGCGTGCGGCAAAGGCCACTATCTCGCCATCGACCGGGGCCAAGGCCGCCGGGTTGCGCCTCTTTCAGGCGCGGTGGGGCGGGAGAGACGCGTGGCAGCACTCAGGACCGGGCTCGGGATCCAAGCCGTGCTCACGGCCATCGCCGCGCTGATCCTGCTGGCCCTGCCGGGCATCCCGAGCCCGCCGCTTTACGTCTCCCTCGCGGGCTTCGTGCTTGCCGGCATCCTGATCGCGTCCAACACCATCTCGGCCTACCTGAAGGTGTTCGTTTCGGTCTACGGCGTCGGCTACCTGTTGCTCGCCGGTACGAAGACGGCCGCCGCGATGGGTCTGTTGCCGCCCGTGATCGCCGCACTCCTGCCGCCGGCCTTCGCCGCCACCGGCGCGGTGGTGTTCGCCGCCATTGTGCTTGGCATCTCCTATCTCGAGCCGATCCAGGCGATCACCAACATCGCAGACCCGTACTTCGCCAACCGCGATAAGCCGACCAAGGAGATCGGCCTGTTCCGCTGGTTCGGGACCACCGAAGGCCGAATCGGCCGCAACCTTGTGGCGCTCTCGATCTTCGTGAACTTCGCCGACGTGGCGCTGACGCTGCGGTTCAATTTCTTCTACCGTGACATCTACAACTCCCTGCAGGAGTACGACGCGAACGCCTTCTGGTACCAGCTGCTCTGGGTGTTCGTGCCGCTGGCCACTTTGAACATCGCCATCGGCATGTTCGACCTGTTCGTGGATTCCTCGCTGCTGATCCGCTGGCGCACGTGGCTGACTCACAGCCTCTACGAGCGCTGGCTCGGCAACGGCACCCATTACCGGATCCCGTTCACCGACGAGGAGGCGGATAACCCGGATCAGCGTATCCAGGCGGACGTCAACAGCTTCATCGTGCAGACCACCACGCTGTCGATCCGCCTGCTCAGCCAGGCGGCGCAGCTCGTCTCGTTCATGGTGATTCTCTGGACCCTGTCGCGCGACTTCGTGGTGCCGTTCACCGACACGGTCATCCCGGGCTTCCTGGTCTGGCTGGTGATCGGCTACGCGGTGGTGGGCACGTGGCTGACCCACCTGATCGGCCGGCCGCTGATCGGGCTCGACTTCCGGCAGGAGCAGGTCGAGGCGAATTTCCGCTTCGCGCTGGCCCGGAACCGGATTTATTCCGAGCAGATCGCGCTTTTGCGCGGCGAGCGCGCTGAGGCTTCGCGGCTCTCGACACTGTTCCACAGCGTCATCGACAATTACGTCGGCATCATCTTCCGCCGCATCAAGCTCATCGCCTTCACGTTCAGCTACCGGCAGGCGAGCGTGATCTTTCCGATGGTGCTGGCAGCGCCGTCCTTCTTCGCCAAGAAGATCACGCTGGGCGCCCTCCAGCAGACCTCGCAGGCCTTCGGGCAGGTCCAGAGTTCGCTCTCGTTCTTCGTGGATTCCTACACGACACTCGCCGCCTACAAGGCCAACACCAACCGTCTCGGTTCCTTCCGCCGGGCCATGACCAAGGCCGAGGCGCTGGAGAATGCCGGCTACGGGCTCGTCCAGGGCAACGACACGACCGGCGACGTGACCGCGCGCGGGCTGGTGCTCGCCCTGCCGGACGGACGCCAGATCGTGACCGCCGACGCGCTGACGCTGCCGCGGGGCAGCGCGACCCTGGTCACCGGGCCGTCCGGCTCGGGCAAGTCGACGCTGTTCCGCGCGATTGCCGGGATCTGGCCGTTTGGGAAGGGCCGGATCGACGTGCCGGCGGGGCAGTCGGCGCTGCTGCTGCCGCAGCGGCCCTACATCCCGCTCGGTACCCTGCGCGGCGCCGTGGTCTACCCGAACACCATCGATCAGTTCTTCGACGACGCCATCAAGGAGGCCCTGGTCGCCGCCCAGCTGCCGCACCTCGCCGACCGCCTGGACGAGGTCGATACCTGGGAGCGGCGCCTGTCAGGGGGCGAGCAGCAGCGGCTCGCCATCGCGCGGGTGGTGCTGGCCAAGCCGGCTTGGCTGTTCCTCGACGAGGCAACCGCCTCCCTCGATGAGCCCTCCGAGGCGGCACTCTACCGGATGCTGCGCGAGCGGCTGCCCGGCACCACGATCGTGTCGATCGGTCACCGATCGACGCTGGAGGCTTTCCACGACCGGCGCATCACGCTCGAGCCGGAGGGTGGGGTGTTCACTCCGCGTGAGCAGAGGCGGCCGCTGCCGGCGGAGTAGCTGGCAGACGTACGCCTCTCCAGCCCGCGACCTCATCCTGAGGTGACCGCGTCGGCGGGACTCGAAGGAGAGCTTCCGGGATCGCAGAGCTTCCTGGAGGGTCCCTTCGAGATGCTCAGGACGTGGTGCTCTTACGCCGCCTTGCGCAACCGCACGGCTGCCCGGGCCGCCTGCTCGATCGCCGCCGGATCCGGCGTACCGGGCTTCACCACCCAGCTGCCGCCGACGCAGAGCACCGACGGGATCGCCAGCCAATCCGGCGCTGTCGCCTCGGTGATTCCGCCCGTCGGGCAGAACCGCACCGCACCGAACACCGCCGCGTGGGACTTCAGCGCCTTGATGCCGCCCGCGGCCTCGGCCGGGAAGAACTTGAACCGGTCAAGCCCGTGATCCAGCCCGCGCATGATGTCGGCCGCGGTGGCGACGCCCGGCAGGTAGGGCACGCCATTGGCCTTGGCGGCGTCGGTCAGCGGCTCCGTGAGCCCGGGCGAGACGATGAACTCGGCCCCCGCCGCCAGTGTGTTCTCCAGATCGCGGGGGTTGAGCACTGTCCCGGCGCCCACGACTGCGCCTTCGACCCGGGTCATTTCCCGGATGACGTCGAGTGCGGCCGGCGTGCGCAGGGTGACCTCCAGGGCGGTCAGCCCGCCCTTCACCAAGGCCTCGGCGATGGGCCGAGCCTGGGCGACATCGTCGATCACCAGGACCGGAATGACGGGCACTGAGCGCATCAGCGCGTCGATGCTGGTCAGATCGTTCATGGTCGGCAACTCCTGTGCTGAATTCAGAGGCCGGCGGCGGCGAGCATCGCGGAGGCACCGCGCTCCGCCGTATCGGCCCCATGGCGCATGAACGCAAACAACTCGCGCCCGGTGCCCTGACTGGGCGGCGGTGCTTCGGCTTGGGAACGGGCGGCGAACTCGGCTTCGTCCACCAGAACTTCGAGCAGACCGTCGGCGGCGCTGAGCCGGACGATGTCGCCGTCGCGGATCCGGCCGATCGGTCCGCCGCCGAGCGCCTCGGGACTGAGGTGGATGGCGGCCGGGACTTTTCCGGAGGCGCCGGACATCCGGCCGTCCGTCACCAGGGCGACCTTGTGGCCACGGTCCTGCAGCACACCGAGCGGCGGGGTGAGCTTGTGCAATTCCGGCATGCCGTTGGCCTTCGGGCCCTGGAACCGGACCACCACCACGACGTCCCGCTCCAGCTCGCCGGCCTTGAACGCCTTCAACACCGCGTCCTGGTCGGAGAAGACCCGGGCCGGGGCCTCGATGGTCCGGCGCTGTTCCTCGACGGCGCTGGTCTTGAACGTCGCCCGGCCGAGATTGCCCTTCACCAGCCGCATGCCGCCATCCGGCTGGAACGGCGTGGCGGGCCGCCGGAGCATGGCATCGTCCAGGCTCTCCGACACGGCATCCTCGAAGACCAGTTCCTCGCCGTCGAGCTTCGGGTCGCGGGCGTGGTCGCGCAAAGACTGGCCCGCCACGGTGAGAATGTCGTCGTGCAGCAGTCCGGCATCGAGCAGCGCGGCCATCACGAAGCTCATGCCGCCGGCCGCGTGGAAGTGGTTCACGTCGCCCGCGCCATTCGGATAGACGCGCGCGATCAGCGGCACGGCGTTGGACAGCCGGTCGATATCCTCCCAGTCGATCACGATGCCGGCCGCACGCGCGATGGCCGGCAGGTGGATGGCGTGGTTGGTCGAGCCGCCCGTGGCGAGCAGACCGACCGCGGCATTCACGATCGCCTTCTCGTCGACGCAGAGGCCGAGCGGCCGATAGTCGTTGCCGCCGCCGCCGATCTCGGCGAGCCGGTGGATCGCCGCCCGGGTCACAGCCTGCCGGAGCTTGGTGCCGGGATTGATGAACGAGGCGCCCGGCATGTGCAGGCCCATCATGTCCATCATCATCTGGTTCGAGTTCGCCGTACCGTAGAACGTGCAAGTGCCGGCCGAATGATAGGAGGCGGACTCGGATTCGAGCAGTTCCGCGCGGCCGACCTTGCCCTCGGCGTAGAGCTGGCGGATCCGCTGCTTCTCCTTGTTGGCCAGCCCCGAAGGCATCGGCCCGGCCGGGATCAGGATCGTCGGCAGGTGGCCGAAGCGCAGGGCGCCGATCAGCAGGCCCGGGACGATCTTGTCGCAGATGCCGAGCAGCGCCGCCCCGTCGAACATCCCGTGGCTGAGCGCGACCGCGGTCGAGAGCGCGATCGCATCCCGGGAGAACAGCGACAGTTCCATGCCGCTCTGGCCCTGCGTAACCCCATCACACATGGCCGGGGTGCCACCTGCCACCTGAGCGGTCGCGCCGCGCTCGCGGGCGAACAGCTTGATCTGCTCCGGGTAGCGCCCGTACGGCTGATGGGCCGAGAGCATGTCGTTGTAGGCGGTGACGATGCCGATGTTCATCGTGGTCCGCTCGTCGCGGATCGCCGCCTTGTCCTCGCCAGCCGCCGCGAAGCCGTGGGCCAGGTTGCCGCAGGCGAGCTTGCCGCGCCGGACGCCCGCCTCGCGCTCGCGGGCGATCAGGTCGAGATAGGCGCGTCGGGTCTCGCGGGAGCGCGTGACGACGCGCTCGGTGACCGCCGCGACCTCGGGATGGAGCTCGGTCATGCTGGTTTCTCCAGGCTCGGGGCCGACGGGCGGGGTCGAGGCTGTGATTCGGACTCGGCGCCACGGCCGCGTCGGTTGCCGGTACTTAAGCTGTGTGCCGTGGGATGTAACCCAGCGGCCAAGTGCTCTCCCTCCCCCCACTGCGGGGGAGGATGGCCCCCGAAGGGGGGCGGGTCGGGGCGAAGTCCCGCAAGAGGGGAGCGACGGTGCAGGATTGGTCCAACTCGTCTTGAAGGTCTCGCTGCTTCCGGAAGCCGGGTTCCCCCCTCGCGGGACTTCGTCCCGACCCGACCCCTGCTGACGCAGGGCCCACCCTCCCCCGCAGTGGGGGGAGGGAACTCGCGGAGCCTCCGCCTTTTCAGCAGGGGCTCTTCACCTTGAAGAGCCTCAATATTCCCAGAAGATCCGCTGCAGCTCCTTCGTGTCGCTCGTCTTGGTGAGCGCCACGGCCGCCAGGATCTTGGCCTTGGCGGGGTTCAGGTCGTTGGCGACCACCCAGTCGTACGTGTCGTCCGGCTGCTCGGCGTTGCGCAGCACGAGCCCGTCCGGCACGCGCGACGAGCGGATGATGAGCGTGCCTTTGGAGCGGATGTCCTTGAGCTTGTCGACGAGGTAGCCTGCCACCGAGCCGTTGCCGGTGCCGGCATTGACGATCGCCTTCGCGCCCGCCTGGACCTCCGCGTCGTAGACACCCGGAATCATGTTGCCCGAACCGTAGACGATGCCGACCAGCGGCAGGCTGTCGATCTGGTCGATGTCGAACTCGGAGCTGGAATTGTGCCGCTTTGAGAGCGAGCGGAAGAAGTATGTCTTGCCCTCGATGACCATGCCGAGCGGCCCCCACTGGCTGAAGAAGGCGCTGGGCACGACATTGGTCCGCTTGGTGACATCGCGGCCGGACTGGATGGTGTCGTTCATCGTCACGGTGACGCCCTTGCCGATCGCCTCCTTGCTGCCCGCCACGGTCACGGCGTCGAGGAGGTTGAGGGCGCCGTCGGCCGAGATCGCCGTGCCCGGCCGCATCGAGCCGACGACCACGATCGGCTTGTCGCTCTTCACGACCAGATCGAGGAAAAAGGCCGTCTCTTCCAGGGTGTCGGTGCCGTGGGTGACGACCACGCCGTCGACGTCGTCCTGCTTGAGGAGCTGCGAGACGCGCTTGCCGAGCTGGACGAGCTGAGCATCCGTGAAGCTCTCGGAGGCAATCTGGAAGACCTGCTCGCCGCGGACATTGGCGACGGTGCTGATCTGCGGCACGGCCGCGATCAGCTTGTCGACCGGCACCTTGGCGGCGGTATAGGTCGCGCTGTTTGCGGCATCCGCGCCGGCGCCCGCGATGGTGCCGCCGGTGGCGAGGATCACGACGTTCGGCTTCCGGGTCGCGGCGGCCGTCCCGGACTCGGGCATCTCGCGCGCGCTCAGCGGGCTCGCCCCGCACAGGCTGGCCAGGGCCAGCGCGAAGACCGCTCCGCGCAGGGAATGGGCCGCGCCGCTTCGGCAGGAAAACATGCGGTGATCCTCTAGCTCTGAAACGATGACGAGTCGGACTCGACGCGGCGATGGTAGCCGCGCAGCCTCGTCAGGCAAGGATCGTGCGGGCCGTCGCGGATCACGCCGGCCTGGATCGTTACGCAAGCTCGAGCGTTAGAACTCGTCGCTCTCCGAACGGAGGTTCGCCCCATGCAGCATCTCGCCGGCCTGCTCGACGAACTGGAGCGGAGCGAGCCCGCCCGAGCCGCGATGGCAATCCTCCAAGGCTCTCTCTCCCGTCGCTCAGAAGAGGAGCAGGGTGCCTTCTGGCGCGCCGTCGACATCTACTACATCTCGCGCAAGGCGCCGCCGGAAGCGACCCAGGCGTTCGCGGTTGCACCGGACCTCGCTGTCGCTTCGTGACGCACGGGGCGGGTAGGGCGCTAACCGGTTTCGGGATGCGCCGTCCTTTGCCGGACGGGCGGAGTCACAGCGGGATCTGATCCGGAAACCAGCACGCATAGCGTCGCGCAAGCGGCTCCGATCGATCCGGATCGACGCTTCGCGCAGTCTTTCGTTGATTCCCAGGCCGCATTCCTTGGCGCTGCATGTGCCCGGGAAAGCGGCGGTGCAGAGCCAACATCGTGTGAGCGAGTCGGGGGGTCGTCCTGAGAAGCAGCCGCTCAGGCGTTCGCGGGAACGACCGGCGGGAGCGTGCCGCCGCTCTCGGGCTCGTTGCCGGCGGCGACCGCGTCGCGGGTCTCGGGCATCAGCGCGAGGTACAGCACGAAGCCCAGGGCCGCGATGGCGGCGAGCGCCAGGAAGGCCGTGGAATAACCGGCCGACACGATGATCACGCCGGCCAGCGTGGCGCTGAGCGAGGCGCCGATGCCCTGAGCGGTGGCAACGGCCCCCTGGGCGGTGTTGAAGCGACCGCCGCCCCGGGTCAGATCGGACACCACGATCGGGAACAGCGCGCCGAAGATGCCCGCGCCGATCCCGTCGAGGAGCTGGACGCCCACCAGCCAGAACGGGTTGTCCGATAGGGTATAGAGTACGCCGCGCAGGGCCAGCACCCCGAAGGCCGCCAGGAAGATCGGCTTGCGGCCGATCACGTCGGCCTTGGCGCCGACGAAGATCGCCACCGGCACCATCACGCATTGCGCCGCCACGATGCAGATGGCGATCAGCGAGGTCGCGTGATCCTTGCCCGACAGGTGCGTCAGAAGCTGGCCGACCGAGGTCAGCATGGCGGCGTTGGAGAGGTGGAAGATCGCGCACAGCACCGCGAACAGGAGCAGGGCCTTGTTCTGGAGCAGGGTGGCGAGGCCGGAGGGTTTTTCCTGCGCGGCTTCCTCTTCCTCGGTCATGCCCCGGGCGAGATCGTCGTCGATGGCGTCGGCCGGCACCATCAGCATGGCGCCGATCGAACAGGCGGCCAGGATGCCCATGAGCCAAAACACGACGATCGGCCCGAAGAAGTAAGCCAGCCCCCCCGCCACCGCGGCCGAGACCGCGTTGCCGGCATGGTTGAAGCCCTCATTGCGGCCGATCCGCTTGGCGAACATCTTCGGGCCGACGAGGCCGAGGGTGATGGCGGCCAGAGCCGGCGGGAAGATCGTGCCGGCGACATGCGCGATCGATTGGGTCGCCGTCACCACGTAGAAGTTGGAGATGAACGGCAGGACCAGGCAGCTCGCCGTCACCGCAATGGCGCCGCCGATCACCACGGCGCGCTTGTGGTTGGTTGCGTCGATGAAGGCGCCCGCGGGCGTCTGCGCCACGAGGCCGAGGATACCCGCGAAGGTCATGACGAGACCGGTGGTCGCCTCGTTCCAGCCCTGGTCCGGTCCGCGCACGGCGATCAGGTAGATGGCGAGGTAGGGGCCGAGCCCGTCGCGCACGTCGGCCAGAAAGAAGTTGAGCGCATCAAGGCCGCGCAGGGCCTTGGTCGAGGCGGCGCGGGTCTCCGCGTCGGCGCACGTCGCGCTCGTCCCGATTCTGCTCATCCCGATCCGCCCTGATCACACCAAAGGGCCCGCCGGGATCCGGACAGCCCATCGCTCGCGGTGCTCGACGCCCGCGCGGATGTTCGGTTCCGTCACAAAGGTGATCGTGACCGCATCGCGGACGATTGCCTTCGGGATGAACGGGTTATTCGGGGCCGAGGCTGCTGGAAGCGTCAGGATTCCCGACATCGCATGTCGGATCCGCCGACAGATCGAGGCCCGGTGCGCCGAGGCCGTAACGCTCGATCTTGGCGTAGAGGAGCTGGCGCTGGATCCCCAGCCGGCGGGCGGCGCCCGCCCGGTTGCCGTCTGTCTCGCGCAGGGCGGCCACGATCATCGCCCGCTCGAGGCGGGCGACGGCGCTCGGCAGATCGCCGGACAGCCAATCGGCCGGCGGAGAATCTCCGTTCCGCCGTTCGGGCCGGTCTGATGGCAAGTCAAGGTCCGCGGCCGCGATCACGCCGCCGCGGACCAGCACCGCCGCGCGCTCGACGACGTTGCGCAGCTCTCGGACGTTGCCCGGCCAGTCGTGGGCCAGCAGGCGGGAGGCGGCGCCCCGGTCGAGGCGCTTGCTCGAACGGGCGAGGAAATGCTCGGCCAGCGGCACGATGTCCGCGAGGCGCTCGCGCAGGGGCGGCAGGGCGAGCGGCACCACGTTGAGGCGGTAGTAGAGATCGGCGCGGAACCGGCCCTCGGCGACGAGCGCCGGGAGGTCGCGATGGGTGGCGGCCAGGAGGCGGACATCGACCCGCGCCGAGCGGCCGCCCAGCGGCGTCACCACGCAGTCCTGAATGACCCGCAGGATCTTGGCCTGCATGGCGGCCGGCATGTCGCCGATTTCATCGAGGAACAGCGTGCCACCCTCGGCCAGGTGGAAGGCGCCGGCCCGGTCCCCGGTCGCCCCGCCGAACGCCCCCCGGACATGCCCGAACAGCTCGCTCTCCAGCTGATCCCCCGGGATCGCCGCGCAGTTCACCGGGACGAAGGGGCGCGCCCGCCGCCGGGAGAAGGCGTGGAGCGCCCGCGCAACCTCTTCCTTGCCGGTGCCGGTCTCGCCCTGGATCAGCACTGTCGAGGCGGTGTCGGCCACGAGGCCGATCGTTTTCTGGACCCGCCGCATGCCTTCGCTGGAGCCGACGAGGCCCGGATGGCCAGCCGCGGCATCCGGGACGGCGCCCGCCGGCCGGACCGTCTTGAGCATCGCGTCGAGGACGGACGCGAGGTCGGCGCGGCCGATCGGCTTGGTCAGGTGGTCATGCGCGCCCAGGCGCATCGCCTCGATGGTGTTGGCCGGGCTGGCGAACGCCGTCAGCACAGTCACGGGCGGCCGGTCCGGCAGCGCGCAGATCCGCTCCAGCACCGACATGCCGTCGAGGTCGCCGGGCATGCGCAGGTCGAGGAGCACAGCATCCACCGGGCCCGCCTGCAGCCGTGCCAGCGCCTCCGAGCCGGACGCCGCCGGTAGCGGCCTGTGTCCGAGGTCGGCCACGGTCTCGGCGAGCCCCTCGCGCAGGGCCGGGTCGTCGTCGACGATCAGGATGGTTGCCATGGCAGATCCAGCAGGAAGGTGGTCTCCGACGCGTTCTCGTCCAGCCTGACCTCGCCGCGATGGGCCAGCGCGATCTCGCGCACGATCGCGAGCCCGAGGCCGGTCCCGTCCGCGCGACCCGTGGCGAAGGGCTCGAACAGGTTGTCGCGGATCGTCGGATCGATGCCGGGGCCGGTATCGCTGACCCGCAGCCGCAGGCGGAGGGCGCCATCGACCGCGGCCCGTTCGGCGCCGAGGTCGACTCGACCACCGGGCGGCGTGTTCTGGAGGGCGTTCAGGAGCAGGTTGTCGAGGGCGCGCGCGATCTGGGCACGGTCGATATGCGGATGGTCCCCCTCGGGCAGTCCGGTCGCCGCGATCACGATCCGCACGGCGCGTGCGCTCGCGAGATCCTCGTGCAGGCCGGCGCACTCCACGAGCAGCGGCGCCACCGCGGTCGGCGCCCGGTTGAGCGGGCGCGCCTGCGTCAGGTTGAGGAGGTCGCGCAGCAGCGTGTCGACGCGCGCGATCTGGCCGAGCACCGTGCGTAGGGCCGCTGTCGCCCGGTCCGGATCGCCGCTGACCAGGGCGTTTTCGGCCTTCAGCCGCATCGCGGCGATCGGGTTGCGGATCTCGTGGGCGATGCTTGCCGCGAGCCGGCCGACGGCGGCCAAGCGCTCGGCGGCCACGACCCGGCCGCGCGCGTCCCGCAGCCGTCCGCCCGCCGCGTTGAGGGCCTCGACCAGGCGGTCGAACTCCCGCTCGCCGGTGTGATCGAGGCGCGGCAGGTCTTCGCCGTCCGGTCGCGGCGCCGAAAGGGCGGCCTCGAGCCGGGCGATCCGGTCGGAGAATCCATAGAGGAACCAACCGAGAAAGGCCGCCGAGCCCAGGACCGTGGCGGTCAGGAACCCGAGCCCGGCGAGGAAGCGCGTGTAGGTCGGGCCGTCGTTGACGTGGGCGCGTCCCATGGCCCAGGCCGTCAGCCCGGGCTCCGGTCCACGCAGGGGGCAGGCCTGGAGCAGCAGCACCTGTGTGCGGCTCGGCCGGTTCAGCGACACGGCATGGCCGACGCGCAGGGCCTGGGCGTTCAGGGTGGCGATCGTGTGGCGCTCGGCGACCGGGAGATCGGTCTTCGGACCGCTCCCCTCGTAGGTCGGATAGGCGTAGGCGATCGACCCGTCCTGGGCGCTCCAGATCCCGCCCTCGATCCCCGGTGTGCCGGCAAGCGCGGCTTCGACCACGCCGGCGAGGTCGGACTCGGCGATGTCGCCCCGCAGGCCGACCCGGGCGGCGTACCGATCGATGATCTCGCGGCAGGCCCGTCCGACGGTGATGTCCGCCCGGGCCACCTGGACGCCGGTCGATTGGGCGTAGACGCCGAACATCAGGTAGGCGGTCGCGATCGCCGAGGCGAGGAGCAGGATCCACAGGGCGAGGAGCCGGGCGCGCAAGCTGTAGGCCGTCACGGCGGCGCTCGGTCGAACACGGCTTCGAGTCCCCGCCTTGCCGCGCTCTCTTGCGCCGAACCGGTATCGGCCCCGGCAGAGAATAGTCTAGATCTGACCGGTCGCCACCAGCTTACCGAGCAGCGCATTCACGCGGGTCTGCCACCCGGGGCCACTTCCGCGCAGGGATTCCACAGTCTTGGCATCCAGGCGGATTTTGACCGCCACCTTCGGCGATTCCCCTTTCGGCCGCCCGCGCCGGGCCGGCACCATCCCGGCCATGAAGGCCGCGTCCAGCGGCGGATTATCGTCGTGACGCTCGGGATCAAACGTGGCCATGGTAGAACCTCACCTCGTGCTTCTCCGCCAGACCCAAGCTGATGGGCCGGATCACATCCGCCTGGGAGCCTTCAGTGAAAATCAGCACGTGCAGACGATCCCGGATCAGGCCGAGGGCGACGAACCGGACCTCTCCATCATCGAAGCGATCGTCTTCACGCTCCAACGCCGTATCCCAATCGAACTCCTCCGCCGCCAGCAGGGATATGCCGTGCTTGATGACGTTGGCACGGTCCGTGACTGGGTCGAACTCGATATCCACGAATTTTCGTACACCCAAAAAATTGGTTGCCAACAACGGAATCTGCTCCGTCAGGGCGGTCGCGACCCGGTGCAAGCGTGCGCCTCGCAGCATGCACCGAGAGTATCGTTCGCAAATGCCGGCGCCCGGCCCAAGGAGCGATAATACAAGGCTAGAGGTCCAGAGCATCGCGCCAGTTCCGATTCCCGCGAAGATGCCCTAAGGTGTGCATCAGGACTGCGAGGCAGCGGAGCGACCCGCTGTACGGACGGTTTGTTCAGGGCTGTTGCCGATCGTCATGCGTTCGGGACCGCCACCAGCAGGCTCCGACGGAGACGGACCGTGTCCCAGGCGCTCGTGAATCGACAAGCGCTCGACGAGCTTAGCGCGGTGATCGGACCGGAGAAGCTCGGCCGCATCGTCGACCGCTTCCGCCTCAGCCTCGCCACCGCCTTCGCGGAGGGGGACCGCTCTGCGGCCGATTACGGGCGCGAGGCACACACGCTCGTGTCGATGTCGGGCATGCTGGGCTGCGATCCGCTTTCCCAGGCCTGCCGGGCGGTCGAGGAGAATGCCGCCGCGGGACACGACCTGACGGAGCCCCTGGCCGCCGTGCGGATGCTGCGCGATCGGACGATCCCGGCCCTGCAGGACCTGGCCGCCGTCACGCATGGCGACGGTCAGCCGGCGATGACCGCTTCGAGCGGCGCCTCGAACGTCAGCACCGCCCCTTCCGGCGGATAGGTCAGCTGCGCCGATCCGCCGAAGCCGTGGACGAGGCTGCGGGCGATGAGGCGCGTGCCGAACCCGCTGCGGGTCGGCGGCGTCACGGGCGGGCCGCCCCTCTCTTCCCAGCGGAAGCGCAGGCGCGAGCCGCCCTCCGCGTCGATCACCGTCCAGGTGATGCCGACCTTGCCGCCGGCAACCGAGAGGGCGCCGTACTTGGCGGCGTTGGTCCCGAGTTCGTGCAGCATCAGCGCCAGCGTCAGGCCGTGGCGCGGTCCCAGGGTCAGGTCGGCGCCCTCGACCCGGAACCGATCGGTCAGGCCGTCGTCGTGCAGCGAAATCGCCCCGGCGACCAGACCGACCAGGGACGCTCGGGCGAACGAGCCCTGGAGCAGGACGTCGTGAGCCTTCGCAAGCGCCAGCAGGCGCGCCGCCAGCGCCTCGCCGGCGGCTTCCAGCGAGACCGCGTTGCGCATGGTCTGCGCCGCGACCGCCTGGACCACGGCCATCGTGTTCTTCATCCGGTGCGCGAGTTCCTGCATCAGCAGCGTCTGATGCGCCTCCGCGAGCTTCAACTCGCTGATGTCGCGCGACACCGTGAGGATCCGCTCGGGGCTGCCGGGCGTCGCGCCGATCGGCGTCACGGCCACGTCCCACCACCGGATCGCTTGAACGGTTTCGATCCGCGCCTGGAAACGGCTCGGCCGGCCGAGGCGTGCCCAGTCGAGGGCCCCGGCTGCGGCCTCGCGATCCTCCTGGCGCGTCCATACCTCGATCCAGGAGCGGCCGATCGCGTCCGCCTCGTCCTGAACGCCGGACAGGGCCGGGCCGTCGGCCGAGGCGGTGATCAGGTACCCGTCGTGATCGAGCAGTTCGAGGTAGTCGTTGAAGGCGGATGGCTGGGCCGAGGGCTTGAGCCCGGCCAGCGGCGCCCGGGCCTCCGGCGCTGCGGCCCGCGGCCGCTCGGCGGCGACCCGGCTGGCCTCGACGCGGCTCGCGGCCTCGATGATTCGACCGAGGCGGCGGCTGCGCTGCCGCTCCCGATCGGCCAGCGCGCTCGCCTGCGCCAACAGATCGCGCAGGCGGGCATTCTCCGCCTCGAGCATGTCGAGGCGCCGCTCAGCCCCGTTGATCCGCGGCAACACGATGATTGCTTCCATCGTTCGCCCCCCTGGTCCACCCGGCGGCGCGCCTCTGCGCGACGCAGCAGGTCCACCGACGCGCAGATGCGGCGACACGATATCGGGAGGGGGCATCGACGGCTTGAGCCGCTTCTGATGCCGGATCCCTGCCGCCGCCGAGCGAATCGTTGGATGCCTCACGCTACCATGGCGGCCCGGATAATCAATCGAAACGTGTATTAACTGCGGGGCGAAAACTTATGTCGCGCTCGGCCTCCGTAACGAAGTCGGCTACTTCTTGCGCATCAGCAGCACGAGCCAGCCGATCCCGAGCACGAAGATTATCAAGCCGATCGAGACGAAGACCGGCGTGCCGAGGTCGATGAGCCGCGGCGCGAGCTGGGTCGCGAAGGCCGCCACCACCAGGGCCACCGCCACCCGGGCGGCCGCGCGCTCAATGCCGCGGGTGAGCTTGTCGAGGCCCTTCACCTCGATCTCGACCGTGACGCGG
The DNA here is from genome assembly GCF_026540775.1 of Methylobacterium sp. GC_Met_3. NCBI lineage: Bacteria > Pseudomonadati > Pseudomonadota > Alphaproteobacteria > Hyphomicrobiales > Methylobacteriaceae > Methylobacterium > Methylobacterium sp. GC_Met_3. The sequence goes on from NZ_JALNUL010000002.1 coordinate 75,994, forward strand.
CCCTGCTTGAGGCGCACCAGCATCAGGTGAATCAGGGTCGGCAGCTCGGAGGCCGCCCCGTACAGGCCGACGCCGAGCGCCTCGGCCTTCTGCTTGAGGGCAGAGAGCGAGAACTGCGTCTGCATGCTCGCCTTGACCGTGGGGCCAGCCGCCGCGAACAGATCGAAATCGGGATCGAGGTGGCGCATCACGCCGTCGGCGGTCACCAGCCCCTTGAACAGGATGGCGAGATCGGTCGGCATGGCGAGGTCGTTCTCGCGGGCCATGTTCATGAAGTCGGTCAGCACCAGCCCGAGGTTCAGCGGGATCGAGGAGTGACTCTCCACGAAGGACTGGGCCGAGACCTGGAGACGGGTCAGGTCGGGGTTGCTGGTGCCGGTCCAGTCGAGCAGTACGGCCATCAGGCCGTCGGAATCCTGCTTGAGCATCGCGCCGATCAGCACCAGCAGCTGCGACCGGCGGCGCTGCGACAGGCGGCCGATGATCCCGAAATCGATGAAGCCGATCTTGTTGCCCGGCAGCGCCAGCATGTTGCCGGGGTGCGGATCGGCGTGGAAGTGCCCCTCGATCAGCGCCATCTGCAGGAAGGCGTCGGTGCCCTTCTGGGCAAGCAGCTTCTTGTCGAGGCCGGCCGCGCGGAGCGCCGCGTCGTCGTTCGGCGGGATGCCGTGGATGAAGTCCTGCACCAGCACCCGCTCGGAGCAGTGCTCCCAGTGGATCTTCGGGAAGACGATGTCGTCGCGCTCCTCGAAGATCTGCGCCAGCAATTCGCAGTTGCGCGCCTCGTTGAGCAGGTCGAGCTCGCCGTTCAACCCGTCGGCGAGGTGGCGCATCTGCTCCCGCGGCTGGTAGCGGGCCATGTCGGGCCACTCGTTCTCCACGATGCGGGCGCCGTGGGCCATCAGGCGCAGATCCGCCTCGATGATCTTGCGCAGGTTCGGGCGGAGCACCTTGACGATGACGTCCTCGCCCGTGTGCAGCCGCGCCCGGTAGACCTGGGCGATCGACGCCGAGGCGATCGGGTTCGTGTCGAACTCGGCGAACACCTCCTGGGGCGGTGCGCCGAGGTCCTGTTCGAGCTGCGGCCCGATCTGTTCCCAGGAGACCGGCACGACCTGGCTGTGAAGCTTCTGCAGCTCCTCGGTCCAGGCCGGCGACAGGAGGTCGGGCCGGCTCGCCAGAACCTGCCCGAACTTGATGAAGGTGGGGCCGAGCGCCTCGATCGCCCGACGCAGCCGCTCCGGCTCCGACAGGCGGGTCACGTCGACCCGGGGCCGTCGGCGGGGCAGCAGGGGCAGATAGCGCAGGCCGAGGCGGTCCACGACGCGGGTGACGCCGAAGCCGATCAGGATCGTCGCGATCTCCGACAGCCGCTGGCGGTCGCGGGCGGCAACGAAGGCGGTCTTCAGCATGGAGGGCGCGATCCGGTCCGACGGGATGGAAGAGCGCCCGGACAGCACGAGCATAAGGACTTTTTTGCGGTCGCGAAGCGTGGAAGGTCGCCGCGCCCGTCGTCAAAAGGGGGTCCCTCCTCCTCCCGCTCAGAAGGCCGGCTCCAGCCCGCTCGCCCGGTAGGCCGCGGTGGCCTCCGGCGTTGTCAGCCCGGCGAGGAAGCGGGCGGCGCCCGCCCGGTCGGTCGCGCCCCGCAGGATCGCCGCCGCGAAGGTCGTCACCTCCTGCACCGGATCGGGGAAGGGCCCGACCACCTCGATCCCCGGCACAACCATCAATTCGCTGATCTGCTGGACCGCGATGTCGGCCTCGCCCGAAACCAGCTTCTCTGCCGTGAAGCCCTGCGGGATGATGGTGGCCTTGGCGTTCACGGCGTCTGCGAGCCCGAGCCGCGGCAGCAGGCCGGCGAAGTAGATCCCGCTGGCGCCGGTGCGCGAATAGGCCACCGAGCGCGCTGCTGTGAGGGTGCGCTTCAGGGCCTCGACGGTGGAAATGTCCGGATGGGGCGTCCCGGCCTTCACGGCAAGGCCGTAGCGCGAGCGCACCGCATCGACCCGCGTTTCCGGTTCGACACGGCCGTCCGCGATCAGGCGGTCCATGGCGTCCGACAGGACCAGCACGGCGTCGGCGGTCTCGCCCGCTTCCAGCACCTTCATGATGACGGCGGTCGGCGCCCAGTGGATCGCCGCCCGGCCGCCTGCCGCCTCGAAGGCCGGGATGACATGCGCGTCGAAGGCGCCGCGCACCACCAGGGCGCATTTCAGGCGGGTTGCGGCGTGATCGTCGGTCATGTCGTGATCCATCTTTTTTTGGAGAGCCGGTCGATCCGGCGATCGGGCTCGCAAGCCCGTCCGCTTCTCTCCCTCCCCCCCTTGCGGAAGAGGGTGGCGCCCGAAGGGGGGCGGGAGAGGGGAGCGACGGATCAAAAGGTGTTACTGGCCTTCATGCCGGCCGCGCTTCTTTCGGAAACCGCGCTCCCCTCTCCCGACTCCTGCTGACGCAGGGGCCACCCTCCCCCGCAAAGGGGGAGGGGAGACACGGCAAGCGCGGATCAGGATTTCCCCAAATCTCCCCGGGAATAATCGAGCCCCGTGAACCCGCCACCCTGGTAGCGCTCCACAACCGGATCACCGCTGGTCTTGCCTTCCAGGGCTTGCGTGTAGGGATCGGCGCTGTCCTGCGGCGCCCAGCCAATGGTGTCGCGCCCGTCCCGACCCCACCACGTCATGCGGCTGTTGTTCGAGGCGCCCCAGATCACGACCGTACCGTCGGGGCCGAGCGTCGGCGCCAGGGTCGCGCGCATGACCAGCCGGGTCATGTCACCATAGGACAGCCACGTCGCCAGCATCCGCGCGTCTGTGGGCTCCGGAAAGCACGAGCCGATCCGCAGGAAGACGCTCTCGACCCCGTGCTTGTCGCGGTACAGGCCGCCCATCAGCTCGCCGTAGGCCTTCGACAGGCCGTAATAGCCGTCCGGCTTCAGCGCGCAGTTATCGTCCAGAACCTCGGACCGCTCGTGGAACCCGATGGCGTGGTTCGAGGACGCGAACACCATCCGAGCGCCCTCGCGCCGGGCCGCCTCGTAGGCGTGGTAGAGGCCGCGGATGTTGGGGCCGATCACCGTCTCGAACGGGTGCTCCACCGAGATCCCGCCGAAATGCAGGATCGTGCCGCAGCCCTCGGCCAGCCGCAGGATCGCGGGGCCGTCCTCGAGGTCGGCGCGCTGGAAGCGGGCGCCGTCCGGCAGCGGATCGGGGAAGGGGACGCGATCGGTGAGCCGGAGCGTCCAGCCGGCCTCCCCGAGCGCGCGGGTCAGCACGCGCCCGAGGGCGCCCGACGCGCCGGTCAGCAGGACGGGTCTTTGCGGGAGGGTCTCGGCGCTCATGGATGCTCCGGGGTCAAACGGCCTTGGCCACGTCGAGGGAGGCGGCCGGCTCAGGCAGGCGGGGCCGCCGCACGAAGATCGCCATCGCGACGACGCCCGCAGCCGCGATCAGGGCCGCGATCACGAAGGCGCTGGCGTAGCCGCCGAGATACTGCACGGCGAGGCCTGTGGCGGTCGGTCCGATGATGCCTGAGATGTTGCTCAGGAGGTGGATGAAGCCGCTCACCCCGCCGACGCGGGCCTCGGGCACCAGCTCGTGGATCGTCGCCCAGCAGGATTGCACGGAACTCGTCAGCATCAGCACGGCCAGCGCGATCAGCGCGACCGCCACCGCGGCATTCGGCGCAGCGTTGACGGCGATCAGCGCGACACCCGCGATGGCGAGCGGCACGATCGTGGTGATCTTCCGAGCGGCGAGCTTGTCGCCCATGCGCTTGTAGAGGTGGTCGGCGACGATGCCGCCGCCGACATAGCCGACGAAGCCGCAGGCCCAGGGAATCGAGGCGACGAGCGCCATCTGCTGCACCGGCATGTGCAGGGCATCGGTCAGGTAGCTCGGGAGCCACGAGAGGAAGATGTAGAGGGTGTAGTTCACCGCGAACATGCCGAGACCCAGCGACAGGGTGCTGGGCAGGAACAGGTATTCCTTCAGCGAGCGGGCGTGGTCCGACGGCGCGAGGTGCGTGACCGCGCGGCTGCGCTCGATCAGCGCGATCTCCTCCGCGCCGACGCGGGGATTGTCCTGCGGCCGATCGGTCATCAGGAGGCGCCACGCCACGACCCAGAGCAGGCCGACCGCGCCGATCGCCACGAAGGCGACCCGCCAGCCGTACTGGATCGCCAGCAGGCCGACCACGGGCGCCGCGATGGCGCTGCCGACCGTCTGGCCCGAGAAGGTGAAGCCGATGGTCCGGGCGGTCTCCTCGCGGGGGAACCACGTGGTCAGGGTGCGGTTCGTGGTGGAGTTCATCGGCCCCTCGGCGAAGCCGAACAGGGCGCGGACCGCGAACATCTGGGCGAAGCCGGTCACCGCGCCGGTCAGCATGCACAGGACCGACCAGGCGGCGGCGGCCCAGCTGTAGACGCTGCGCGGGCCGTAGCGATCGGCGAGCTGGCCACCCACGAAGGCGAACAGGGCGTAGCCGAAGAAGAAGGTCGAGAAGATCACCCCGAGTTCGGCGGGCGACAGGTTGAGATCCTGCTTGACGAACGGCGCCGCCACGCCGAGCGCGGCGCGGTCCATGTAGTTGATGATCCCGGCTATGAACAGCAGGAACGCGATCAGGAACCTGTAGCGCTTGGCGAACATGGGGTTTCCTCCGGGGTTTTCGTCATTTTTATTGTCGTTTGTTGATCTTGGTCATTCCCGCCCTCCACCTCAGGATGAGGTTGCGGGTGGGATTGGTATGGGTCGTAGGATGCGGTCCGCTGGAATCATGACTGCGGACAAAGACTTGGACCTCCTACAAAAACGCGATCGTGCAGGGACTGAGGCTCGGGCGCGTGCCCGTCTTGGTCAGGTCCCCGCTGACGGCATCGATGGCGAATTCCACGAGGCTGTCGCCCTGCTCGTTGGCCACGAGGAGGTGTCGTCCGTCCGGCGCCAGGGTCATGAAGCGCGGGTCGCGGCCGCCCGAAGGGGTCCAGCCGGCGGGATCGAGCCGCCCGGCCTCGGCATCCACGCGAAAGCGCACGATGCCGTCCTGGCCACGGTTCGAGGCGTAGACGAACCGTCCGTCCGGCCTGACCACGATGGCCGCGGCCGTGCTGGCGCCGAAGAAGTCCGGCGGCAGGGTCGGAGTAAGCTGTAGCGGCGTGAGCGCTCCAGCCTCCGCGTCCCAGCGGCAGGTCGCGATGCTCGACTCCAGCTCGTTGATCAGGAAGGCGAGGGGCGCCCGCGGGTGGAATGCGATGTGGCGCGGCCCGGCGCCGGGCCGCATCGCGGTCTCCGACACGATTGCCAGCCGCTCGCCGTCGATCGCCAAGACGAAGACGCGGTCGAGCCCCTTGTCGGGCACGAGCACGTGCCGCCCGTCCGGCGCCAGGACCACGTGGTGCGGGTGGGCACAGGCCTGCTCGGTTCGGTGCGGCCCCGGATCGCCCGACAGCGGCAGGACGTGGCACGCTGGCTCAAGCCCGCCATCGGAACGGACCGGCAGAAGGGCGACCGAGCCGCTGGCGTAGTTGGCAACGATCAGGAAGCGCCCGGTCGGGTCGAGGGCCTGATGCACGCTGTTGGTGCCGCCCGTGGCGGCACTGCCGAGGGCGCACAGGGTGCCGTCCGGGGCAGCCGCGAAGGCGCTCGCGTCCGCGCCGTCACCCTGCACCGTGTAGAGCACGGCGCGCCGAGGGTCAGCGACGAGGAAGGACGGATTGGTCAGGCCTTCGACCCGGCCGAGATGCGCCCAGCCATCAAGCCCGTCCCCGGTCCGGTAGACATCGATGCCCTGGCCGCGCGCCCGGCGCCGCTCGGTGGTGAAGCAGCCGACGAAGGCGAGTCCGAGGGGGGCGTCGGGCATGGAGGTTTCCGGATCAGGTCCGACGCGGGACGCGGCGCAGGAAATCGGGATTGAGTTCGGACAGGCGGTTGATCCCGATCAGCGCCATGTCGCGGTTGAGCTCCTCCTTGAGGATCCGCATGGCGTGCTCGACGCCCGCCGCGCCGCCGAGCGCCGCGCCGAACATGAAGGGCCGGCCGAGCAGGACGAAGTCGGCACCGAGCGCCAAAGCCTTCATCACGTCGGTGCCCCGGCGGATGCCGCTGTCGACGATGATCTTCAGTCCGCCCTTCTTGGCCGCGATCTCCGGCAACACGTCCAGGGGCGCCACGGCGTAGTCGAGCTGGCGCCCGCCGTGGGTGGAGAGGATCACGCCGTCGGCGCCGCATTCCCGGGCGATCTCGACATCCTCGGGCGCAAGCAGCCCCTTCACGAGGAGGTTGCCGGTCCAGCGCTTGCGGATCGCCTCCAGATTCTTCCAGGAAAGCTGGTCCCGCGCGATGGTGTTGCGCACCGCGCCTTGCGACATCATCGGCGGCCCGCGCTCGGCCTCTGTGTTCTCGAAATGCGGCGCGCCGTGCTTGAGAAAGGTGCGGGCGACAGTGCCGATCAGCCAGCGCGGGTGGGTCGCGCTCTGCCACGCGACCTTGGGCGTGACCTTGATCGGCATGGAGAAGCCGCTGCGGGTGTTGTGCTCGCGGTTGCCCAGCGTCGGCGTGTCGGCGGTGACCACGAAGGTCCGGTAGCCGGTGGCGGCGACCCGATCGAGCAGGCGATCGATCCGGGTCTGGTCGCCCGGCAGGTAGCCCTGGAACCAGGCCTGCGGGTTTTGGGCGAAGACGTCCTCCAGCTTGATCAGCGAGGAGGCGCTGAGGCACATCGGCAGGTTCATCCGCCGCGCCGCCTCGGCGAGCGCGAGGTCGCCCCGGTAGGCGATGAAGGCGGCCCCGCCGAGCGGGCCGATCCCGAAGGGCGCCGCGTAGGTGTGGCCGAACAGCGTTGTGGCGGTGTCGCGCGCCGAGGTGTCTCGCATCAGCCGGGGGACGAGAGCGTAGTCAGCATAGGCGCCGCGGCTCTGCGCCAGCGCCGATCCGGTCTCGACCCCGCCGGAGACGTACTGGAAGATCATCGGCGGCAGGAGCCGCTTGGCGTGCCGCTCGAAATCGTCGAGCGCCAGCAGGTCGCGGAACCAGTAGGGCGTGACCGCGTCGCTGCGCTTGAGGCTGGTAACGATTGCCTGTGGTGCGGCGATCCCCGGCGCGCCGGCGTCGGCCCCGCCGACGGTCGGCGCCTCGCGCTCAGGCACTCCCGTTGTGGAGGCCGGGTGGTCGAGCGTCGCCATGGATCCTCCCTCAGGGCCGCCGCGTGGAGCGGTTTTTGAAAGCGCTTTCAGATAGCCAGCCGCGCGCAGGAGTGTCAATATAATGCTGGACGAGCCCGAGCAGGGGGGGAGAAGAAATCGGTGCTGGATCTGCCGGACGACATCCTTGAACCGCCGGGGCGCGGCCCGGTGGCGCGGGACGTGGCCCACCGCGCCGGCGTCTCCACCGCGACGGTCTCCCGCGTGCTGAACGGTTCTGCCGGGGTCCGAGCCGATAAGCGCGAGGCCGTTATGCGCGCCGCGCAGGATCTCGGCTTCGTCGCCAACGGCGCCGCCCGGGCGCTCTCAACCCGCCGCTTCATGGCAGTCGGCGCGGTCGTGCCCAACATCGAGAACGAGGCGTTCGTGCGCGTGCTGTCGAGCGTGCAGGACCGGCTGCGGCAGGCGGACTACACGCTCATCGCCGCCAATGCCGGCTACGACCTGGAGGACGAGCTGCGCGAGGCGACCTTCCTGCTGGAACGGGGCATCGATGGGCTGATGCTGGTGGGCGACATCCACCACCCGGATCTCCATGCTCGGATCGCCCGCTCGGGCATCCCGATGGTGCAGACCTTCAGTCTGTCGCGCGAGTACCCCTGCGTGGGGTTCGACAACGCTGCCTCCGCAGCGCGGGCGGCCAATTACCTGATGGATCTCGGTCATCGCCGGATCGGGGTAATCTCGGGGCTCCGCAAGGACAACGACCGCGGCGGCGCCCGGGTGACCGGCATCGCCCAGGCGCTCGCCGCACGCGGGCTGCGGCTGGCGCCCGAGCACGACATCGAGATCTCCTACGGGATCGGCGGCGGCCGCGACGGGTTCCGCCAGATGCTGGCGGGTGGACCGCCCCCCACCGCGATCATCTGCGGCACGGATCAGATCGCCTTTGGAGCAATGATCGAGGCCCGTGCCCGCGGGATCTCGGTGCCGGGCGATCTGTCGGTGATCGGCCACAACGATTCCGATTTCGCGCCCTTCCTCGACCCGCCGCTGACGACGATCCGCATCCACTCCGTCGAGATCGGCCATGCCGCCGGCGACCACCTGATCGCCCGGATCCAGGGACGCCCGGTGGTGCGGCTCACGGAGATCGACGCTGAGCTGATCCTGCGCGCCAGCACGGCGCCGCCCCGGCGCGGTGCGGGGTGACCTGCGCTATTGTGCCACCGTTCTGAAATCGCTTACAACGCGTCGATCGCCCCTGCCTTCAACCTGGAAGATCCAATGGCGCCCCGCATCGTCCTCCTGCACGCGACGCCGGTCGCCATGGCGCCGATCCAGGCCGCCTTCGTGGAACGCTGGCCCGAGGCCGAGACGGTGAACCTCCTCGACGACGGCCTCTCGGCCGACCGGGCGAAGGAGCCCGGCGCCATCTCGGAGGGCATGATCGAGCGCTTCGTGCGGTTCGGCCGCTATGGCCACGACATGGGCGCGGACGGCATCCTGATCACCTGCTCGGCCTTCGGGCCGGCGATCGACCGGCTGATCGAGACGGTGCCGGTGCCGGTGCTCAAGCCCAACGAGGCGATGTTCCGCGCCGCGATCGCGCAGGGCGAGCGCATCGGCATGCTGGCGACCTTCGGCCCGTCCATCGGCACGATGACCGACGAGTTCGAGGAGTTCGTGGGCCAGTCGGGGCGCCCGGCCACGTTGCGGACCATCCTAGTGCACGACGCCATGGCGCGCCTGCGGGCCGGCGATGCCGAGACCCACAATCGCCTGATCGCCGAGCGTGCACCGGAACTGGCCGATTGCGACGCGATTATGCTGGCGCATTTCTCCACCTCCCGGGCCGCCGAGGCGGTGCGGAAGGCGGTGTCCCTCCCGGTCTTGACCGCGCCCCACGCCGCGGTGGACCGGATGCGCGCCACGCTTGAGACCGGCCGGAGCGCCTGACCCATGAAGCTCGGTGCTTTCAAGAACCGCCTCAGCGGCCATTGCGGCTTCCTGTTCACGGAGCTGCCGCTCGCCGAACGCTTCGCGGCTGCCGCGAAGGCCGGGTTCCGGGCTGTGGAGCATCCGAATCTGTTCGCGACGCCGGCCCGGGAGGTGGCGGGCTGGTTGGAGCGGGCTGGCGTCCCGCTGGTTCAGACCGGCTTCCCGGCGGGCAACGCCTCCAAGGGCGAGAAGGGGTTCGCGGCCCTACCCGACAAGGTGGAGTATTACCGCTCCACGATCGCGCCGATGTTGGATTACGTCGAACAACTCGGCTGCCGCATGGTCCACCCAATGGCGGGCGTCCGACCCGCGGGGGTCGAGCAGGCGAAGCTCTGGGACACGTATCTTGAAAACCTCGCCTTCGCGGCCGATGCCGCCAAGGCACGCGGCATGACGGTGATCGTCGAGCCGATCGGCCCAGGCTCGATCGCCAATTACGTGATCGACGATCCGCTGGTGGCGGTGGATGCAATCCGGGCGATCGGGCGCGACAACGTCAAGCTGCTGTTCGACGCTTATCACTGCGTCTGTCTAGGCCACGATCCGGCGGCTTTGATTCGCGCCCACGCGCCGCTCATCGCCCACGTCCAGATCGCCGACGATCCCGGCCGGCACGAGCCCGGGACCGGCACGATCGCGTTCGACCCGATCTTCGCGGCGCTGGAAGAGGTCGGATATGCTGGCTTCGTCGGCTGCGAGTATCACCCTGCGGCCGGGACCGAGGCGGGGTTTGGGTGGATGGGGGCTGCGCCATAGCGGGCCGCCAGATCTGGGAAATCCGAATTTCACCCGCATCCTGAGGCGCCGGAGCGCAGCGGAGGCCTCGAAGGAGCCCTCCAGATAGCACTGCGATCCGTGAAGCCCTCCTTCGAGGCCCGCTGACGCGGGCACCTCAGATGAGGTGGAGGGGTGGATCAGCGCCTTATAGCGGTTGCCGCCTGGAGCTCAGCCCAGCAGCCGCGCCCGCCGCTCCAGCACCGCCGGCCACACCTCCGGGTTGACCAGCCTTGGTGGGGGCTCGCCATTCAGGATGCCGATGATCTGCTCGGCGCCCCAGGCAGCGACATTGCGGCGCGCCTCATGCGTGACGCCGGCCGTGTGGTAGGTCGCCACCACCGTGTCGAGCTGGAGCAGCGCCGAGCCCAGCGTCGGCGGCTCCGGTGCCCAGACGTCCAGGCCTGCGCCGGCCAGTTGTCCGGAAGCCAGCGCCTCCGCGAGCGCAGCCTCGTCGTGGATGCCGCCGCGGGCGGTGGTGATGAACAGCGCCCCCGGCTTCATGGCCGCGAATGTCTCGGCGTCGAAGCTGCCGCGGGTCGTGTCGTCGAGCGGGCAATGCAGGGACACGATGTCGGACTCGGCGAGCAACTGCGCCCGCTCCACCGGCTCCGCCCCGCGGGCCCGGATCTCGTCAGCCGACAGGAGCGGATTGTAGGCCAGGACCCGCATGTCGAAGCCGCGGGCGAGCTTGGCCACCGCGCGGCCGGTATGCCCGATCCCGACGAGCCCCAGCGTCGAGCCGCCGATCTCGTGGCCCATCAGCGATTCCCGCGAGAAGCCCCGCGCGGTCCGGAGCAGACGGTCGGAAATACAGATCTTGCGCGAGACCGCGAGCATCAGGCCGATCGCCAGCTCCGCCACCGATCGGGCGTTGCCGCCGGCCTGATTGACCACCGCGACGCCGGCCCGGGTGCAGGCGGCGGCGTCGACCGTGTCGAAGCCCGCGCCGCCCGACGAAACGGCCAGCAGGTTCGGGCACTCGGCCAGCAGCGCGTCGGTGACGTGCCACCGGCGCGGCAGCTCGTCACGTGCGGGCGAGACGTGGAAGACGTGGGCCTCGCGCAAAAGCGCCAGCAGCGCGTCCTCCGGTCCCTGCAGATCGCCGACCTGCAGGTCGATATCGGGCTCGGCCCTCAGCAGTTCGTCGAAGACCGAGTTGATCCAGACGTTGAACCGGCAGACGCGCTTGGGGGCCGCCACAGGGTCAGCCCTTCACCACCGCGTCGATCGCATCGATGACGTGGTCGATGTTATGGGTGTTGACCGCGGCCACGCAGATCCGGCCGGTCTCCAGAGCGTAAACCTCGTGCTCCTCGCGCAGGAGGGTGGCCTCGGCGGGGCTCAGGCCCGTGTAGGAGAACATGCCCTTCTGCGTCTTGATCGCGTCGAAGCCGCGCTCGGGGTGGCGCTGCTGCAGGCTGTCGGCCATCCGCTCGCGCATGGTGCGGATCCGGTCGCGCATCTCGCCGAGTTCGCGTTCCCAGTCAGCCCGCAGCTCGGGATCGGTCAGCACGATCTCGACGATCGCCGCGCCGTGGGTGTGCGGGTTCGAGTAGCTCGCCCGCACCAGCCGCTTGGCGAAGGACTCGGCCTTGGCCCGCGCGGCCGGGTTCTCGGCCACGATGGTGAGCGCGCCGACGCGCTCGCCGTAGAGCGAGAACGACTTCGAGAACGAGGAGGCGACCAGGAACTCCTGACCCGATTCGGCGAACAGGCGCACCGGCTCGGCATCGGCGTCGAGGCCGTTGCCGAAGCCCTGGTAGGCGATGTCGAGGAACGGGATCAGGCCGCGCTCGGCCATCAGGGGCACGAGGTCGCGCCACTCATCGAGGCTGAGATCGGCCCCGGTCGGGTTGTGGCAGCAGGCGTGCAGCACCACGATCGAGCCCTTCGCCAGATCCTGGAGATTGGCCTTCATGGCCGGATAGTCGGCGCCGCCGGTCTCGGCCGAGAAATAGGGGTAATCGACCACGGTGAAGCCGGCCTGGGTGAACAGGGCCTTGTGGTTCTCCCAGCTCGGGTTGCTGACCGCCACCTGGGCGTTCGGATAGAGCTTGGCCAGCACGTCCGCGCCGGTCTTCAGCGCGCCAGTGCCGCCGATGCTCTGGAGCGTCGCGGTGCGGTTCTGCGACAGGATCGGCGCGCCCTTGCCGAAGAGCAGCTCCTGGACCGCGTCGCGGAACGGCTTGGTGCCCTCGATCGGCCGGTAGGTCTTCGGCAGGCCCTTCTCGATCCAGCGCTTTTCGGCGGTCTGCACGGCGCGCAGGCGTGGCACCTTGCCGTCCGCATCGGTGTAGACGCCGACCACGAGGTTGAGCTTCTTCGGGCTCGGGTCGGCGTTGAAGGCCTCGAACAGGCGCATGATCGGATCGAGCGGCGCGTCCTGGATGCCGGCGAACAGCGAGGTCATGATCGTCAATCGTCCCAGAGGGTCTTGGTCGGCGGCGCGTCGGCGCGCCAGCAGGCCCGGCGTCAAGCCGGGGTGACGCCCTTATTCCGCACATCGCGCCCGCCCGCCAGCGCTTCCGTGCGAATCTGTATGCCGATACGCTCACAGGGTGCATGGCCCATTGCCGGCCGGACAGGCTCGTCCGTACGTGGAAGCGCCTCTTCCGGAAACCCTGTGCCGGGCCGTAGGGTGCCGCCATGATCCGACACCTCGCCTTGGCCCTCGCCGGCCTCATCGCCACGGCCGCGACGCCGGCCACCGCGCAGGCGCCGGTGCGGATCGGCCTCTCGGCGCCGCTCTCAGGCCCGGACGCCGCCTTCGGCCAGGGCCTCCGGCAGGGGGCCGAGCAGGCGGTGGCCGACATCAACCGGGCAGCCGGCGGGCGCCCCCGGCTGGTGCTGGTGCCCACCGACGATGCCGGGGACGCCCGGCAGGCCGTCTCCGTAGCCCGGAAATTCATGGCCGACGGGGTGCGTCTCGTGGTCGGGCCGTTCGAATCCGGCGCGGTCGCCGCCGCCTCGCCCGTCTACGAGGATGCCGGCGCCGTGCTGGTCACGACGGGCGCGAGCTATTCGCCGCTCACCGGCCGCGGCTTCTGGAACACATTCCGGCTGGGTCCCAGCGACGCGCAGCAGGGCCGGGCCGCCGGGGCTTACCTCGCCAAAACCTTCGCCGGTCGCTGGGTCGGCATCCTCAACGATCGCTCGACCTTCGGCCGTGGCCTCGCCGACGCGGTGGCGGCGCAGCTGAAGGAGGCCGGTGCGCCGGAGGTGCTGTTCGACAGTTTCCCCCGCGGTACCCGCGATCTCGCGGATCTCGTCGCCCGGCTGAAGGCGGCGCGGGTCGAGGCGGTCTATTTCGGCGGGCTCGCCCCCGAGGCCGCGACCCTGTTGCATGCGATGCGGCAGGCCGGGCTCGGTGCCACCCTGGTGGCGAGCGACGGGATCCTCGATCCCGGCTTCACGACGATGGCCGGCACGGCTGGCGAGGGCACCGTCATGACGCTCGCGCCCGATCCGCCGCGATTACCCGATCCCCGAAGCGGCAAGCCGGTCCCGCGCGGCCCGGATGCGGACAGCGTGGCGGCCGGCGCCTACGCGGCAGTGGAACTGCTCTATCAGGCGGTCGACCGTGCCCGTGCGGCCGATCCGAAGACCGGCCGGATCGCGGATGGTCGCAAGGTGGCTGAGGCCCTGCGTAGCGGCCCACCCGCCCGCACGATCCTCGGGTCGGTCGGTTTTGACGCGAGGGGCGATTGGACCGGCGGCGCCGTCACCCTGCGTGTGTGGCGGCGGATGCCGGATGGCCGCCTCGACTATGCCGGACACGACACCGCCGAGCCGTGAAAGCCGCCAAATCATGTCGATGACGGATCCCTTAGGCCGCTCCGCGACTTGCGGCCGGTTCCCGCGGCGACTACATGCGAGCGTGCTGCTGAGCTGGCGCGGGCGGTCCGTCGGATCGGATCCGCGCCCTGCGGCGTTTCCCGAGCTCGATCATAAACCGAGACGTATTGCCGGAACGCCTGCTGCCGGACGGTCCGACTGGAGAAGGTGCATGGCAAAAGAAGAATTGATGCAGTTCGACGGTCTCGTCGTCGAGATCCTGCCGGATGCGCGCTACCGCGTGCAGCTCGACCAGGGCCACGAGATCGTGGCTTACACGGCCGGCAAGATGAAGAAAAACCGCATCAAGACGCTGGCGGGTGACCGGGTGACCGTCGAGATGTCGCCCTACGATCTCGAGAAGGGCCGCCTCGTGTTCCGCCACAAGGACGAGCGCTCCTCCGGCCCGCGGCCGCAGGTGCGTGGCGGCCAGTTCCGCCGCCGTTGAGTTCGGAGCGGGCGGCCCACGCGGCCGCACCCGCTTACGGCCTGCTCACACTCACGGCGCTGCTCTGGGCCGGCAACGCCGTCACGAGCCGCTGGGCGCCCGGGCATATCTCGCCCCAGGTCATCACGACGTTGCGCTGGGCCGTGGCCTGTACGGTGCTGGTGCCCTTCGCGGGGCGCAAGCTCGCCGCGGCTTGGCCCCTGCTTCGCCCGCACTGGCTGCGCATCCTGCTGATGGGCGGCCTCGGCTATACGGCCTTCAATTGCCTGTTCTACGCCGCCGGCGCCTATACCGGGGCGATCAACCTCGCCCTGTTCCAGGGGGCGATCCCGGTGCTGGTGATCCTCCTGAACCGCGTGGCCTACCGGGTCCCGGTCACGGCCGGTCAGATGGCGGGCGTGGTTCTCACCCTGATCGGCGCAGGCTTGGCCGCGACCCATGGCGACCTGGCCGTGCTCACGCACCTCGCCTTCAACCGCGGCGACGTGCTCGTGTTCGGCGCCTGCCTCCTCTACGCGGGCTACACGATCTTCCTGCCGACCCGGCCGAAGGTCCCGGGGCTGGCCTTCTTCGCCGCCATGGCGGTCGCCGCCCTGCTGACCTCGCTGCCGCCGCTGGCGGTGGAATGGGCAACGGGGCACGCCGTCTGGCCGGGCCCGGAGGGATGGGCGATGGTGGCCTTCGTTGGCCTCGGGCCCTCGCTCCTGGCGCAGCTGTTCTTCATGCGCGGGGTCGAGTTGATCGGCCCGAACCGGGCCGGCTTGTTCGTCAACCTCGTGCCGATCTTCGGCGCGATCCTCGCCGTCCTGCTGGTCGGCGAGCCGTTCGGGGCGACGGAAGGGATCGCCCTGGCGCTGGTGCTCGGCGGCATCGCCTGTGCCGAGCGGCTGAAGCCGGGGCGGGCCGTCGAGCCCGCGCCGGAGGCCACTTACTCGCAGACGCGGACGCGGCGGATGTAGACGTCGCCGTAGGGATCGACCGTCCGGCGGCGCTCGAAATGGCAGACCGGGCCGTAATCTTCTTCGACGTAGACCGGCGGCGGGGCGCGGTAGACCGGGCGGCCCGGGTAATAGCCGTTGTTGGACGACGCGATGGCGCCGCCGACCGCGAGGCCGCCGAGCACGCCGAGCGCAGCCGCGCCGCCGGCCCCGATGCCGTCGCGGGCCTGAGCGGCCGGCGCCAGCGTGGCGAGGCTCCCGACGACGAGGCTCGTCGCGAGTAGGTACTTCATGACATCCCCCTGGAAGCAGGCGATTCGTGCCGAACATCGGCACAGTCCTGCTAGCACGCCTGAGCTTTGGGGCGTTTGTTCGGCCGCACACGGCCGGACCGGCCGGCTTGACGTGGGGTGTTCCGCCGCACCACACCCGCTCGATCGGGTGCGCAACGGAGGCCGGCATGGTGACACGGGGTTTCGTCGGGCGCAGGCAGCCGCCCGAGACCGGTGCACGCCTGCCGCCGGGCCAGTATCTGACCGACGACTTTCCGATCCTGCAGATCGGCCCGAACCCGACGGTCGATCGCGCCACGTGGCAGTTCACGCTGCGCGACGGCTCCCGCCCGATCAAGACGTGGAGCTGGGAGGCGTTCGAGGCGCTGCCCCGGACTACGTGGAACGGGGACATCCACTGCGTCACCAAATGGTCGAAGTTCGACACCGCCTGGGAGGGCGTGAGCTTCGACGACCTGCTGACGGACGCCGGGATCGCGGCGCCGACGCCGTTCCTGCTGGCGGAATCCTATGACGACTACACCACCAATGTGCCGGTGGCCGATCTCGTCGGCGGGCAGGCCCTGGTGGCGACGCGCTACGCCGGCCAGCCGATCCACCCGGATCACGGCGGCCCGGCGCGGCTGTTCGTGCCGCATCTCTACTTCTGGAAGAGCGCCAAATGGGTGAAGGGCCTGCGCTTCACCAAGACCGACACCGCCGGCTTCTGGGAGCTGCGCGGCTATCACATGTACGGGGATCCCTGGCGTGAGCAGCGCTACACCGGTGACTGAGGCGATCGTCTTCCGCTGGCACCGGGCCGCGATCACGGCGATCGCGCCGGTCACGCCCCACGTGACGAGCGTCCGGCTGTGCTGTCCGCTGGCGGACACCTATCGCGCCGGCCAGCATGTCGACGTCCGGCTCACCGCCGAGGACGGGTATCGGGCCCAGCGCAGCTACTCGATCGCCTCGGCGCCGGATGGCAGCAGCACCCTGGAACTGATGATCGAGGGCCTGCCGGACGGCGAGGTCTCGGGCTGGTTCACCGGAATCGCCCAGGTGGGCGATCAGGTCGAGCTGCGTGGGCCGATCGGCGGCTCGTTCTCCTGGGACGGTCCCGATGGCGGCCCGTTGCTCCTCGGCGGCGGTGGATCCGGCGTGGTTCCCCTGCTGGCGATGCTGCGGCGGCGGGCGCAGGGCTGGCGGGCGATTCCGGCGGCTTTGATCTACTCGGTCCGGACCCGGGCCGACGCGATCGCGCTCCCTGAGCTGGAGCGGCTGGCGGCCGAGGATCCCGGCGTCTCGCTCCACCTCGCGACGACCCGGGAACCGGGGGGCAAGCGCATCGATGCCGCCCTCGTCGCAGAAGCGCTGCGCCGGACCGGGCCGCCCGGGAAGGTGTTCCTCTGCGGCTCCAACCGCTTCGTCGCGGCGGCCTCCGACCTGATCGTGGCGGCCGGCGTAGCACCGGGAATCATCCGCACCGAGCGGTTCGGGGCGTGAGCGCTGCGACGGCGCTTTGACGAAGCCATTTGCACAATCCCAACCCGGCTAGGCTCGGGTCCCCTCTCCCGCACGGGAGAGGGGGCTCGTCGCGTCCGTGAGTACGAACGGTGTTCCTCCATTGGTGTGTCGCAACGTGATCAATAGACACGCCGACGTCGAAGCTCACGGGCTGAAGATCAGCACGAGGTAGACGAAGAACAGCACGAGGTGCACAGCGCCCTCCAGCACCGTGGTGCGGGTGCCGGAAAACGTCTGGGCGCTGAGGATCAGCGTCACGGCGAGCAGGGTCATCTCGGTGGGCTTGAGGCCGAGCACCACGGTCTGGCCGGTGAGCAGCCCGATGGCCAGGACCGCCGGCACGGTCAGGCCGACCGTGGAGGTCGCCGCGCCCAGGCACAGGTTGATCGCCCGCTGCAACTCGTTGCGGGCCACCGCCTTGAGCGCCGAGATTCCCTCCGGGGTGAACACGATGGCGGCGATCAGCACGCCGCCGAGCGCCGAGGGGGCACCCAGCGCCGCGATCCCATGGTCGAGGATCACCGCGAGGCTCTTGGCCAGGATCACGATCGGCACGACGTTGGCCAGAAGCAGGCCGATCGACTTGGCGATGCTGCCGCCCGACTCGGAGGCGGCGTCGGCCGGTGGCTCCGCATCCCGAGCCTCCGCGTCGATGAAGAACTCGCTGTGCCGGCCGGTCTGGATCAACAGGAACACCCCATAGAGCGCCAGGGTGAACACCGAGAAGGCCACGGCCTGGAGGGTCGTCAGCGTGCCGTCGCTGGTCGAGCTGGTGAAGTTGGGGATGACGAGTGCGATCGTGGTGAGCGGGATGATCACCGCCATGAAGGCGGATGCCCCCTGCAGGTTGTAGCGCTGCTGGTGATGGCGCAGGCCGCCGACCAGCAGCCCGAGCCCGACCACGCCGTTCAGCACGATCATCAGCACGGCGAACATCGTGTCGCGGCCGAGGGTCGGTGCGTCCTTCGCCGAGAGCATCACGGCCGAGATCAGCGCCACCTCGATGATCACGATGGCGAGCGTCAGCACCAGGGTGCCGAGCGGCTCGCCCAGCCGGTGGGCGATCGCCTCCGCCTCGTGCACGACGCCGAAGGCCGCCCAGACGATCACCGCCAGCAGCCACGCGAACAGCGCTCCAGCGACGAGCGGCTGCGACAGGTCGGCAAGCCAGCCCTTTCCGAACCACGCGAAGGCGAGAACCGTCGCCCAGGCCACCGCCACCCGCAGGAGTCCGATCATGTCCGTGCCGCTCTCCTGACCCGCCGCATTGACGCTGCGGCTTCCAATGTTAGACCATGTCATAGTCCATTTGCATGACGCGACCAGAGGCGATCCGGGAGGATGCGATGCGGGTATCTGTGACCGACGCCAAGGCACAACTCACCGACTTGGTCCGGCGCGCAGAGGCCGGCGACGAAGTGATTCTGACCCGGCACGGCCAGCCTGTGGTTCGCCTCACCACCATCGTGCCGAAGCCTGATCTCGCGGCACGCGGCGACATCATCGCGGCCCTGCAAGCTGCCGCTGCCGCCAAGCTCGCACCCGGGCCCGGTGCAGCCTGGAGCCAGGACTGCCTTTACGGCGACGACGGCCTGCCAGGATGATCGTCATCGATACATCGGCGCTGATGGCGATTCTCCTGAGAGAACCGGAGGCGGAGCGGTGTAGCGCCATCATCCAGCGCGAAGAGCGGCTTCTCATGTCGGCGGCCACGTTGGCCGAGGCCCTGATCGTCTCTGCCCGTCGGAACATCAACGACGAGATGAGCACCCTCATCGAAGCGCTCGCCATCGAGATCGTGCCGGTGACCGCCGCCGCGGCGCGCCGCATCGCCGGAATCGATCGGCGCTGGGGGAAAGGGTCTCAACCGGCCGGCCTGAACTTCGGCGACTGCTTCGCGTATCACCTCGCGAAGGAACAGGATTGCCCGCTGCTCTTTGTAGGCCAGGATTTCAGCCAAACCGACCTTCGCACCCTGGATTGAGCCGGTGCAACCGCCCCATGCTGCGGCGGGAGTGGTCAGCGCGCCCGGTTGGCGTTACCTTAAGGCGACCCGAATAAAGTCCGGTGCCAGAACTCTTCGCCGCGCGATGGCGCGCAGCCGAGTGCGGCGCGGCCGTTGAGAGTTTCTAAAACTTGCCTTTCCCGACCTTGCCCGCCCCCCTCGCGCGGGCCCTATCCGAACGCGGCTACGCCGATCCCACCCCGGTCCAGGCCGCGGTGCTGGAGGCGGCAGCCGGCGCACGCGACCTCCTCGTCTCGGCTCAGACCGGCTCCGGCAAGACCGTGGCGTACGGCCTCGCCATGGCCGGCATGCTCATGGGCGACGCCGAGGCCCTCCCGCCTGCGGCGGCCCCGCTCGCCCTGGTGATCGCGCCGACCCGGGAGCTCGCGCTCCAGGTGCAACGCGAACTCTTGTGGCTCTACGGCCCGGCCGGTGGCCGGATCACCGCCTGCGTGGGCGGCATGGATCCCCGGCGGGAGAGCCGGATGCTCGCCGACGGCACCCACATCGTGGTCGGCACGCCGGGGCGCCTGCGCGATCATCTGGAGCGGCGCAACCTCGATCCGACCGCTCTGCGCGCCGTGGTCCTCGACGAGGCCGACGAGATGCTCGATCTCGGCTTCCGGGAGGATATCGAGTTCATCCTTTCGGCGACCCCGCCGGAGCGGGCGACCTACCTGTTCTCCGCGACGCTGCCGAAGGCGATCGAAACGCTGGCCGAGCGCTACCAGCGCGGCGCCCTGCGGCTCGCGATCAAGAGCGAGACCCGGGGCCACGCCGACATCGCCTACCGGGCGGTACGGATCATGCCGCGGGAGACCGAGCACGTGGTGCTCAACCTCCTGCGCGAGGCGGATGCCGCGACCGCGATCGTGTTCTGCAACACCCGCAACGCCGTTCGCCATCTCCAGGCGAACCTGACCGAGCGCGGCTTCTCGGTGGTGGCGCTCTCGGGCGAACTCGGCCAGGGCGAGCGCAACGCGGCGCTCCAGGCCCTGCGCGACGGTCGCGCCCGGGTCTGCGTCGCCACCGACGTCGCCGCGCGCGGCATCGACCTGCCGTCGCTCAGCCTCGTGATCCACGCGGACCTGCCGCACGACGCCGAAGTCCTGCAGCACCGCAGCGGCCGCACCGGCCGCGCCGGGCGCAAGGGCACCTCGGTGTTGTTGATCCCGAATTCCCGGCGGCGCCGGGCCGAGCAGATGTTCGCCATGGCCAAGGTGAGCCCCGAATGGTCGGGGCCGCCCTCGGCCGACGAGATCCGGCGTCTCGACGGCGAGCGCATGCTCGAAGACCCGCTCTTCGCCGAGCCCCCCGCCGAGGAGGACATCGCGCTGGCCGAGACGCTGCTCGCCGGCAAGAGCCCGGAGGAACTGGCGGCGTTGCTGGCCCGCGTCTACCGCACCCGCCTGCCGGCTCCCGAGGAGGTCAGCGACCCCGGTGAGGGTCGGGCCCCCCGGGGCGAGCGTCCGCCCTACGATCCGATGGACCCTGAGCGGATCGCCTCCATGGGGCCTGCGGTCTGGTTCCGGCTCAACCTCGGCCGCCGCGACAATGCCGATCCGCGCCGCCTGCTGCCGATGCTGACCCGCCGGGGCGGCATCGACCGCCAGGAGATCGGCGCGATCCGGATCTTCGATCGCGAGACCAAGTTCGAGGTGCGCGGCAACGCGGCGGCACGCTTCGCCGAAGCCTTCGCCCGGAATGGCTCGCCGGAGATCCAGATCGAGGCGATCGCGGGGGATGCCGCACCGACCGAGCGTCAGGGCCGTTCGGCTGGTCCCAGCGGCCCGAAGGGCTACGCCAGCCCCCGTGCCGGCAAGCATCAGCGCAAGGCCGAACAGTCCGGCCCGCGTCCCGAGCACAAGCCAGGCCGCAATACGGGCCGCGGCTGAGGCCGAAGCGCTCGCTGGCGCGGACTTGTGGATTTACACATCTCGCTCCAGGCTCAAGGCTCTCAAAAGAAAGCGCTTTTTCCTCCCCCTTTTGGGGAGGGGCCAGGGGTGAGGGTGGCTCAGGATGAGGCGCAATGGTGCCGCCTGCGCCACCCCCCACCTCCAACTTCTCCCCGCAAGGAGGCGGAGAGCGTGTCGGCGCGATTGTGTGGACTTCGTAGCCCGCAGTGAATTTTCAGGAAGCGCGCGCGGGCTGTCCGGCCGTTCAGAATACGCTCTTCACCGCGTCGCCGATGGCGTCGACGCTTTCCTTCAGCTTGCGTCCGGCGGGCGCCAGCGACGGCAGCTTGATCCCGAGCACTTCCGTTTCTTCCGATTCCGCGGGCTCCGCCTGTGCAACGGCGGTGGGAGCCGTACGCTTGGCCTTCTCGGCGGTCTTCGTCGGCGGTGTCGGCTTCGTGGCGACGACCTTGGGCGTCGGTTTCGCGGCCTTCTCCGCCGGTGCGGACGCCGCGACCGGCTTCGGGGCCGGCTCGGTCAGCACGCGGGCGCGTACCGTCTCGGATGCGCGCGGCGTCTGGAGCGCAGCCGTGCGGCTCGGCGGAAGCGGCACGACCTGACGGCTCGCGGCGAGCGGCGAGACCTGTGTCGGGGTCGGGATGCGCCGGGTCGGGGGAACGGATGCGTCGGCGGCTTTGGCGGTGGGCGCAACCGGCGCCTTGCTGGGTGCTGCCGCAGGGGTAAACGTGTCGGGCAAGGATGCCATGCGCGGGGCCTGAGCGACCGGTTCGGCCGGCTTCGCTTCAGGGGGCGCCGACGCGACGGTTCCGGCAAGGGCCGGAAGCCCGTCTTTCAAATCGGGCCAGTCCTGGGCCCGGCCTGGCGCGGCGGTGAACTTCATCGGGGGGGGCGATGCGAGCCCGGCCATCAGCGTCGAGGCGGCGACCCCGAAGCCGCCGAGCACGCCGATCCCGGCCAGCCCGAACAGGACGATGCGCAGGTCGAGCGCACGGCGCGGTGGCGCTGCCGGATTCCGATTGTCTCGGGTGTCTGAGGGGTCCAGAGCGAGGTCGATCATGGTCCGGGGTCTCTGACACGAGGCACGACGCGCGCGACCAGCCCCCCCATGACCGATCGCCTTCCTCCGGCGAGCCGGAGGCGGTTCAACTCGGCTGCCAGTAGAGGAGCCGCAATACGGCGCAAAGATGTCGGTCCGAATTCTGGGCGGGGCCAGTCTATCCACGTTCCACAAGATATGCAGCTACGGCTTAACGATCCGTCATCGACCGGCACATTGAAGACGCCCGGATCGACCGCCGCCGCATGGACTTCGCCCGCGTGCCCGCTATGGGTCTCGGCGTGGATGCACGACCTACAAATCTCCCGATGGCCGCGGCTGCCGCAAGCCGGGCCGGGCGCTGGCCCTGGTCGACGTGGTCGACCCGGGCGCGGCTCATCGCCGTGGTGCTGTTCATCGACGCCCTGGCGGCCCTGATCTCGTGTGGCGTGATCGTGCTCAACGCCCGGACGGCGGTGCGGGTGGAGACCCGGGCCTCGCTCGCGACCGTGGAATCGCTGGTCGCCGACACGATCCGCCTCTCCGAGACGACCCCACCCGAAAGCCTGCTCCAGACCCTCGACCTGCGCTTCAAGGTGCTGCGGCACGTCCGCGTCGCGGTCCTCGACGATGCCGGTGCGCGCGTCGGCAGCGCGGTCCCGACCCATCGGACCGTACGGGAAGCACCGGGCTGGTTCGCCGACCTGATCATGCCGCCGATCGAGCGCCACACCCTTCCGATCACGGCGAAGGGGCAGCAACTCGGCTCGGCGCAGATCACCACCCAGCCCCTCGACGAGATCGACGAGATCTGGGGCTACGCGCGGGCGCTCTCGCTGACCACGGCGGCGATCAACGTCGCCATGCTGATGGCGCTCTACGTCGCTCTCGGCCGCATCCTGGCGCCGCTGCGGCGGCTCGGCGTCGGCCTGACGCAGCTAGAGCACCACGATTACACCGCCCGCCTCGCGCCCCCCGGCGCCCAGGAACTCGCGGTCATCGCCGAGCGGTTCAACAAGGTGGCGGCGGCTTTGGGCGAGGTCCGCGCCGCCAACGGGCGCCTCAACCGGCAATTGCTAACCGCGCAGGACGACGAGCGCCGCCGCACCGCCCTGGAACTCCACGACGAGTTCGGCCCGTGCCTGTTCGCGCTGGAGGCGAATGCGGCCTCGATCGCCCGGATCGCCTCGGGTCCGACCGAACCGAGCCGCGAGAAGCTTACCGCGCGGGCGGCCGAGATCAGCGCCATCGTCGGGCAGGTCCAGACCGTCAACAGGGAGTTGCTGAACCGTCTGCGGCCGCACGGTCTCGGGCAGGCGCCGCTCGCCACCTGCCTCGATCTGCTCCTGCGCGGCTTCGCCCAGCGCCATCCCGGCCTCGACTTCGTCGGCCGGTTCGATGGGTTGGCGCGCGGCTACGGCGACCTCGTGGATCTCACCGTGTTCCGCTGCGTGCAGGAGAGCGCCACCAACGCCGTGCGGCATGGCGCCGCCACCCGGGTCGAGGCGGAGGCCATGGAATCCGGGAGCCACCTGACGGTGACGATCCGCGACAACGGCACCGGGCTTCCAGGCCCCGGCGCCCCGGCTGAGCCCGGCACCGGGCTGGGTCTTTCGGGGATGCGCGAGCGAGTCGAGGCCCTGGGCGGCTCCTTCGCCCTTGACAATGCCGGCCCCGGCGCAATCGTCCGGATCATGATCCCGGTCCCGCCGGACCGGGGCGACGAGAACAACGCGCAGAGCGCATGAACGCCATTACCTCCCAGATCGACATCGCCGCCACGCGCCTGCCGGTTCTCGTCATCGACGATCACCCGATCGTCCTGCAGGGCTGTCGCCGCGTGCTGGAGGATGCCGGCGTCGAGACCATCGCGGAGGCGACTTCGGTGGTCGCCGGCTACCGGATCTTCCACCGGCTCCGGCCGCCGGTGGTGATCTGCGACCTGACCTTCCAGGGCAGCGGCATGGCCGGTCTCGGCCTGATCCGCCGGATCCGCGCGGTGGCGCCGCAGACGCGGATCCTCGTGTTCAGCATGCACAACGATCCGGTGATCGTCGCCCGCGCCCTGGAGGCCGGGGCGCTCGGCTACGTCCTGAAGGATCACGCCTCGGCCGAGCTGTTCGAGGCCTTCGGCAAGGTGCGGATCGGCGAGGTCTATCTCGACCGGCGGCTGGCCACCGAAGTCGCGATGCTGCGGGCGGACGCCCGGCGCACGCCGGAATCGCAGCTGACCCCGCGCGAGCAGCAGATCCTGGCGCGCCTCGCCCAGGGGCGGTCCTACGGCGCGATCGCCACCGACCTGTCGGTGAGCTACAAAACCGTCACGAATGCCTGCTCGCAGATGCGCCAAAAGCTCGGCGTGCGAACACTGGCCGAGCTGATCCACGTCGCCGTCACGCACGCTCAGCGGCAGGGCTGACATGGCCGCTGCTGACATAGTCGAGCATTCCGGACAGGGGCCGTTCTCCGGGGAGGCCTGGGCGCGCAACGCCGTCGCCTACGAGACGATCCGGTCGATGCCGTTCAACGCGGAACTCGCCGCCGGCACGCTGCGGCAGGACAGGTTCCGCCACTACATCGTGCAGGATGCGCATTACCTTGTGGGTTTCGGCCGAGCGCTGAGCCTCGCCGCCGCGAAGGCACCGGATCCGGACGGGATCGTGCAGTTTTCGGCCGCCGCCCAGGAGGCCATCGTGGTGGAGCGCGCCCTGCACGGCGGCTTCTTTCGCGATTACGGCATCGGGCCCGAGACCTTCGCGGCCACGCCGCTGACGCCGGCCTGCGACCATTACGTGAACTACCTGCTCGCCACTGCGTATGCCGAGCCGTTCCCGGTGGTCTGCGCTGCCCTGCTGCCCTGCTTCTGGATCTACAAGGAAGTCGGCGACGACATCTTCGCCCGCGCCCAACCCGACAACCCCTATCGCGCCTGGATCGACACCTATGCGGGCGCGGAGTTCGCCGAGGCCGTCGCCGCGATGATCGCCGCCACCGACCGGGCGGCGGAGGACGTCACTGCCGGCCAGCGGGCACGCATGCACCACGCCTTCACCCAGGCCACGCGCCTCGAATGGATGTTCTGGGACAGCGCCTATCGCGACGCGGCTTGGCCGCTGTGACGCGCCTTTCGTGACCGGGCCGGCGGGCCCGCACCGCCGGGACCTCATCGCCGCCGCGGCTGCGGCGGCTGCCGCTTGGCCGCTCCTAACCCGGGCGGACGACGCTCCGGCGCCGATCCCGGACGATCGGCCGGTCCGGATCGCGATGCTGCTGTTCCCGGGCCTCACCGCGCTCGATCTCGTCGGCCCGCAGGAGCTGCTCGCGGGGTTGGCGCCCGGCAGCCTGCACTTCGTCGCCGAGGCCGCCGGTCCGGTGGCGAGCGATACCGGCCTGTCGCTGTTGGCGACCCACACCTTCGAGACCTGCCCGCGGGACCTCGACGTCCTGTTCGTGCCGGGCGGCGACGGAACGCCCGCGCAGATGCGCGACGCCCGGCTGCTCGCCTTCCTGCGGGATCGTGCCGAACGGGCCGCTTGGGTGACGAGCGTCTGCACCGGATCGCTGATCCTCGGCGCCGCCGGCCTGCTGCGGGGGTATCGCGCCACATCGCATTGGTGCGTGCGCGACGCGGTGCTGCCGCTCCTCGGCGCCGAGCCGGTGGCGGAGCGTGTCGTCATCGATCGCAATCGCATGACCGGTGCCGGAATTTCGGCGGGGCTCGACCTCGGGCTGGCGCTGGCCGCCCGTTTGCGCGGACCTGCCTACGCCCGCACGGCGCAGCTCGTGGCCGAATACGCCCCGGTCCCGCCGTTCCGGGCTGGCACACCCGCGGAGGCCGGGCCCGAGGTGGTTGGGGCGGCGGACGCGATCCTGGCGGATCTGGTCGCCAGGGCGACCGAGGCGGCGCGGCGCTAGGGCGCTCTGCGCCGAAGTGGACACCGGTTCGGCGCAAGTGAGCGCGTCATGACTCCAAGACCGGGGCGATGCAGCGCGGCCACGCCCGGCTTCCATCCGCGGTGCCGTGCTTGACGGCGGTCGGCCTCGGCCCGAACTGTGCGAGGCACGAACGATCGGTGCCCCCTTCGGAGCTCCCATGTCCCTCATCGCACGCCTGCGCGCCTACGCGGCCGAAGCCCTCGGCGTGGGTGCGCACGAAGCCGTGGACGACACGCATCTCGCCGCAACCGCGCTCCTCGTCCACGTGGCGCGGGTCGACGGGATCCTGGCGGACTCCGAGAGCGAGCGCCTGTCCCGCCTCGTGCAGGGCCATTACGCCGACGGTCCGGACGCGGCGCGGGCGCTGATCGAGCGCGCGGCCGCGATGGATGCGGAGACCCGCGACGTGGTGAGCCTCGTCGAGATGATCCCTCACGAGGCCAACAAGGCCGAGCGCCAGGAGCTTCTCGCGATGGCATGGTCGGTCGCGGCGGCGGACGGCCGGGTCGACGAGTTCGAGGAGGCCCTGGTGGAGCGGCTCGGTCGGCTGCTCGGCTTCGATGATGGCGCCATCGCGACGGCGCGCCGGACCGGCCAGCAGCAGGCCGGGCTGGCGTAAGGGGCAGCTGGGCGATGATCGCGAGCTTGGCGCTCATTCTTCTGGCCCAGCTCGTCGGCGAGGCGATCGCCCGCGGTGCCCACGTGCCGATCCCTGGACCCGTAATCGGCATGGGGTTGATGTTCGGCTTCCTGCTGCTGCGCGACAATCCGCGGTTCGGTTTGCCCCGCTTTCTCCCGAAGCCGCTGACCGACGGCACCCTCGAGACCACCGCGCGGGGGCTCCTGATGAACCTGTCGCTGATGTTCGTTCCGGCGGGCGTCGGCGTCGTGGGCCGCCTCGACTTGCTGCGGGCGCAGGGCGTCAAGCTCGCTATCGTGCTGGTGGTGTCGACGGCGCTCTCGCTGCTCGTGACCGTGCTGGTGTTCCGTGCGGTGGCGGCCCGGGTGGAGGGGCCGGGGCGCGATGGGGAGTCCTGACGCGTGAGCGGCGATTTCTCCCTCTGGGTCTACCTCGCCAAGACGCCGCTGCTGTGGCTGACCGTGACGCTGACCGCCTACGTCCTGGCGGACCGGATCGCCGCCGCGACCGGCCGGCATCCGATCGCCAATCCGGTGCTGATCACGGTGACGCTGGTCGGCGGCGTGCTGGCCCTGAGCGGCACGGCCTATCCGGTCTATTTCGAGGGCGCGCAGTTCGTGCACTTCCTGCTCGGACCCGCGACCGTCGTGCTGGCGATGCCGCTCTATGAGCGGCGGGCCACCGTGAAGCGGGCGCTGGTGCCAATGCTCACGGCGCTCGCCGCGGGGGCGGCGACGACGCTGGCGGTGGTGATCGCGCTGGCCCGGCTGCTCGACATCCCGCAGCCGGTTCTCGTCTCGCTCGCCCCGAAATCGGTGACCTCCGGCGTCGCCATGGGCATCGCGGAGGCGCTCGGCGGCGACCCGACGCTGACCGCGATCCTGGTGATCCTCACCGGCATCATCGGGGCGATCCTCGTCACGCCGATGATGAACGCGCTGAAGATCCACGACATGCGCGCCCGGGGCTTCGCGGCTGGCCTCGCCGCCCACGGCATCGGCACCGCACGCGCCTTCCAGGTAAGCGAAGTGGCCGGCACCTTCGCGGGCATTGCTATGGGGCTCAACGCCTTCCTGACGGCGATCCTGGCGCCGCTGGCGCTGCACCTGCTGTTCTGAGCCGCGTTCGCGGATCGGGCGGCCGGCTTCGTGCGGGTGACGTGCGATCCACGCGGCTGCCGACTGGAAGCGTACCTCCCGTCCTGTCCGGAGCATCCTGGCACGCCCAGCCTCGACACCTCGCCCGCTGGGGCTGAGCGGCACGCCCGGCGACATCGACGCCGTCCCCGATAGGCGCGCATGCTGGATTGGCGTTGACGGCCTTTACATATTTTAGGTAGAGTGATTCATAAATTAATTCGCGCTCTAGTTGTGTCGAGTGTTCGACTGTTCAGACTCTCAAGGTCGGTCGACGTCGCAACGCGAATATAAACCCCCGTCGAATTCCGACGGTACGGAGGAGGCGGCCATGCGGATCACCCCGCCCAGTGTCGAGATCGCCGCGCGGATCACGAGCGCTTACGTCACGCGCAACAGCGTCCCGGCCGATATTCTGCCGGATCTACTGACCACGGTACACGGCGCGGTTGTGGGTCTGGACCGCCCGTCGCAAGCGCCGACCAGACGCGCGACCGAAGCGCAGATCCGGGCGTCGATCCGGCCCGACGCGATCGTCAGTTTCGAGGATGGAAAACCCTACAAGACCCTGCGACGGCATCTGACCCTCCGCGGGCTGACGCCCGAAGCCTACAGGGCCAAGTGGGGCCTGCCGGTCGATTACCCGCTGGTGTCGGCGATCTACAGCGCCCGTCGTTCGGACATCTCGCGCCAGATCGGGGCCGATCAGCGGCTCCGGATGAGGACGGCGGCCGAGTAGGGGGCACCGTCGGATCACGCGCTGCCGTTCAGTCCGGCGCCGAAGCTGTGGCGACGTCCTGGATCAGCAGGGCCACGAGCCCGGACCAGCCGGTCTGATGGGAGGCGCCCACGCCCCGGCCGGTGTCGCCGTCATAATATTCATAGAACAGCACGAGGTCGCGGAAATGCGGATCGTCCTGCTCGATCCGGCTTTCTCCGTAGACCGGCCTGTGCCCGTCAGAATCCCGGGTCGAGAGGGCGATCAGGCGACGTGACAGGTCGAGGGCGATCTCGCGCAGGGAGGAGGTTCCCCCCGCGCCGGTCGGTGCCTCGACCCGGAAATCCGGGCCGTAATAGTCGTGGAACCGGTTCAGGGCGGTGATCAACAGGTAGTTGACCGGCATCCAGACTGGCCCGCGCCAGTTCGAATTGCCGCCGAACAGGCGCGAGCGCGACTCCGCGGGTTCGTAGGCGAGACCGAGATCCCGCCCGTCCCAGGCGAAGCAGAAGGGCCGATCCGCATAGACGCGCGACACCCCGCGCAGGCCATGATCGGATAGGAACTCCGCCGGATCGAGGGCGCGGTGCAGCAGCGCCTTCAGCCGATGTCCGCGCAGCAGCGACAGCAGCGCGGTCTGGCCCTGGCCCGGCTCGTTCCAGCGCGACACCAGGGAGGCAAGGTCCGGGCGGTTCTTCAGGAAGAACAGCATCCGGTTGCGCAAAGCGGGCAGCTTCTCGAGGTCGCATTCGTTGATCGTGGCCACCGCGAAGATCGGGATCAGGCCCACCAGGGTCCGCACCCGGATCGGCAGCCGCGCGCCGTCGCGGGTCTCGATCACGTCGTAGAAGAAGCCGTCTTCCTCGTCCCAGACGCCGTCGCCCGTGGCCGCGGCGATCAGGAGGAAATGCTCGAAGAACTTTTCTGCCATGTCCTCGTAGGTCGGGTCCTGGAGCGCCAGCTCGATGGCGATGCGCATCAGGGCCAGCGCGTAGGCGGCCATCCAGGCGGTGGCGTCGGACTGTGTGAGGGTGGCGCCGTCGCCCACTGGCTTCGACCGGTCGAAGATCCCGATATTGTCGAGCCCGAGGAAGCCGCCCTGGAACAGGTTGCGGTCGTCGGCATCCTTGCGGTTGACCCACCACGTGAAGTTCAGGGTCAACTTGTTGAAGATCCGCTTGAGGAAGGCGTGGTCCGCGGTGCCTGCGAGCGCCCGGTCCAGCTCGAACACCCGCCAGGCGGCCAGCGCGTGGATCGGAGGGTTGGCGTCCCCGAACCCCCATTCGTAGGCCGGCAGCGCCGCGTTCGGATGAGCGTAGGCCTCGTCGACGAGGAGCAGCAGCTGGTTCTTCGCGAAGTCCGGGTCGATCAGCGCGAAGACGATCGCCTGGAGGGCGAGGTCCCAAGAGGCGAACCAGGGATATTCCCAGGCATCCGGCATCGAGATGATGTCGTTGGCGCGCAGATGCGCCCAGTCCTCGTTGCGCCCGTTCCGGCGCGCAGGGGAGGGGACGGGCTGTGCAGGGTCGCCCGCCAGCCACTCGCGCACATCGTAATGATAGAGCTGCTTCGACCACAGCATGCCGGCCAGCGCCTGCCGCTGGACGCGGCGCATCTCGGGATCGGCGATCGGGGCCTGCAGGGCGGCATAGAAGCTATCCGCCTCGGATTCACGCTGGGCGAAGACCGTGTCGAAATCCGCGAAGGGCTCCCCCGGGGCGGTCTCGGCGCGCAGGCGCAGGCGTAAGATACGGCTCTCGCCGGGGCCAAGATGGAGCACGTAGCGGGCGGCGCATTTGGTGCCGGACAGGTGATTGACGGCCGCCCGATCGCCGCCGACCACGCATCGGTCGATCCCATCCTTGTAGAAGCCATCCGCGGGCCCGGCGCCGAACAGGCGACGCGTGTTGGTCTCGTTCTCGGTGAACAGCAGCTCGGCGGCATCCTCGGCGAAGAAGCGCATCGGCGGCATATCGGGATGGCGTACCCAGACCGATCCGTCGGATCCCGCCATCAGCTCAGGCTTCGGCGAACCCTCTTTCCACGACCATGTGTTGCGGGCCCAGAGCTGCGGCAGCAGCGTCAGATCGGCGGGGTCCGGCCCCCGGTTGGTGGCGGTGACCCGCATTAGGATGTCGTCGGGCGCCGCCTTGGCGTAGGCCACTTCGAGATCGAAGTAGCGGCCTGCTTCGAAGACGCCGGTGTCGAGCAGCTCGAATTCGGGATCGTCGAGGCCGCGGCGCCCGTTTTCCGCGACGAGCCGTTCATACGGGAATTCGGCCTGCGGATATTTGTAGAGCATCCGCATGAAGGCGTGTGTCGGAGTGCCGTCGAGGTAGTAGTAGAGTTCCTTGACGTCCTCGCCGTGGTTGCCCTCCTGGTTGGTCAGTCCGAACAGCCGCTCCTTCAGGATCGGATCGCGGCCGTTCCACAGGGCCAGCGACAGGCACCAGTTGAGGTGCCGGTCACCGAACCCGCCGATCCCGTCCTCACCCCAGCGATAGGCGCGGGACCGGGCATGGTCGTGGGGCAGGTAATCCCAGGCCTCACCGTCCGGGCTGTAATCCTCCCGGACCGTGCCCCATTGCCGGTCGCTGAGATACGGCCCCCAGTGGCGCCACGCCGGATCGCTGCGCGCTGCGACCAGCCGGAGGCCTTCTTCGGTCTCGAAGAGGCGCGGCCTCATGCCGTCGGGCTTGGTCATCGGCATACTGTTCCGCATCCGGCGTTCGCACGCTGAATAGGGCCACGCGGCCGGCGACGAAAGTCAACGGCTCTGCCGAGATTGCCTCAATGCTCCGTCGTGAGGCGAATACCGTCCGGATCCGCCACCGCGCGGAGCCGGCGGTAATCGGCGATCGCCGGATGCCCGGCCGGCGCCGGTTCGTGATGGGTCGCCGTCACCACCACCAAGGATGCGCCCGCCGCCTCGGCGGCGCGGATCCCGGCCGGCGCGTCCTCGAACACGCAGCACTCCGCCGCGGCGATTACAAGTCGGCGCGCGGCCAGCAGGAAGCAGTCCGGCGCGGGCTTGCCCTGGGCCACATCTTCGGCTGCGATCATCAGGGTGGGTGTTGGCATGTCGGCCGCTTCGAGTCGGCGCCGGGCCAGGGCTCGCGGCGCCGAGGTCACGATCGCCCAGCGATCCGGCGGTAGCGTCGCCAAGAAGGCGCGCGCCCCCGGGATCTCGGTGACGTCGCCGACATCCTCCATCTCGGCCCGCGTGATCGCAGCGGCCTCCACATCCGGGTCGACACCCGGCAGGTTGAGGCGGCGGATCGTCTCCACGGAACGCACGCCGTGGATCGTCGGCAGGAACGTGGCCACGTCGAGCCCGCGCGCTGCAGCCCAGCGCGACCATGTCCGCTCCGCCGAGGCGATCGAGCTGATGAGCGTGCCGTCCATGTCGAACAGCAGCGCGGCGAAACGGCGCGTCGGGAGCGTAATGGTCATGGCGGAGCGCTAGCGGCGGGCCGCCACGGCAGCAACCAGGGTGCGCGCAGGGGAGCCGAGCGCCGCCCGCTTCACGGGCCGCCGGCTTTGGTGTAGCGCGGGTGCAACCCCGGGCTCCAGATGCCCGCAACCGCGAACCCTGCCGACCCATGCCGAGCCGCATCGACGCCACCTTCGCCCGCGCCCGCGCGGAGAACCGGGCCGTCCTCGTCACCTACGTGATGGCGGGCGACCCCGATCCCGAGACCTCCCTGGAGGTCCTGAAGGCCCTGCCGGGTGCCGGATCCGACATCCTGGAATTCGGCCTGCCCTTCACCGACCCGATGGCGGACGGCCCGGCCATCCAGGCGGCCGGCCTGCGGGCGCTCAAAGCCGGACAAACCGTCGCCGGCACGCTGGACCTCGTGCGCCGCTTCCGGGCGGAGAACGACGCCACGCCGATCGTGCTGATGGGCTATTACAATCCAATCCACACCTACGGCGTCGACCGGTTCCTGGAGGACGCGGTGGCGGCCGGAATCGACGGGCTGATCGTGGTCGATCTGCCGCCGGAGGAGGATTCCGAGCTGTGCCTGCCGGCACTCGCCAAAGGGCTGGCC
This sequence comes from Methylobacterium sp. GC_Met_3, assembly GCF_026540775.1. Taxonomy (NCBI): domain Bacteria; kingdom Pseudomonadati; phylum Pseudomonadota; class Alphaproteobacteria; order Hyphomicrobiales; family Methylobacteriaceae; genus Methylobacterium; species Methylobacterium sp. GC_Met_3. The sequence goes on from NZ_JALNUL010000002.1 coordinate 108,365, forward strand.
TTCATCCGGCTCGCGACGCCGACCACCGACGAGCGGCGCTTGCCGGCGGTGCTCGCGAACACGGCGGGCTTCGTCTATTACGTGTCGATCACCGGCATCACCGGCACCGCGACGCCGGATTTCGGCAAGGTCTCGGAGGCGGTGGGCCGCATCCGCCGCCACACCGATTTGCCGGTCGTGGTCGGCTTCGGTGTGAAGACCGGCGCGCATGCGACGGCGATCGCGAAGGGTGCGGACGGTGTCGTGGTCGGTTCGGCCCTGGTGGACGCGCTGGTGCGCTCGCTCGACGCCGAGGGCCGTCCCCAGGCGGGCAGTGTCCCGGCGGTGGCGGGGCTGGTGCGCGAACTGGCCGAGGGCGTGCGCGCCGCTTCGGTGGAGCGGGCGGCCTGAGGGTCATCCATGCCGACCCTGGCGGTGAAGCGCCGGCCACCTGATATTGTCGCGGGCTCGAAGCGGACGGACGCGAGGCGATGGTCGAACCGATGAACTGGATCTCGGAGGTGGTGCGCCCCCGGATCAAGACCCTATTCAAGCGCGAAACGCCCGAGAATCTCTGGGTCAAATGCCCGGATACGGGCCAGATGGTATTCCACAAGGAGGTGGAGGCCAATAACTGGGTGATCCCCGGCTCGGAGCATCATCTCAAGATGAGCGCCCAGGCGCGCCTCAAGATGATGTTCGACGAGGGCACGTGGATCGACGTGGCGCTGCCCGAGGCGCCGATCGACCCGCTCAAGTTCCGCGACGAGAAGCGCTACGTCGACCGGCTCAAGGAGGCGCGCGCCAAGACCGGTCTGCAGGACGCGTTCAAGATCGGCTTCGGCAGGGTCGGCGGCCTCCCGATGGTGCTGGCCGCGCAGGAATTCGGCTTCATGGCCGGCTCCCTCGGCATGGCGGCGGGCGAGGCCTTCGTGCGCGGCGCCGAGACGGCGCTGGAGAAGCGCACGCCCTACGTGCTGTTCGCGGCCTCGGGCGGGGCGCGGATGCAGGAGGGCATCCTGTCGCTGATGCAGATGCCGCGTACGACCGTGGCGGTCCGCCGGCTCAATGCGGCACGGCTACCCTACATCGTGGTTCTGACCAACCCGACCACCGGCGGCGTCACGGCCTCCTACGCCATGCTGGGTGACGTGCACCTCGCCGAGCCGGGGGCGCTGATCTGCTTCGCCGGTCCCCGGGTGATCGAGCAGACCATCCGCGAGAAGCTGCCGGACGGATTCCAGCGGGCGGAATACCTGCGTGAGCACGGCATGGTCGATCAGGTCGTCCACCGCCACCAGCTCAAGGAGACGATCACCCGCCTCTGCGGCCTCCTGACCAACGTCGCCGCGCCGGCGACCCCGGTCACGGCCGACGAGGCGGCGTAAAGCCCGCGCGATGGCCTCATCCGATGCCCTGATGGCGCGATTCCTCGCGCTGCACCCCCGCACCATCGACCTGTCGCTTGGCCGGATTGAGCGGCTGCTCGCCCAGCTCAACCATCCGGAGCGGCGCCTGCCGCCGGTGATCCATGTCGCCGGCACCAACGGCAAGGGCTCGACCATCGCGTTCATGCGCGCGATCCTCGAAGCGGGCGGGCTGGCCGCGCATGTCTACACCTCGCCACATCTCGTGCGCTTCCACGAGCGGATCCGGATCGGCGGGATCGGGGGTGGACATTTCGTGGACGAGGATCGGCTGGCGGACGCGTTCGCGCGCTGCGAGAGCGCCAATGCCGGCGCGCCGATCACCATGTTCGAGATCACCACGGCGGCGGCCCTGGTGCTGTTCTCGGAGAGCCCGGCCGATGTCCTGTTGCTGGAGGTGGGGCTCGGCGGGCGGCTCGACGCAACCAACGTGATCGCGCAGCCCGCCTGCGCGGTGGTGACGCCGATCGGCCGCGACCATGCGGAGTATCTCGGCGACACGGTGGAATCGGTAGCGACCGAGAAGGCCGGGATCTTCAAGCGCGGCTGCCCGGCGGTGATCGCCGCCCAGGACTACGCCGAGGCCGACGCGGTGCTGTGCCGGCGCGCCGAAGAGATCGGGGCTGGGCCCATCTTCGTCGGCAACCAGGATTTTTCGGTCCACGAGGAGCGCGGCCGGCTCGTCTACCAGGACGAGACCGACCTGTTCGACCTGCCGCGCCCCCGCCTCGCCGGGCGCCACCAGCTGGTCAATGCCGGCACGGCGATCACGGCCCTGCGGGCGGCGGGCTTCGGCGACATCGGCAACACGGCCCTGGAGAAGGGCCTCACCGAGGTCGACTGGCCGGGCCGGCTGCAGCGCCTGGGTCGCGGGCGGCTGGCCGCGCAGCTCGATCCCGGCACCGAGCTGTGGCTCGATGGCGGCCACAACATCGACGGAGGCCGGATCCTCGCCGCCGCCATGGCGGATCTCGGCGAGAAGAGCGACGTCCCCCTGGTGCTGATCGTCGGGCTCCTCGGCACCAAGGACGCGGACGGTTTCCTGCGCAACTTCGTCGGACTGGCGCGCGCCCTCGTGGCGGTGCCGATCAGCGGCACGCTGGCGGCGCGTCCGGCCGAAGAAGTCGCCCGGATCGGTGAGGGCGTCGGCCTCTCGACCTACGCGGCGCCGAGCATCGAAGCGGCCCTGGCGATGGTCAAGGACATCGCCTTCGAGCGGCCACCGCGCATCCTGATCTGCGGCTCGCTTTACCTCGCCGGCTTAGTCCTGGCCGCCAACGACACCCCGCCGGTCTGAACGGCACGTTCTCGGCTCGTCCTGAGACCGGACAACCGTGCACCGGACCTCGGCGTGGGATCACAGACACCACATCCGGCCTCTGAACCAAGAAAGCCCGACCTTACGGCCGGGCTTTCCACGTCAAATCGGTGCTTTTTGATTAGGCGGTCTGGGCGCCGATCCAGCGCGACAGGTCGCCCTTCGGCGCGGCGCCAACCTTCTGGTCCACGCGCTCGCCGTTCTTGAACAGCAGCAGCGTCGGGATCGAGCGGATGCCGTACTGGGCGGCGATCTGCGGGTTCTCATCGACGTTGACCTTGGCGATCTTCACCTTGCCCTGCAGATCGGTGGCGATCTCCTCAAGGGCCGGGCCGATCTGGCGGCAGGGGCCGCACCACTCCGCCCAGAAATCCACCACGACGGGCTCGGCGGACTGAAGAACGTCCTGCTCGAAGCTCGCGTCGGTCACCTTCATGGTCGCCATAACGTCACCCTTCGGAAGTCGCCGCCAGAGGGGCGGTGTCGGACGGGCAGGGGCCCGCGCGCTTCGCTCAGAATTGGCGACGGGTCGGGGCGTGGTCAAGAAGAGCGGACGCGCCAGTATGATCCGATATGGGGACATGCCTCTCACATGTGCGCTTTCGCATAAGCGCCTTCGCCATGGAGCGCGGCTCATTGGCCGGAGATCGGGCACAGGTAAGCCTGGCGGGATCGGAGATGCGGCTCACTCAAGTCACGATTCCGGCTCGCTCCAGCGCCGCCGCGATGTCGGTCGCGTCGAGCGCGCGGATCACCGGCCCCGATGTCCAGACCAGCATCGGGCGGATCGTGCGTCCGGGATAGATCTGGCCGAGCAGACGGGCGTAGAGGGCAATCTGTCCTGCCTCGGCGGGTGGTAGGGGCGCATCCAAATCCGGCGGCCGCCCGGTCTTGAAGTCGGCAATCCGCACCGTATCGGTGGTGACGCTCAGACGATCGACACGCCCCTGCACCACACGCTCGCCAGAAGCCGTGCGTACCCGCCCCGACAGGCTCACCTCCGCGCGGGCGTCCGGGTCGAACAGGGACGCGAGGTTGGGATCGTCGATGATCCGCAGGACCGAGCGCACGATCGCCACGTGGGCAGGCCGGGGCAGGCCGGGTGCCCGGGACCGGACGAAGGCGAGGCCGGCCGCCTCCCGCCGCGGGTGCTCGACGCGGGGCAGGTGCTGCAGCAGGGCGTGGATCAGGATGCCGCGGCGCCGTGCCTGGGCATCGGCGAGGCGTGGCGGCGGCACCCGGGCGCCGTCCGCCGCAGCGAGCGCTCCGGACGGGTTGAGCGTTGGGGCCTCCGGCTCCGGCGGAACGGGGCTACGGAGCCAGCCAGGCTCTGGTACCGGCGCCGCGGCCGGGGGCAGCTTTTCGCGCTCGCGGGGCGACTCGGCCCCCTCCTGCCACACGGTCGCCGGGCCGTAGGAGAGCTCGACAGTCTGGCCCGCACCCAGCGTCGTCTCAAGGCCGGCCTGGACCATGCGGCACCACGCGGCCTCGGTCTCGCACTCGTGGCCGCGGAAGGGCGCGACGATGAGCCGGTCGGCCGCCCGGGTCATGGCCACGTAGAGCAGGCGGTTGTGTTCCTGCCGCGCCCGGGCGAGCAGGGCGGCGCGGGCGGCTTCGGTGGCGGCGCAATCCTGGGTCCGACCGCCGGACCAGACCGGCGGCAAAGCGGGTCCGGTCGCCGGCAGCGGCAGCAGGGGCGGATCGTTCCGGCCCAGGGGCTCGCAGCCGTCGAGGAGGACCACGACCGGCGCCTCCAGGCCCTTGGCGCCGTGAACCGTCATGACGCGCACCTCGTCGCGCCCGGATTCGAGGTCGCGCTTGACCGTGTGCCCGGCCTCGGCGCCGACATAGCGGGCCAGGAAGCCGCCGAGCGAGGGGGCATCCTCACCGGTTTCGGCCTGCGCGGCGGCGGCAAGGAACACGTCGATGGCGTCCCCCGCCTCGCCGCCGAGTCGAGCGACGAGCTTGGCCCGGCCGCCCAACGGCCCGAGCAGTCGCGCATAGAAGCCGAACGGACCGTGCAGGCTCGCCAGCGCGATCCACTCTGTCAGTGTCGCGAGCCCGTGAAGCGCCGCCGCGTCGCCCGCAGCGGCGTGGCGGTGGAGGGCATCCTCCAGCGTTTCCGACAGGTCGCGGCGGGCGGCGATCCGCACCAGATCCTCGTCGGTCAGCCCGACCAGCGGCGTCTTGAGCGCGGTGGCAAGCGTCAGGTCGTCGGCGGGCAGCAGGCCGGCCCGGCCGGCAGCGACGAGATCGGCCACCGCGATATGGGCCGAAACCTCCAGCCGGTCCTGGCCCGCCACCGGGACAGCGAGGCCCTTCAGGGCGCGGATCACCTCCTCGAAGGCCGGTCCGCGCTTGCGCACGAGGATCAGCACGTCGCCGGGGCGCCACACGCGGCCGGTCGCGTCGCCCCGGGTGACCCAGGTCCGCACCGCCTGCGCCACCCGGCGGGCCGTAACGATCGCGGGAGCGCTGGTCTCCGGCGCGTCGACCGGGGCCGTCCAGGCATCGGGCTCGGCCGCGGGCTCGGGCTCGGCGATCGGCCACAGCTCCACGGCGCCGGGCGCGCCGGGCCGCGCACTGGCATGGACGGTCTGGCGCACCGTGTCCTCGAAGGACAGGCCCTCGTTGTGGGCATCGAGGGCGAAAACGGCATCGACGGCCTGCAGCACGAGGCTGGTCGAGCGGAACGACAGGGTGAGCGGCACGTCCTCGAAGGTCAGGCCGGCCGAGCGCGATTCCGAGATCCAGGCCGCACGCGTCAGTGCGAATTCCCGCGGCTCCGCACCCTGGAAGCCGTAGATCGACTGCTTGGGATCGCCCACTGCGAAGCGGGTGCGGTTCCCGATCCGGGCCCCTTCGCCGGCGGCAAATTCCTGGGTGATCGCCCGCAGGATCGCCCATTGCTCCGGGTTGGTGTCCTGCGCCTCGTCGACCAGGACGTGATCGATCCCCCGGTCGAGCTTGTACAGGACCCAGCCAGCGCCGACCCGCCCGAGCAGGTCGAGGGCCTTGTGGATCAGGTCGTCGAAGTCGAGGGCGCCGAGCCTGGCCTTCTGGGCCTCGATCCGACGGTGGATCTCGGCGGCGATCTGGAACAGCGCCTGTGTGCGAGCATGGGCCCGGGCGGCGCGCAGGCGATCGAACAGTGGGTCCAGTCGGTCGCGCTCGGCGATCAGCGCCTCCTTGGCGGCGGCCGGAACGGCCTTGGTGCCCAGGCTGCTGTCGGCCTTGGGCTCGTCCTTCTGGGTGAAGAAGACCGACCGGTAGAGGGCCAGCGCCTCGGCCCGGTCGGGAAACCCTTCGGAGCGGGCGCGTTCCGCCTCCGCCTCTGCCAGCGCGTCGGCGAGTTTCTCGTCGTTGGCCTTGCCGGTGCGGAGCGCTGCGACCAATCCGGCCCTGTCCTCCGGTGCGCATCCGGGGCCGCCATCGAGGATCGCGGCCTCGATCCGCTCGGCCGTCTCCTCGGCCGCGAGCCCGAGCGCCCCGTGCAGGCGCCCGAACGCGGCCTCCAGGCCGGCCGCGTCGCCGATGAAGCCCCTGGCCCGCAGCGCGGACCGGATCGCCGCTCGCAGGGCATCGCCCGTCGCCTCGGGGGTCACCCGGGCCAGGGCGGCGCTGAGCGGCGTGTCGCCGTTCGAGACCGCGTCGGCCAGGACGTTGGCCATTTCGATCTCAAAAATCTCCCGGGCCTTGGTGTCGTCGAGCACCACGAAGCGGGCTGGAACGTTCGCCTCGAAGGGGAACATGTGCAGCAGCCGCTCGCACAGGGCGTGCAGGGTCTCGATCTTGAGGCCGCCCGGTGTCTCCACCGCCCGGGCGAACAGCCGGCGGGCCATGCGCAGGCGTTCAGGATCCGCGCGCTCGCCGGTGAGTTCGGCGAGTTCCGCCGCCAGCGTCGCGTCGTCGAGGGTCACCCAGCGCCCGAGCAGCCGGAACACGCGGATCGCCATGTTGGCGGCGGCCGCCTTGGTGAAGGTCAGGCACAGGATCCGCCCGGGCGGCGACCCGTCGAGCAGCAGGCGCACCACGCGGTCGGTCAGCACCTTGGTCTTGCCGGCGCCGGCATTGGCTGAGACCCAGGCCGAGGCCCGCGGATCGGCCGCCCGGCGCTGGTTGGCCCGGGTCAGGTCATCGACGACGAAGGGTTTCTGGACTGGGATGCTGCTCAAGGGCCTCGTCCGGATCGGCTGCGGCACCTCTCTACAACAGAAACGCAGCGGCGACCTCGCCAGGGCGTCACACGGGCCTCTGCGGGATTGCCCAGCGCGCGCCGGCAAAGCATGGATGCAGGCGACGATTGCAGCGACATCGAAGATACCCGTGACCCAGCCGACATCCGAGCCGGCCCGCCCGCCGATCCGTTTCCGCGGCCGGTCCTTCATGGCGACCGTCCTGGCGCCGATCCCGCCTGTGGGCGACTGGCTCGGCGACCTCGACGCGCTGAACCGGCGCGCGCCGAATTTTTTCGCGGGACGTCCGGTGATCCTCGACCTCGGGGGCCTGCGGCTGACGCGGGAGGACCTCGACGGGCTGCTGGCCGACCTCGCGGCGCGCCACATCGCCATCCTGGGGATCGAGGGCGCACCGCCGGCGCTGCTGGGGTCCGGGATGCCGCCGGCCCTGTCGGGCGGGCGCGCCGCCGGTGAGATCGACACGTCCGCTTCCGGCGAAGCGCCGCCGACGGGGCCCCAACCCAAAGAGGCCGCGCGCTCGCTGATCCTCGATACGCCGGTGCGCTCGGGCCAGACCGTGCTGCATTTGGAGGGCGACGTGACCGTGCTCGGCGCCGTGGCCTCGGGGGCCGAAGTGATCGCGGGGGGCTCGATCCACGTCTACGGCGCCCTGCGCGGCCGGGCGATCGCGGGGGCGGCCGGGAACCCGGCCGCGCGGATCTGGTGCCGCAAGTTCGAGCCGGAACTGGTGGCGATCGACGGCCTCTACCGCGCCGCCGACGATCTCGATCCGGCCTTTCGGGGACAGGCCGTGGAGGTGCGGCTCCTCGAGGACGCGATCAAGCTGAATTTGTTCGAACGGGGCTGAGGGTCGTCGATCGCCGAATGTTTCGGCCCATCCCGCTGAGTGCGGCTTTCGTGAGGGTTGGGACGGTCCGATCACGGCTCGCGATCGTCCATTACCGCACTGATACCGGGATCCCGGCAGAATTTGCCGACCGGATCAGAAACTTAACCCTTCGGTAACCATACCCGCCGTCAATGGTCCGGTAAGGACTCTTAACGGGCGGACATGAGCGAGACCCACCCCGAGCCAATCGATCCGGAGACCGCCCAGGCGGCATCTCCCTCCGCGCCCCGGCCGCTCAGCCTGCGCGGGCGGGCCTTCAAGGCCCTGGCCCTCTCCCCCGAACCGCCGCTTCCGCAGTGGCTCGCGGGTCTCGACGCGGCGCTCAAGCGCTCGCCGGCTCTGCTGAAAGGCCGGGCCGTCATCCTGGATTGCGCCCAGCTCAAGCCCGAGCCGGACGCCCTCGAGACACTCATGCGTGAACTCAAGGCCCGCGGCATCGCGGTCCTGGGGATCGAGGGTACCGACCTCATCGGCGAGGGCCTGCCGCCGCTCCTCCTCAAGGGACACCCGTCCGACAAGATCGAGATCCCGAGCGTCCCGGCCGAGCCGGAGCCGCAGGTGGTCACCTCGATCACCGTCGAGGGTTCGGTTCGCTCCGGTCAGAGCATCATCAACCCGACCGGCGACGTGACCGTGATGGGCTCGGTCTCCTCGGGGGCCGAGATCCTGGCGGGGGGCTCGATCCACGTCTACGGCGCCCTGCGCGGTCGCGCGATCGCCGGAGCCGCGCGCAACCCGCGCGCACGAATCTACTGCCGCAAATTCGAGCCCGAGTTGCTGGGGATCGACCGCCTCGTGCGGACGGCGGAGGACATGGGCACGGCCCTGCGCGGCAAGGCCGCCCAGGTCTGGCTCGATGGCGGCAACATCCGAATGGCAAGCTTAGATTAATTCAGCTCTGGATTTAGGGAGATCGACGCGTGGCAAAGGTTCTCGTCGTCACATCGGGCAAGGGCGGCGTCGGCAAGACGACGACGACCGCGGCCCTCGGAGCGGCCCTGGCGCAGGGTGGTCAGAGCGTGTGCGTCGTCGATTTCGACGTCGGCCTGCGCAACCTCGACCTGATCATGGGCGCTGAGCGCCGCGTGGTCTACGACCTGATCAACGTGGTCAACGGCGACGCCAAGCTGACGCAGGCGCTGATCAAGGACAAGCGGGTCGATACCCTGCACCTGCTCCCGGCCTCGCAGACCCGCGACAAGGATGCGCTCACCGACGCCGGCGTCGCCCGGGTGATGGAAGAGCTGCGCGAGAAGTTTGACTGGGTGATCTGCGACTCGCCCGCAGGCATCGAGCGCGGCGCCCAGCTCGCCATGCACCACGCCGACGTGGCGGTGGTGGTGACCAACCCCGAGGTGTCCTCGGTGCGTGACTCCGACCGGATCATCGGTCTGCTCGATTCCAAGACCGCCAAGGCGGAGAAGGGCGAGGAGATGGAGAAGCACCTGATCCTCACCCGCTACGACCCGCTGCGGGCCGACCGCGGCGACATGCTGAAGACCGAGGACGTGCTCGACATCCTGTCGATCCCGCTGCTCGCGATCATCCCGGAGAGCCAGGAGGTGCTGCGCGCCTCGAACCTCGGCTGCCCGGTGACCCTCAACAACCCCCTCTGCGCCCCGGCGCGGGCCTATGCCGACGCGGCGCGCCGGCTGAAGGGCGAGGAGGTTCCGATGAGCCTGCCGGTCGAGCGCAAGTCGTTCCTCGACAAGCTGTTCATGCGGAGGGCGGCATGAGCATCCTGGGCCTCTTCCAGAAGCGCAACTCTGGCTCGGTCGCGCGCGACCGCCTCCAACTGATCCTCGCCCACGAGCGGGCCGAGTCCGGGCGTCCGGATCTCGTGATGCAGCTCCGGGACGAGATCCTGGCGGTGATCGCCAACCACGTGTCGGTGGAAGCCGACAAGGTGAAGGTCACCCTGGAGCGTGGCGAGGGCGTCTCGACCCTCGGCCTCGACATCGAGCTTCCGCTCGGTGTCGCCGGCAAGCTCGACGCGAAGCTCGCGGCCAAGCTCGCCGAGGTCGCTGCCAATAAGGGCGGGCGGCTCGGTTCTTCCAAGAAGGCCGCTTGAGCCGCAGCGGAGTCGCTCTCGCCGGCACGCAATCCAGAAGCCGCGCCCGGTCCGCCGGGTGCGGTTTCGTCGTGTTCGCGAGGCTGTATCCGGTCGACGCTATCCCTGTGCGGCCCGTGTCTGGGCAGATGCGTCCGAACCTCAGGAGCCGAACGGATCCCGCGGGATCAGCCGGAATCGGGCCGCCCGCTCCGGCTGGGTGGTGACCACGGCCTGGGGCAGGATCGGCTCCGCATCGTCCAGCACGAACCGGAACCGCCGCAGCAGGTGCGCCAGCGCGATCACCGCCTCGCTGAGCGCGAATTGCGCGCCGATGCAGACCCGCGGGCCGGCGCCGAACGGCAGATAGGCGAAGCGCGGCGGCGGGGGCGCCCCCGGCAGGAACCGGCCGGGATCGAACGCGTCGGGGTCCGACCAGAGCGTCCGGTGCCGGTGGAGCACCCACGGGCTCATCATCACGATATCGCTCGTCTTAACCGCGTGGCCCGCCACCGTGTCGGGCCCAAGCGCTCGGCGCACCACCACGAAGGCCGCCGGGTAGAGGCGCAGGGTCTCGTCGATCACCGCGCGGGTAAGGGGGAGGCGCCCGTCGCTCTGGCAGCCGGTGGGATCGGCGAGATCAGCGCTCCGTGCCTCCGCGGCGACGCGCTCCTGCACCTCCGGGGCGAGGGCTAGTAGGTAGGATGCCCAGAACAGCGTTCCAGCCGTGGTCTCGTGGCCTGCGAGGATCATGGTGGCCACCTGATCGCGCAGCTCGGCCGGCGAGAACGGGGCGCCCGTGTCGGGATTGCGCGCCGCCGCGAGCAGGTCCAGCAGGTCGCCCGACCCGGCCTGGCTGCGGTCCGTGGCTTGGCGGGCCGCGATGATCCGGTCGAGGAACGGGATCCAGCGGCGGCGGAAGCGCCCGCGCGCCCAGTCGAGCGGCACCGGCCAGCCCGGGGGTGTTACGATGTCGAGCAGGTGCGGCCGGCCCATCCGCTCGCCGTACGCGGCGATGAGCCGGCGCAGCTCCGGTCCGTGCTCGTCCATGCCGACCGAGAACATGGCGCGCCCGGCCACTTCGAGGGCGAGTCGGTAGTACGCGGTGAACAGGTCGACCGGGCCGGCTTTTGCCTCGACGGCGATGTTTTCCAGTCCCTCCGTGATGGCGGTCGCGATGTGCGGTACGAGGCCGTCGATCGCCCGCGGCGTGAAGGCCGGGGCCAGCGTCCGGCGCTGGTGGCGCCAGGCCGAGCCCTCGCTGATCAGGAGGCCGTCGCCGAGGATCGGGCGCAGGATCCGGATCGTCCCGGTGGTGCGCGCGTAATTCGCCTGATTCTCGACGAGGACCCGGCGGATCGCCTCCGGATCGTTCAGGATGAAGCTCGACCGGCCGAGCAGGCCCCTGCGGGTCACCGGTTCCTCGAAGGCGCGGCGGGGGAAACCCCGGAGGCTGTTGTCGCGGATCGAGCGCAGATAGGCCCAGATCGGCAATTCCCGCTCCGGCGGCGTGCGGTGCGGAGGAACCACGCGCGGCAGCCCGGCGAGGTTCGGGGTGGTGCCGGCCTGTGTCACGGTCGCGTCCAAGAGAACGGGCATAGGCGCCACCCTGTGCCGGAGACGGGCTGGGCTGTAAACCGCAGGCCAGTGCGCCGGATCACGCCGCGATCATTCGGCGGCCTTCAGGCGTGCCTCCGGCTTGCGCAGCGGCAGCCGCGCGGGGAAGCGGGCAGCATCCGTCTCCGCCGATAGGCTGGCCACCAGGCTCGCCTGGGGCAGGGTGGCCTCCGCGACATCCAGCAGCGTGTCGACGCCGTGCTCCAGGAACTCGTCCACCCGGTCGACCACCAGAACCTCCGGCCGGCGCAGGATGGCCCGGGCGAGGCCGATCCGCACCCGCACGCGCTCGGTCAGGAGCTGTCCGCGATTGCCGACCTCCTTATCCAGACCGCGCAGCTGGATCGGGCGTTCCAGGTCGAACTCCCGGAATACCGCCCGCGCCTCCCGCTGGATGATCGCCTCGCCGTGCATCCGCGCCGTGTCGATACGGCCGAACAGCAGGTTGTCGAGCACGGTGCTGCGCGGGTTGATCCGGTTGGGATCGTAGGATTCGACGTCGCAGCCATGGTCACCGTGCATGTGGCGCTGGACGATGGTCCGCGCGCCGACGATGCGCTGGCGTAGCGCCTCGTCGAGCAGGCCGAAGCGCATCCGTGGCTCGACATAGGCCAGGGTGAGGGCAAGAAACGCCACGCTGTCGGCCTCGCTGAGGCGCCCATCCTCGGGCAGGCGCGCGAGCCGGCGCAGATAATCCGGCAGGGCATCCGGCGTGATCAGCGAGAAGCGCCGGAACAGCGGATGGCCGGGCGGCACGTCGGCGAAGATGTCCTTGAGGCTGCTGGCGATGGCCACGCCCATGCGGTCGAGGTCGTCGAGGAGGTGCGCCTCCTCCAGCGCCTCGCGGAACAGCGGGGCCGCGGCGAGGCGCTGCGGATCCAACAGCGTCGGGTCGCGCGGGACCCCGAACAGCAGGTTCTCGCCAACGGTCGCTTGATCGTTGTAGCGGCCGCGGGCGAAGGGGATGACGAGGTCGGCAAGGCCCTTCTCGACGAAATGCGCGCGCAGGTGCTCCCGGGCCGCGATCATGCGTTGGCCCACCGGCGTCTCGTGGGTAACCGAGCTGAGGGCGCCGAGGCCGAACCGGTACAGGTCGTCGCCGAGATCGAGGCGGCTCAGCAGATCGAGGAGGTGTGCGTCCAGTTCTTCGGCGTTGCGGATTTCCAGCCGCCGGTAGTCGATCCACGGGTCGTCAACGCTGTCGCACGGGTTGCCGGTCTTCACCGCCTCGTTGATCCGCATCTTGCTGAGATCAAGGCTGCCAATCCGCAGCGGCCGGATGCGCAGGCCGTAGAGCACGTTGTCGCGCAAGGTCCCCGGGAACAGGACCGGCTCCACGCCGGCGAAGGCGATGCGATAGGCATGAGCCGGCCGCGGCAGGATCGACAGGTCGTGCTTACCGATCCGGATCGTGCCGCCCGGCGCGGTCTGCAGGCCGGCGAGGACGCGGGCGAATTCCTGGGCGGCCGGGCCGGGCGGGACGAGGGCGAGCCGCGTCGGCAGTGGCACCTCGGCGTCGCCGACCTCGATTGGGCCGCCGCCCTGCGGATCGCGCAAGGTCAGGCCCTCGACCCGGAGCGGGCTACCGAGCGGCGGCGGCGTCTCGCCTAACTCGGGTTCGGCGGGCTGCAGGCGCTGCGGCCCGAAATGCGCCGCCACGGTCTCGTACTTCACCTCGACGTCGAGGCGCTGCTGATCCCAGTCGATCAGCTCCTTGAGCGGCGGGGGCAGGTCGCGATAGGCGGCGAGGACGGCCACGAGCTGGCCGATATCGAGCTCGCCTTTCAGGGCGAAGACGCCGCCGATCGCGTAGAACAGGAACGGCGTCACCTGGGCGAGCAGGTTGTTGAGGTATTTGACCGCGAACTTCCGCCGGTAGATCCGCAGGCGCAGGTCGTAGAGGCTGTAGAGTCGCCCGCCGATCTCCGCCCGCTCCCAGCGGCCGGTATCGTTGATGAGTACCGCCGGTAGCCCGTCGAGCACCTCGGCGACGCGGCCCGCGAGGGCGCGCGAGGCGATCTGTCGGCGGCGGCTCAGACGGATGATCTCTCGGCGCAGCCGCGGGATCACGGTCATCTGCACCGCGACCATGCCGCCGGCCGCGAGGCCGAGCCACAGGTTCTGCATCAGGATGAAGGCGAGCGCGGTTGCGGCCTGCGTGCCCAGGAATACCGGAACCACGATCGCGTCGCCGATGAAGGAGCCGATCGGCTCGACCTCGTCGCGGATGATCGTCGCGGTCTCGGAGGATTTCACCTCCCGCTGCGTCTCCGGCGAGAAGCGCAGCATCAGGCAGAACAACTGGAAGCGCAGGCGTCGGAGCATCCGCTCGCCCAAGATACCCTTCTGCAGGTTGATCCAGAACTTGAAGGCGCCGTTGATCAGCACGAGGCCGAGGAACAGGGTGGAAAGGCCGAGCAGCAGCTCGAACCGGTCGACCTGAAACCCCTCGAACAGCCGCGTCGTCCCGCCGCAGAGCGCCTGGGGCCACGACACGGTGATGTCGAGGAACGAAGCGGTCGCCTCGCCGTGGGAGAAGGCCTTGCCGGTGATTGCGTCGTTGACGATGCGCTTGGGCAGGTCGAGCGAGGCGAAGTAGAACGGCAGTGAGGCCAGGACGACGGCGCAGATCCGGAACTGGTCGGCCTTCGAGTAGCGCCAGATGTACGGAAACAGCCGCGGCTCAAGCGCGCGCATCGGCTCGTTCCATGAGGCAGCCGTCGGAGCGGAGGTCATACCGGTTCGCCGCGCCCATGCGTGGGCGTAGAATCAACACGGTAGCCCAGCGGTCTGGTTTCATCCAATGCACCCGAGAGGTCCGCCCTGCGCGAACTGGTGGACCGCAGCGCTGCGTCATCGGTCCGTCATATAGGAGAAGGCCGGCGCCTTCGATCGCATGGCTGCCGCGCAGCCGCGTCGTCCGGGTTGGAGGTGGCGACCGCGCGGTCAGACCGCGCGGGTCAGGCCGCCGTCCACGCGCAGGTTTTGGCCGGTGATGTAGGCGGCATCCTCGGAGGCGAGGAACGCGATCGTGGCGGCGAACTCGCCGGTCCGTCCGCAGCGGGCCATCGGCACGCTCTGTCGGCGCTCCTCCGTGGCCGGCAGGCTGTCGATCCAGCCCGGCAGCACGTTGTTCATGCGGACGTTATTGGCGGCGTAGCTGTCGGCGAACAGCTTCGTGTAGGCGGCGAGCCCCGCGCGGAACACCGCCGAGGTCGGGAACATCGGGCTCGGCTCGAAGGCCCAGGCGGTCGAGATGTTGATGATCGCCCCGGCGCACCGCGCCTGCATGATCGGCGTCACGAGGCGGACCGTGCGCACGACGTTCATCAGGTAGGTGTCCAGGCCGGCGTGCCACTGGGCGTCCGTGATGTCGAGCAGCGGCGCCCGGGGCCCGTGGCCGGCGCTGTTGACCAGGACATCGATCCGGCCCCAACGCGCCATGGCTCCGTCGACGAGGCGCTGCAGGTCCTAGGGCGACTGGTTCGAGCCGGTCACGCCGAACCCGCCAAGCTCCTGGGCCAGCGCTTCGCCCTTGCCGGAGGACGAAAGGATCGCGACGGCGAAACCGTCCTCCGCCAGCTTGCGGGCGGCCACCGCCCCCATGCCGCTGCCCCCTGCCGTCACGAGCGCCACTTTCCCGCCCATTGTCGTCCGCTCCGCTGTCCTCTGACGTTTCGAAGAAACCGGGGCGGCGAATCGCCACCGCCCGCGATTTTCCCAGCTCAGGCAGTGTCCCATCGACAGGTCGGGCTGTCCGGGCCCCCTCTCGCATACCTTTTCCTCTGCGAGAGTGGGCGCGCATTATGCTGGTTCTGCTGTTCCCTACAGAGGTGTCGGGCCCTCGTGGTCCGGCAGCTAAGGGCACGGCGGGATGCAACCATGCACGCGTCGGCCTTGCCCCGGAGCGCGTGTCCTTATATTGCGACGCAACCACCACGACTCCGTACCTGGACCGGCGCGGACGGCCGCGCCGCGCGGCCGCCAGGGAGCCGGCACAACCCGTTTCGGGCCGACATGAATCTGCGCAACATCGCCATCATCGCTCACGTCGACCACGGCAAGACGACGCTCGTCGACAAGCTGCTGGCCCAGTCCGGCACCTTCCGCGAGAACCAGCGGGTCGAGGAACGGGCGATGGACTCGAACGACCTCGAGAAGGAACGTGGCATCACGATCCTGGCGAAGGCCACCTCGGTGGTCTGGAAGGACACCCGCATCAACATCGTCGACACCCCCGGCCACGCCGATTTCGGCGGCGAGGTCGAGCGTATCCTGTCGATGGTCGACGGCGTGATCGTGCTGGTCGACGCCGCCGAGGGGCCGATGCCGCAGACCAAGTTCGTGGTCGGTAAGGCCCTCAAGATCGGCCTGCGCCCGATCGTGGCGATCAACAAGGTCGACCGGCCGGATGCCCGCATCACCGAGGTGGTGAACGAGGTGTTCGATCTCTTCGCCGCCCTCGACGCCACCGACGACCAGCTCGACTTCCCGATCCTCTACGGGTCCGGCCGCAACGGCTGGATGGCCGACAGCCCGGATGCCGACCCCTCGGTCGGCCTGGAGCCGCTGTTCGCGCTCGTGCTCCAGCACGTCCCCCCCGCCAAGGTGGAGGAGGGGCCGTTCCGGATGCTCGGCACCCTGCTCGAGGCCAACCCGTTCCTCGGCCGGATCATCACCGGGCGCATCGCCTCCGGTACCGTGAAGCCGAACCAGCAGATCAAGGTGCTCTCGCGCGACGGCAAGGTCGTGGAGACCGGCCGCGTCTCGAAGATCCTGGCCTTCCGCGGCCTGGAGCGCGCGCCGATCGACGTCGGAGAGGCGGGCGATATCGTCTCGATCGCCGGCCTGATGAAGGGCACGGTGGCCGACACCTTCTGCGACCCGCAGGTCGACACGCCGATCCAGGCCCAGCCGATCGATCCGCCCACCGTGACGATGTCGTTCATCGTGAACGACTCGCCGCTGGCCGGCACCGAGGGCGACAAGGTCACGAGCCGGATGATCCGCGACCGCCTGTTCAAGGAAGGCGAGGGCAACGTCACGCTCAAGATTGAGGAAGCGACCGACAAGGACTCGTTCTACGTGTCCGGCCGCGGCGAATTGCAGCTCGCCATCCTGATCGAGACCATGCGCCGCGAGGGCTTCGAGATCGCGGTCTCGCGTCCCCGCGTCGTCTTCGAGAAGGACGAGGAGGGCAACCTGCTCGAGCCGATCGAGGAGGTCGTGATCGACGTGGACGAGGAGCATTCCGGCGTCGTCGTCCAGAAGATGTCGGAGCGTAAGGCTGACATGCTGGAGATGCGGCCGTCGGGCGGTGATCGCCTGCGCCTCGTATTCCACGCCCCGACCCGTGGCCTGATCGGCTACCAGGGCGAGCTGCTGACCGACACCCGTGGCACGGCGATCATGAACCGCCTGTTCAAGGCCTACGAGCCCTTCAAGGGCGAGATCGCCGGCCGCCGCAACGGCGTGCTCATCTCGAACGACAAGGGCGAGGCGGTGGCCTACGCCATGTGGAACCTCGAAGACCGCGGCCCGATGATGATTGAGCCCGGCTGGAAGGTCTACCAGGGCATGATCATCGGCGAGCACAACCGCGAGAACGATCTCGAGGTGAACGTGCTCAAGGGCAAGAAGCTGACCAACATCCGCACCACCTCGAAGGACGAGGCTGTGCGCCTGACGCCTCCGATCCGGATGACCCTGGAGAAGTCGCTGGCCTGGATCCAGGACGACGAGTTGGTCGAGGTCACGCCGAAGTCGATCCGGCTGCGCAAGACCGTGCTGGATCCGAACGACCGCAAGCGGGTCGAGCGTTCCTCGAAGGACAGCGCGGCCTGAACTGAACGGCCGGCAACCGGACGCTCATGTCCGGTTGCTAATGCAGACCTTATTCCGGATCGCTCTCGGGTCCATCGAATCCTTATGCCGGGCTTCCCAGTTTGGCATGGCGGTACCCGAGAGGTCCGCGTGAACCCCCAGACGACCATGACCGTCGCGTTGAACTCGTCCCTGCCGGCCTCAGCCGGCACGCCCCTGTCCTATCTCGTCGGTCAGGACGGCGCGGGCCATTGGGTGGCCGTCGAGACCGGCGGGCGTGCAGGGGGCATCTTCCGCAGCCGCCAGGATGCGATCCGTTACGCCTGCGTCGAAAGCGGCTGCCGACCCGACGCGGTGAAGCTGGCCACAGATCCGATCCCGTTCCGGCTCGTCTGAGCCGTCCGGCTGGCGTCAGCTCCCCCCCGGGTCGGTCTCGTCGTTCTGGCTTCCACCGCTCGACGGCCCGGCTCCGGGATGACCCTCGGTCTTCTCGTTCGGATCCTTGACCGCGTCGGGTGCGATGTTCCTGGGCTTCTCGGGCTTCGCACCCGCGTCCTCGCGCTCGCTCATTCTTGGTTCTCCCCTTCCGCCCTGTAGTGCCCGTCCGCGACTGTCTCGCCGGCGTCAGGACCGCGGGACGCCTTCTGGTCTGAGTGGCCACCGGACGAGCCCCCGGTCGCCGGCGGCGACCGCCCAGGCTCGCCGGTCTGGCCCCAACCCTCGCGAGGTTCCGGCTGAGGCTTTTCGCCCCCGCCCATGTTGGTGATGGCCGCCTGATCGGCCGTCTGGTGGCCGCCCCCGGCGGGCGAATCGCCACGGGACCCGACCGCGTCGTCGGGCTTGCGGGTGACGGTGCCGGATTCGCTGGTCGGCCGGGCCATCAGCGCTTCCCGTCGTCCTGGCCGACGGCGGCCGTGGCGCGGTCGATCGCCTCGCTCAGATCCGAGCCGCTGCCGGACGCGTTCTCGCTGAACGTACCCTTCAGCTTGTCGAGGTTCTCGCGCGGCGTCTCCGCCTCGGTCGCATCCGTTGCATCGGAGCCGGGGGTGCCGGAGGCGATCCGCGCGGATTCGGCGTCGCCCGCCGGGTTTCGCTTTAGATCCGCCTGCGTGCGGTCAGGCAAGCCGATATCCAGCGGCGAGTCCTGGCCAAGATCCTGGCCGTTTCGGTCCGCGTTCGCGTCGAAGTCCTTGAGGGACGGTCGTCCTGTCTGGCCGGTCATGGCGCGCCTTTCCGTGTCTTCGCAGGACAACCGGGGCGGCGCGGGAGAGTTGCGCCCCCCGGGCGATGGGGCGCGGGCAACAGCGTTCGGACGTTAGCGTCCGATGATGCGCGGCAGGAGCTTCTGGGCTAGGCGCAGCACCGTATCCTCCGCCGCACCGCGGTCGATCGACCGGGCATCGATCGTCAGAAGATCGCCGTCACGGAGGACGATGGCGGTCGCGCCGGCGCCCGTCTCAAACGCGTAGGACGTGATCCACGCGACCCCCGGGCCGGCCGGCAGAGTGGTGAGCCGGCAATCCGGGTTCTTCTTGACGCATATCGTCTCCAGCGCGCCCATCGTGGTCTTGCCGGAGCGGATCCGGCCCTCGGTGCCGTCCGTGAGACGGCCCAACTGCAGCGCGACCGTCGGCGCGCCGTCACAGCCGGGGCAGATGAGCATGAGCTGGAACGGCTCCGCCTGCGCGGTGGCATCCTTGCCGAGGGCCGTGCGTGCGTCCTCCGCCAGCGGTGTCAGATCGTGCACTGCAAAACCCAGCGCCAGCACGGCTTGCGACCAGAGGCAGCACAAGATCACGACTAAACAACGCATGACAGAACCCCCGATCAATCACGCTTCTTGCGGTACCGGAACGATCGAGGAAGATCCAGGCTCGAAATGCAACGTTGATCGATAAGGGTTATGGCAAAAACAGCTGTATTTTATTAGAAGAAATCGACGTAACTTTAGAAATTAATCGCTATTTTTAGAAACAAAACTATGAAAAGCCGCCAACAGTTCAGCAGGAATATGTAACTCGCACCACGCCATCCTCGGGAAACACACCGGGCGTGTGGCTTTCCCGCAGGGTCGCCCGCGATCGGATCCACCGATGGTATGGCTCCGCGCCGTTCGATCCAGCGCGGAGCCAGAGCCCGTTCCGTCGCGGAACGGGCTGCGTTCGGCTTAGCCGATCCCGTCGAACAGCGCCGACGAGATGTAGCGCTCGGCGAAGCTGCAGGCGATCGTGACGATGCGCTTGCCCTTGAATTCCGGCCGCTTGGCCAGCTCCAGGGCAGCGGCGACGTTGCCGCCGGTCGAGATGCCGCCCGGGATGCCGTCGAGGCGGGCGAGCGCCCGGGCGGTCTCGAAGGCGGTCTGGTTGGAGACCTTCAGCACCCCGTCGAGGATGTCGGTGTGGAGGTTGTCAGGGATGAAGCCGGCGCCGATACCCTGGATCTTGTGCGGGCCCGGCTGGCCGCCCGAGATCACCGGAGAATCCTCCGGCTCGACGGCAAAGACCTTCAGATTCGGCAGGCGCGGCTTCAGCACCTCGCCGACGCCCGTCACGGTACCACCGGTGCCGACGCCCGCCACGAACGCGTCGAGCTGGCCGCCGGTATCGCTCCAGATCTCCTCGGCGGTGGTCTTCCGGTGGATCTCGGGGTTGGCGGGGTTCGAGAATTGTTGCGGCATCACCGAGCCGGGGATCTCCTTCAAGAGCTCCTCGGCCTTGGCGATCGCGCCCTTCATGCCCTGCGCGCCCGGGGTAAGCGCCAGTTCCGCGCCCAGGAACGCCAGCATCTTGCGCCGCTCCAGCGACATCGTCTCCGGCATGACCAGGATCAGGCGATAGCCCCGGGCCGCGGCCGTGAAGGCGAGCGCGATGCCGGTGTTGCCCGAAGTCGGCTCCACCAGCGTGCCGCCCGGCTGAAGCTTGCCGGACGCCTCCAGCGCGTCGATCATGTTGACGCCGATACGGTCCTTGACGCTGGCGATCGGGTTAAAGAACTCCAGCTTCAGCAGGATCTCGGCGTCGACCCCGTGTTCCTTCGGCAGGCGGTTCAGGCGGACCAGGGGGGTGTTGCCGATCGTCTCGGTGATCGAGCCGTAGACACGGCCATGCCCGACCTTCGCCGGCGCGTTGAGGGAATCGGCCATCGCGGAGCTCCTGCTCGTAGTGGGATCGGTGAGATGTGGGTCCGGTCGGTCGAGACCAAGCCCCCGGGCGGGAGGTTTTGGATCGGCCCGGACGGGAGGCTGCGATATCGCGTTGCCGCCACGGGGGCAATTGGGCTAAGTGCCCATATCAAAAGTTCTTTCCGCTTTCGCTTCGATCTCTGCCGCGTCGTGGAATAGCCTTGCTGGCTGTCGCGAAAGCGATAGAAAGTTATTCTCCCGGTCGGTGCCGGTCCGGCGCGCCAGCGCGGCGAGGGTGTTGATGACGAAGCGCGTGCCAGCCTCGGGAATCACGATGGCGACCCGCCGGATGACGCTCCTCGGAGCACTGAGTCTCCTCGCGCCTCGGCCAGTCCGGTCCGAGGAGCCTGTTCGCGTGGTCCTGGCGACCGCGACGCCGGGCGGCGGCTTTCCGGCCTTCGGTGCGGCCTTCGCGGACACGATCCGCCAAGCGGACCCGGCCCTGATCATCGAGCCCCGCGCCAGCGGCGGCTCCGCGGAGAATCTCGGTCTCCTACAGGCCGGCAGCGTCGATCTGGGTCTTGTGCAGGGGGAGTACGCCTACCCCGCTTTCGCGGCCGCCGGCGGTGTCTCCGTGCTGGCTCCGATGTATCCGACGCCCGGTCTGTTCGTCGTGCCGGCGGCCAGCCCGATCCGATCGGTCGCGGATCTGCACCGGCGCACGGTCGTGCTGGGCACGCACAAGTCGGGGCTCACCGTGATGGCCCGCAGCGCGCTCGCCGCCTCGGGGCTCGACCCCGCGCATGACATCCGCCCGGTCCTGCTCGATCACGCCGGTGATGGCCCTACGCTGGTACGCGAGGGTCAGGCCGATGCGCTCTGGGGCGGCGGGCTCGACTGGCCGGGCTTCGCCACCATGGCCCGGGCTCCGGGAGGGGCGCGCTTCTTCGGCCCCTCGGACGCCGGGATCGCGCGTCTGGCGCAGCCGGGCGCCGCGCTGAAGCGCCTGACGGTTCCGGCCGGTAGCTTCCCCGGACAGGTGGAGCCGATCGAGACGGTGGGCTCGTGGAGCTTCATCCTCGCGCGCTCAGGCTTCGATGGAGATGCGGCCGAACGCATCGTCCGCGCGCTCGGCCGTGACGGGACTGCCACGACGAACCCGAAGAACCTGATCGGCCTCGTGCCGGCGGATCGCATCAATCCAGCGACCGCGCGCTATCTTCGCGCAGCCGGGCTCGTCCAGCCGTAACAGAGCCGCCGATCAGCGGAACGAGGCGACGCGGCGATCCCGCTTCCGCTCGGCCGCCGGCTGATAGGCGATCTCGGCGTGATGCGTGCAGTAGGGCAAACCGGTGATCGAGCGGCCGCCGCAGAACCGGAATTCCGGCGTTGTCGGATCGCCGAGCGGCCAGCGGCACATGGATTCCCGGAGGTCCATGATGGTGACGCGCTGAGAGACCGCCAGGGGCGTCGGCGAAGCGGCTGGTGCTGCCACCGGGAAGGCCGGCGCCGGACGATGCGACAGGATCGCCACCGGCTCGGGGGCCTGCGTTTCCACCACCGCGATGGCCGTCTCGATCTCGATCGCCTTCGCCGGCTGAACCGCGGCGACGGGGGCTTCTTCCCCACCCCGGGCGCGGCCCGCCAGACCCAGGCGATGGACCTTGCCGATCACCGCGTTGCGCGTGACGCCGCCGAGCTGCGCGGCGATCTTGCTCGCGCTCTGCCCGTCCTCCCACAGCCGGCGCAGGAGCGCCACACGATCATCTGTCCAGCCTACAGCCGCTTCCATCTACCCCTCCGCCCCCTGCAGCCCGCGCTGCGCCAAGGTCCGGCGCGCGCAGCCCGGGTCCAAGGATCCGTCCAACGGCGGATCATGCCACCGAGCGGACCGCGCCCCCGATCAAAGCAGGCCGAGCCGCGGTGCGACACCCTGTCCTGTCAGGCCGCACGGAACCCTAGCGCGGCGCTGACGAACGTTGCAAGGGTGCTCGCACGCCCTCCGCGGCCCCTGTCCACTGGCAATGGCGCGATCGGGATCCCAGACGCTGCCATCGTGACGCTGCCCGGGCATCGTCGCACACCGAACGGACCCCGGTAGCAACCAAGCTATGTCCGGCCACGCTTGCGCCGCGTTCCTGTGGGATCGTGACCCAGGCGCAACAGCAGGCCTTTATCCGGCCCGCCGGGCGGCAAAGTCGGAACGTGCGTCACAGCCAAGCTCGTTTCGTGTGGCAAGGTGGCCGAGCTTCACGGATCAGGGTGACGAGGATGGGTTTCCGTCGGACAGGCTTTCGGGCGCTGACCGCGCTCGGGCTGGCGGGTCAGGTGGCGGCCTGCGGCAGCCTTCCGCGCACGCCTTACAGTGCCGAGCAGGCCGTCTTTGCGAGTGTTCCGGGCATCCCCGGCGCGCGCGTCTACGCGGACGCCTCGGTGGAGACGATCGCGGAACTCGCCGCCAATCCGCAGCGGCGGAACAAGGGTTTCAACTATCTGGCGCTGTCGGGTGGCGGCGGCGACGGGGCTTACGGAGCCGGCGTCCTCAACGGCTGGACGGCTTCGGGCCAGCGGCCGGAATTCACCCTGGTGTCCGGCGTCTCGACCGGCGCGCTGATCGCGCCCTTCGCGTTCCTGGGGTCCGGCTACGACGCCTATCTCACCGAATTCTACACCAGCGGCGTCGCCAGCGAGCTGGTGGCCTCGCCCAACATCGCCAATGTGCTGTTCGGCTCCGGGCTGTTTGGTGACGGTCGCTTGCGCAACCTGATCGACCGCTACGTCACGCCGGATCTGATCCGGGCGGTGGCCGAGGAGCACGCGAAGGGCCGGCGCCTGCTCGTGGTGACCACGAACCTCGATTCCCAGCGGGCCGTCATCTGGAACATGGGCGCCATCGCGGCGAGCGGCGTGCCGAATGCCCGTGAGCTGTTCCGCGACGTGCTGGCCGCCTCGGCCAGCATCCCGGCGGTGTTCCCGCCGCAATTCATCGACGTCTCGGCCGGCGACGCGCGCTTCCAGGAGATGCATGTCGACGGTTCGGTGGTGACGCCGGTCTTCACCCTGCCGCAGACCTTGCTGCTGCGCGACGGGCGGATCCGCACGGGCGGGAAGGCCGAGATCTACGTCGTGATCAACGGCCGCCTGGAGCCCGATTTCGAGGTCACGAAGGACAACACGCTCTCGATCGTGGAGCGCTCCTTCACGACGGCGAGCCGCGCCCGCTCGCGGGCTACGCTGACCGCGACCTACGCGCTGGCGCGGGGCAACGGCATCGGCTTCAACCTGACCTACATCGACGGAGGTGGTCCGAAGGTGCCGGCCTCGAAGGGCTTCGACACCGCCTATATGCGCAGCCTCTACGACGAGGGCTTTGCCAAGGGTCGGACTGGGACGTTCTGGCAGCACACCGTGCCGGCGGCGCCGACCGTCAAGGAAGTCGCGGGCGCGGTCGCGAACTGATTGATCGCTGGAAGCCGCGCGCCCGGGGCGCGCGGCGTCGGCGCTTACTTGCCCAGGATCTTCGTGACGAGGCGGCCGATCGGGGTCGCCGTGCTGGCGTTCCGGTCGTCGCGGTCGATGGGGCGGTTCTCGTTGCCGAGGAGCTTGGTGACGAGGCGTCCGATCAGGTTCATGGGAGGGCCCTCCAGTTTCGCGCCAAAACGGCGCAGCTTCCGAGTCAACGATGGGAAGCGGGCCGCGTTCCACCCGCGGTGCCCGCAGTCAGCCTTGTAACACTCACACCTGCATCAGCCGGATGTTGTTCGTGTTGCCCGCGGTGTGGAAGGGGATGCCCGCGGCCACCACGATGACGTCGTTCGGCTTGGCGAAACCCTCCTCCCGCGCGTGCTGGCAAGCTTTCGCCGTCATCTCCTCATAGGAATCGACATCGTCCGTGAGGACGCTGTGGGCGCCCCACAGCAGGCTCAACCGGCGCGAGGTCGCGAGGTTCGGCGTCAGCGCCAGGATCGCGGCGGCGGGGCGCTTGCGCGCCACCCGGGCCGCCGTCGTCCCACTCGACGTGTAGGCTACGATCGCGGCGGCGTGGATCGCCTCGGCGAGCTCGGCGGTCGCGGTGGCAACCGCATGGGGCGGCGTCTCCTCCTCGCCGGGCTCCGAGGCCGCCACGATGGAGTGGTAGAGCTTGTGGCCCTCCACGCTGCGGATGATCCGATCCATCATCGCGACCGCCTCCACCGGATAGCGTCCGGTGGCCGATTCCGCCGAGAGCATGACGGCGTCGGCGCCGTCGTAGATCGCGGTCGCGACGTCCGAGGCCTCGGCCCGGGTCGGTGCGGGGGCGTTGACCATCGAGTCGAGCATCTGGGTCGCCACCACCACAGGCTTCACGGCGAGCCGACAGGCGCGGATCAGCTCCTTCTGACGGCCCGGCACATCCTCGTGCGGGATCTCGACGCCGAGATCGCCGCGGGCCACCATCACGGCGTCGGAGAGCCGGATGATGTCGTCGATCCGCTCAAGCGCCTGCGGCTTCTCGATCTTCGACATGATCCCGGCCCTGTCGCCGATGATCCCCCGGGCCTCGATCACGTCGGACGGCTTCTGCACGAAGGACAGGGCCACCCAGTCGACGCCGAGATCGAGCCCGAAGGCGAGGTCAGCCCGGTCCTTCGCGGTCAGCGGCGACAGGTCGAGCAGCGTGCCTGGCAGGTTGACGCCCTTGCGGTTCGAGATCGCCCCGCCGGTCACCACCTCGGCCGTGATGGCAGTACGCTCCGGTCCGATGACCCGCACCCGCACCCGCCCGTCGTCGATCAGCAGATCCTGACCGGGCACGACCGCGTCGAAAATCTCCGGGTGGTGCAGCGGGATCGTCTGCTTGTCGCCCTCGGCACCTTCGAGGACGAAGCGCACCCGCTCGCCGGCTTGCAGATCGAGGCGGCCGCCCTGCAGCGTGCCGATCCGGATCTTGGGTCCCTGCAGATCCTGCAGGATGCCGATCGGCCGGCCGACCTCCTTCTCGAGGGCGCGGATCGCGGCGTGGACGCGGGCGTGATCCTCCTGCGTGCCGTGGCTGAAATTCAGCCGGAAGGTATCGACCCCGGCGAGGAACAAGGCCTTCAACTGGTCGGGCGCCGAACTGGCGGGGCCCACGGTGGCGACGATCTTGGCGTGGCGGTGGCGGCGCATGCAGGTCTCGGCCTCCTGGGGTTGCCTCTAGGAATCGAGCCGGGCGATCCTTTGCCCCGACGCCGCTCTGTTCAGTGCCGGCGGGCGCCGGGAGGAGGGGGATACGCCGCCGACCGGGATCCTGATCGCGCGGCCGCCCGATTCGGCCGGACGCTATCTGGACGCCTCGCGGGCGATCCCGGCAAGCCCCGCCTCGAACACGCCGGCGATGTCGGCGACCGCTTCGGCATCGCTCATCCCCTCGGCGTCGAAGGTCGCGCTCCAGATCACCGTGGATCCGCTGCCGTTCGGCCGGACCGCCAGGGTCGCATTATAAGCGCGCACCGGCAGGGGGCCCTGGATCAAGCCGTAGCTGTAGCTCCGGCCCGTCTCGTCGCGGGCGGTCTCGACCTCTACGATCGTGCCGAGGCCGCCCTTCACCACGAGACCCCGGATCTGCGCGCGGATGCCGTCATCGTCGTCGTCGGCCGACAGGATGCAGCGCTCGACCTGCGGGTGCCAGAACTGGATGGCGCAGAAATCGCCGACCAGCGCCCAGACCGCCTCCGCGGGGGCGGGGATGTCGCGGCTGCGGGTGACGTCCAGGGCATGCGCGGGACCGGCGGCGAGTGAAGCCGCAGCGATCGTGGCGAAGGCTATCCGCTTCATCGGTCGATCTCCTTTGGGCCCTCCCGAGGAAGGATGCCCGGGTCGTCGTCCCTCCGGCAGGGCCCAGCGATCACGTTGGCGCGACTCCGACACCTCGGAGCGGGCCGGTTCGCCGCTGGAAACCGCCCCGATCGGCCGGGTATGCTGGGCCCCACAGAATGCGAGCCCAGAGCGCCGATGAGCAGCCCGACACGCCCCTGTCCGGGAACCCGCAGAGCCGTTTTCGCCTGCGCCCTGGTGCCGACCCTCGTGGTCGCGGCGCCCGATGCAGCTCGGCCCGTGATACCCTTCGAAAGCTGCCGCGCCGACCTCATCGCCTTCGCGACCACGCAGGCCGTGCCGCAGACCCTCGCCGACGCCCAACTCGCCAACCTGACGCCCGATCCCGACGTTCTGGCCGCCACCGCGAGCCAGGGCGAATTCGTCAGGCCGATCTGGGACTACATCGAGGCCAGCGTCACTCCGGCCCGCATCGAGGCGGGCCGGGCCAAGCTCGCCGAGCAGGCCGAGACCTTCGCGGCGATCGAGGCCCGCTACGGGGTCGACCGCCACATCCTGGCGGCGTTCTGGGGCGTGGAATCGAGCTTCGGTGCTGTGCTCGACAACCCCGCCGTGGTGAAGCCGGTGGTGCGCTCCCTGGCGACGCTGGCCTGCGGTGATCCCGCCCGCGCACCCTACTGGCGCAACGAACTCTCGGCCGCGCTCCAGATCCTCGCCTGGAACCAAGCGCCCCTCGACCGGATGCCCGGCGGCCTCACAGGTTCCTGGGCAGGCGCGATGGGCCACACCCAGTTCATGCCGAGCGTCTACCAGCGCGATGCGGTTGATTTCGACGGAGACGGCAAGCGCGACATCTGGACCTCGGTACCGGATGCGCTGGCCTCGACGGCGCAGTACCTGCGCGCCCACGGCTGGAAGCCCGGCGAGGGCTGGGGCGCCGAGGCGCTGCTGCCTGAGGGCTTCGACGCCGCCCTGGCCGACGAGACAACGCCGCGCAGCCTTGCCGCGTGGCAGGCGCTCGGCGTACGGCCCGCTCGTCCGGGCGGCATCCCAGACGAGACCGCGGAGGCGACCCTGATCCTGCCTTCCGGAATCCGCGGTCCGGCCTTTCTGCTGCGGCCGAACTTCGCGGTGATCCTGCGCTACAACACGGCGCTCGCCTACGCGCTGACCGTCGCGCTGCTGTCGGACCGCCTGCGCGGCGATCCCGGCCTCGTCCGTGACTGGCCCCGGGGCGACCGGGCGCTCACCGGGGACGAGCGGCGCGACCTGCAGACCCGCCTCACCGAGCGCGGCTTCGCCACTGGCGGCGTCGATGGGAAGATCGGTCCGAAGACCCGGGCGGCACTGCGCGCGTTCCAGAGTTCAAGTGGCTTGCCAGCCGATGGCTACGCTGACGCCGTGCTGCTGGAGCGGATCCGAGGGGCGCCCTGAAGCAGCTCGCCTGGTCGGGAATGAGCGGGTTCTGGGTATCCGAAGGGCTGTGCCCTTTGGTGGGTCGTCAGGGCAAAGCCCTGACACGATCGCAAGGCTCTGCCTTTCACCCGCGAAAGGTCTCGACTCAGCCCGTTTAGGGTGTTTTGACTGGATGCGAGAGGCACGATCCGTGGCCCTTACGTATCCAATGGGAGACACATTCCCCTTCCCAGAAAGGAGAAGAGAGTGCGTCTCGGCCGGTATCTCGGTCCTTTTGCAAACACCTGAAAAGAGCTGGGGCAAGCCCCTCGGAAGTCCGTTCAGGCGGCGTCCCTTGGCAAGGCGCTCGCCGCCATGGGCCTCGATGATGTTGCCGAAGAACTGGCGCGCGCTCACCTCCCAGCCCCGGCGCAGGGCTTCTGCGCGGCATTCGGTCCGGGATAGGTCCAGGGCGGCGAGGGCGGCGGCCTGCAGGTCCTGATCGAGGATGCCCACCCGGGTGCCCCCGATCACGTCGTTCGGGCCCGGCACCGGGAAGGCCGCCACCGGCAGGCCGCAGGCGAGCGCCTCCAGCAGCACGATCCCGAACGTGTCGGTCAGGCTCGGGAATACGAACACGTCGCAGGCCGCGTAGACCGCCGAGAGCGACGCTCCCGTCCGGGTCCCGAGGAACCGTGCCGCCGGCGCCAGAGCCTGGAGCCGGCCCCGGTCCGGCCCGTCACCGACCACGATCTTGGTGCCCGGCAGATCGAGGTTCAGGAAAGCCGCGATGTTCTTCTCCACTGCCAGCCGGCCGACATAGATGAACAGCGGTCGCGGCAGATCGGCGAGTTCCATGGGCGGCGGCGCACCGGGCGTGGCGGGGCGGAACCGGTCGATGTCGACCCCGCGGGTCCAGCGCATCATGTGGGTGAAGCCGCGGGCCTCCAGCTCGCCCTGGAGTGAGGCGGTGCTCACCATTGTGCCGCGGGCGGCCCCATGGAAGCGGCGCAGATAGGCGTAGGACCACGCCTCCGGCACCGGCAGGCGGGCGGCGAGGTATTCCGGGAAGCGTGTGTGGTAGCTCGTGGTGAACGGCAGGCCGTGCGACAGACAGTGCCGCCGCGCCGCGTATCCCACCGGACCCTCGGTGGCGATGTGGACATGGGTCGGCCGCTCCCCTCGCCAGCGTGCCGCCACCCGCTCCCGTCCCGCATAGGCAAGGCGGATCTCCGGATAGCCCGGCATCGGCAGCGAGGGGAAGTCCGCAGCCGTCAGCATCGTCGTCGCGAATCCGTGCTCGGGGGCGCGGCGGACCATCTGCTCGAGGGAGCGCACCACGCCGTTGACCTGCGGATGCCACGCATCGCTGGCGATCAGGAGCTTCACGGTCGAGCCCTTACGCCACCGCGCGCCGGCCCGGGACCGCCTGCGGCACGGTCTCGGCCGCGCGATCGCGCAGCAGGCTCGGATAGTGCAGCACCTCCATGCGGCCGTCGTAATGCTCGACGAGCCCGGTGCAGGATTCCACCCAGTCGCCGGTATTGAGGTAGCGCAATTCGCCGATCGGCCGGTCGGCGGCGTGGTGGATGTGGCCGCAGATCACCCCGTCCGCGCCCTGTCGGCGCGCTTCCTCGGCCAGGATCGTCTCGAACTGGCCGATGAAGCTCACCGCGTTCTTCACCCGCAGCTTCGCCCAGGCCGAGAGCGACCAGTAGGACAGCCCGACCCGGCGGCGCATCTTGTTGAGCAGCGTGTTGAGGGACAGAGCCAGCGTGTAGGCCCCGTCGCCGAGATGGGCGAGCCAGGGCGAGTGGCGCACCACCATGTCGAACTGGTCGCCGTGGATCACGAGGTAGCGCCTCCCGTCGGCGGCCTCGTGAATCGCGGTCTCGGAGACTTCGATGCCGCCGAAATTCATGCCGACGTAGTTGCGCAGGAACTCGTCGTGGTTGCCCGGCAGGTAGACGACCTTGGCGCCCTTGCGAACCTTGCGCAGCAGCTTCTGGACGACGTCGTTGTGTTCCTGCGGCCAGTACCAGCCGGAGCGCAGCTGCCAGCCATCCACGATATCCCCGACGAGGTAGATCGTGTCGGCGTCGTAATCCCGCAGGAACGACAGCAGCAGACCGGCCTGGCAGCCCCGCGTCCCGAGATGCAGATCGGACAGGAACAGCGTCCGGACCCGGACCGGCATCTCCTCACCCTCGGCCACGGCTTCCTCTCCCGGCGGCTGAATACGGCCGGGATCCAGAGCGCGATCCCATCTCAGTTTGATGACGCGCCGAG
Organism: Methylobacterium sp. GC_Met_3; assembly: GCF_026540775.1. Lineage (NCBI taxonomy): Bacteria > Pseudomonadati > Pseudomonadota > Alphaproteobacteria > Hyphomicrobiales > Methylobacteriaceae > Methylobacterium > Methylobacterium sp. GC_Met_3. The sequence goes on from NZ_JALNUL010000002.1 coordinate 138,268, forward strand.
GGCGGCGCCCTGGGAGCCTGGGTGCGTTGCGGCGTGGTTTCTCAATCGGAGATTAGTATCGCTGCGGCGCACAAAAAATTTTTTTGGCAAGTTCCGGAAGTTTTTCCGGTTTTCCTTTCAGGCTACACCGCCTCATAATGCCAGATAACCGGCGGCTCGGTACGAGCGCGGCCGGGCATGACAGGAAGGCGGCGAGGACGGCCCTGGGGCCGTCGGGCGGGACGGCATTTCGGAGGCGACCGGCGCGCGGGGGCGCGCCGCGACGCGAGCGGCACGAGGCCGCCTGCCGCTCCGCTGCGCCCCCCACCCACGGCAGAGGATGGCGTTCGAGGTGGTGTGGCGTGAGCCGCGCCCGCCGGCGCCGGACCGACTCCCGAGGACGTTTAGACCACCCGGCGCAGGCTCGGCCTGCGCGCAATCGACTATTCGGAGGAAACATCATGGCCGCAACCCGGCGCCCCGGTCGCAACCACCTCTTCATTCCCGGCCCGACCAACATCCCGGACCGGGTGCTGCGCGCCATGCACGTGCCGTCCGAGGATCACCGCTCGCCGAGCTTTCCCGAGCTGGTGAAGCCGCTCCTGCAGGACTCCAAGATGGTGTTCGGCTCGACCGCCGGGACCGTGATCCTGTTCCCGTCCTCGGGCACCGGCATCTGGGAATCGGCCCTGTCCAACACCCTCTGCCGCGGCGACACGGTGCTGACCTCGCGCTACGGCCAATTCAGCCACCTCTGGGTCGACATGGCCCAGCGCCTCGGCCTCGACGTGGTCGTTCAGGAAGAGGAGTGGGGCACCGGCGCCGATCCCCAGAAGATCGAGGAGGCCCTGCGCGCCGACAAGGACCACAAGATCAAGGCCGTCATGGTCGTCCACAACGAGACCGCCACCGGCGTCACCAGCGACATCGGCGCGGTCCGCAAGGCGATCGACGCCGCCGGCCACCCGACGCTGCTGTTCGTGGACGGCATCTCGTCGATCGGCTCGCTGCCGTTCTACATGGACGAGTGGAAGGTCGACTGCGCCATCGCGGGCTCGCAGAAGGGCTTCATGCTGCCGGCCGGCCTCGGCCTGATCTGCATCAGCCCGAAGGCGCTCAAGATCGCCGAGGGCGGCACCGGCCGCAACGACCGGCTCGGCCACGCCTACTTCGCCTGGAAGGACCAACTCGCCGCCAACGCCACCGGCTACTTCCCCTACACCCCCGTCCTGCCGCTGCTCTACGGCCTGCGCGAGGCTCTGCAGGTCGTGAAGGAGGAGGGGCTCGAGAACGTCTACCACCGCCACCACGTGCTCGCCGAGGCGACCCGCCAGGCGGTGGCGGCCTGGGGCCTCAAGCCCTGCGCCAAGGAGCCGAAGTGGAACTCCGACACGGTCACGGCGATCGTGGTCCCGGAGGGCGCCGACGCCGCCAAGGTGATCACCCACGCCTACGAGCGCTACAACCTTTCGCTGGGCGCCGGCCTGTCGAAAGTCGCCGGCAAGGTGTTCCGCATCGGCCACCTCGGCGATCTGAACGAGCTGTCGCTGCTCGGTGCCATCGCGGGCGCCGAGATGGCGATGATCGATTGCGGCATCAAGGTCACGCCGGGCTCGGGCGTCGCCGCCGCCTCCAGCTATCTGCGCGAGAATCCGCTGCATAAGGCGTAAGCCGCGCACGCGATCGGGGCGGGACCGGGTTGCCGGGCCTGCCCCGACGCGCAAGTAAGAACAAGACTATCGGGGAAACTACCCGTCGTCCGAGAGGGGTCCTATGACCAAGAAGATCGTGTTCCTGGATCGTGAATCCCTCGATGCCAGGGTCCGACCGTTCAACTTCCCGCACGAATACGTCGAGCACGACTCGACCTGGACGCCGGAGGAGATCGTCTCCCGCCTCCAGGGTGCGGAGATCGCGCTGATCAACAAGGTCCCGATGCGGGCCGAGACGCTGAAGCAGCTCCCCGATCTCAAGCTGATCGCGGTCGCCGCCACCGGCACCGATGTGGTCGACAAGGCCCAGGCCAAAGCGCAGGGCATCACGGTCGTCAACATCCGCAACTACGCGTTCAACACCGTGCCGGAGCACGTGGTCGGGCTGATGTTCGCCCTGCGCCGGGCGATCGTGCCCTATGCCAATTCGGTGCGGCGGGGCGATTGGGCGAAGTCCAAACAGTTCTGCTACTTCGATTATCCGATCTACGACATCGCCGGCTCGACGCTCGGCATCGTGGGCTACGGTGCGCTCGGCAAGTCGATCGCCAAGCGGGCCGAGGCGCTCGGCATGAAGGTTCTGGCCTTCGACGTGTTCCCGCAGCACGGACTCGTGGATTTCGAGACGATCCTGACCCAATCCGACGTGATCACGCTGCACGTACCCCTGACCCCCGACACCAAGGGGATGATCGGTGCGGCCGAACTCAAGCGGATGAAGAAGAGCGCGATCCTGATCAACACGGCCCGGGGCGGGCTGGTCGACGAGGCGGCTTTGCTCGAGGCGCTCAAGGACGGCACCATCGCGGGCGCGGGCTTCGATGTGGTGGCGCAGGAGCCGCCCAAGGACGGCAACATTCTGTGCGATGCCGACCTGCCGAACCTGATCGTCACGCCGCACGTCGCCTGGGCGAGCAAGGAGGCGATGCAGATCCTGGCCGATCAGCTCGTCGACAATGTCGAGGCGTTCGTGGCCGGCAAGCCGCAGAACGTGGTCGAAGCATAACCTCAAGATCTGCGGCGGGCGTTCCCCTTCCCCTTGCGGGGAGGGTGGGGGTGGGGGTGGAGGCACCGCTCTGCTCAATCGTAGCCCCCCCCACCTCCGGCTCCTCCCCGCAAGCTCGAGCGATCCCTGGCAAGCCCGGGGTCGCCAGGGGAGGAGAGGGACTGCGTCCACGCATCGACCCAACCAACAACAACGCCGGCGCCTCACGGGCGCGACGAAAAGGTCCTGAAAGATGACGAAGAAACTGCTGTTCCTGTTCGACACCGACGCCGTGCCGAACGTGTTCGACACCGTCGTCGGCTACGATGGCGGCGCGGACCACATCACCGGCTACGGCGGCGTGAACCCCGACAATGTCGGCGCGCTGGTGGACGGCACGATCTACACCCGCGGCGGCTCCGAGAAGAAGTCGACCGCGATCTTCGTCGGCGGCGGCAGCATGGCGGCGGGCGAAGAGCTGTTCACCGCGGTGAAGAAGCGGTTCTTCGGCCCGTTCCGGGTCTCGGTCATGCTCGATTCCAACGGCTCCAACACCACGGCCGCCGCCGGCGTCGCGCTGGTGGCCAAGGCTGCGGGCTCGCTTCAGGGCAAGAAGGCCGTCGTGCTGGCGGGCACCGGCCCGGTCGGCATGCGCTCGGCCGCTTTGCTCGCCGGCGAGGGCGCCGAGGTGACGATCGCGGGTCGCTCCCTCGACAAGACCCAGGCCGCCGCCGATCAGATCAACACGCGCTTCAAGGTCAACGTAAAGGCCGCCGCGACCCCCGACGAGGCCTCGCGCGTTGCCCTCGTCAAGGGCACCAACCTCGTGTTCACGGCCGGCGCCATCGGTGTCGAGCTGCTGCCGGAAGCCGCCTGGGCTCAGGAATCGTCCATCCAGTTCGTCGCCGACTACAACGCCCAGCCCCCGACGGGCATCGGCGGCATCGAGGTGATGGACAAGGGCAAGGAGCGCAACGGCAAGCAGGCGTTCGGAGCCCTCGGCATCGGCGGCCTGAAGCTCAAGCTGCACCGGGCCTGCGTCGGCCAGCTCTTCGAGAGCACCGATAAGGTGCTCGACGCCGAGGAGATCTACGCCCTCGCCAAGACGATGGCCTGAGGAGGCGCCGGTGACCGAGACGCATCGCCCCGAGACCGACAGCATCGAGAAGTTCCTGACGGAGCTCGCGAGCGCCGCCCCGACCCCCGGGGGCGGCGGCGCTGCAGCCATCTCCGGCGCCATGGGCGCCGCCCTGGTGTCGATGGTCTGCAACCTCACCATCGGCAAGAAGAAGTACGTCGAGGTCGAGGCCGAGCTGAAGGACGTGCTCGCCGCGTCTGAAGGCTTGCGGGTCGTGCTCACCGGCATGATCGGCGAGGACGTCCAGGCCTTCGACGCCGTGATGGGCGCCTACGGCCTGCCGAAGGGCACCGACGACGAGAAGGCGGCCCGCGCGGAAAAAATCCAGGCGGCGCTCAAGACGGCCTGCGACGTGCCGCTCGCCTGCTGCCGGGCCTGCCGCGCGGTGATCGACCTCGCGGCGATCACGGCCGACAAGGGCAATCTCAACGTGGTGTCGGATGCCGGCGTGGCGGTGCTCTCCGCCTATGCCGGCCTGCGCAGCGCGGCGCTCAACGTCTACGTCAACGCCAAGGGCCTCGAGGACCGGGAGTTCGCCGACGAGCGGCTTCAGGAATTGGAAGGCCTGCTGGCAGAGGCCGGGACGCTGACCGAGAAAATCTACGGGGTGGTGAAGACCAAGGTGAACTGACGCCGCTCGGAAGGCCTTGCCGGTCTCCCTCCCCGCAAGGGCTACGGGCTGTACGGATCTGATTGGATCCGTTCGGTCTTTGGGCCATTTCCTCGTTCGGAAGGCTTTGGCACGGACGGGTCTAGGGTCGGCGACATCCGCGCTGCGGCGAGCGGGGCTTGGCTGTTCGAGCGGATCGTGACCACCGGACGTTTGGTCCTCAACGCGGCCGGGGGCAGCGAGACCGGCTCGTCCGCAGCTTGCTGCTACCTGTTCTCGCTGCATACGCGCGAGATCAACTTCGCCCCGGCGGTGGCACGGCTCGGCCAGACCTGCGAGGGCAGCACGACGTACCCGCAGAACCCGTACCCATTGGGCATGCTGGCGTGGCTGTCTTGGATCGTCGCCCTGCTTACCCGGCTTCCGCGATGCCCGTGTGCGATTCGAGGGCGACGAGGATCCGCCTGTCGCCGGCCCGCCGGGTAAAGCCCGTGGCGTCGAGATGCTCGAGGAGCGGGATCGAGAACTTGCGGGAGATCCCCAGTGTCGCGCCCGCCTCCCGGGCGAGGAAGCCGGCCTCCGGCGTCCCGGCTTTGGGGAAGGCCTCCAAGAGGCGCGTCTTGGCATCGGCCACCGCCTCCCGGTGGAACAGGACTGCGCGGCGCTGCACGCGGTCGACAGCTCGGATTACCGTCCCGGCGCCGACCAGATAGGTCAGAGCTTCCCGACGCCGCACGTCCCGCCCCACGGCCTCGCTCTCGTCGGGCGGGTTCAGACCGGCACGCCGGAACATCTGTTCCAGCCGGCGGGCGGCCTCGCTCTCGTTGCGCGCGGGGTCGAAATCGGTGCGCCGCCACAGGGTGCCGGCCTGACTTACACCCCCCGCCGCCACGAGGCCACGCAGGGCCGAGCCGACAAGGAGGTCGGGAAGCACGAGCGACCGCGACAGGCGTTCCAGGGCGATCCCGTGTTCCATCGGGAAGTCGCGGTGATGCTGCGAGAGCGTCGCGAGGATCCCGGTCTGCAAAGCCTCGAAGGCCGGCGCGCCGATGAAGCGGTCGCCGATCTCGCGCGCGCCGGACCCGACCAGGAACTCCCGGGCGCGGTCCGGGGCCGTGCCGGCGAGCCTGGCCAGTTCCGCGAGGGGTGCACCGGCCGCGCCGACCTGCCCGAGACGGACGGAGATCGCCTTTGCCGGCTCTCCCGATGCCAGCGCGGCCAGATTGCCCATGGTGCGCGGATCGTTGCGGCGACGGCGACGGCTCGCCGGATCGAGGATGTGGCCGCCCGCGATGGTCGCCGCAGGCGAATCGAGCCGCAGGACGTAGGGTTCCCGCGCCGGGACGGCGACCGGCTGAGCGAGGTGCAGCTGCGCCTGCGTGCTGGCTCCGGGCTCCAAGACGTCACGATCGAGCAGGCGCAGCCGGGCTTCGACCTCGGTGGTCCCGAACAGCAGGCGGCAGGTCGTGCCGCTCGCCAAGGCGGCGTCCGCGCTGGCGGCGGCCGTGATCGCCACGTCGAGCCACGCGCTCGGCTCGAGCAGGCCCGCCGGCGCCAGCGCCTGTCCCCGGGCGATCTCGTCGAGGCCGACCCCGCGCAGGGCGACCGCCGTGCGTCGCCCCGGCTCGGCCCGCTCGACAGGACGCCCGTGGATCTGGAGACCACGCACCACCGCGCTGCGGCCGCCCGGTACGATCTCGACCATGTCGCCGACCGAGAGCGCGCCCCGCCGCAGGGTTCCGGTCACCACCGTCCCGAAGCCCGCCCGGGAGAAGACCCGGTCCACCGGAAGGTACGGGAAACCATCGTCGCGACCGGCCTCGGCATCGGTCAGCAGCCCGGCGAGGGCCGCCCCGAGCTCGGATAGGCCCGTGCCCGTGACCGTGGAGGTCGGAATGACCGGTCCTGCCTCAAGTCCGGCCCGGGCCGCGGCGGCCGTGATCTCGGCCGAACGTGTCGCGACCACCTCGGGGCTGACGAGATCGGATTTGGTGAGCGCCAGGACGCCGCGGCGCACGCCGATCAGCCGCGCGATCTCGAGGTGCTCGACCGTCTGCGGCTTGATGCCCTCATGCGCATCCACCGCCAGCAGGACGGCCCGCATGCCGGTCGCCCCCGACACCATGGCGCGCACGAAGCGCTCGTGGCCGGGCAGATCCACGAGGTCGATCTCACCCGCGTCGGTGGTTAGGAGCGCGAAGCCCGGCACGATCGAGACGCCACGGGCGCGTTCTTCCTTGAGCCTGTCCGTCTCGACCCCGGTGAGCGCCCGGACGAGCGCCGTCTTGCCGTGATCCACGTGTCCGACCACGCCCACGAGAAGTGTCTTCAACGCAGTCACCGACCTGACCATCTCCGCGACGCTGCCGTCCATGCAGCGCACACCACTCGAATCGTCGGGAATCCCGCTGTGCCGGCTCATCGTCGAACCAGGGGCCGCCGGGCGGTCGGGGCCGGGGCGTGCACGGCAGATGGATTGTGGACAATTTGTTTTGCCATGCGATTTCGATTTGGGGAAGAGCGATTTTTACGCAGTGCAACATGCCCGGCGCGCAATGCCGCTGAGCGATTGCGGCGCGGCTCCGCGCACCGCCCGATTTTGCTAGACTGGCGTCGAAGGCGATCGCGGCTGTTCGGTCCTGGCGCGACGGGTCGCGGCAGCCCGACGCATGCCTTAGACGGTTGGGCACGCATGGTTACGACGAGGAGAGCATGAGCGAGAGCAGACGCAACGCCGGGGTGCCGCGCGAAGTCGAGTTGAAGCTCGCCTGCGCGGGGCCGGATCTGACGGTGCTCGCCGCCCATCCACGGCTTCCGGGCGCGGCGGATGTCGAGCCCGAACAGCTGATCAGCGCCTATTACGACACAGCCAACCGCGACCTGCAGGCCGCCGGCCTGACGCTGCGGGTGCGTGCCAAGGGTGGTCGCCATATCCAGACCGTGAAGGCGGGTGCGGGCAATATCGGGCTGTTCGACCGCGCCGAGTGGGAGACGGAGATCGCCAGCGAGGATCCCGATCCCGCCGCCTGGGCCGGAACGGCTGCCGAGGCGGTGCTGCGCGAGGCTGATGCACCGGTGGAGCGGCTCTTCTCGACTGTCGTGATGCGCCGGGAAATCCCGATCATACAGGGCGAGTCGCGGATCCTCGTGACCCTCGACGAAGGCCGGGTCGAAAGCCCGTCGGGCGCGGCGCCGCTCTGCGAGATCGAGCTGGAGCTCCAAGAGGGTGATCCGGCCGACCTGTTCCAGCTGGCGCAGGCCCTGGCCGAGACGGTGCCGCTGCACCTGAGCGTCTACAGCAAGAGCGCGGTCGGTTTCGCACTGATCGACGGCGGCGGACGCTCCATCGTCAAGTCCGAGGCGATCGATCTGCCCGAGGATGCGAGCGCCGGCACGGTGTTTCGCGCGGTGGCGCGGGCCTGCCTGCGCCACATGCGGCTCAACGAGACGGTGTTCCTGGAAGACGGGCAGCCGCCCGAGGCTCTCCATCAGATCCGCGTTGCCCTGCGTCGTCTGCGTTCGGCTTTGTCGCTGTTCGCCCCGATGCTTGCTGGGGATCCCCGAGCGGTGAGCTTCGCCGACGAGATCAAGCGTGTCACCGAACCCTTCGGTGAGGGGCGCAACCTCGACGTGTTCCTCGGACACACCCTGCCGGACCTGATGAAGGAGCGCCCGGACGAGGCCGGGCTTGACGGGCTTCGCGAGCGGGCCGAGGCGGAACGAGAGCGTGCCTACGCGGTGGTTCTGTCGACGCTGCAGAGCCCGCAATGGCGCAGCCTGATCATCGATTTCGCCGGTTGGGTCGAGACCGGCGCCTGGACCACGCAGGCGGCCGCCGCCGAGGACGGGCGCGACTTTGCCGTCCGCGTACTCGACACGGCGCGCCAGCGGTTGAGGAAGCGCGGCCGTGGCCTGAAGCATCTCGATCCGCATACGCGGCACAGGGCCCGGATCGCGGCCAAGAAGCTGCGCTACGGCGCGGAGTTCTTCGCAGGGCTCTACCACAAGAAGAAAGCACGCCGCCGGCAGGAAAAGTTCGGCGACGCCCTGTCGGATCTGCAGGATCATCTCGGGGCGCTCAACGACCTTGAGACCGCCCGTGCGATGACGGAGAGCCTCTCGGGGCCGCCGATGCCCGGTTCGGACGATCCGAGCGCGCAGGAGCTCCTGAAGGCTGCCGCCGATGCCCGATCGGATCTCCTCGACCTGAAGCCGTTCTGGCGCTGAGGCGACCGCTGCCGCTTGCGGTTCTCGCGCGCTCTGCGGAGGGTGCGAGTTCCGATTCCGGCATGGCATACCGGGTTCACGCGTCTCCGCCCGAAGCCGCGTGCTTAAGAAACAAGCGCGTTTCCCCTTTCCGCACGGAGAGGAGACCGCGTCGGGCTGCTAGTGGCGAACATCGTAGCCGCTTATGGCCGCACGGGCCGACGGGGCGTTCGGATCAGGTCAGGGGCACAGGCGCCGCTGAAACGAAGATCGCCCGTAGGTAGAAACCGCCGCCGGCGCGAAGGTCGGGCCTGGGGGGCACCCGAACCTCGTTCCGGCGGCGTGACGACGGTGGCGGAACCTGCTGGGGGGACTTGGCCCGCCACCCGTCGACCGCGCATCAACGCGGCTGAACCGACTCGTCGCATGACGATGTTGCCCAAGCGTGTCTGCCGAGCCAGGAAACCGCAGAAGTTGCAAATCCCGGTTGCGCCGGAGATCGGTGCGTCGAGCCGATGTGCGACCTCGGCTTCCTTCCGCGCCAGCCTCTGCTATCCCTCCCGTATTCAGCACGCGCCCAGCCCCCGGCACAGCCTTCATGAGCTTACTCCGCGACCTCCTCGGCCAAGTGGGCCGCACCGTCACGGCCTATGTCGGCGACAAGGCGCTGATGCTCGCTGCGGTCTCGGCCGCGGCCAACGTCATCGTGGCCGACGGTGAGGTGGCCGGGCAGGAATTCGACGCTGCCCTCCACGGCCTGAGCGCCGATCCTGTGCTGATGAAGGGCTACGATGCCCTGATGCTCGAGAACGAACTCTACGAGGGGATCGCCCGGGCGCGGACCCGCCTCGGCCGCGCGGAGAACCTGCGCAATGTCACGGCAATCGCGGAGCGGCCCGACAGTCAGCGCGAGAACGTCTTCCTGATCGCTGCCGATGTCGCCGATCAGGACGGGATCAGCAATATCGAGGCGAGTGCCCTCGGGGCGATCGCCGCTGCCCTGCAGGTCGACGGCGTCGGGCTTCTACGCGCCAACCCGGTGCGGCGGCGGCCGGCCTGACTGGCATCGGCGTTGCTGTGACGCTGCGCCCGGCGCAGAACGGCGGGCGGATCGACGACCCAGGCGTGACACGGTGCTGCGCCGTGAGAGGAACCGGCATGGCCGAGACGAATCTGAGCAAGACCCACAACCTGCGCGCCGATGGCACACGGCTCTGGTCCACCATCCTGGAGACGGCCGCGTTCGGCGGCACGCCGGCCGGCGGCATCAACCGTCTGACACTCTCGGCCGAGGATGGCCGCGTGCGCGACTGGTTCCGCGAGGCCTGCCTTGCGGCCGGGCTGGAGGTCTCGGTGGACGCGCTCGGGACGCAGTATGCCCTCCGCCCCGGCCGGGACATGGGCCGGAAGCCGATCGCCTTCGGTTCGCATCTCGACACGCAGCCCACTGGGGGCAAGTTCGACGGCGTGCTCGGGGTCCTGGCCGGTCTCGAAGTGATGCGAAGTCTCAACGATGCCGGCCTCGAGACCGAAGCGCCGCTCCTCGTGGTCAACTGGACCAACGAGGAAGGCTCCCGCTTCGCGCCCGCCATGATGGCCTCGGCAGCCTATGCCGGCGATTTCACCACCGACGAGATCCTGGCCAAGCGCGACGCCGCCGGGACCACGGTTGCTGAGGCGCTCGACGCCATCGGCTATCGTGGGGTCGAGGCCGTCGGGACACGCGAGATCGGCGCCTTCGTCGAGCTGCACATCGAGCAGGGGCCGATCCTGGAGGCTGAGGGCAAGACCATCGGGGTGGTCGAGGGCGGCCAGGGCATCATGTGGTTCGACGGGGTAATCACCGGTTTCGAGAGCCATGCCGGCACCACGCCGATGCCCCGACGCCGGGATGCGCTGCTCGCGCTCTCCGAATTCGCGCTGGCCGCGGAGCGCATCGCCCTGGCGCACGCCCCCTCGGCGGTGGCCACGATCGGCGAGGCTGTGATCCTGGCGCCGTCCCGCAACGTCGTGCCCGGACGGGTCGCCTTCACGGTGGACGTGCGTGACCCGCGCTCGCCCACCCTCGACGCCATGGAGGCCGCCCTGCAGGAGGCGGCTGCCGAGATCGCAGAGCGCCGCCGCCTGGAGATCCAGCTCAACCGGATCTGGCGCAAGGAGCCGGTGCCGTTCGACCCCGCCATCGTGGCGGCGATCGACTCGGCGGCCGAAGGCCTCGGTCATCCCCGGCGCCGGATCATCTCGGGAGCCGGGCACGATGCCTGCAACCTCGCCGCCCGGGTGCCCGCCGCGATGATCTTCGTGCCGTGCAAGGACGGGATCAGCCACAACGAGTCGGAATCCGCCACCCAGGCCGACTGCGCGGCCGGCACCGACGTGCTGCTCCAGACCGTGCTGCGCCTCGCCAACGCCCCCCGCGAGACCGGACCTGGCGCGTCCGCCGCGGAATGACGGGGCGGCCCTCGGATGTCCGGTGGTGTAAGGCGGCGGAAAATCCGCTAAGGGCCGCCGCATGAGCGCGCAAACCTACCGCGACGCCAGGGGCCGACCGCTCGTCGCGGTCACCGGTCTCGGCGTCGTCTCTTCCCTCGGCCAGGGCCAGGCCGAGACCTGGGCTGCTATGACCCAGGGTCGGTCCGGCATCCATGCCATCGCGCGGTTCCCCACCGAGGGCCTGCGCACCCGGATCGCCGGCACGGTGGATTTTCTCGACACCGCGCCACTGGTGGCGCCGCTCCTGTCCGAGCGGTTCGCCGCGGTGGCGGCCGAGGAGGCGATCGCCCAGGCCGGGATCGGGACGGCGGGCGATTTCCCCGGCGCCCTGTTCATCGCGGTGCCCCCGGTGGAGATGGAATGGCCGCAGCGCCAGGCCTTGGCCGAGGCCGCCGGCGGCGACGGCCCGGTCGATTACGCCGGCCTGCTCCGGGCCGCCGCGACACGCCGGTTCGATGACTGGCACGACCTGTTCATCTTCGGCACCGTGGCCGATCGCATCGCCGAGCGGTTCGGCACGAAGGGCTCGCCGATCTCGCTCTCGACCGCCTGTTCCTCCGGCGCCACCGCGATCCAGCTCGGCGTCGAGGCGATCCGACGCGGCGAGGCCACAGCGGCTTTGTGCATCGGCACGGATGGCTCGGTGAACCCGGAATCGCTGATCCGCTTCTCGCTGCTCTCGGCCCTGTCCACCCGCAACGAGGATCCGGAGGCGGCCTCGAAGCCGTTCTCCAAGGACCGGGACGGCTTCGTGATGGGCGAGGGTGCCGCCGCCCTCGTACTGGAAGACGCTGCGTCGGCACGGGCGCGGGGCGCAAAAATTCTCGGCTACGTCCTCGGCTGCGGCGAGAAGGGCGACGGCTTCCATCGCACCCGCTCCAGCCCCGATGGAGCGCCGATCATCGCGGCGATCCGGGCGAGCCTTGAGGATGCCGGGCTCGAACCCGACGGGATCGACACGGTCAACGCCCACGGCACCTCGACGCCCGAGAACGACAAGATGGAGGCGCTGGGTCTCGGTGCCGTCTTCGGCGACCGCGCGGCCGCCCTGCCGGTGACCTCCAACAAATCGATGATCGGCCACACCCTGACGGCCGCCGGCGCCATCGAGGCGGCGGTGTCGCTCATGACCATCCGCCATGGCCGCATCCCGCCGACCCTCAACCACCGCGTGCCGGATCCGACGATCGCCCTCGACATCGTCGAGACGGCCCGGGACCTGCCGGTGCGCACCGTGCTGTCGAACTCATTCGGGTTCGGCGGCCAGAATACGTGCCTCGTTTTCGGAGCGGAGCCGGCGTGAGCGCGGCGATGGCCCCCCGCCGTATCCTCGTGACCGGCGGCGCGTCGGGGATCGGCGCGGCGATCGTCCGGGCCCTGGCCGGCGCGGGCTTTGCGGTGGAATTCACTTATCGGTCCTCGGCCGACGACGCCCAGGCGCTGCTGGCCGAGCTCGGAGCGGCCCATCCGGACCGCAGCTTCGCGGCCCATGCCCTCGATCTCGCCGATCGATCGGCCCTCGACGCCTTCTGCACGGCAGCCGAGGAGGGCGACTATTACGGCCTCGTCCACAATGCCGGCCAATCCTATGACGCGCTCGCCGCCATGCTCGACCAGGAGCAGGCCGAGGCCGCCATGCAGGTCAACTTCTTCTCGCTGACTCGTCTCGCCAAGTCGCTGATCCGCCCGATGACGCGGGCGCGGTCCGGCCGCATCGTGGCGATCGGGTCGGTCGCCGCCCTGCGGGCCAATGCCGGCAACGCCGCCTACGCCGCCACCAAGGGCGCACTGATCGCCTACTGCCGCACGCTGGCGATCGAGACGGCCAAGCGCGGCGTCACCGTCAACGTGATCGCGCCCGGCTTCGTCGACACCGCCATGATGGCGCGCTACGCCGCCTATCGCGACGGGATGGAGCGCCAGATCCCGGCCGGGCGGTTCGCGCAGCCCGAAGATGTCGCAGCGCTCGCAACCTTCTTGATGGGCGCGGGCGCGTCCTACATCACCGGGGCGGTGCTGCCGGTGGACGGCGGCCTGACCGCGATGATGGGCGTCCACCGGACCTGACCGGAGCATGCCGAACCGGACGATACCGCCGATGCGCGCCAGCTCTGCCCTTGCCGTGGTCGTCTGCCTCGCGGTGCCGCTCGCCGCCGGGCCAGCCCGGGCCGAGCCCGAAGTCTACCGGGTCACGGGCTTGGCGCCCGGCGAGGCCCTGAGCATTCGCGTGGAGCCCGATGCCGCCGCCGAGCAGATCGGCGAGATCCGCGTCCGCGCCCTGGTCTTCGGCTGCACCAACGACACGCCGAGCCGCACGACATGGTGCCGCGTCAAGGCCGGGCGAACCCTGGGCTGGGCGCGGCGGCGGTATCTGGCGCCGGGATAGGTCGTTTGCGCGAGCTCGCTGGCGCCGCTGTATGCTCCGATGCGCGAGGCCATGTTGATCTGCGACGGGCCGGCGCGTAGCTCTCGATGAGAGGTGGAACGATGGCGACCCTGATCCTGCGCGACGACGTCCTTCGGGCGCAGCATGTCGAGAGCGACCCTGATCTCGCGCAGGCGATCCGTACGTTGCGGCCGGACCAACTCATCGTTCTCCGGGTCGAGGGCAAGCCCCTGCGCTTCCGCAAGATCGTCGACACTGAGACCGGACACCCGACCGATGGCGTCCGGCCGGAGCCAGCTGATGCAGAGATCTGGCGTGACTTGCAGACCCGCCGCGGTTCGATGATCACCGTAGAGCCAGAGCGGCCGATGCCTGATCCGTATCTACTGTCTCTGAGCGCGACGCTGACGGAATGGAACAGCCCGGACGATGCCGCAGCCTATGACGGCCTTTGAACGCTATGACGTTCTCACGGCGCTTTTCCCCTTCATCGACGTTCCGGTCCGCAAACCGCGGCCGGTGATGGTCCTCTCGAACGGCGCTTTCAACACCGCGAACGGGCATGTCGTGACCGCGATGATCACGACGGGCGCCGGTAGCCACTGGCCGAGCGACCATTCGATCATCGATCTGACGGCGGCCGGCCTGAAGCATCCTTCGGTGGTCCGCTGCAAGCTTTTCACGCTGCCGCACACACAGATCGGCCGCCGGATCGGACGCCTCGCTGAGGCGGACCGCGCGCAACTTGCAACCCATTTCAAAGCGATCCTGCACGCCTGATGCTGATCGCGACGCCGCCGAGATCGGTGGTGCGCCGGTGACGGAAAGACCTGATGGTACAAGCACTCCAGCTCTTCGGCGACCGTGACCTACGCCTGACCGAGATCGAGGCCGCGCCGGCCCCCGGTCCGGGCGAGGTGCGGATCCGCATCCGCGCGGTCGGGCTCAACTTCATCGACGTCTGGGGCTTTCGCGGCATGGCCTTCGTCAAGCGCAAGCTGCCCCTCGTGGTCGGGGCGGAAGCCGCGGGCGCGATCGAGTCGGTGGGGGAGGGCGTTGCGGGTCTCGCGCCCGGTGATCGGGTCGTGCCCTACGGCGCCATGACCTGTGGCCAGTGCCGGGCCTGCCGCGAGGGGCGCGACAACCTCTGCGAGGACGTCTCCGGTGTGATGGGCTTCCATCTCGACGGCTTCGCCCGGGAACTGGTGACCCTGCCGGGGCGCCTCGTCGTAAAGGTGCCGGATGGGGTGAGCGACACCGATGCCGCCTGCGCGGGCATCGCGTTCGGCACCGTCCAGCACATGCTGTTCGACAACGCCCGTCTGGTGCCCGGCGAGAGCGTGCTCGTCCATGCCGGCGGCTCGGGGATCGGTACCGCGGCGATCCGCATGGCCAAGGCGATCGGCTGCACGGTCTACACGACGGTCGGCGACGACGAGAAGGGCCGCCGGGCCGCGGAATTGGGCGCCGACCACGTCATCAACTACCGGACCGAGCGGTTCGAGGGCGAGGTCCGGCGCCTGACCAAGCGCAAGGGCGTCGATGTGGTGTTCGAGCATGTCGGCGCCGATACGTGGAACGGCTCGCTGCTCTGCCTGAAGCGCGGCGGGCGCCTGGTCACCTGCGGCTCGACCTCCGGCGTCTCGGCGACCATGAACCTGATGCAGCTGTTCCAGCAGCAATACCGCATCACCGGTTCGTTCGGCTGCTCGCTCGCCAATATCCGCCAGGCCCTCGACAAGATGGCCGCCGGCATCCGGCCCGTCGTCGACACCGTTTACCCCCTCGCCGACTTCGCGCAGGGGCTGGAACGCCTGGAATCGCGGAAGGTGTTCGGCAAGATCCTCGTCGGTCTGTAGCGGGCTTCGCGCTGCGCCGGACATGGCGTAAACGGGGCCGTAAGGGTGCGTGGGGGCGGCCCGGATCTGCCTGGGAAGTAACTGTGCTGCGTCTCGCCCTCGTTCTGAAACGGTCCTGGCCGCGCCTTGCGGGCTACGCCATGATCCCCCTGATCCGTGCTTTGGTCTTGCTGGCGCGCCTCCTGGGGCCAAAGCGCTCGACCGCCTTGGGCGCCGGCCTGCTCCGCCGGATCGGGCCGCTCCTGCCGGCCCATCGCACCGCGCTGGCGAACCTGCGGGCAGCCTTCCCGGAGATGCCGGAGGCCGGGCGGCGACGCATCGCACGCGAGGCCTGGGACAATCTCGGCCGTGTCGGAGCCGAGTACGCCCATCTCGACAGCCTGTTCGACTACGATCCGGCGGCAGCGCGCCCGTTGCGGACCGAGGTTGCCGGGATCGAGCACTTCGCCGCCCTGCGCGACGACGGCGAGCCGGGCCTGATCTTTTCCGCGCATCTCGCCAACTGGGAATTGCCGGCGATCGCCGCTGCACGGTTCGGCCTGGACGCGACGGCTGTGTTCCGGCCGCCCAACAATCCGGCGGCCGCGCGTCTCGTGCAGGAGGTCCGCCGCAGGTCCATGGGCGGGCTGGCAGCCTCGAAGCCGGGCGCCGTCTTCGCCATGCGCGATGTCGTGGAGCAGGGCGGTCATCTCGGCCAGCTGATCGATCAGCACTTCACCCGCGGCGTCGTGGTGCAGTTCCTCGGGCGGCCCTGCCTTGCCAATCCGCTGCTCGCCAAGCTCGTCCGGCACTACGAGTGCCCGGTCCACGGTGTCCGGGTCGTCCGGCTGCCGAAAGGTTGTTTCAGGCTCGAACTGACGCCGCCACTCGATCTGCCGCGGGCCGCGGACGGGACCATCGACGTGCCCGGCGCCATGCAGGCAATGACCGCCGTGGTCGAATCATGGGTGCGCGAGAATCCCGGGCAGTGGCTGTGGATGCACCGTCGATGGCGGCCGGACATGCTGCCCAAGGCGCGGGCCATGCCGCCATCGGCCGCAGTACCGGTACAACCGTCTCAAGCCAACGTGATTTCCCAGGCGGCGGACCAGACGCTCTGATAGCGCCATGACGTCTTGGCACCATGCCTGGATCCGCGACCGCAGCGCGCTCGGCGCCGCGGTCCTGCTCGCGGCCGCCGTGTGTGCCTCCGCGGCACGGGCCGAGCCGGTCCGCGCGGTGGTGGAGCTGTTCACCAGTCAGGGATGCGGTGCCTGCCGCACGGCCGAGCCGATCCTGCGCGACCTGTCGCGGCAGCCTGGGGTGATCGCCCTGACCCTGCCGGTGACCTACTGGGATTATCTCGGCTGGAAGGACACATTGGCGTCGCGGCCGCTGACCGAGCGCCAGCGCGCGTATGCCCGGGGCCGCGGGGGCCGACAGGTCTTTACGCCGCAGGCGGTGGTCGATGGCGGTGGCGTGGCCGTGGGTTCGGACAGGGTCGCCCTCGACCGGCTGATGCGGGACGGGGTCCAGCATGGCGGATTGCCGATCGCTGTCCGCGGCGAGGCGCGTGGGGACCGAATTTGGGTCGAGATCGGATCCGCGCCTGACGCCAAAGCGGAGTCGCACGGCGAGGTCTGGCTGGTTCCCGTGTTGCGCCGCCGGGCGGTCGCGATCCAGTCCGGCGAGAATGGCGGACGGACCGCAACCTACGTCAACGTGGTTCGGGGCCTCCAGCACCTCGGCCATTGGGGCGGGCAGCCGCTCACCCTCGACGTGCCCGGCACGCAGGCCGAGATCGCCGATGCGGACAGCTGGGTCGTGCTGCTTCAGGGCGGCGCGGACACCAAGCCCGGCCGCATTCTGGGAGCCGCGAAGGGACCAGGGCTCTGAACCGCCGGGTTTTTCGTGCCCCGGGGCGCCCTAGTCGAGACTGATCGGATCGATCTGACGGCGCCCCTCGCGCCGGTGCCGCGTCTTCGACGCGTGCGCCAGTTCGGCGAGTTTCGCATCGCACCGGTCGGACAGGCGGCCGACCAGGCCGATCGTTCCATCGATGATACGGCTCACCCGCGCGACGGTACCGATCACGGCAGCGACGATGAGGCTCTCGATGGCGCGTACGATCCGGCGAACACGATGCATGGACGGCAGTCTCGATGTTTGCGGCGCGGGAAGCGCCTTCGCCCATGCGAAATAGCGTCGTCGAAGGCCGGCGCGATGAGACCAAAAGCGGCGCTGCTTCGACGAGGGCGTGCGGAACCAAATCGAAACGCGGCCCAACGGCGGTCACGGCTGAGTTTGGGTGTCGCGAACCGCGGGGGCAGCGAGCCCGTTGCCCCCGATACGGCGGCGCTTCCGCGTCGCCTTCCCGATCGAGTGTCGACCATGCGGCGACGCCACCTCCTATCCGGCTTGCTCGCGGCTCTGTCGCTCGCGGGACGCCGCGCCGAGGCGGCCGACCCGGAGGTGGATGTGCTCTTGGTGCTCGCCGTGGACGTGTCGCTCAGCATCAGCGAGGCACGCTTCGATCTCGAACGGCGCGGCTATGCCGAGGCTTTCGCCGACGCCAGGGTCCTGCGCGCCATCGGTGACGGGCCGGCCGGGCGCATCGGCGTCGCGCTGTTCGACTGGGCCGGGCCCGGCGAGCAGCGCGTCGCGGTCGACTGGATGATCATCGCGTCGGCGCAGGATGCGGCGCTGTTAGCAGCCCGGCTCGACGCGGCGATGCGCCCGTTCTACGGCCGGACCGCGATCGGCTCCGCCCTCGGCTTCGCGGCCGATCTCCTGGCGCGGGCACCGTTCCGGACCGAGCGGAAGGTGATCGACATCTCGGGCGATGGGACCGGCAATGCCGGTCGCCCGATCTCGGACGCGCGGGACGCCGCCATCTCGGCCGGCATCACGGTGAACGGCATCGTCGTCCTCACCGACCCGGACGGCATGCCGAACTTTTTGAGGGAGCACACGAACCCGCCCGGGGGCCTCGCGGCCTATTACCGGGATCACGTCATCGGCGGCGAGGGCGCGTTCGTGATGAGCGCCCAGAGCTTCGCGGCGTTCGGACGCGCCATCATCGCCAAATTGATCCGCGAGATTTCGTGACGCTGCCGGTGAAGGCGTCACCCGAACGGCTCGCACAGCACGTTCGTGGGCGCTAGCTTCATCCCGCACGTGCCCGGTGAGGCGCGGCCAGGGAGGAGCCGGAATGCGGATCTCGGCTGACGGGCTATCTGCCTATGTGCGGGACATCTTCGTGCGCGAGGGCTGTGCGGAGGCGGAGGCCGAGCGGATCGGCCGCTTCCTGGTAGCGGCCAACCTGACCGGCCACGACAGCCACGGCGTCGTTCGGGTGCCCCGCTACGTCGAGTGGTTGCGCACCGGCGAGGTCGAAGCGGGCCGGACGCCCGAGATCGTCACCGACGCGCCGAGCTTCGCCCTGGTGGACGCGCTCTACGGGTTCGGACAGACCGCCGGACCTTTCGCGGTCGATCTCGGGATCGCCAAGGCGCGGGCGACCGGCGTCGCGATTATCGCCCTCCGGCATTCCGGGCATATCGGCCGGATCGGCGAATGGTCCGAGCGCGCCGCCGCTGCCGGGCTGGTCTCGGTCCATTTCGTCAATGTGGCGGGCAGCCTGCTGGTGGCGCCGTTCGGCTCCGTCGAGCGGCGATTCTCCACCGCGCCGTTCTCCGCCGGTTTCCCGGTGCCGGATGCCGATCCGATCATCCTCGACTTTGCCACCTCGTTGGTGGCCGAGGGCAAGGTGCTGGTCGCCTCCCGGGGTGGCAAGGCGCTGCCGGAGGGCGCGCTGATCGAGCCCGACGGTCGCCTCAGCACGGATCCGGCGACCCTGTTCGGCCCCCTCGACGATGACGAGCGCGACAACCAGCGCGGCGCCGGCGCGATCCGGGCTTTCGGCGAGCACAAGGGCTCGGGGCTGGCGCTGATGTGCGAGCTGCTGGCCGGCGCGCTTACCGGGTCCGGTACGGCCGGGCCGGGCAAGCGCCGGATCTGCAACGGCATGCTGTCGATCTACGTGACGCCGGCGGCCCTCGGGACCGAGGATGTGCTGGCCACCGAGGCGCGGACCTATCTCGATTTCTTCAAGAGCGCGCGCCCGATGCCCGGCGCCGAGGTGTTGCTGCCCGGCGAGCCGGAACGCCGGATGCGGGCCCAGCGCCTCGCGGAGGGCGTGCCGCTCCCCGAGCCGGTCTGGGAAACGCTCCTGGCCGCCGGCCGGCCGCACGGGCTCGACGGAGATGCCTACTGCGCCTGATCGGGCGACCGGCGACGTTCTCTGCGGCGACCCCCGGCCACAACGGGAGCGCCGTGCCAAACGGGGACGCCATCCCCGCGTTTCGGGAGGAACACGATGCCTCGTCTGCGCTGGCTCATGATCGGCCTCTGCATGGCCGCCAACGCGATCAACTACATCGATCGCGCCAATCTGGCGGTCGCCGCCCCCTCCATGTCGAAGGAATTGGGGCTCAACGCCACCGACATGGGCCTGATCCTGTCGGGCTTCTTCTGGACCTACGCGATCATGCAATTGCCGTTCGGCTACGTCGCCGACCGGGTCGGGGCGCGGCTCTCGCTGGTCGTGGCGGTGGTCTGGTGGTCGGCCTGCACGGCGCTGACCGCGGCGGGCCGAGGCTTCCTGTCCCTGCTCGGCCTGCGCATGCTGCTCGGCATCGGCGAGGCGGGGGCGTATCCGTCCTTCGCCAAGGTCACGGCCTCGTGGTTCCCCCGCGGCGAGCGGAGCTTTGCCAGCAGCATCTTCGACAGCGGCTCGCGGGTGGGCTCGGCGCTCGCGATCCCGCTGGTCTCCTGGGTGATCGCGACGCTCGGCTGGCGCGAATCCTTCATCGTCACCGGCGTGCTCGGCTTCGTCTGGGCGGTGTTCTGGATGTGGCTCTATCGCGAGCCCGAGAACCACCCCGCCGTGTCCCCGGAGGAACTCGCCCGCCTACGGGCCGCACAGGACCGGCCGAAATCCGTGGATGCTGCGGAGGCGCAAGAACAGGTGCCGTGGCTGTCCCTGTTCCGCTACCGCACGGTCTGGGGGATGATGGCCGGCTTCTTCTGCCTGAACTTCGTGATCTACTTTTTCATCACGTGGTTCCCGACCTACCTCGTGAAGGCTCGCGGCTTCTCGCTCGCCGAACTCGGCACGCTGGGCAGCCTGCCCGCGCTCGCCTCGATCCCGGCAGGCTGGCTCGGCGGTTTCGCCTCCGACGCGCTGTACCGCCGGGGCTGGAGCCTGACGGCCGCGCGCAAGACCTGCCTTGTCGGCGGCATGCTGACGTCCTCGGTGATCACGCTCTCGATCATCGCGCCCAACGTCTACGTGGCGTTGCTGTGCTTCGCGGTGGCCTATGGCAGCCTCGCCTTCACGGCGGCCTCGATCTGGGCGCTGCCCGGCGACGTGGCGCCGACGCCGGCGCACGTGGCCTCGATCGGCGGTATCCAGAACTTCGCCTCGAACGTCGCCGGCATCGTGACCACGACCTTCACCGGCGTGATGCTGACCGTCACGCAGGGCTCGTTCGTCATACCGTTGATCGTGGCCGGCGGGTTCTGCCTGCTCGGCGCCTTCATCTACCTGTTCGTGGTCGGCGAGATCGCACCGCTGCCG
Organism: Methylobacterium sp. GC_Met_3; assembly: GCF_026540775.1. Classification (NCBI taxonomy): domain Bacteria; kingdom Pseudomonadati; phylum Pseudomonadota; class Alphaproteobacteria; order Hyphomicrobiales; family Methylobacteriaceae; genus Methylobacterium; species Methylobacterium sp. GC_Met_3. The sequence goes on from NZ_JALNUL010000002.1 coordinate 159,256, forward strand.
GTGCGCGAGGCCCGCGCCCCGGCTCTCCGGCCGGAGGCGGCCCGATGAGCGACGCGACGCATCGTCAGGAGACAGCCATGCCTGCCTATCCCGTCATCACCCTGCGCCCGGACGACGGCGTCGTCGTGGCCCGCGGCGCCATCGAACCCGGCACACCGGTCACCGAGGGTGTCACCGCCGCCGAGCGGATCCCGGCCGGCCACAAGGTCGCGGTGCGCCCGCACCGGAGCGGCGAAGCGGTGACGAAGTACGGCCAGATCATCGGCTTCGCCAAGGAGGAGATCGCGGCCGGGCGGCACGTCCACGTCCACAATCTCGGGATGGGCGCGTTCGCCCGCGACTATGCGTTCGGGGTCGATACGAAGCCGACCCGGCTCGTCACGCCGCCCGTAACTTTCCAGGGCATCCGCCGTCCGGACGGGCGGATCGCGACCCGCAACTATGTCGGCATCCTCACCTCGGTGAATTGCAGCGCCCACGTCGCCGATCTGATCGCCGACGCGTTCCGGCGCCACCCGATCCTGGGGCTCGACCCGCTGGCTGCCTACCCGAACGTCGACGGCGTGGTGGCGCTGACCCACAAGACCGGCTGCGGCATGGCGATGGGCGAGCCGCTGCGGCTCCTGCGCCGGACGCTCGCGGGTTATGCACGGCACGTCAATTTCTCGCACATCGTGATGATTGGGCTCGGCTGCGAGGTGAACCAGATCGGCGCTTTCCTGGAGGAGCAAGGGCTGGGCGACCGGACTCGCAGCATGAACATCCAGAGCCTCGGCGGCACCCGCAAGACCGTTGAGGCCGGCATCGACTTCGTGAAGGGGATTCTTGACGAGGCCAACGTCGTCCACCGCGAGCCGGTGCCGGCGAGCGAGCTGATCGTCGCCCTGCAATGCGGCGGGTCGGACGGCTATTCCGGCGTCTCGGCCAATCCGGCGCTCGGGATCGCCAGCGACCTCGTGGTGCAGAACGGCGGCACGGTGATCCTGTCGGAGACGACCGAGACCTACGGGGCCGAGCACCTGTTCACCCGCCGCGCCGTCAGCCCGGAGGTTGGCCAGAAGCTGGTGGACCTGATGCGCTGGTGGGAGGAATACACCCGCAAGGAGGGCTCGGAGATCGACGCCAACCCGTCGCCCGGCAACAAGGCCGGCGGACTGACTACGATCCTTGAGAAGTCCCTCGGCGCCATGGCCAAGGCCGGGAGCACCAACCTCGTGGACGTGCTGCGCTACGCCGATCCGGTCACCGCCAAGGGGTTCGTGTTCATGGACACGCCGGGCTACGACCCGGTCTCGGCGACCGGGCAGGTGGCGGGCGGGGCGAATCTCGTGTGCTTCACCACGGGCCGGGGCAGCGTGTTCGGCTGCAAGCCGACCCCGTCGATCAAGATCGCCACCAACTCGGCCATGTACCGGCGGCTCGAGGAGGACATGGACGTCAATTGCGGCACGATCCTCGACGGGGAGGAGAGTGTCGAACAGGCCGGACGGCGGATTTTTGAGCTGATCCTCAAGGTCGCGGGCGGCGAGCGGACGAAGAGTGAGCAGTTCGATTTCGGAGCGTCGGAATTCGCGCCCTGGCAGATCGGCGCCACGGTGTGAGGAGTAGCACGGTCTACGACAGCGCCAAGCCGGGTCGATCCCACCCAATCACCTCATCCTGAGGTGCCAGCGTCAGCGGGCCTCGAAGGAGGGCTCCACAACACGCGCGATCTCTGGAGGCCTCCTTCGAGGCCTCCGCTGCGCTCCGGCACCTCACGATGAGGGTGTGGATTCGACAACCCATCCCAGGGTTTCCCGGTCTTGTGTCGTGTTCCTTGGAGGATCAGAGGTCCGTCCGCACCACGTCCAGGAAATCGAGGATGAAATCCGGTCCGAAGGCCGTCACCGGTGTATGGAAGCCAGCCGGCACCGCGCCCGAGGCGAGGCGGCGGGCGACCTCCAGGGCCGTCGCGGCCGTCAGCGTGTAGCCCTCCGGCGTCTCCATCCGGCTCGCCACCCTTCGCCCGGCGCCGTCCCACGCCTCCGCCAGGAAGGTGCTGCGCGCCGCCTTCCGCGCGGTCTCGGAGGGCCCGGCGGGCAGCCGGTCGATGCCGCGGTTGATCAGCCGCTGCACTGTCTCTCCGGCAATGATCCGCCGGATACCGGCCGGCAGGCCGGCGGCGGCCGCCATGGCGGGGAAGGCCTCGAAATACACGTCGATATTGGGGACGCGTGTCGAGTACCACGCACTCGACACGTCGCCCCAGCCGAGCCCCACGGTCCGACGCGGGCCGCGGCCGAAATCGGCGCTGCTTCGGGGCGGGCTCGGCAACTCGACGATGCGGCCGTCCCGGCGCACCCGCGTACCCCAGGCGATACCCTCGACCATGGTCCGGGCGGTGCCCTGGCTGAACCCGCCGAAGCCGCCGATCGAGATCCGCAGGTGCGTCGCACCGGGAAGACGCCGTGCCACGTGGGCCGCCAAGCAGTCGCTCGGCACGACATCGAACCCCGCGGCCGGCAACAGCACGATGCCGGCTGCCCTCGCCTCCGCGTCCCGCGCCGCGAGCGCCTCCAGCACCGAGATTTCGCCGGTGATGTCGACATAGTGCACGCCCGTGGCGAGGCAGGCCTCGGCCATCGGCCCCGCCGTCTTCGAGAAGGGGCCGGCAGCGTGGATCGCCGCCGCGACTCCGTTAAGCGCCGCCCGAAGGCGCTCCGGCTCGTCGAGGCGCGCGGCGCGCGATTCGAGGGCGAGCCGCCGGGCGAGCGGACGCAGCTTGTCTGGATCGCGCCCCGCCAGGATCGGCCGCAGGCCCCGCGCGAGCGCGTGTTCGGCGAGCAGCGTGCCGGTGTAGCCGGTGGCGCCGTAGATGAGGATCGTACCCATGGTCTGGCTTCTGCCACCGTGCCCGCGCGTGTGAAAGCGCGCCGCGTGCGGCCTGGATTTGCAGCACCGACGCTTGGCCCGGGACGCGGCGGTGGAGCCAATGCGACCGGACAAGCCTCGATTCGCCCGGGAGCGACGCGACGATGAACCAGATCCTTCGCCTCAAGCTTGGTGCTGCCACCCTTCTGGCCCTTGTGGCCAACCCGACATGGGCGGCCGATCGGCTGGTCACTGTGGCGGCCCAACCGGAGCTGAAGCCAGGTCTCGCCGCCATGCCGCAGATCGCGGCGCCTGCCGACGACGCGGAGCGCCGAATCAACGCCGCGCTGAAGCGCCTCGACGGGAATGTCCGCAAGGCGGCCCGGTCCTGTCAGGCCGATGGTGGCGCGAACAGCTCCTGGACGCGGACGATCCGCACGCCGATGCGTGGCCCGCGCTTCCTGAGCGTCGAGATTAGCGACGACATGTTCTGCGGTGGTGCGCATCCGAGCACCGGACTCATGGCGATCATCTACGACCTGACGACCGGCGCGCCGGTCGACTGGACGAAGCTGCTTCCGCCGGCGCTGACCGGCAAAGTCGCCCTCGTCGAAGGCATGGACGGGACCAAGATGGTCACGCTCGCCTCCAAGCGGCTGCACGCCCTCTATCTCGAACGCTACCGTCCGAAGACGGGCGCCGCGAAGCGTGACGGCGACGACGACGCGTGCCGAACAGTGGTGCAGGACACCTCTATGGGCGATCCGCCGGCCATGATGGCGTGGCCTGATGCCAAGGCCGGCGGCCTCGCCGTCCAGTATGATCTGCCCCACTACGCGCAAGCCTGCGCCGATACGGTCGTCATCCCGAACGCGGTTCTGCGTCGCGAGGGCGCCCAGCCTGTCCTCACGGACGCGATCGAGGCCGCCCATGCCGCGCCGTGACGGCTGATCGGCGGAACTGGCCGGGGCTTAAACGGCGGATGGGATCGGCGTAGCCTGTCCCTCGGGCGGTCGAGCCGCTGCAGTCGGGGTATGATCCATGGTCGCGTCCCCTATCGTCGACGGCGCAACCGAACCGTTCGGTGCCTTCGCCGACCTGCCCGGCCTGTCGCCCTTGCGGCAGGCCGTGGTTGCGGCCTGCCGGCGCCCGGAGCCGGACTGCGTCGCGCCGCTCCTCGAACAGGCGCGCCTCCCCGCCGACGCAGCCGCTCGTGTGGCCGCCCTGGCGCGCCGGCTTGTCGAATCCCTGCGCCGCCACCGTCGCCGCGGAGGGGTTGAGGGCCTGATCCACGAATATGCCCTGTCGAGCGAGGAGGGTGTCGCGCTGATGTGCCTCGCCGAGGCGCTGCTGCGCATCCCCGATGCCGCGACCCGCGACGCGTTGATCCGTGACAAGATCGCGCCGGGCGATTGGGCGGCCCATCTCGGCCACAGCCCGTCGCCTTTCGTCAACGCGGCGACCTGGGGCTTGCTGGTCACCGGTCGGCTGGTCGCCACCCGGGACGAGGCCGGGCTGTCCGCCGCGCTGACCCGCCTGATCGCCCGCGGCGGCGAGCCGCTGATCCGCGGAGGCGTCGATCTCGCGGTGCGGTTGATGGGCGAGCAGTTCGTCACCGGCCGGTCGATCGCCGAGGCCCTGCGCAACGCCACCACGATGGAAACGAAGGGCTTCACCTACTCGTACGACATGCTGGGCGAGGCCGCCGTCACCGCCGGGGATGCGGCGCGGTATCTCGGCGCCTACGACGACGCGATCCGGGCGATCGGCGCGGCCTCCGATGGGCGCGGCGTGCTGCGCGGGCCGGGGATCTCGATCAAGCTGTCGGCGCTCCATCCGCGCTATGTCCGTTCGCAGCGCGAGCGCGTCCTGACCGAGCTGGTGCCGCGCGTCCAGGGCCTGGCGCGCCTCGCCAAGGGCTTCGACATCGGCCTCAACATCGACGCCGAGGAGGCCGACCGGCTCGACCTGTCGCTGGACATCCTGGAACGGCTTGCCCTGGATCCGGAGCTTGCCGGCTGGGACGGCCTCGGCTTCGTGGTCCAGGCCTACGGCAAGCGCTGCCCCTTCGTGATCGATGTTCTGATCGATCTCGCCCGGCGCAGCCGGCGGCGTCTGATGGTGCGGCTGGTCAAGGGCGCCTACTGGGACAGCGAGATCAAGCGCGCCCAGGTCGACGGGCTTTCCGACTTCCCGGTCTTCACCCGCAAGGTCCACACCGACGTGTCGTATCTCGCCTGCGCACGCCGGCTGCTGGATGCGCCCGATGCGGTGTTCCCGCAATTCGCGACCCACAATGCACAGACGCTCGCCGCCATCGTGGAGATGGCGGGGCCCGACTTCCGGCTCGGGCAGTACGAGTTCCAATGCCTGCACGGGATGGGCGAGCCGCTCTACGAAGACGTCGTGTCGGGCTCGGATCTGCGGCGCCCTTGCCGGATCTACGCGCCCGTGGGGACGCACGAGACGCTGCTGGCCTATCTCGTGCGCCGGCTTCTCGAAAACGGGGCCAACACCTCGTTCGTCAACCGCGTCGCCGATGAGTCGGTGCCGGTCGACACCCTGGTCGCCGATCCGGCGGCCCTGGTTGAGGCCATGCCGGCACCGGGCACGCCGCACGCGCGGATCGCGCGGCCCCGCGATCTCTACGGACCCGTACGGGCCAACGCCGCCGGCCTCGATCTCACCGACGAGGCAGCGCTCCGGCAGCTTGCGGACGCGCTGACGGCAAGCGGCCGGACAGCGTGGAAAGCCGAGCCGCCGGGGGGCGGCGCGGCTGAAACCCCCGTGCGCAACCCGGCCGATCACCGGGACATCGTCGGCTTCTATCGAGCGGCGACGGCTGTGGACATCGATCGGGCGCTCGCCCGCGCGGAATCCGCCGCGCTGGCCTGGGCGGGGACGTCCGCCGCCGAGCGGGCCGCCAGCCTGCGCCGGGCCGCCGACGCGTTCGAGGCGCGGATGCCGGCGCTCATCGGGCTCATCGTGCGGGAGGCGGGCAAATCCTTCGGCAACGGGGGCGCGGAGATCCGCGAGGCCGTGGACTTTCTGCGCTACTACGCGGCCGAGGCCGAACGGACGCTCCAGTGGAGATACGAACCGCTCGGGCCGGTGGCCTGCATCGCGCCGTGGAATTTCCCGCTGGCGATCTTCGTCGGGCAGGTGGCGGCCGCCCTGGCGGCGGGCAACACGGTCCTCGCCAAGTCCGCCGAGGAGACGCCGCTCACCGCCGCCGAGGCGGTGCGGGTGCTGCACGACGCGGGCATTCCGCAGGACGTGCTGCAGATCCTGCCGGGGGACGGTACGGTCGGCGCCGCTTTGGTCGCGGACGCGCGGGTTCGGGGCGTGATATTCACGGGCTCGACGGCAGTCGCCAAGACGATCCAGCGCTGCCTCGCCGGGCGATTGAACCGGCACGGCGAGCCCGTGCCCTTCATCGCCGAGACCGGCGGCCAGAACGCTATGGTGGTGGACTCTTCCGCCCTGGCCGAGCAGGTGGTCGCGGACGTGATCGCTTCCGCCTTCGATTCTGCGGGCCAGCGTTGCTCGGCCCTCCGGATCCTGTGTCTGCAGGAGGAGATCGCCGACCGTATCCTGCTGATGCTGAAGGGCGCGATGCGCGAGCTGGCGGTGGGTGATCCGCGCCACCTGTCCACGGATGTCGGTCCGGTCATCACCCCCGAAGCGGCCGAGGGGATCGGCCGACACCTCGCGGCAATGCGGGCCCGCGGTTTCGCCGTCGACCAGCTCGCCCTGCCGCTCGAAACCGAAGGCGGGACCTTCGTGCCGCCCACCCTGATCGAGATCGGCCGCGTGGCGGATGTCGAGCGCGAAGTCTTCGGGCCGGTGCTGCACGTGCTGCGCTACAGGCGGGCGGACCTCGACGACCTACTGGCCGCGATCGGGGCCACCGGCTACGGCCTGACCTTCGGTCTGCACAGTCGCATCGACCAGACGATCGCCCGGGTCCTCGACCGCGTCCGGGCCGGCAATCGGTACGTGAACCGCAACATCATCGGCGCCGTGGTCGGCGTGCAGCCCTTCGGCGGGTCGGGCCTGTCGGGCACGGGCCCGAAGGCGGGCGGCCCGCTCTACCTCGGTCGTCTGATCCGGCGAGCGCCCGAGGGGGCGTACGATGGGCTCGCGGCGGCCTCGTTCCCGGTGCCGGCCTACCGCGCTTGGTTGATCGCGAAGGGGTACGGCCCGGTGGCGGAGCGCTTGGCGACGGTATGCTATCCAGCTCAAAGGGAGATCGAGCTGGCGGGACCGGTCGGCGAGCGCAATCTCTACGCCCTTCGACCGCGCGGGCGCGTCGCTGCGATCGCCGAGACGGGACCGGGGCTTCTGATTCAGATCGGGATGATCCTGGCCTGCGGCAACCACGCCGTCGTGGTGCTGGGCGAGCGGTACGGGGCCCTCCTGCGGGACCTGCCGTCCGACGTGGCGGCGCGGGTCGCGCATGCGCCGGATCTCGACGCCGCCGGCGATATCCAGGCGGTTCTGTTCGAGGGCGGCGCCGATGGCGCGTTGGTCATCAACGCGGCAGTTGCCGCCCGAGACGGCGCGATCCTGTCCATCCAGGCCCGTACCCCGGGCGCGCTGGCGGACGGGGATCTCTACGGCGTGGCCGGGCTCGTCAGGGAAGTGTCGACCGCGATCAATACGGCCGCCGCCGGTGGCAATGCCAGCCTGATGCGTGTCGGCTGAGGGCGCACGCTCACGCCCTCAAGCGTCTGGGATCGATCGAACCGCTCCCGCGCCCTCAGGCGGCGCGCGACCAGCGGATGTCGCCGAGGCTCTCGCGGAAGGCGAAGCGGGCCAAGTGATCGGCTACGACGTTCTCCAGCCGGGTGAGGTTGACCGGATCCGCGCTGTCGATGCGCATCACCAGCGCGTCGGGCTCGGCATCGAAGGTGCAGACGCGATCCTCGCCAAACGGCACGGTGCCGTGCTCCGGGGTCGCCTCGACCTTGAACTTGTGGCTCCAGTGCCGGCAGAGCTGCTGAAGGTAGCGGCTCGCTTCCGCGGTCTGCACGCGGGCCAGTGAGGTAGGCATTCCGTCGATCTCCAAAAGGACGTGATCCAGCCTGTCGTTGACGGTTCGTCGCTCGATCTCGCAGTTGCGAGATAGGAAGGCTCCCGAGCAATTGTCATGCCGGGCTACTACCGACACGCCTGCGCCGTCATCTGAGAAGGTCTGGCCACCGCGTTAGCAGACGCTTAACGCGGTAGTCGGCCGCCGCGGATGGTGGCAGCCCGTGTCTGTCCTGCACCGGCCTCGGCGCCGAATTATGGCGCGCCGCACAATTTTTCACGCCTTGGATCCGGGCGCTCGCGCGCGTTCCGGGGCGACGTCCGCCAGGATCTTGCCGGGGTTCAGCATGTGCCCGGGATCGAGGGCATCCTTGAGCCGCCGCATCAGGTCGAGCCCGGCCGGATCGCCGTAATGCGCGAGTTCCTCGCGCTTGATCAGGCCGACCCCATGCTCGGCCGCGATGGAGCCGCCAAGATCGTGGACGATGTCGTGGACGATCCTGTTGAACCGGCCCCATTGCGCCAGAAAGTCCGCCGCCGACATGTCGGGGGGCTGCGACAGGTTGAAGTGGATGTTGCCGTCTCCGAAATGGCCGAAGCCGCAGGGGCGCAGACCCGGCATTTCGGCGACGCAGGCCGCGCCGGCCCGCGCGAGGAATTGAGGCAGGCGGGAGAGTGGAACCGACACGTCGTGCTTGATCGAGGCACCTTCGCGGGTCTGGGCCTCGGGAACTCCCTCGCGCAGCCGCCAGAGGGCGTCGTTCTGCGCGCCGCTCGCGCCGACCACCGCATCGGCGATCGTCCCAGCCTCCAGCGCATCCCCCAGGGCGGCTTCCAGCGCACCCTGCATGTCGGCATCCGGCCGGGCCGAGGCGGCCTCGATCAGCGCGTAGGCACCGTGCGCGCCGGCCAGCGGCGGGACCGTGCCCGGGACATGCCGCAGGACGATCTCCAGCGCGAAGGGCGGCAGGTACTCGAAGGCCGTCAGATCCCGGTCGAGCCGGGTCCGCAGAGCCACGAACAGGTCGAGGGCCGCCTGTGCCGAGTTCAAACCCACCAAGGCGACGCTGGTGCTGCGCGGCTTCGGGAACAGCTTCAGCACGGCCGCGGTGACGATGCCGAGCGTCCCCTCAGAGCCGATGAAGAGCTGCTTGAGGTCGTAGCCGGCATTGTCCTTGCGCAGCGCCCGGAGGCCGTTCCACACCCGCCCGTCGGCCAGGACTACCTCGAGCCCAAGGACGAGATCGCGGGCATTCCCGTAAGCCAGCACCGCGATGCCGCCGGCATTGGTGCTGATCCCGCCGCCGATCCGGGCTGAGCCCCGTGACGCGTAGGAGAGCGGAAATAGCATGCCGGCCGCATCGGCGGCCTCCTGAACCTCCTGAAGGATCATCCCGGCCTCCACGGTGATGGTGGCATCCACCGGGTCGATGGCGCGCAGCCGCGTCATCCGCTCCAGCGACAGGACCACCCCGCCCTGCGGGACGCCTGCCCCGGTGAGCCCGGTATTACCGCCGAGCGGGACCACCGGCAGGCCGGCCTGCGTGCAGGCGCGCACCGCGAACGCCACCTCATCGGTGGAGCCCGGCCGCAGCACCGCCACGGCCGAGCCGGTGAACAGCTTCCGGGTCTCGATCAGGTAGGGGGCGAGATCCGCTGGCTCGGTCAGCACGTGACGCGCGCCGAGGCCGTCGCGGAGCGCGGCGAGCAGGGTATCGGGGTTGGTCGCCATGGGTGTCATCGCGAAGATTTTTTTAGACCAAGGCGCGTCACCGGCAAGCGGCCGTCTGGCGCGCGGCGGGAGGCACCTTACAACGGTCGCGTCGATCGCGGGCAGGGTTTGCCCGATCCCGGACGTTCCACCGCAGAGGCAGAGATGCTCTCCGTCATCCAGAACCCGCCCCGCATCGCGCTCCCGATCGTCGGCAGCAGCGATCTGTTCCCCGTCCGCCGCGTCTACTGCGTCGGCCGCAACTACGCCGCCCATGCACGGGAGATGGGGGCCGATCCGGATCGCGAGCCGCCATTCTTCTTCATGAAGCCCGCCGACGCGCTTCAGATCTTGGGCTCCGAACCGACCCCGCACCCCTATCCGTCCAAGACCAGCAACTACCATTTCGAGGTCGAACTGGTGGCCGCGCTCGCCGGCGGCGGCACCGATCTCCCCGTCGAGGACGCCCTCGATCACGTTTACGGCTACGCGATCGGTCTCGACATGACCCGACGCGACGTTCAGGACGAGGCCAAGCGGCTGTCGCGGCCCTGGGACACCGCCAAGGCGGCGGATGGCTCGGGCCCGATCGGCGCCCTGCACCCGGTCTCGCTGATAGGCCACCCGGCGCGGGGTGAGATCACGCTGTCGGTGGATGGCCAGACGCGCCAGACGGGCGACCTCGGCGATATGATCTGGTCGGTGGCCGAGCAGATCGCCTACCTGTCGGGTTACTTCGCGCTGCAGCCGGGGGACCTGATCTTCACCGGCACGCCGTCGGGCGTCGGTCCGGTCGAGCGCGGCCAGCGTATGGTGGCCTCGATCGCCGGTCTCGGCGCGATCACCCTCGACGTCATCTGATCCGGCAGCCGCGGACCGTCATGCTCCTCGATCGTTGGCTGCTGCGGCGCCTGTTTCACCTCGGGGCGTTCGCCACGCGGGGCATGACGCTCGGCGTCCGCGGAATCGCCATCGATCCGCAGGGCCGCGTGGCCCTGGTGCGCCACACCTATGTCAGCGGATGGCACCTGCCGGGCGGCGGCGTCGAACGCGGGGAGAGTGCGGCCGAGGCGATGATTCGCGAATTCCGTGAGGAATCGGAGATCGTCCCGGATGCGCCGCCCCGCCTCGTCGGCCTGTACCGGAACGTCGCCGCCGCGCCCCGCGATCACGTGGCGCTGTTCGTCCTGCCGGCCTTCACGGTGCTGCGGCCGAAGGCACCCGACCGGGAGATCGCCGCCTGCGCGTTCTTCCCGGTCGAAGCGCTTCCGGAGGGGACGACTCGCGCCACCCGCGCCCGCCTCGACGAGGTGCGGCGCAACCTCCCTGCGGACCCGCATTGGTGAATCGTCGTGAGCGGGCAAAGAGACGCTTGCGTCGCCCGTCGGAATGGTGTTTAGAAAGCGCCGTCGGGGCCGCCAGCACGAAAGTCCAGGCGGCCCGGCACTAGTGAGCGGGTGTAGCTCAGGGGTAGAGCACAACCTTGCCAAGGTTGGGGTCGAGGGTTCGAATCCCTTCGCCCGCTCCAGTTTTCCAACCATACGTGCGTTCACAAGGCCGCCTCCGTGCGGCCTTTGTCGTTTCTGGTCGTGCAGGGAGCGGTGACCGACGCGCCTCTTGAGGCGGCGCGCAGTGGTGCACGGGTTCGGCACGTGGCCGCGACTGCGCCGCGCGATAGCCCCGACCGCTCAGGCCGGCAGTCGGCCGAGGCTAGAACGGCCGGTTCCGACAGCCATCCGACCGGACGCGCTCTCGGGACGACCGGCAGCAACCGGTCGTCCTGCCGCATCACACCCGTCAGGCCCGCCGCAACAGGCTCGGGGAGCGGAAATCCGAGCCGCGGCTCTGGGAGGTACGCGGCACCGACATCCGCTGTTCCCCCTGCCGGATCTGCTCGATCAACTGAGGCTTGGCGTAATAATAGCCCTGCGCGCAGCGGATCTGCGTGGCGCCCAGCAGGTAGGCGACCTCCTCGAAGGTCTCGACGCCCTCGGCGACCACCGACATGCCGAGGGCCATCCCGAGCGATTCGATCGCCTTCAGGACGATCTGGCTGCGGGGCCGCTTGTCGATATCGGTGATGAAGGACCGGTCGATCTTCAGTTCATCCGCGGTGATTTCCGCCAGCGCCGCGAGCGAGGAATAGCCCACGCCGAAATCGTCGATCGACACCCGGGCGCCGATGGCGCGGATGCGCGGAAGAACCTCGCGCTGAAAGCTGCCCTTGGTGAAGAAGGCCTCCTCGGTCAGTTCCAGCACGAAGCGCCGGGCCATGCCCGTCGCCCCGAGCGCGTCGCAGAAAGCCGACATGAACGGCACGTCGCAGGCCTGCTTGGCGGCGATGTTGAGGCTCACCGTGACATCCGGCCCGAACACCTCGTCGATGTCCGGCATGGTCTGCACGGTCTCGGTCAGGACCTGCAGGGTGATCTCGTTGATGAGACCGAGTTCGATCGCCAGCTCGATGAAGTCGCCGGGAGCCTGGATCATCCCAAGCTCGTCCCGCCAGCGCAGCAGAACCTCGACGCCCATCACCGCGTGCGTCCGCATGTCGACCTTCGGCTGGAAGGCGCAGCAGAAGCACCGGTCGCGGATCGCGAGCCGCAGGCGCTGCTCCACGGCCATGCGGGCCGTGGCGGCGTGGCTCATCGTCTCCTCGAAGACGCTGACGCCGCCCTTCACCCCACCCTTCACCCGATACATCGCATTGTCGGCCTGCCGGCGCAGGATCTCGTAGGTCGTGCCGTGTTCCGGAAACAGGCTCAGTCCCATCGACGCCGAGGCGAAGATCTCGTGGTCGTCGATGAAGAACGGCTGCTTCAGGCGGTCCGAGATATCGAGCACCGAAGCCAGGGTGGCGTCCCGATCGGCCACCGGGCTGAGCAGCAACACGAACTCGTCGCCGCCGATCCGGGCGAGCATGTCGCTCGGGCGCAGCGTACCGCGGATGCGGTCAGCCACCTTGCGCAAGAGGGCGTCGCCCGCGGCGTGGCTGTAATAGTCGTTGATGTGCTTGAAGTTGTCGAGATCGATGAAGGCCAGGGCGAAGCGGTCGTCCGGGCCGGCTCCGACGATGAGTTCCTCGATGCTCTGCTCGAACATCGTCCGGTTGGGCAGTCCGGTCAGCGCGTCGATGAAGGCCCGCGCGATGAGATCGCGCTGCATGTCGTGATGGTGCGTGACATCCGTGAGGGTGGTGAGCGTGTAGGTATCCGCCTCGGTGGCGACCGCCTGCGCCTGCGCCTCGACGACGAAATCGCCGATCTCCGCGATGATCGCGGCGTCGGGGCTGTCGAAGGCGCTGGCCGAGAGGTCGTCGATCGCCCGCGATCCCAGAGCACGGGCGGCGTCGTTGGCCAGGATGCAGAGCCCTCGCTCGTCGTGGACCACGACGCCGACCGGAAGCGCCTGGATGGCGGCTTCCAGCAGGCTCTGGCGATGTCGGGGCGCGGACGTGCTCACGTCAGCCCTGCTGCCAGAGCGTCTTGGGCGCGCGCAGGCCCGACTCGGCGGCTGCGGCATCCGCGCCTTCGAGGGGACGACGGAGCAGGCGACGGTGCACTTGGTCGAGCGCGGCGCCGTTGCTGCCCTCGGCACTCGGTTCCCGGGCGAGGCGCGGGCTTGCGGATTGGTCCGCTGAATCGAGCCCGCTGGCCTTGCTCATGGTGGCACCCCGCCAGCGTTCGACCACCGCGCCCACGAAGGCCGCGCCGGCGATCGCGTCGCCGTGGTCGGAAGCCCGCCCGCTCATGTCGTTGCGCGGCTGGCGCTCCGGGGGCAGGGCGGCGAACTTCATCCGCACCGGCATCGGCACGCCCTCGCCGAAGGCGATCACCTCGCCGGTCCCGAGCGACGGCACGAAGGTGAGCAGGTTCACCGCATCGGAGACCGCCGCGGCCAGGAAAGCCTGGTCGCGATCGTTGGTCATCCGCATGGCGAAGAGCGTGCTGCACTGGGACATGATCGTCGGATCGAGTTCCGCCGGCCGTTGGGTGACGAGTCCCAGATACACGCCGTGCTTGCGGCCCTCGCGGGCGATCCGCGACAGGGCGCGGCGAGTCGGGGTGAAGCCGATGGAACGGTCGGCGGACGCGTAGCGGTGAGCCTCCTCGCACACGAACAGCAGCGGGATCGCGCCCTCGCTCCAGATCCCGAACTCGAAGGCCAGACGGCACAGGACGCAGACGACGGCGTCGACCACCTCCATGGGGAGCCCGGCGAGCTGCATGATCGTCATCGGGCGCCCGTCCGGATCGAGCCGGAACAGGTGTGCCAGGATCTCGCCCATCATGTCGCCACCGACATTGGCGTTCTCGAACATGAAGCCGTAGCGCGGATCGTTGCGGATCGCCTCGATGCGCGTGATCAGGCGGTGGTAGTGCATCCGCCCGACGCGGTTCTCCAGGCGCCCCATCCGCTCGTCGATCAGGGCGATCAGATCCTGAAGCATGTAAGGGACCGGCGTATCGACGGTGTAGCCGGAGCTCTTGCCGATGGTACGCTTGACGATCTGCCTGTCGCTGGCCTCCTTGTACTGCGCGTACTTGCTCTTCGCCAGCGGGATGACTTCCGCCAGGATCTCGATCTCCTCATCGATCGGTGAGCGGCCACCGTAGATGACGTCGGCGATCTCCTCGAGATTGAACAGCCAGAAGGGCAGCTTGAGATTGCGCGGGCTGATGACGCTCGCATGCTCTTCGAAGCAGGCCGCGTATTCGTTGTGAACGTCCAGCAGGAAGATGCGCACCGCCTGCTGGGACCGCATCACCTGGTCGAGGATGACGGCAACGCCGCTCGACTTGCCGACACCGGTGGTGCCGAGCACCGCGAAGTGTTTCGTGAGTAGATCCTCGACCTTGATGCAGGCCGGCGTGTCCGGATCCTGATACAGCGCCCCCACCGGGGCCATGTTCGCCGATGAAACCTGATAGAGGATCCGCAGATCTCCCGCAGCGAGCAGGTCGACCGCATCCCCGATGGCGGGGTAGCAGGTCACGCCCCGGCGAAACCGCTTGGTCCCGTTATCCGACAGGATCTCCCCGAGGAGATCGATGCTCGCATAGGCGCCCCGCTGTCCGGACCGATCACCGCCCGACGAGAGTGTCGTGATGATCCCGATCAGGAGTGCGGCGCCAGCCTCGATCCGGACGAAATTGCCGACGGTTGCCCGCACGTGCGGCCGGCCGTTCTGTCCGGCGAGTTCGAGATGAACCTTCGAACCCTCGATCGACGTAACCGAACCCATCTGCGCCGCCGGAACCTCGTCCCGGTCCATGCCGTCACCGTTCACCATTGCGTGTGCCCGAACCTGCCAATCAAACGTGACGCTATGGTGGGATCGGCCGATTAAGAATCAGACAAAGACGGCGATACAGTGGATCGATGATTAATCAATCCTTCCGCTAATACACAGCGGCCTGTATGATATAATACTAGTATGGGTGTGCATGGCAAAGCGCGTCGGAGGGGCTGCATACACTGGGTGCATCTTCCGCAGTAAAATACACGCAGGGATTGAGTCGTTGGCTCGCGGGGTCCAGCAAGCAAAGCCGCGGCTGCACCAGCAGCGCGGTCGACTGTCGCGGATCGAGGGCAATGCTTGAAAGCGAGGGCCTATGCTCGATCACGCCGCACCGGGCGGGGGCCCCTTCGGTATGCCGCCGTTCTCAATCTTCCTGGGGCAAAAGTGGTCTAATCGCCCGAGGCGTCGTTGAAATGCTCGCGCTTCCAGCACTCGCCCGAGATGCGCGCACCGTTCGAGGTCACGAAAGCGTAGGGCGAGGCTTCCACGACGGCGCCACCCCGCGTGCGGATGACCCAGCGGTAGCCCTCCGAGCAGGGTACGATTTCAACGGTGTGGGTCTGTGAAGCAGGCATCGACATGCTGCGTTAACGCGCCCGGCGACGCTTCCGCTCCAAAAACACGATATGCACGGTTACCGAGAGGCACCGCGTCGCGTCCCCGGCGGGCGGCGTCCTGTCAACGGAACGCACGATGCCCTATCCCGTTCGAACGGTCGGGAGGGCCAACCTGCCCCCAGTGAAGGAGCAAGAGCACGGCATGGCGATCAAAGCCTTGAATGATCGAAAGAAGCTCTCGAACGACTTCAACGAGGCCAACGACGCCTTCATCGACGAGGTTCTGAGCGCCCTCCAGTCCGACAAGATCCCTCTGGATCTGGCCCGCGCCTATCTCGCCCATCCCGTCGCGATGATGCACACCGACGGAGCCCAGGCGGTGGCCGATTATCTCGATCGCATGCTGGCGCAGCGGCCTGATATCGACTGGACGCCTGGGGATTGACCGGCACGAGTTTCGGAAAGGAAGTGCGGATGACCGCCGACGAAGTACAGGATCTCAATCGTGCCCGCGCGTCGCTGGCACGTCAGCGGAACGCCATCGCCCGCAGGATCGGCGGCCTCGACGTGGCGCCGATCTCCATGTCCGAGGACCTGACCCGGACCCTCGTGGCCATCGAGGCCGTGGACCGCGCCCTTGTGGAGGCCGGCCAGCCGCACGTCGATATCGGCCCGTCACCGGACGCGTAGCCGTTCGAAGCTGGGGCCAACACCCGGCCGATACCCCATCGCGTGATCTCTTGCGCCCTGCTCCTGCACGGGCGTAGAGGCTCGCCTGCCTGGAGGAGACACGACGATGACCGACCGCCTGCCCGGCTTCAACACGCTGGCGATCCACGCGGGCGCCGCACCCGACGCCGCCACGGGCGCGCGGGCAACGCCGATCTATCAGACCACGAGCTTCGTGTTCGACGACGTCGATCACGCCGCCTCGCTGTTCGGTCTTCAGGCGTTCGGCAACATCTACACGCGGATCACCAACCCGACCAACGCCGTGCTGGAGGAGCGTATCGCCGCCCTCGAAGGCGGGACGGCGGCCCTCGCTGTCGCGTCTGGTCACGCGGCCGAGTTCCTGACCATGCACGCCTTGATGCAGCCGGGCGACGAGTTCGTGGCTTCGAACAAGCTCTACGGCGGCTCTATCAATCAGTTCAATCACTCGTACAAGAACTTCGGTTGGTCGGTGGCCTGGGCCGAGAACGACGATCCGGCCTCGTTCGAGGCGGCCATCACGCCGCGCACCAAGGCGATCTTCTGCGAGTCGATCGCCAATCCGGGCGGCGTCATCACCGACATCGCGGCGCTGTCGCAGATCGCCAAGAAGCACAACATCCCGCTCGTCGTCGACAACACCATGGCGACGCCGTACCTGATCCGGCCCTTCGAGCACGGGGCCGACATCATCGTTCATTCGGCCACCAAATTCCTCGGCGGCCACGGCAATTCGATCGGCGGCCTGATCGTCGACGGCGGCACGTTCCAATGGGCCGGGGATGCCCGCTACCCGATGATGAGCGAGCCGCGGCCGGAATATTCCGGGATGGTGCTCGCCGAGACGTTCGGCAATTTCGGCTTCGCGATCGCCTGCCGGGTGCTGGGCCTGCGCGACCTCGGGCCAGCGCTGTCGCCCTTCAACGCCTTCCTGATCCTCAACGGCATCGAGACGCTGCCGCTGCGGATGCAGCGCCATTCCGACAACGCCCTGACGGTTGCCAAGCACCTGGTCCAGCACCCGGCGGTGTCGTGGGTGAGCTACCCGGGCCTGGAGACCGACCGCTACCACCAACTGGCCAAGCGCTACACGCCGAACGGCGCCGGCGCGGTCTTCACCTTCGGCCTGAAGGGCGGCTACGAGGCGGGCGTGAAGCTCGTCTCCAACCTCCAGCTGTTCTCGCACCTGGCCAATATCGGCGACACGCGCTCGCTGATCATCCACCCAGCCTCGACGACACACCGCCAGCTCACCGACGCGCAGAAGACCGCCGCGGGGGCGGGGCCGGATGTTGTGCGGCTGTCGATCGGCCTGGAGGATCCGGCGGATCTCATCGAGGATCTGGACGGGGCGCTCACAGCCTGAGCGCGCCATCGAATCCTGTGAACGGGCCTGCCGGACGCGCGGCTGCGGAGACATGCCGCCTCGGTCTTATGGTTTCCGGGCAATCGCAGCGTTATGGTGGGCTACGCGTCCGGAGGCTGTCACGATGCCGAATGCCGTGATCGAGACCGACCTTGATCCCGTCACGCAGGAAGAGGCTGCCGTGGTTCTGGCCGGCCTGGGTCTCACGGTGTCCGATGCCGTACGGCTGCTGCTGACGCGGGTCGCCCGCGAGAAGGCGCTGCCGTTCGAACCACTCGCGCCGAATGAAACGACAATCGCCGCGATGCGTGAAGCACGGCGGGGGGGAGCTGCCGCGTTTCGACGACGTGGCCTCGCTGATGGCCGCCCTCGATGCGGACGATTGAGCACACCGGCCAGTTCAAGCGCGATGTCAAACGAGAGCTGAAGGGGCGCCACCGCGCAACGCTATCCGGCGACCTCGCGGCCGTTTTGGAACGCTTGGCGTGCGACCTGCCCCTCGAAGCGCGGCACCGGGACCATGCCCTGATCGGAGATTGGCATGACCATCGGGACTGCCACATCAGGCCGGATCTCGTTCTGATCTACCGTCTTCCCGATCCTGCGACGATCCAGCTGGTCCGCCTCGGATCGCACGCCGAACTCGGCCTTAAAGCGCGGTCGGCCATCGACGCCGAAGACCTGGCCAATCGCGACGCGTGCCTCGTTCCGGATGCAGCAGCCGGAACGAGGCCGTTGTCGATGGCTATACGTCGACGTCAGAACGCCTCCGCCTCCAACGCCATGGTGCTCTCCGCGCCGGCCTTGATCCGCGTCAGCCGCAGGCTCGTCTCCGGCAGCATCCGCTCCATGAAGAACCTTCCGCCCGTGAGCTTCGATTCCCAGCGCGGGGAGGGCGCCTCTTCCTGCTTGATGAGGGCGGCCTTGGCGATCCGGCCCCACATGTAGCCGAGCGCAACCAGCCCGAAGAGGTGCATGAAGTCGGTCGCGCCGGCGCCGGCATTGTCGGGCTTGCTGAACGCGTTCTGCATCAGCCACATCACGGCACCCTGGAGATCGTTCAGCCCGGCCTGGAGCGGCTTGACGAACGGCGCCATGGCGGGGTCCTCGCCGTGATCCTTCACGAAGGCCTGGACCTCGCCCAGGAAGGCCATCATCGCCCGGCCGCCGTCCTTCGGCAGCTTGCGGCCGATCAGGTCCATGGCCTGGATGCCGTTGGCGCCCTCGTAGATCATGGCGATGCGGGCATCGCGCACGAACTGCGACATGCCCCATTCCTCGATGTAGCCGTGCCCGCCCAACAGCTGCTGGGCCTCGACGGCGTTGGCGAAGCCGCGATCGGTGAAGACGCCCTTCACCACCGGGGTCATCAGGCCGAGGTAGTCGTCGGCCGCCTGCCGCTCCTGGGCATCCTCCGAGCGGTGCAGGATGTCGGCCTGGAGCGCGGTCCAGAGCATCAGGGCGCGCGCCGCCTCGTTGAAGGCGCGGATCTGCAGCAGCGTCCGGCGCACGTCCGGGTGCACGATGATCGGATCGGCGGCCTTCTCGGGCGCCGTGGCGCCGGTCAGCGCGCGGCCCTGAAGCCGGTCCCGCGCGTAGGCGGCGGCATTCTGGTAGGCGACCTCGGACTGCCCGAGGCCCTGAACGCCCACGGCGAGCCGCGCCTCGTTCATCATCACGAACATGGCGTTGAGTCCGCGATTCTCCTGGCCGACGAGCCAGCCGGTCGCGCCGTCGTAGTTCATGACGCAGGTGGCGTTCCCGTGGATGCCCATCTTGTGCTCCAGGGAGCCGCAGGACACGCCGTTGCGGGCGCCGAGCGACCCATCGGCCTTCACGATGAACTTCGGCACCACGAACAGCGAGATGCCCTTGGTGCCAGCGGGCGCGCCTTCGATTCGCGCGATGACGAGGTGGATGATGTTGTCGGCCAGGTCATGCTCGCCGGCCGAGATGAAGATCTTGGTGCCGGTGAGGCTGTAGGAGCCGTCACCGTTCGGCACCGCCTTGGTCTTCAGGAGGCCGAGATCCGTGCCGCAATGCGGCTCGGTCAGGTTCATGGTGCCGGTCCATGCGCCCTCGACCATCTTGGGCAGGTACATTGCCTTCTGTTCGTCGGTGCCGTGCACCAGCAGGGCCGCCATCGCGCCCTGCGTCAGGCCCGGATACATGCCGAACGCCAGATTCGCGCCCGAGGCGAATTCCTGGATTGCCGTGTTGAGCGTGTGCGGCAGCCCCTGGCCGCCGAACGCTTCGGGGACGGAGAGGCCCATCCAGCCGCCGCTTGCATAGGTGTCGTAGGCGGCCTTGAAGCCGGTCGGCGTGCGCACGCGGCCATCGGCCTCCCGGCGGCAGCCTTCGAGATCGCCCGTCCGGTTGAGCGGCGCAAGCACCTCCTCGGCGAGCTTGCCACCTTCGCGCAGGACCGCTTCGACGACATCGGGCGATGCGTCGGCGAAGCCCGCCAGATTGTCCCGCGCGTGGAAGCCCAGCACGTCGGAGAGCAGGAACAGCGTATCGTCGACCGGAGCACGGTACTGCGGCATCGTGAGGCTTCCCCCGTCTGCGCGGATCTCTCGGCGCGATCCGCTTTCAGCAGCGCATGTAACCGCCCGGCCACCGCGGGAGCAACGGCTCAGTCCTGCCACGTGGTGACACGCGTCACGACCTGCGGCGTCTTGAACGCCGCGATGATTACCGGCTCAGAACACCCTTAACCTCGTGTTTACCAAGAAAGTTAATGATCACACTCGAACGACCCGGGGCGTGATCCGCGGATACCCATTTGGGGAACTGCCGCGCAACGGGCTGGACCACGAACGCTGCCGACCACAGGCCCCCGATGACCCGCACCGCGATGCCGCAGCTCGACAGTTTCGATCCCGAGGTGCTCGACGCCGCCCGCGACGTCGCCGCCCGGGCGGGTGTCCCGCTCGAGACCTGGATCGCCTCGGTCGTTCCGCAACCGCAGCCCGGTCTGTCCGGCAACCGCAACCAGCGTCGCCGCTTCCGCGCCGAGCAGCTCGATCGGCCCGTCAACCGGCCGGAGGCTGCGGTCCGCACCGAATCAGGCATCGACCAGATCGGCGCCCGCCAGAGGGATCTTCCGACCGAGTCGCGACCGCCCGAGCGTCCGGCACCCATCGCCGAGACTTACGGCGAGGGCTTTGCCGCTCTGATGAACCGTCTCGACGGCCTCGACCGGACCCTGGATGCGGACCGGCGCGAAGCACAGATCGCCGAGGCGCAGCGCCTGGCCGAGATCGAAGCCAGAATCGAGCGCGCCCTGCAGGCCGCCCCGGTCCAGCAGGTCACCGAGCGGCTCGGGGATATCGAGCGCCGCATGTCGCTGCTCGGCGAGCAGGTCGCCACGCGCCAGCCCGGCCGGCGTGCGCGCCCGGCGCCCGCCGATATCCGCAGCGCGGTTCTGGACATCCGCCAGCGCCAGCGGGAGCTGTCGCAGGAGCCTGCCGGCGACGCCGCGCCGCTGGCCGCCGATGGCGGTGTGGTCGCAAGCATGCGCCAGGATCTGGCGCGGCGCCTGGAGGCGCGCACCGAGGACGCCGCCGCGACGTCGGTCGCCCTCGCGGAGCTTCAGGTGGAAACCCTCCGCCTGCGCCAGGCCATCGATCGGCTGGCCACGAGCCGCGATCTCGGTGCTTTGGAACAGGCCGTGGCCGCCCTGACGAGCGGCCTGGAGCGTGCCCAAGTTGGTACCGATCTCAGCGCGATCGCGACACCGATCGCCGAGATCCGGCATCAGGTCGAGCGCCTGGCCGACGAGGTTGCCGAACATGTCCACGCCCGCGTAGCGGAGGATGTCCGCCGCTTGGCCGCGCGTCTCGACGATGTCGCGGCGGCCGGTCCGACGGACCCCGAGGGTCAGACGCTGGCCGGGCTGCTCACGGAACTCGACGAGATCCGGCAGCTGATCAGCACGCTGGCCGATCCGGAGCGGATCCAGAGCCTGGCGAACAGCCTTCAGGTCGTCAGTGCCCAGGTGGTGCAGCTGCAACGCGTCGGCGCCGGCCCGGATCTGCGCCCGCTGCTGGAAGAAATCCGCGGCGACGTGAAGATCGCCGCGCCCGCGGCGCTTGCCGAGCAGATCCAGACGCTGGCCGAGAAGGTCGATCACCTCTGCGCGCTGCAGGACCATGCGGAGCCGGTCAGCGCGGTCGTTCATGCCGAGCCCAGCGAGATGGCCTCCATCCAGGCGATGCTCCACACGCTGGCCGAGAAAGTGGACGAAGCCGGTGAGCACGAGGGCTTCGACGCCCTCGAGAAGCAGGTCATGACCCTGGCCGACCGGCTGGATGCGCCCAAGGGCGGCGATCCGGCCCTGGCCGGGCTCGAGCGCACGATGGGCGATCTGCTGGCACAGGTGGCCGCCCTCAGGGACGCGGCCCCGAGCGAGGCCGTGGTCGAACGCGCCGCCCGCAACGCGGTCGCGCAGACCCTGAGCGGTTCGGCAATCGCCGCGGATTCGGGCGAGATCGGCCTTCTGCGCGCGAGCCTCGCCGACATGCAGGCGCGGCAGGCGGCTTCAGACGCGCGTCTGGGTGCTACACTGGAAGGTGTCCAGACGGCCCTCGAACGCCTTCTCGTCCGGCTCGGCCCCACCGAGACGGCGGAGTCGCGGGTTCCGTCCCTCGACGATCGCCTGATGTCCTCGACGAGCCCGGAGGTGGCGCTTGCCGCCGCGGATCTGAACCCGGCCGTCCGGATGGCCGGGGCCGAGACCCCGCTGATCGCCGACGACCTTCTCGAGCCGGGTAGCGGGCGGCCGATCCGGGCGCCCCGCGGGGGCCGCGATTCGGCGAGCCGCCGGTCGGCCAAGGCTTTGCCGACCGAATCGGCCCGCGTCAGGCTGAATGCCGAACCCGGGTCGGATAGCGATATCAAGACCAGCTTCATCGCGGCCGCGCGCCGCGCCGCCCAGGCCGCGCAGGCGGAACTGGCCGCCGAGGCGCCGATCGACCGCCGGGAGACCCGCGCCGCGAAGCCCGCGACAGCGCAGGCGGTGGGCGAGCCGGGCCGCCTCGGCCGGTTGCGGAGCGAGATCGACCGTCGGCGTCGGCCGCTGCTGCTCGGGCTCGCCGCGATCGTCTTGGCGCTCGGAGCCCTTCAGGCGGTCAAACTGCGCGCCCCGGACGAGCCCCGCCCGGTCGTCGCCGCGAGCCAGGCCGGCCCCGTTGCCAGCGAGGCAGCCGGCGACACTGCGAAGGCCGCGGCAGGATCCGAGACCGGCACCGTCGTCAAGGAAGCGTCGAAGGACGTCCCGAAGGAGGCCACCAAGGTGGCCGGAGCCGAAGCCTGGAAGGATGCTCCGGGAGCCAAGCCGCCCGTGACCGATCCGACGACCACCCAGGCCCTTCCGAACCCGGTTCCCGCCGAGGCGCGTGCGACCGCCGCGAAAACCACCCTGCCGCAGGTTTCGGGGATGAACACCCTGCAGGCCGAACTCGGCGGCGTGCCGCCGGGGCTCGCCAAAGTGAAGACGGCCGCCCTCGAAGGCGACGGCTCGGCGGTCTGGGATCTTGCCACCCGGGAGGCCGATGGCCGCGGCATGCCCCGCGACCTCGCGGTGGCCGCCAAGCTCTTCGAGAAGCTGGCCGCGGCGGGCTACGCGCCGGCGCAATACAAGATCGCCGGCCAGTACGAGAAGGGCGCCGGCGTGGTCCGCGACCTCGACAAGGCCAAGCTCTGGTACGGCCGCGCCGCCGAACAGGGCCACGCCCGGTCGATGCACAATCTCGCGGTGATCTTCGCCGAGAACCCGGCCGCCAACGGGAAGCCGGATTTCGCCTCCGCGGCCTCCTGGTTCCGTCAGGGTGCCGAGTATGGTGTCCGCGACAGCCAGTACAACCTCGGCGTGCTGTACGCCCGCGGCATGGGCTTGACGCAGGATCTGGTCCAATCCTACGCGTGGTTCGCCGCCGCCGCCTCCCAGGGCGACGAGGACGCGGCCAAGAAGCGCGACGACGTGGCCAACAAGCTGAGCACCGCCGAACTCGCCAGTGCGAAGTCCCTCGCAGCATCGTTCAAGCCGCGAAAGATTGACGCGGCCGTCAACGAGCCGCCGAGCGCCAAAACAAGTGCCACCGCCCCGATGTCACTGCTCGGCGCTCCTGCACCCAGTTCCGTCGCGTTGACGGCTGCTCCGAAGCGGTCCTAGCGCAGATTTGCCGGAGCGCGGCCTCGGACAATCCGAGCTTGACCGCGCTCCCGCGATGCAGGAACGCTCCGACCGGGGCGGCGTCGGACCGCGGTTGGAACGCGTAGGTCGCCAGCCCATGCCGCTGCTGGGAGGATGGATGGCGAGCCGGAACACCGTCCCGATCGGCGCCGTCGTACTCGGCGTGGCGGGTCTCATTCCGTTCCTGGGATTTGCGGCCCTGGCGGTCTCGGGCAGCGACGGCGGCCTGAGCAGCCTCGGTTTGGCGCCGCGCACCATTCTGTCGGCCTATGGGGCGGTGATCGCCTCGTTCCTCGGCGGCATCCGATGGGGCGCCGCCGCTGCGCGCAATGCCGGCAATGCCGATTATCTCGTGGCGATCATCCCCTCGCTGGTGGCTTGGGCCGCGATGGCGGCGCCGGCGCCCTGGGACCTGCGCATCCTCGGCGTCCTCGTGCTCGCCTGGGGCCTGATCGACCAGGATCTGCACCGCCGCGGCCTCGTGCCGCTCTGGCTCGGGCGGCTGCGGCTGGTCTTGTCCGGTGTCGCCGGCGCGGCATTGCTGGTGGCGGCCTGAGGCTCAGCGTCGCGGTCCGCGTCGATCGCGGGTTACTCGGACCTGAAAACAGGCAGCCGGTGCAGGCGTCGCTCTGTGTCTGGAGTATTCTGCCGGCTCACTCCAGGTGGCCGAGGCATCAAAGCCGACATCAATAGAGCATCACGCCAAGCCACGACGGGACGCATCGACCGCGTCGAACGCCTTGTTCCGAAGAAAGCCCAAGGCCAATGCCCGCGCAGCCGCGTCGTGGCGCGCGTTTCAGACGAACACGACAGGACTTGGCGCAACGTTTTGGTGAGGCTCTGCTGGTATTATCTGCCCCTGTAGAAGCCTATAAGACGTAAGACTGGACCAAAACGATGCGGATCGTATCGGGCAGCGCGGTCGAAGCCAGGACGATCCAGCTCTCGGAAGTTCTCGGCGCCCTGAGCCATGCCCTCGATCTCACGGAGGGGCAGCCCGTCGGCCATTGCGTGCGCGCGACGTGGATTGGATTTCACATCGGCCGAGAGCTGGGCCTGCCGGACCTACAGCTCTGGGAACTCTATCACACGGTGATGTTGAAAGACCTCGGGTGTTCCAGCAACGCCGCGCGCATCTGTGAACTTTATCTCTCCGATGATCTCAGCTTCAAGCGTGACTTCAAGACGGTGAGCGATAGCCTGCCCAAGGTGCTCGGCTTCGTGTTTTCTCACACGGGTCTGAAGGCAGGCCTCGCTGAACGCTTCCGGGCCGTGCTCAACATCCTGCAGAACGGCGGAACGATCGCCGACGACCTCATCCAGACCCGCTGCCAGCGCGGCGCGCAGATCGCCCGTCAGCTTCGCTTCCCGGCGAGCGTCTGCGAAGCCATCCACGCCCTTGACGAACATTGGAACGGCAGCGGGCGGCCAGACCGTCTCGCCGGCTCCGCGATCCCGCTCTACGCCCGCGTGGCGCTTCTCGCCCAGGTGGCGGATGTGTTCCACACCGCAGCCGGCCCGGCGGCCGCGATCGCCGAGGTGCGGGCGCGCTCGGGCACATGGTTCGATCCTCAGGTCGTCGCCTGTTTCGAGGCAATCGCTTCCGAACCCGGGTTCTGGGACACCCTGGCCTCGGCCGAGGTCGAGGCGGCGGTGTTCGCCTTGGCGCCGACCAGCCCGATCGTGGTGGACGAGGATTACCTCGACGACATTGCCCGTGCCTTCGCACAGATCATCGATGCCAAGAGTCCGTTCACCTCTGGCCACTCCGAGCGCGTCGCGGTCTACGCCGACATGATCGCGGCCGAACTCGGTTACCCGCCGGAACGACGCCGGTGGCTCAAGCGGGCCGCGCTCCTCCACGATGTCGGCAAGCTCGGGGTCTCGAACGCGATCCTCGACAAGAACGGCAAGCTGGACGAGGCGGAGTGGCGCGATATGCGCAACCACGCATCTCTGTCCGAGACGATCCTGGCGCGGGTCGCGGTCTTCCACGAAATGGCCAGCATCGGTGGTGGTCACCATGAGCGGCTGGACGGCAGGGGCTATCCCCGCGGGATAAGCGGCGGCGCGATCGCACCCGAGACCCGCATCGTTTCTGTCGCCGATGTCTTCGACGCGCTGACCGCAGACCGGCCTTACCGCGCAGCGATGTCGCTGGAGAAGGCGCTTGGCATCATGCGCGCTGACCTCGGTGCGGCGTTCGATCCCGCCTGCTTCGGAGCGCTGGAGCGGGCGCTCGCCGCCATCGAGGGTGATCTTGCCCGCGCGGCCTGAACCACGCTCCGGCCGGCCTGTCGACTACCGGACTTGGGCCATCTCGCCAGCGCCGCCGCGGGCCGCCCTGCCGCGCGGTGATGCCTCCCGCGACGCCAAGACAACGACCGTCCGCACCACCCATCCGCAGGCTGGCGAACGCAGGGCCTGAAGGCAGAGCGTGGAAAGAAGACGGGTGAGCATGCTTTGAGCGTCCTGGGCTTCTGCCAAGTGCCAAGCTTAGATCGCTCTTGGATCTATCATTGGCGCCTTGCGAGAGACTGCACCATCCGCCACTCCATGCTGATAGCAATTTCGATTGCATTTGATGCAACCGTATTTGCACCTTCTAGCTGTAAAGACCTTTCTGCGTATTGGCTGGGACGCCACCGCGGTCAGTGGTTTGTAGACAGTCTCGTTGGGGCCAAAGGCGACTTCGGCGCGGGCCGGGACTGGCCGCCAGAACGCCGGCGATGGCATTCGACATCGACCGATGGCCGGATTGCGCGTGGTCCGAAGCGGCCTATCGAAAAACACATCCCGACTCAGCGGGCGGCTGCTTTGCAGTCCGCCGGATCACGCTGAGAAGACTTTTCGTGATCAAAAGTGGAAGCGTGAAACGAAACGGCGGGCACCCATAGGGCGCCCGCCGCAACGTCATCCGAGGCTGGGGCCTCACACACCCATGGCGGTCTTCAGGTTCTGATCGACCTTGTCGAGGAACCCGGTGGTCGAAAGCCACTTCTGCTCGGGCCCGACGAGCAGCGCCAGATCCTTGGTCATGAAGCCGGCCTCGACGGTGTCGACGCAGACCTTCTCGAGCGTCGCGGAGAACTTCGCCAGATCGTCATTGCCGTCGAGCTTGGCGCGGTGCGACAGGCCGCGGGTCCAGGCGAAGATCGAGGCAATCGAGTTGGTCGAGGTCTCGCGGCCCTTCTGGTGCTCGCGGTAGTGGCGGGTGACGGTGCCGTGGGCGGCCTCGGCCTCCACGGTCTGGCCGTCCGGCGTCATCAGCACCGAGGTCATCAGGCCGAGCGAACCGAAGCCCTGCGCGGCCGTGTCGGACTGCACGTCGCCGTCGTAGTTCTTGCAGGCCCAGACGTAGCCGCCCGACCACTTCAGGCAGGAGGCGACCATGTCGTCGATCAGGCGGTGCTCGTAGGTGATGCCGAGCGGCTTGAACTTCGCCTCGAACTCCTCCTCGTAGACCTTCTGGAACAGGTCCTTGAACCGGCCGTCATAGGCCTTGAGGATCGTGTTCTTGGTCGAGAGGTAAACCGGGTACTTGCGTGCCAGCCCGTAGTTCAGCGAGGCCCGGGCGAAGTCGATGATCGACTGGTCGAGGTTGTACATCGACATCGCTACGCCGGCGTCGGGGAACTTGAACACCTCCTTCTCGATGACCGTGCCGTCATCGCCCTCGAACTTGATGGTAAGCCGGCCCTTGCCGGGCACCTTGAAGTCCGTGGCGCGGTACTGGTCGCCGTAGGCATGGCGGCCGATCACGAAGGGCTGGGTCCAGCCCGGGACAAGGCGCGGCACGTTCTTGCAGATGATCGGCTCACGGAAGATCACGCCGCCCAGGATGTTGCGGATCGTACCGTTGGGCGAGCGCCACATCTCCTTGAGGCCGAATTCCTTCACCCGCTGCTCGTCCGGCGTGATGGTGGCGCACTTCACGCCGACGCCGTGGCGCTTGATCGCCTCGGCGGCATCGACCGTCACCTTGTCGCCGGTGGCGTCGCGGTGCTCGACGCCCAGATCGTAATATTCGAGATCGACGTCGAGATAGGGGTGGATCAGCTTGTCCTTGATCTCGGACCAGATGATCCGGGTCATCTCGTCGCCGTCGAGCTCGACGACGGGGTTCGCTACCTTGATCTTCGCCATGGAAAGATGCCTTCCGCGTTGTGCCCGCCCACGGCATGCAAAGGCCGTGCGGTCGTGCGCCCGGGCGGCCCGGGCTGGAATTCGCTCTGCGACATAGCGCGGCCCTTCCGGCGACGGAAGGCGCGCACTGTCATCCGGGCTGCTTCGTCACCCGGCCCTCGACGGGTGAGGGCCGGCCATGCCAGATCGCCTGCATGACGAGCCGAGACGAGCAGGGCGACGCCCCCAGGAAGGTGACCGAACTCCCGCCGGGGCTTGCCCCTGCGGTGATCCTGGTCGAGCCGCAACTCGCCGAGAATATCGGCATGACCGCCCGCGCCATGGCGAATTTCGGCCTGTCGGAGCTGCGCCTGGTCAATCCGAAGAACGGCTGGCCCAAGAAGGGCGTGCGCGAGGCGGCCTCGGGCGCGACGCATGTCCTCGACGGCGCGACGCTCTTCGGCAGCGTCGCCGAGGCGATTGCCGATTGCCAGTACGTGCTGGCCACCACGGCGCGCGAGCGCGGGCAGATGAAGCGCGTCTTCGCGCCCGAGGAGGCGATGGGCGAGCTCGTCGGCCGGGACGGGCAGCGCACCGCGGTGATGTTCGGCCGAGAGCGGGTCGGGCTCACCAACGACGAGGTGTCGCTGGCCGACGCCATCATCACGTTTCCGGTGTCGCCCGACTTTCCCTCGCTGAACCTTGCGCAGGCGGTGCTGCTCGTCGGCTACGCGTGGCGACAGGCAAGCGGCCGGGCGCAACTGCCGTTCTCGGGCGAACTGCTCACCCCGCCGGCGACCCGCGAGGCATTGCTTGCCCTGTTCGGAAGCCTGGAGGCCGTCCTCGACACGGCGAGGTTCTATCCGCCGGAGAAGCGCGACATCATCGCCCGCAACATGCGCGACATGCTCCACCGCATGAGCATGACCGAGCAGGATGTGCGCACCTTTCGCGGCGCGTTGCGGGCGCTGACCCGCAAGGGCGTCTGACTATTCGTTGACCGGCTTCATCTCCGGCGGTTTGCCGCCACCGAAGCAGCGCCCGACCGCCTCCCAGAAGGCCGCCTGCTCCTCCCGCGTACAGGCGGCCATGCGCGCCTCGACCTTGGCGCGGCCGGCCACCGCATCGGGTGTCGTGGCGATGTCCGCCTCGCTCGGGTTTCTCGCCTCGGTCATAGGCAATCCTCCGTTTCGGAACGAAAGCTCAGCTGGGCGGTGCGGTTCCGTTACGCGGCGCAATCGGGCATGGAGGGGGGTACGGGACGGGGTGGGGTATCGGGTGCGGCTCAGCGTGGACAATCTGGCCTGCCGCCGCTCCGGCCGCCGCATCTTTGCCAACCTGTCCTTCGGCCTCGGGCCCGGCGATGCGCTCGCAGTGACCGGGCGGAACGGGGCCGGGAAGTCGAGCCTGCTGGCCATCCTGACCGGCCGGCTGCGGCCGGACGCCGGGCAGATCGCGATCGCCGATGTCGGCGAGGCGAGCTTGCCGGAATGCCTGCATGCGGTCGGCCATCGCGATGGGCTGAAGAGTTCGCTGACCGCCGGGGAGAACCTGCTGTTCGCCCAGCGCATCCTGGGAGCACCGCGCCTCTCGCCCGGCGATGCCCTGGAGCGGCTCGGCCTCGGCCATGCCCATGATCTGCCGGTCGCCTATCTGTCGGCGGGCCAGAGGCGAAGGGTGGCGCTCGCGCGGCTCCTCGTCTGCGCCCGGCCGCTCTGGCTGCTCGATGAACCGACGGCGGCCCTCGATACGGCCTCGCAGGCGGTGCTCGCCGCGCTGATGGCGGCACACCGTGCCGAAGGCGGCCTCGTGATCGCGGCGACGCACCAAGCGCTTGGGCTTTCCGACGCCGCCGAACTGCGCATCGAGACCGCCGCCGCGGCCCCTGTGACCGACGTGACGGAGGACTGGGCGTGATCCGCGCGGTTCTCGCCCTCATCGCCCGCGACCTACGCCTATCCGGCCGCGTCGGTGGGTCCGGCGCCCTGTCGCTGGTGTTCTTCCTGATGATCGTTGCGCTGGTCCCGTTCGCCCTCGGGCCCGATCTGAACCTGCTGTCGCGGATCGGCCCGGCGATCCTGTGGCTCGCCGCCGTGCTGGCGACGCTGATCGGCCTCGACCGCCTGTTCCAGGCCGACGAGGAGGACGGCTCCCTCGACCTGATGACCGCCGCGCCGGTGCCACTGGAACTGGTGGTGCTCGGCAAGGTGACGGCGCATTGGCTGACCACCGGCCTGCCGCTCGCGCTGGCTGCCCCGCTCTTCGGCCTGCTGGTCGCCCTCGACGGCACCGCCATGAGCTCTACGGCCCTGACGCTTCTCGCCGGGACGCCGGCGCTCAGCTTCATCGGTGCGGTGGGCGCGGCGCTCACGGCCTCGATCCGGCGGGGCGGGCTGATCCTGGCGGTGCTGGTGCTGCCGCTGATGATCCCGACGCTGATCTTCGGCGTCTCGGCCGCTCAGGCGGCGAGCGGGGGGACGGTGCCGTTCCTCGTGCCGCTGGCCGTGCTGGCCGCGCTGACGCTGATCGCCGCCGTGGTCGGAACGCTTGCGGCGGCGGCGGCTTTGCGCTGGCCGGAGTGAGGTTTGACGCTCGAGCGCTGCGCCCTGCCGATGGTGTGCCGATGACCGCGATGGCGCATTGTCCTATCAAATCCATTGGGTTATCAGCCAGTATTCTTATAATATAATTGAAATCTCCATCGATGTCTTCCGTCCCTCGGAAGGTTGATACCTCGACGTGGTTGTCGTCAAAGCACTCGATCTCCAGGCGCAACCAATAGAGCGTTGCGTCGACCCTGATCGTATCTGGCCGATCCCGCGCGAGCCGGAAAAATCTTGGCATCCTCCAAAGTCTTTAACACTTCGAAGATTTTGTGCTGCTCGATACGCCTATCCTCTTCGCAAATTAATGCAGGCCCTGGCTACATTGGAAACTTTTGCAAATATACATCTTTCTGCTACTATCCGAAAGTTAATTTATATAGCATTTTTATTTTACTTTGCGAATTATTACTACTGTCAGAGATGCTGAAGGGATTCTAGTCCCTCGCACGCTGATCATTGTTGATCCGGTCCGCCGGCCATCCTTGTCGGTGTGGCAGTCTTCTGAAATGGAAACGCCGTGGGCTGCCAGTGACGGCCGAGTTTGAAACGGTCTGCTTCAGAGCGTTCGTTCTCCCAGAGAAGCCTCGCCAAAGTAATGTAATCGCCGGCCTGCAGGGCCTCCCCCAGCGCAACCCAGCTCCGAAGGTAATCAGATATCGATTCATCATCGATCGCTTTTTTCTTCTCGTATTGTTCCTTGAAGCTTGGGGTAATCAGGCCGCAATGTTTTCTGGCAATCGCAAATTCGCCGAGCGCGGCGTTTGTAAGGCACATCCAGATATGGTCTTTGTGGAAGCTATAACCTCGCATTTCTTGGGATAAAATAAAGTTTACAATTTTCTCGATTGAGTCTAAGGATCTAAGAAGCGGAAGGATTTCGGTCTCAACCTGAGCGACGAAATCCTCAGTGATCGTCGGGTCGTCCCAATCCCAAACTCCATCTTGGCCAGCGGGTTTGAATTGGCGCGACCGTCCGATCATACCGATCGATCGGCCATAACCTCCGAATCCGAATTTGTCTCCACGAATATACAGTTCCGTCAGTCTCCATTCGAGCGTGAAGTAGCCTCGGCTAGCGCGGTTGTGAATTCGGATCTGCCTGGCAATATGACCGACACTCTGAATGCAGAGAAATTTGCCGCCTGTCAGAGTGACATCCTGATTTCTGTCGATTAATGGCATCGACAGTTCCTTGATTTGCTGTGCCGGTGTGCCAATCATTTGGGCCATTTCCTAGGTCTTACCTGTATCATAATGAAGCGCATTGCTTCCGGAAATTCGCGCTTTGCCGCCTTGACGGAGTCAACAGCTTGCTTAGGGGTCCAGCCCTGTCGACCAGTTTTTGGGTCGTAGATACACACGGTGTCGATGCGAGGCCTCTCAAATACGTCGGCTCTCTTGCTGCCAATAAGAATGTAAATTCCATCTTCCTTTCGTTCAGCTAATATACGTTCTGCAACAAAGTTTAGATCTCTCTTTTCGTTGATGATGCGCGCGATCTCAATGTGAATCATCGTACCCAGCTGCGTAGCATTGGCATACCCACCTTGTGCTGTCACACGCGCAGTCACCTCGTCCACGATAGCTTGCACTTCCCCGTTTCTGGGACAGGCGTTATCCAGCTGAGCTTGGCTGAGCCGGCCGATCCACATCGGCATGCTCATCTGCGGATCGTCCCCAAACTTATATGCTTGCGCTGTAAGCCCCAAAACTGTGCCGAACCCGTCCTCACGAGTGGAGAGGTACGTCAGGAGCTGCAACCCAAGCTCGAAGGTTGCGATGACGGGGGCGGCGATCAGCGGTAGGGCGGGGGCAAAGGCCTGTTGAACGATCGGCTCAGCGACGAGACCGGTCGGCGTAAAGGTGGTCCGCGATAAAACCTCGCCCGTTTTGCCGTCGCGAACCGTCTGCGTTTCGCCGGACGTCTCGAAGATCCGGCTCTCGCCATCCGGCGCCGTGACGGTGTGATGTTCGTCGAAGGGCTGTCGCCCCGCGTGTATTCGGACCGACAGGACGCGCGTCCCGTCCTCCAGCGTGGTGCTTTCCGTGAGCGGCGGCGGATCCTGAGGCGACGGGCCGCCCGGCCGGTCCTCGTGGAGCGACGCCCATTGGCCGCCGCTCGGGCCCTGCACCCACTCGCCACCGTTCGGCTGTCCCGCTGGTGCGCGCGGCTGCGTCTCCCAACCTCGGAATTGGAGCTCCCGCTGGAGGCGGATCAGCTTGGTCTCCAGTGCGAGGCCGGCAAGAATGTTGCGCAGAACGATCGACTCGCTGTGTGCTGGAGACTCTTCACGCATGATCGTCGTGCCCCGCCACACCGCCCCGCCATGGCGGCGTGAGAACAAAGCAGCAACATAGGAAAAATGTCAAGATTTAGGGCGCCTGTCGCCATTGAGCGGCGTCCAACTGTTCCGCGTTGACGCAGGGCGACCCGCTCACTATAGAGACCGCTTCGCCGAGGGGCCGCGCTTTCGCGCGCGCTGCGTCTCGGCTATCGCCAGACAACCTGACGCGACGACCGATTTCCGGCAAAGCCGGCCCGTCGGCATCGCCCGACGAAGAGAACGAGGACTTAGATGGCCAACACCGCCTCGGCCAAGAAAATGACCCGCAAGATCGCCAAGCGTACGGCGATCAACCGCTCGCGCCGCTCGCGTATGCGCACCTTCGTCCGCAAGGTCGAGGAGGCGATCGCCACCGGCAACCAGCAGGACGCGCTCACCGCCCTCCGTGAGGCCGAGCCCGAGATGATGCGCGCTGCCCAGCACGGCATCGTCCATAAGAACAATGCCTCGCGGAAGGTCTCGCGCCTGGCCGCCCGGGTGAAGGCGCTGGCCGCCTGAACCACCCGCATTCTTCAGACGGTTTGAAGCCCGGCTCCACGAGCCGGGCTTTTTTCATGCCTGTATCGCCGCCGGCCGTCTGAGACCGATGCCAGTGATACGGAAAGCATTAACCCTGTTCAAGACTCGGCGACATTGCAGAGTCTCGGCGCCGCGTGTAGCTTAACAAAGACTGACACCGATCAAGCAAAACGGCGCCGATTCGGGATTTTGGCGAATCATTCCGATTCGCCAAGACTCTAGCCGGGTCGTTCCGCGGCGGGCGGAAGACTTTGAAATGGGAATCTGCGCCATCCCCACAAGTCCCACTGTTAAAGGAACCGTAGGTAATTGTTGATAGGCTCTCTCAATCGGCAAAAGTTCCTCGCAATGGGCTTGACTCCGTTCGAGGGACTCTGTCCCGCCCGTCCTTGCGGGACTCGAAGAGCGTAAATCGTGCGTAGGCGCGGCCCGCGGGAGACCGGGGGCAGCGTCGGGAGAGCCAATGATGCGTGTCGACGGAACAGTGGCGAGCGACGACGAGGGTGGCCGCAACGGCGGCGGTACGATGGATTACGGGTCCGCCTGGGCGCGCGTGAAGCGCCGGCTGCGCGCCGAGCTCGGCGAGGACGTCTTCGCGAGCTGGTTCGCCCGTCTCGAACTCGAGGCGGTCGCTGGCGGGACGGCCCGCCTCACGGTGCCGACCCGCTTTCTCAAGAGCTGGATCGAGTCGCACTACCTCGACCGCGTGCTCGGCACCTTCAAGGCCGAGGTCGAGGAGATCGCGCGGATCGAGGTCGGGGTGCGCGGCACCGGCGCGCCGGTGCGGACGGTCACCACGGGGGCGCCCAAGGCGAATCCCGCCAGCGGCCCGCTCGCCCGGCTGCATGCGGCCGGCGCTTCGGTTCCGGTCGCCGCCGTAGCGCCGGAGCCCCGCCAGGCCGCGGAGGCCGGTGGCGACCTCAGCGGCACGCCGCTCGACGCGCGGCTGACCTTCGCGAGCTTCGTGATCGGTCGCTCCAACGCCCTGGCGCATGCCGCCGCCGAACGGGTGGCCAATCATCAGGGGGAGGGGGCGCTCTACAACCCGCTCTACCTCCATGCCGGCGTGGGCCTCGGCAAGACGCACCTGCTGCACGGGATCGGCCATGCCGCCCGGGAAGCCGGGCGCCGGGTGATCTACCTGACCGCCGACCGGTTCATGTACGGCTTCGTCAACGCCCTGAAGACGCAGTCGGCGCTCGTCTACAAGGAGCGGCTGCGCGGGATCGACCTGCTGATCCTCGACGATGTCCAGTTCATCCAGGGTAAGTCGATCCAGGCCGAGTTCGGCCACACGATCAACGCCCTGATCGATGCCGGCCGGCAGGTCGTGGTGGCTTCGGACCGGCCGCCGACCGAGCTGGAGGCGCTCGACGAGCGGGTCCGCTCGCGCCTCGGCGGCGGCCTCGTGGTCGAGATCACCGCCCTCGACGAGGCCCTGCGGGTTTCGATCCTGTCGGCGCGTCTCGCCGCCGTGCGGGCCGCGCATCCGGGCTTCGATGTCTCGCCGCAGGTGGCGTCCTACGTGGCCCGGGCGATCACCGCCAACGGCCGCGACCTTGAGGGCGCGGTGAACCGCCTCCTGGCACACGCCACGCTGACCGGCACCGCGGTGACGATGGACACCGCCGAGAACGCGATCCGCGATCTCGTGAAGAACCGCGAGCCGAAGCGGATCAAGATCGAGGACATCCAGAAGCTGGTGGCCTCGCGCTACAACGTCTCGCGCTCGGACATCCTGTCGGAGCGCCGCACCGCCGCCGTGGTCAAGCCGCGCCAGATCGCCATGTACCTCTCGAAGGTGCTGACCCTGCGCTCGCTGCCGGAGATCGGCCGGCGCTTCGGCGGACGCGATCACACCACGGTGCTGCACGCCGTCCGCAAGATCGAGAAGCTGATCGGCGAAGACACGGTGCTCGGCGATGAAGTCGAGCTGCTGAAGCGGATGCTGCAGGACTAGCTGCTCTTCGATCCCCGGCCGGGTCTGTACTGGCCGGGGAGCGCGACACAGGCAGCCGTAGGCTCCGGGTACGCGGCCCGCTATCGCCAGATCGGCGCGCTGCCTCGAAAAGAACTAGAAATCCCCCGCCCTGTCACGCGTCCTCCGCCGGCTCCTCGCGATTGGGGCTGGCCGAGGGCGCACGCGCCGTGGCACACTGGTGTGAACCGAGACGGCCCTGTAAGGCCGCGTCGCCGCGAGGCGAGGACCGACACCCCCGGGGAGTGCTGATGACGGACGCCTTCATCTACGACCATGTGCGCACGCCCCGCGGGCGTGGCAAGGCGGATGGCTCCCTGCACGAAGTCACCGCGTTGCGCCTCGCCGAGACGACCCTGCGTGCCCTCAAGGATCGCACCGGGCTCGATACCGGCCTCGTGGACGACGTGATTCTGGGCTGCGTCGATCCGGTGGGCGAGGCGGGCGGCGACATCGCCCGGGCGGCGGCCCTCGTGGCCGATTACGGCGCCCATGTGCCGGGCGTGCAGATCAACCGGTTCTGCGCCTCCGGCCTCGACGCCGTGAACTTTGCGGCCGCGCAGGTCATGAGCGGCCAGCACGAGATGGCGGTGGGCGGCGGTGTCGAATCGATGAGCCGCATCGGCATCGGCGCGTCGGGCGGTGCCTGGCCGGTGGATCCGGCCATCGCCATCAAATCCTACTTCATGCCCCAGGGTGTCTCGGCCGACCTGATCGCCACCAAGTACGGCTTCACCCGGGACGATTGCGACGCCTACGCGGTTCGCTCCCAGGAGCGGGCGGCGAAGTCCTGGGGGGAGGGGCTGTTCAACGGCTCCGTGGTCCCGGTGCGCGACGTGAACGGCATCACCCTGCTGGACCGCGACGAGCACATGCGCCCCGGTACCGACATGCAGTCGCTCGCCGCGCTGAAGGCCTCCTTCGTGCAGATGGGCCAGATGGGCGGCTTCGACGCCGTGGCGACCGACGCGCATCCCGACGTCGAGGTGGTGGATCACGTCCACCACGCCGGCAATTCCTCCGGCATCGTGGACGGCGCGGCGGCCGTGCTGGTGGGCTCCAAGGCGGCTGGCGAGGCCGCGGGCCTGCGTCCGCGTGCACGCATCCGGGCGTTTGCCAATATCGGCTCCGACCCGGCCCTGATGCTCACCGGCCCGGTCGACGTCACCCGGAAGGTCCTGGCCCGGGCCGGGATGAGCGTGTCGGACATCGACCTGTTCGAGGTGAACGAGGCCTTCGCGGCGGTGGTCCTGCGCTTCTGCCAGGCCTTCGATCTCGATCCGGCGGCCGTGAACGTCAACGGCGGCGCGATCGCGCTGGGTCATCCGCTCGGCGCGACCGGAGCGATGATCCTCGGCACGGCCCTCGACGAGCTGGAGCGCACCGGCAAGGAGCGGGCGCTGATCACGCTGTGCATCGGCGCCGGCATGGGCACGGCAACGATCATCGAGCGGGTTTGACGGGTCCATGTCCGGACGCGGTGTTGCGCCGCTCCCCAAAGATCGGGAACGCTGCTAGAGGCGCGGGCGACGTCCAGCCCGCATCCGGGCTCGACGATAAGACTATGGGAGACAAGCCCTTGAACCGCCTGATCGCGACGCTGTGCCTTGGCGTCACTCTAAGCCTGCCGCTCGCTGCCCACGCCGACGAGGCGGCGGACCGAGTCGCCACGGCCACGACCCTGGTGAACAAGACCCTGATCAAGAACCTGCAGACCGGCTTCAACGTCGCGCTGGAAAAGACCGTCGCGCCGATGCCGGAGGCGCGGGCCGAGTCCGTGCGCAAGGAACTCAACGACGAGTTCGAGAAGCAGCGCAAGATCATGGTCGAGGGACTGTCGAAGGAATACGCGGAGAAGTTCAGCCTCGCCGAGCTGAAGCATCTCGACGAGATCTATTCCGATCCGACCTACCTCAAGTTCCAGACCATGAACGCCGATCCGAATTCCGCCGCGACGGCGATCTCGCAGAACTCGGTCACCAAGCTGTTGAACATGCTGGCGGTGGCCTCGGCTACCGACAACGCGCCGAAGGCCGGCGCGCCGCCAATGCCGCCCGCTGCGGTGCCCGTCCCGGCTCCGAAGTAAGCGATGGTTGCCGCGCGCCCTCGGCTGGCCCTAGGCCGCGCGCGCGGCACTCATGGGCGCGAAGCCGGCGACCGGAGGCAAGGCCTCCAGCATCGGCTTGGCGAAGTGGTAGCCCTGCATGAGGTCGATCCCGAGGGCGCGCAGGGCCTCGCGTTCCGCGGCGGTCTCGATGCCTTCGGCGAGAACCGTCACGTCGAGCGCCCGGGCGATCCCGACGACGCCGGACACGATGGCGTGACGGCCGGCATCGGTGTCGAGGCCGCGCAGCACATCCATGTCGATCTTGATCAGGTCGGGCCTGAAATTCGCCAGCAGGCTCAAGCCCGCGAAGCCGGCGCCGAAATCGTCGAGCGCGGTCAGGAAGCCCTGCTTGCGATAGGCGGCAACGATGCGCTGCACATGCGCGATGTCGCGGAATCGCTCCTGCTCGGTGAACTCGAACATGAGGCGCTGATGCGCGAAGTCGACGCGCCGCGCCGCCTCCAGGGATGCGCGGATGCAGGCGATCGGCTCGTAGACGGCGTTCGGCATGAAGTTGATCGAGAGCCGCGTGTCGCTGTCCCGCGGGAACAGCCGGCCGGCGAGTTCGATCGCCCGGACGCGGGCGGCCTGGTCGAACTGGTAACGGTTCTCGTCGGTCACGCGGCTCAGGATCGTCGGCGCCGGCTCACCGTTCGGGCCCCGCACCAGGGCCTCGTAGGCCCAGACCGATCCCGTGCTGATGTCGACGATCGGCTGGAAGGCCATCGTGAAATCGAAATCGAGGGTGGTGCCGGTGCGGCAGGCGCGGCATCCGGTTTCCTTCGTCATGACTGGTTTCCGTCGGTGCCCCCCAACCGTCGGACCGTGCCAGCTCGGACTCTATACAACCTTAACGTGACCGCTTCGGTATCTTTCCGACATTGTCCTGGGAGGACGGCACCATGACGCTGACCGATTTCCGGTTCGAGACCGATGCCGACGGCATCGCCCTGGCGACCTGGGACATGCCCGGCCGGTCGATGAACGTCATCACCGAGGGCGTGATGGATCAGCTCGAGCAGATCATCGCGCAGGTCGTCTCCGATGCCGCCATTAAGGGCTGCGTCATCGCCACCGGCAAGGACAACTTCTCTGGTGGCGCCGATCTCACCATGCTGCAGGGCCTCGGTCTCGCCTATGAGAAGCTCAAGGCCGAGCAGGGCGAGGAGGTGGCGATGCGCCATTTCTTCGAGGCGTCCCGGCGCTTGTCGCTGCTGTTCCGGCGGCTCGAGACCTGCGGCAAACCCTTCGCGGCGGCGATCCAGGGCCTGTGCCTCGGCGGCGCCTTCGAGCTGGCCCTGTCGTGCCACTACCGGGTCGCGTCGGACGACGCGAAGACGCGGGTCGGCCTGCCGGAGATCAAGGTCGGCCTGTTTCCGGGTGGCGGTGGCACGCAGCGGGTCGCCCGGTTGATGCAGACCGGCGACGCCCTCCAGATGCTGTTCAAGGGTGAGCAGATCCGTGCGCCGATGGCCAAGGGCATGGGGCTGGTCCACGCGCTGGCGCCACAGGCCGAGATCGTCGAGCGTGCCAAGACCTGGATCCGCGAAGGCGGCTCGGCGGTGGCGCCCTGGGACGTGCCGAAGTTCAAGGCGCCCTCCGGCAAGGTCTACTCGCCCGCCGGCATGATGATCTGGCCGCCGGCCAACGCGATCTATCGGCGCGAGACGCACGACAACTACCCTGCCGCAAAAGCGATCCTGGCCTCTGTGTACGAGGGCCTGCAGCTGCCGATGGACCTCGCCCTGCGGGTCGAGAGCCGGTACTTCGCGCATATCCTGCGCAGCAAGGAGGCGGCGGCGATGATCCGCACGCTGTTCATCTCCATGGGCGAGCTGAACAAGGGGGCACGCCGTCCGAAGGACGTGCCGGCCAGTACCCTGCAGAAGGTCGGCGTGATCGGCGCCGGCTTCATGGGCGCGGGCGTCGCCTACGTGACGGCGCAGGCCGGGATCGCGGTGGTACTGGTCGACCAGTCGGTCGAGGCTGCCGAGAAGGGCAAGGCCTACGCCCACACGCTGATCACCGGCCAGATCAACAAGGGCCGCGCCAAGACCGCTGATCGCGACGCGCTGCTCGGCCGTATCGAGGCCACCTCCGATTATGCCGCGCTGGCGGATTGCGACCTCGTGATCGAGGCGGTGTTCGAGGATCCGAAGGTGAAGGCCGAGGTGATCCGGAAGGTCGAGGCGGTGATCCGGCCCGACGCGATCTTCGCCTCCAACACATCGACCCTGCCGATCACCGGGCTCGCCATGAGCGCGCAGCGGCCCGACCAGTTCGTGGGCATCCACTTCTTCTCGCCGGTCGAGAAGATGATGCTGGTCGAGATCATCAAGGGCGAGGCGACCGGCGACCGGGCGCTCGCCACGGCCCTCGACTACGTGCGGTTGATCAAGAAGACCCCGATCGTCGTCAACGACGCCCGCGGCTTCTTCGCCAACCGCTGCGTCGGCGCCTACATCCTCGAAGGCCACAAGATGCTGGCCGAAGGTGTGCCGCCGGCCATGATCGAGAGCGCCGGCCGCCAGGCGGGCATGCCGGTCGGGCCGCTCTCGCTCAACGACGAGGTCGCCCTCGATCTCGTGCTCAAGATCGCCAAGGCCACCGAGGCGCAGGTCGGAGCCGGCGCCGTCGATCCGGCGCAGAAGGCGATCCTGTCCGAGCTGGTGGAGAAGCAGGGCCGCCTGGGCCGGAAGAACCGCAAGGGGTTCTACGATTATCCCGAGGGTGGGCCGAAGCGCCTCTGGCCCGGCCTGAAGGACCTGCAGCCGAACCGGCTCGATCCCGAATCCGTCGACTTCAACGAGCTGAAGCAGCGGCTCCTGGTCGTCCAGGCGCTGG
The DNA here is from genome assembly GCF_026540775.1 of Methylobacterium sp. GC_Met_3. NCBI lineage: Bacteria > Pseudomonadati > Pseudomonadota > Alphaproteobacteria > Hyphomicrobiales > Methylobacteriaceae > Methylobacterium > Methylobacterium sp. GC_Met_3. The sequence continues at coordinate 199,507 of NZ_JALNUL010000002.1, forward strand.
AGGCTGCCCGCACGGTGGGCGAGGGCGTCGTCACGGACCCGCGCGAGGCCGATGTCGGTTCGATCCTGGGCTTCGGCTTCGCGCCGTTCACCGGAGGCGCGCTGTCCTACATCGACTTCATGGGCGCGGCGACCTTCGTCGATCTGGCCCGGTCGCTGGAGTCCAAGCACGGCCTGCGGTTCGCCGTGCCCGACACCCTCGCCGCGATGGCCGAGCGCGGCGGTACCTTCTACGGGGAGGCCCGGAAGCGCGCCGCCTGAGCTCAGCCTGCCGGACGCCCGGTGGCGGCATCCGGCAGCGCGGCGAGTTCCTCCCGCAGGACCGCCCGGGCGCAGGCGCCGAAGGCCCGCATCAAGCGTCCCCGCGCGTGATCGGGCGGGAACAGCAGCGCAAAATGCACCGGCAGGGTGGGGGTGAAGGGCCGGATCGCGATCGGTGAGACCTTCGCCTCCTCGTGGGCGGCCAGCGGATTCATCACGCTGACGCCCAGCCCCGCCGAGACGAGCGTGCAGATCGATGCGCCGAGACCGGCCTCGGCGGTGATCGCGAGCGTGACGCCCGCTGCTTCGAAGACAGCCTCGGTTCGATCGCGAAGTGCACTGCCGTGTGAGGCGGCGACGAACGGCACATCGCGAAAATCCTCCGGCACGAGCGCGGCGCTGTCCGCGAGCGGGTGGTCCTGGGGCAGCACCGCCACGCAGGCCCGGGTCTCGACATGGTCGAGCCTGCCCTCCGGAACGTCGCCGTAGAGCATCGTGAGGGCCGCGTCGCAGAAGCCGGTGTCGATCCAGTGATTCACACTCGCGTCGTCGCCGGAATGGATCGCCACGATCACGTCCGGATGCGCAACCCGGAAACGCACCACGGCCCGCGCCAGGAGACCCCCGGCCAGCCGGGGCATCGCGGCGACCCGCAACCGTTCGGCACCGAAGGCGCGGATCCGCGTGGCCGCCGCCTCAAGGCTGGTGAGACCCACGAAGGCCCGCTCAACCTCGGCGTGGAAGCGTGTGCCGTCGAGGGAGGGGACGACGCGACTGCCGCTGCGGTCGAACAGCGGCAGGCCGGTGATCGCCTCCAGCTGCCCGATCAGGCGGCTGACCTGCGGTTGCGAGGTGTGCAACTTCCGGCTCGCCTCGGTCATGGAGCCCGTGACCACCACGGCCCGGAAGGCCTCGATGTGCCGGAAGGTCATGCGCCGTGCGGCCATATCAGATCCGTATGCTGGGGCCGGGAATCGGCATTGGACGCCGGTGCGCAGCCGCTCCTAGGATCAGCCGGCAAAGCTTGAGACGCAGAGTCTGGCATAACCAGGGGGTTTGGATGGTGTCGAGGACGCTTTCGCTTATCGGAGCCGCGTTGTGCTGGGCCGGGCTCGCCGCACCGTCGATCGCGGAGGGGCGCCTCGACAAGCTCCGCGCCACCGGTCAGATCAGCCTCGGCTTTCCGGACGCGTCGCCGCCGTTCGGTTTCCTCGACAAGGATGCCAAGCCAGTCGGCTATTCGCTGGAGATATGCGAGCACGTCGCGCAGAAGCTGAAGACGGTGCTCGGCCTGCCCAAGCTCGACATCCGGCACGTGCCGGTGATGTCGGCGACGCGGATCCCGCTGATCAACAACGGCACGATCGATCTCGAATGCGGCACCGCCAGCAACCTGCCGGAGCGGCACAAGCTGATCGCGTTCGCGCCGACCACCTTCGTGGCGCAGGTGGTGCTGACGGCCAGGAAGGACTCGCCGGTCGACGTGAACGATATCGCTTCGTTCCGCGGCAAGGCGATCTCAGCCCAGGCGGGCGGTGAGACCCAGCGCGTCGCGACGCGGATCAACGTCCGCGACAAGCTCGACATTCAGGTGATGCCCGCCAAGGACACCGCGGAGGTCTTCCTGTTGTTGGAGACCGGCCGCGCCGCGGGGACGATCAACGACGATGCCCTCGCGCACGCTACGGTCGCGGGCGCGAAGCGGCCGGGCGATTACAAAATCGGCACCCAGGGGCTGGAATTCGCGCCCTACGGTATCCTGGAGCCGAAGGACGACGCGGCCTTCAAGGCTGCCGTCGACAAGGCGGTCATCGAGCTGATCCAGGACGGTACCGTGGCGCGTCTCTACAGCCGCTACTTCGAGCAGCCGATCCCGCCGAGGGGCATCAATCTCGAACTGCCGATGAGCGACGTACTGAAGCGGGCTCTGGCCAATCCGACCGATTCCGGTGACGAGGCCGCCTATCGATAGGCCGGCCGGCAGGTATTGAGATGCACACCGACATGAACGCCGCGGTTGAAGCGTCCGACATCGTGGACCTGCGCAGCGATACGGTCACCCGGCCGACCGAGGCCATGTACGCGCGGATGCGCTCCGCGCCGCTGGGCGATGACGGTCTCGACGCCGACCCGACCGCGCGGGCGCTGGAAGAGACGGCGGCCGCGATGCTGGGCAAGGCCGCCGGCCTGTTCGTGCCGAGCTGCACGATGGGCAATCTCCTGGCGATCCTGGCGCAGGTTCAGCGCAGCGAGCAGGTGCTGCTCGAAGCACAGGCCCACATGCTCAACACCGAGCGCGGGGCCGCGACCCTCACGGGGACCTTCCTGCTCGGGATCGAAGGCGCAGACGGCGCCATGGATCTCGACCGTCTGGAGGCGGCGCTGCACCCCTCCGCGAGCCCGCTGCGCACCGCGATGATCGCGGTCGAGACCTCGCACAATGCGGCCGGCGGAACGGTATTGCCGCCCGCCCACATGGCGGCATTGGCCGACATCGCCCGCAGGCGCGGCATCCCGGTCCATCTCGACGGAGCGCGTCTGTTCAACGCCGCGATCCATCTCGGTGTCCCCCCGGCCGATCTCACGGCGCATGTCGACACGGTCTCGCTCTGCCTGTCGAAGGGCTTGAGCGCGCCGATGGGTGCGGTGCTGGCCGGCGACGCCCCGGTCATCGCGACGGCCCGGCGCCTGCGCAAGATGATCGGTGGAACCCAGCGGCAGGTCGGAATCGTGGCGGCGGCGGGTCTTGAAGCGATCACCGCCATGGGTGCGCGGCTGGACGAGGATCACGCGCGGGCCCGGCAGCTCAGCGACGGGTTGAACGCGCTGGGGGCACGCCTGTCCGCGAGTGTGCCGCAGACCAACATCGTGCAGGTCGATCTGGTGCGAACCGGCCGCGACAGCGCTCACTGGGTCGAGGCGCTCGAAGCGGCGGGAACCCGCACCCGGCCCCTGGGCCCGACGCGGCTGCGTCTTGTGACACACCGGCACATCACCGCCGCCGATATCGAGCGCGCTGTCACCGCCTTCCGGGCTTGTCTCGACGCGGCCTGATCCGCCTCAGGCCGCGCCCGCGATCCGCGCCTTCGCGCCGAGCATGCGGGCGAGCAGCACGACATCGGCTGCGTTGTTGGAGAGCAGGTCGGTGATGTCGCCGACCTCGAGCGCCTTCACGTGGCGGCAGCGCACGTTGAAGCGGCCGGCCGAGCAGGTGCAGCGCAGCTGCGGGCCGCCGGGCCGTTCCTCGAGACGCACGTCGTACCGGTTGCCGGTGGATCCCCGCATGGCGAAGCAGAGCGCCGATGGCGCCTGCTGGAAGGCCGCCATCGCGCGCCCGCTGATCGCCCCAGGGGGCGCCCCAAGGGGCCGTCGCGGCACGGCGGGTCCGCCGTCCGCCCGCGCGATCGGAAGGCCGAGCAAAGCGGCCAGCGCGTGAACGTCCGCGGCGTCCCGCTCGCGCATGGCCGCCAGCGCGATCTCCGCGCAGGCATAGGCGTCCTCGCCGGCATCGTGGTGCTCGAAGCGGATGCCCAGACGCCGCGCCACCTTGCCGAGCCCGCAGCCCTCCGGCCCTGGGAATACGCGGCGCGCCACCTGCACGGTGCAGAGATAGGACAGATCCGGCACCGGCAGGCCGGCGCGCACCAGCCCGGCCCGCAGGACGCCGATATCGAAGCTCGCGTTATGCGCCAGGATGAGCCCGCGCCGCAGGTCGTCCAGATACGGTGCCATCGCGGTGGCAAAGTCCGGGGCGTCGGCGACGTTGGACGGCAGGATACCGTGCACCCGGATATTACCAGGCGAGAAGCGCATCTCGGGCGGGCGGATCAGGTGGCTTTCCCGGCGCACGACCCGGCCGTCCGCGATCCAGGCGAGACCCACCGCGCAGGCGCTGTCGCGCCGCTCGTTGGCCGTCTCGAAGTCGAGGGCCAGGACCGTCATCGGGGGGCAACCATGCCGGGCGGGAGTTCTCGGGCTGTTCCCCAGGAGGTCTAGGCCGCCCGGACTCGCGCTTCAACCCTGCGCCACCATCCCGAGCCAATCGTCTTCCGAGACGACGCGCACGCCATGCTTCTGCGCATCCTTCAGCTTGGAGCCCGCCCCAGGGCCGGCCACCACAAGATCGGTCTTTGCCGAGACCGAGCCCGAGACCTTTGCGCCGAGGCGCTCGGCCACGGCCTTGGCCTCGTTGCGGGTCATCTTCTCCAGGGTGCCGGTGAACACAACGGTCTTGCCCGCGAAGGCCGAGGCCGAAGCCGCCTGCTCCATCGGCTCGACCTCGACCTGTTCGAGCAGAGCCGTAACGGCATCGGCATTGTGAGGTTCGGAGAAGAACAGAAGCAGCGCATCCGTCGCGACAGGCCCGATCTCGCCGTCATCGGCGAACAGGCGGTACGCATCCCCGGGGCGCTGCGCTGCAGCCTTGGTGATCGCTGCGCGGACCGCTTCGGCATTGCCGTAATGGGCGATGAGATTTTCGCGCTGGACGGTGCTGAGGCGCGCCCGCTCCTGGCCGGGCGTGGCTTCGTCCTCCGGAAGGCCCAGGTCGAGCAGCCGGTCGCGGGTCGTCCCACCGACCCGGGGCACCGCCGTCAGTTCGATCCAGTCGGGCCCAGGCTGCGCCGCAGCGGCCTCGCGGATCGACGCGACGAGTGTCGGCATGTCGGTAAAGCGTTTGGCCAGCGCCTTGGCGGTTGCCTCGCCGATCTGTGGGATTCCGAGGGCGAAGAGCAGGCGGTTCATCGGCACCTGACGCCGGCCCTCGACGCCAGCCAGCAAGTTCTTGATCGCCTTGTCGTCCTCCTCGCCTTTCTTCTTGGCGGCCTTCTTGGGCGGTTCGGCCGCCCCGGATTCGGCGCGCCGCTCGGCCGACAGCGCCTCGCGCCGTGCCACGACCGCCGTTTTGAGCTTGTCGAAGTCGAGCCGGAATAGATCGGCCGGCTGGCGCACGAGGCCAGCCTCGAACAGAACCTCGATATAGGTCTCGCCGAAACCCTCGATGTCGAACCCGTTGCGCGAGACGAAGTGCTTCAGCCGCTCCACCCCCTGCGCCGGGCAGATCAGGCCGCCAGTGCAGCGTCGGATCGCGTCGGGACGGCCGGTGCGCGGATTGACCGCGCGCACAGCCCGGCTGCCGCAGGCCGGGCAGGTTTCCGGAAATTCGAAAGGCCGCGAATCCGCCGGACGCTTGGTGAGATCGACATCCATCACCTTCGGAATGACGTCGCCGGCCCGGACCACCGTCACCGTGTCGCCGACGCGGATATCGCGACCGTCGCGGATCGGCTCGCCATCGGCGCCGACGCCCTTCACGTAGCCCTCGTTGTGCAGCGTGGCGTTCGACACCACCACACCGCCCACCGTCACCGGCCGGAGCTTCGCCAGAGGGTTCAGCGAACCGGTGCGGCCGACATTGATGACGATGTCGTCCACCACCGTCGTCGCCTCCTGGGCGGCGAACTTGTGGGCGAGCGCCCAGCGCGGGGAGCGCGACACGAAGCCGAGCCGCTTCTGCAGCGCGAGGTCGTCGACCTTGTAGACGACGCCGTCGATGTCGTAGCCGAGCCCGGCCCGGTCCGCCTCGATCTGCCGGTAATGGGCGAGCATCGCGTCGCGGTCGGTGAAGGTTCGGGTCAGCGCGTTCACCGGCAGGCCCCAGGCCGCGAAACGCTCCAGCGCGCCGGTCTGCGTCTCGGCGATCGGCGCCGAGAGTTCGCCCCAGGCATAGGCGAAAAACCGCAGCGGCCGGGACGCGGTGATCGCGGGATCGAGCTGGCGCAGGCTCCCGGCGGCGGCGTTGCGCGGGTTGGCGAACAGCGCCTTGCCGGCCGCCTCCTGCCGGGCGTTGATGGCGGCGAAATCGGCGTGCGACAGGTAGACCTCGCCGCGGACCTCGCAGACCTCCGGCCAGTCCGTGCCGGCCAGCGTCTCCGGGATGTCCTGTACGGTCCGCGCATTGGCGGTGACGTTCTCGCCGACCTCGCCGTCGCCGCGCGTCGCCGCGGTGTCGAGGCGCCCCCGCACGTAGCGGAGCGACAGCGACAGGCCGTCGATCTTCGGCTCGGCCGTGAAGGCGAGCGGTGCATCCTCGGGCCAGCCGAGGAAGCGGCGCACCCGGGCAACGAACTCTGCCACCTCGGCATCGTCGAAGGCGTTGCCCAGCGAGAGCATCGGCACGGCGTGCCGCACCTTGGCGAACTTTTCCGAGGGCTTGGCGCCCACCGACGTGCTGGCGGCGCCCGTACCGGCGAGATCCGGGAAGCCGGTTTCCAGAGTCTCCAGGCGTCGGCGCAGGCGGTCGTAGTCCGCGTCCGACATCTCGGGCGCGTCCTCCTGGTAGTAGAGCCGGTCGGCTTCGAGGATCGCCTCCGAGACCCGCGCATGCTCGGCGCGGGCCTCCTCGGCGGTCAGGTCGAGATCGGGCGTGTCGGTTTTCGCGGCGGCCATGGTGGGGTTCTAGCGCATCGACGGCCGGCCGGGAGCCGTTCGCGAGCGGCATCCCCGCTTTCCCTCATTGGCGGGGACCGAGCAGATCGCCGCGCCCGGCGATCCGGAACGCGCCCAGGAAGGCCGCGGCGACGAACACAGCCACCGCAGCCAGCGGCAAAACCGGCGCGAGCCACCCGGCCAGCGCGGTTCCGGCGACGGACCCGAGATTCATCGCCGCCATGTAGACTTCGAACTGCGTCGCCGCACCCGGGCGCCCCTGGCTGGCCTGAAGCAGGGCCGGCATCAGCGCGACGATCAGCAGGCCGGGCAGCATGTTGGTCAGCGCGAGGATCACCGGTCCGGCCGCGCCGACGAAGTCCGACGCGATCAGGGCTCCGGCCAGCAGGAACGTGCCGGTACTGGCCAGCAGGAGGATGCGCAGCGGCCGGACCGGGCCGGACCTGTCGGACCAGAAGCCGACCGCCAGCGCGCCGGCTGTTCCGCTCGCCAGCGCCAGGCCGGCCTGGAGACGGGACAGGACCGCCGGATCCCAGGCCTGACGCTGGAGCAGGTCCACCGAGAAGGGCAGTTCGAACAGCCCGAGCGCGCCGTCGAGACCGAAGCACAGGGCGAGAAGCCGCAGAGCCCGCGGGCGCCGCAGGCTCACGATCAGGCGACGCAGGAATCGGCGGAACGGCACGCGCCGCGGGGCGACTCCGCGCCGACCCGGGGTAACGAGCGCATCCGTGGGCGCCTCGCGGACCAGAAGGATCGGCAGGCTCGCCAGGATGGCGGCCACGAGGAGCCAACGCGCGCTGATGGCGAAGCCGTCGGTCGTCAGCATCCACCCGAAGACGGCCGCGCTCAGGCTGCTTCCGGCGACGAAGCCCGCGCGGGTGCAGCCGCTCACCCGGCCGAGTTCGCCGGCCGGCACGTGATCCATGATCATCCGATCACAGGCGGTGTCGAGGAGCGAGGCGCACAGGCTGTGGGCCAGAAAGATCAGGCCGAGTCCGCCGACCCGATCCTCGGCGCCGCACAGCAGCAGCGCCAGGGCGGCATGGCATCCGAAGACCGCCGCGACCGCGAAGACCCGGCGCCGGCCCATCCGGGAATCGCCGGCGCGGTCGACTACCGGGCCCCACAGGATGGGTTGGAGGGTCCAGGGCAGGCCGGCGAGGGCGAAGTGGAAGCCAATCTCCGTCGCCGACACGCCCTTGGCGGTGAGATGATTGGCCAACGCCGTGAGCGAGAACCCCGCGATCAGCCCCTGATAGAGGTAGGTGGCGAAGAACACGCCGTAGCGGGTCCGGCGGCCGGCGAGGCTCAGCGGCACACGCAGGGACGGGCGGACGGGAAACGCGGCCGGGACGCTCAAGCGCGCGGCACCTTGCCCACCGCACGCCGTGGCGCGATGCTCCTCATGCCGTCGTCACCGGATGCGCCCCCGTGCCCTCACCATCGCGCGACCTTAACTTCTGCGTCCGGCGGCCGCGAGGCGTCGCTTGAGCGCGGTGGATGTGTGGCTGGTCGATCTCGCCGTGTCGCCGGACCGGCTCGAACGATGCGCGCAGGTGCTCGACAGCTCGGAGCGCGACCGCGGCAACCGGTTCCTGCGGCCCGCGGATCGCGCGCGTTTCATTGTAAGCCACGCGGCCCTCAGGCTGGCCCTGGCGGATGCGCGCGGCTGCGCTCCGTCCGAGATCCGCCTGACCGCGAAGGCTACCGGCAAGCCGCACCTCGCCGAGCCGGCCGGAAGCCCGTTGGAGTTCAACCTGTCGCATTCGGGGGCCCGCGCCCTGATCGGTCTCGCGGGCCCGGTCGCCATCGGCGTCGATCTCGAACTGATGCGAGCGATCCCGGACGCGGTCCGCATCGCGCGGACGCATTTCGCGCCCGACGAAGCCGCGTCCCTCGCGAGTTTGCCAGCTGAGGCCATCGAGGCGGCCTTCTTCGGCCTGTGGACCCGCAAGGAAGCGGTGGTGAAGGCGCTGGGGACCGGCCTGTCCCTGCCCCTCGACCGTTTCAGCGTGACGCTGCCGCCGGCTGCTCCGCGCCTGCTGCGGGATTCGACAGGATGGACCCTCGCGACGCTCGATGCCGGCGCCGGCTACGCCGCCACCGTCGCGGTGCGGGCGGATGACGCGACGATCCAGCTCCGGAGGCTCCCAACAGATTGGCCCGACCGGCTCTGCTGAAACCGGACGAACCCGGCTTGCGGCCCAGCCAAGGCACGGCTATACACCCGCTCGTCGACCCGGTCAGCGATGCGCGGGACGGCCTTCGGAGTGTAGCGCAGTCTGGTAGCGCACCACGTTCGGGACGTGGGGGTCGCAGGTTCAAATCCTGCCACTCCGACCAATACTTAGCAGAGACTGGTATAGCTGACCCGACAGTTATTCCGACAAGAAATTGTCTCTGATTTTAGCGGCCGACCTTACCATCTTTGCGCTGCGCAAGCTGGATCGGCGACCTCCATATACTGCTGACTTTCCCCACCAACCACCCTGGTTTCGTGACCATGGAGGCTGGCCAATACCTCGGCCGTACCCGGCACAGCGACGTCAGCCCGCGTCGGATCGGATCCGGTCCTAGGCCCGCACCGGATGGCAGCGTGGCCAACAGGCCCAGGGCGTGCGCCTGCCTCAACGATGACGCTGCGATCCGAGATGAAGTGATCAAAGCTCCAGCCGCTGCGTCGAGTTGCGCGGAGGCGTGGAACTCGTGGACCGGAAAGCCGCCAGCATAGAACTGAAGCGAAAACGCTGCCGTGCGGATGCCGGCGGTTGGTCGGAGAGACGTGGCCTGACTGTAGCGGCCGAGCCACAGACACACACCATAGGTTGTGTTACCTCTTGCTCGGAGGCAGATATGACCAACGGCGCAAAAGCAATAATCGAGGCTATCAAATCGCTGAAAGAAATTTTTCGATTGAACGGGCTGAGCGACCGATTTTTCATAGAGTTCGACGATTATAATTCTGGAAAGTCCGTTCAGGCTTTTATCGCGGACGAGACTGGTGTTACTCCATCTTCGGGTGGTTGGCCCAGCGACGGACCAGAATATAAACTTATCTGTCGAGATCAGGTTGAAGTTATGGGCGCCAGGATCCGATGGCCAATCCAGAGCATGCCGGGTGGTTAGTATCGCTTAGGTTATATAAAAAAAGCGCTGTGCGGCTGGGCAGTGGAGGCTGAGGGAGGGAAATGGGCTCTCGCAAGCGGCGGGCTCGCTATGGCGGCCGCCACCCCGCCGCCGAAATAGGGCCAGCGAAGATGCCGATCCGGATCAGGGTCATCGCCTCTCCTGAGTGGGTCCCGAGCATCAATCGGTCGGCCCCTCGGCAGCACGGAGCGCGCCAACACGGAACACATCGTGGGTCCACGCCGGCATCATGTCGATCAGCGGCGGCGGGTTTGAGCGTGCCGCGAGCGTTACGATGGAGAGCATCGCGAAGGCCGCGAAGCACATCGCGGCAAAAGCCCTGTTCCCCGAAGGATGGAGCCGTCGGCACTCCAACGCGGGATGATGTGCATTACTGCGGCGACGATGTCGGCCACCTTCGAAGCCGGGAAGAGCTCAAGTCGAGGAACGCTGAAGGCACGCCGGCGAATTGCTCGGACCTCGGCTAACGGTCTGCGACAGCGCGGCGCGAAGCGGATATGTTCGCTGCCATGGCCTCGACACCCTCAGCGCCCGACTGTCCCAGTCCGGCGCCTGTCGCCTGGATGGCGTTCACGCGGGACTTCCTTGCCGGCACGATCCTGGTCGGCGCGGCGGCGCTGGTCTTCGTCGCTGCGATGGATCCCTACGGCCTGCGCGCAGCGCCCGGGCATCCGCCGGGTCCGATCATGGACACCAACCAGCGGCTCTCATACCCGCAGATCGCCCGCGGAGGCCCGTTCGACGCCGCGGTCTTCGGCACCTCGACGTCCCGCCTGCTCGATCCGAACGCCCTCGACGAAGCCTTCGGCGCCCAATTCGCGAATCTTGCCGTGAACGCCGCGACGCCGGACGAGCAGATCCGCCTCGCCGAACTTTTCATCGCGCACCATGCGGTGCGTGCGGTCCTGTTCGGGCTCGATGGGACGTGGTGTTCGGCCGATCCCCCCGCCCGTACGGCCAACGCCTTCCCGGACTGGCTCTATGCGGAGGGCACGCCGTGGGGCGTGCTGCGCCAGGTGAACCTGCGCGCGGTCACCGTGGCGGCGCAGGTCGGGCTCGCGCGTACCGATTTGGCCCGTCCGCGGATCCGGCAGGACGGTTACGCCGTCTTCACACCGCCGGAGGATCGCTACGATCCGGAGCGCGCGCGCGCCCATATCCGCGCGGGTGCTGCCGATCCGAGTGCCATTGTCGATCCAGTCGATGCGCCCATGCCGGCGCTCGGCCGCCTCGCTCATCTCCTGGACCGCGTGGCCGCCGATGCGGTCAAGCTCCTCGTCTTCATGCCGGTCCACGCCGCCGCACAGGGCGCGCCCGGGACGGCGGCGGGTCGGCGCGAGGCGGCTTGCAAGCGCCAGGTCGCCGCGATCGGCGCCGGCCACGGCGCCACGGTGATGGATTTTCGTTTCCCGTCGCCGCTCACCAGCCAGGACGCGAATTACTGGGACGCGCTGCATTACCGCTTGCCGGTGGCGGCGCGGATCGTCGCCGATCTGAAGGATGCGGTGGCGACCGGCGCCGACGATCCCGCCGGCACCTACCGGGTGCTGGCCCACCCCTGATCCGGCCTCACGCGGCGGCGCGCTCGGACCGCGCCCAGCCCGCGCGAGTCTCGCTGCAATATTCGGCGTATCGACCATCCCGGATCGCGTCCCGGGCGCCGGCCATCAGGTCCTGATAGTAGGCGAGGTTGTTCCAGGTCAGCAGCATCATCCCCAGGATCTCGTTCGACCGGACCAGATGATGCAGATAGGCGCGCGAATAATCCCGCGTCGCCGAGCAGGTCGAGGCCTCGTCCAGGGGGGCCGTGTCCTCGGCGTGGCGGGCGTTGCGCAGGTTGACCCGGCCATGGCGCGTATAGGCGAGGCCGTGGCGGCCGGCGCGGGTCGGCATCACGCAGTCGAACATGTCGATGCCGCGGGCCACTGCGCCGAGGATGTCGTCGGGCGTGCCGACACCCATCAGGTAGCGGGGCTTGGTGGTCGGCAGGTGCGGCTCCACGGTCTCGATCATCGAAAACATCACCGCCTGCGGCTCGCCGACCGCGAGGCCGCCGACCGCGTAGCCCTTCAGGTCGAGGCCGCTCAGTTCGCGGGCGCTCTCGATCCGGAGGGCCGGGATGTCGCCCCCTTGCACGATGCCGAACAGGGCCCGCTCGGGCTGGTCGCCGAAGGCGATTCGGCAGCGCTCGGCCCAGCGCAGGGACAGGTGCATCGCCTTCTCGATCGCCGCATGGTCGGCCGGCAGGCGCACGCATTCGTCGAGCTGCATCTGGATGTCGGAGCCGAGCAGCCCCTGGATCTCGATGGAGCGCTCCGGGCTCATGTGGTGCGCCGTGCCGTCGATATGCGAGCGGAAGGTCACACCCTGCTCGTCGATCTTCCGCAGGGCGGAAAGCGACATCACCTGGAAACCGCCGGAATCGGTCAGGATCGGCCGGTCCCAGTTCATGAAGCGGTGCAGCCCGCCGAGGCGCGCCATCCGCTCGGGGCCGGGGCGCAGCATCAGGTGGTAGGTGTTGCCGAGCACGACGTCCGCCCCGAGGTCGCGGACCTGTCCGGGATACATCGCCTTGACGGTGGCGGCCGTGCCGACCGGCATGAAGGCCGGCGTCCGGATCGCGCCGCGATGCGTCGTGATCGCGCCGGTGCGGGCGGTGCCGTCCTGCGCGTGCAGGCTGAAGCCGAAGGGGAGGGGATCGGTCATGGTTGGTCCGCGCGCGGGCCCGGGAAGAGCAGGCTGGCGTCGCCGTAGGAGTAGAACCGGTAGCCGGCTTGGATCGCGTGCGCGTAGGCGGCGCGCATTGTGTCGAGGCCCGAGAAGGCCGAGACCAGCATGAACAGTGTCGAGCGCGGCAGATGGAAGTTCGTCACGAGCGCGTCCACCGCCCGGAAGCGGTAACCCGGCGTGATGAAGATGTCGGTCGGCCCCGAGAAGGGTGCGAGGGTCCCGTCCGGGCGCGCTGCGCTTTCCAGCAGGCGTAGGGCGGTAGTCCCAATCGCGACGATCCGGCCCCCCGCGGCTCGGGTCGCGTTGAGCGCCGCGGCGGTGTCCGCGTCGAGGATGCCGATTTCCGCATGCATCCGATGGGCCTCGGTATCCTCGGCCTTCACCGGCAGGAACGTGCCCGCTCCGACATGCAGCGTGACGTGGTGGCGCCGAAGACCGGCCGCGTCGAGATCCGCGAGCAGGCCTTCCGAGAAATGCAGGCCCGCCGTTGGGGCCGCGACGGCGCCGGGGTTCCGGGCGTAGATCGTCTGGTAGTCGGTGGTGTCCCGCGCGTCGGCGGCGCGCTTGCCGGCGATGTAGGGGGGCAGCGGCAGGACACCCTCTGCCGCGATAGCCATGTCGAGCTCAGGCCCCGACCTGTCAAAATCGAGCACGATCTCGCCGGCCTCGCCCTTCTCAGCCACGGTGGCGGTCAGATCGCCGAAGCGGAGCATGTCGCCGGGGGCGAGCCGCTTGGCCGGACGGCCGAAGGCGCGCCAGCGCGCGGGTCCCTCGCGCAGGTGCAGCATTGCCTCCGTACGCTGACCGGGCGCGCCTGGCCGCGTGCGTACGCCGTGGAGGCGGGCGGGGATCACCCGGGTGTCGTTGAACACCAAAGCATCGCCGGTCCGCAGGGAACCGGGCAGATCGCGCACGGTCCGGTCGGCCAAAGCCGTCCCCGGCCGCACGACGAGCAGCCGCCCGGCATCCCGCGGCTCGGCCGGGCGCAGGGCGATGCTGGTCTCCGGCAGGTCGAAATCGAACAGGTCCACGCGCATCGCGGGCTGCGTGCACCGAACCGCAGGCGGTTTCAACCGCGGAACCCCTGGGGATCGCGCCCGTTTTCCGCGTCACCGAGACGCGAGATGACCATCGATGCCCTGGTACGCCGTTCGCCCCCGTGACGAAGCCGACCCGCGATGGCCGCTGCCGGGTAAGCCCGAGATCGTTCTGAAGGCCCAGAGCCCCGACGAGGCACGATCGAAATTCGAGGATGCCTATCCGAGCCAGCCCTTCGGAAGCCCGACGGTGCCCGTGCCGGATGCCGGCCTGGGCAGTTTCCGCGGGGAACCGGACGCGCTGGTCGTGACCGAGACGGGCGAGCCGCCCGCACAGCGCGGTTAGGCGCCGTGGCGATGCCCAGCCGGAACCGGCGCGTGACCCTGGACGGTCAGTTGCTCGGCTATTGGGAGCGTGAAGCGGCCCGCCTGGACTCCCTGGCCGCTGCCGCACGCTTCGCATGGCAGCGCCGCCGATTGGCGCGGAAAGCGGAGACTGCCCGTGCGAAGGCAGCGACGAGTCGCGAGCGCGAGGCCGCCCGCGGGAACGCGCCCGGATCGATCGAGACTTAGCCAAGGCTAAGACCTTTTCGGAAGCGTCGAACCTTTGCCGTGGCCTGGGATAAGGTTCATGCCGTATGGGCGCGGCCACCCCAACTCGGCGCCGACCCATGGATCGTACCCAGAAAGCCGCTCTCTTCAGCGCGGGCATCGGCCTCGCCGTCACGGCCCTGAAGTTCTACGCCGCTTGGCTCACCGGCAGCCTTGCGCTGTATTCGGATGCCCTCGAGAGCATTATCAACGTAGTGGCCGCGATCGGCGCCTTCGTGGCGTTGCGGGTTGCGGCGCGTCCGGCCGACGAGGATCACCCCTACGGGCACCACAAGGCCGAGTTCTTCTCGGCGGTGATCGAGGGCGCGCTCATCATCGTGGCGGCGCTCCTGATCCTGCGCGAATCGTATTACGGCGTGCTCGCGCCCAAGGCCCTCGACGCCCCGGCCCTCGGCGTAGCGATCAATGTCGGGGCCGGCATCATCAACGCGGTCTGGGCCATGGCGCTAATGCGCTGGGGTCAGCGGTGGCGCTCGCCGGCCCTGATCGCCGACGCGCGCCACATCTTCGCTGATGTCGTCACGTCCTGCGGCGTCCTGATCGGTGTCGGAGCCGTTCTGGTCACCGGATATCCCATCCTCGATCCGATCGTGGCCGGGCTGGTGGCGCTGAACATCCTCTGGTCCGGCTTCCGCATGGTGCGCGAATCGGTCGACGGTCTGATGGATCGCGCGGCCCCGCACGAGATGGTGAACCAGATCCGGACGCTGATCTCGGAGCACGGCGAGGGCGCGCTGGAGGCGCACGACGTGCGCACGCGCGCGGCCGGGCAAGCCACGTTCATCGATTTCCACCTCGTGGTCCCCGGCGCCATGAGCGTCGAGGCCTCGCACGCGATCTGCGACCGGCTGGAGAACGCCCTGGCGACGACCATCCCTGGGGCGGTGGTGACGATCCATGTCGAGCCCGGCGAGCTGGCCAAGGCCCGCGGCGTGCCGGTGCTCTGATCCGGCAATCAGCTCCAGGCGTGGAGCGGCGGGGCGACGCCGTTCAGCGCGTGGTTGCCGATGATGGCGTATTTCCACCGAACCGGGTCGTGGAGCGTGTGGGTCCGCGCGTTCCGCCAGTGGCGGTCGAGGTTCTCCGCCGCCAGGGTCGAGCGGGTACCCGACAGCTCGAACAGCTTGTTGGAGGCGGCCAGGGCGACCTCGGTGGTCAGCACCTTCGCCTCGGCCACCGCCAGTTGCGCGGCGGCCACGCGCTGCGCATCCGGCTTGGCCACGGCCTCGTCGAGGAGGAGCCCCGCCCGATCGAGCAGGGCCTCCGCGGCGTGCTGGCGAATCGTCAGGTCACCGATCGCCTGGATCGTGTAGGGATCGTCACTTGCGCGCTCCAGCCCGCTGTCGATCCACGGCCTGGCCTTCTCGCGGACGAACCGGATCGTGTCGTCCAGCGCCTCCCGGCCGATCCCGGCATCGATTGCCGCCTGGATGATCTGGAATACGGCGCCGTCCGCGGTTGGCGCCTCGTAACCCTTCCAGGCCGGGACCAGATGCGTTTTGGGTACCCGGACATCCTCAATCCGCACGGTGCCGCTCGCGGTGCCGCGCTGGCCGAAGCTCGACCAATCGTCGATGATCGTCAGGCCCGGCGCATCGCGCTCGGCGATGGCGTACCAAGCCCGGCCCTCGTCATCGAGGGCGACGATCGGAACGAGATGTGCGAGCAGCGCGCCGGTAGCGTAGAACTTCTGGCCGCGCCCCACGACATGGTCGCCGTCATCGATGACGCGCGTGTCGAACTCGGCCGCCCGCTTGGTGCCCCGCTCCGAGAAGGCGTTGCCGAACCGCGTGCCGCGCAGCACCTCCCCGAACAGCAGCCGTTTCTGCGCGTCGTCCGACACGGTCCGGATCGCCGCGATGATGCCGAGATGGTTCTGCGCGATCTGCGCGATCGCGGGATCGGCTGCCGCGATGATGGCGATCACCTGCGCCAGGGTCCGGTAGGACACTTCAGGCCCGCCATAGGCCCGCGGCACGTTGATCGACCACAAGCCGCTCTGCGAGAAGGCGTCGAGCTCGGCGAGCGGACGCACGGCGGCGCGATCCCGCTCCGAGGCGCCGGTGCGGAAATCGGCTGCCAGCCGGCGGGCGATGTCGAGCGCCTCCGAGTCGCCGCCGATGACGTGGGCCTGGGTCGGGGGGCGTTCCGGACCGGATGCGCCCCGCGCGCCCTGTGGTTCGAGGGTCCGTGCATCGACAGCGATGTTCATGGCACGCTCCTGATGGATGGCGAAGGGAAACGCTGGACGGTCAGGCCGCTTCGGCGCGCTGGGCGCGGGCGGCCTCCAGGGCGCGCACCCGCGGGATCACGTGCGTACCGAAATACGCGACCTCCTCCTGGAAATGCAGGAAGGCCAGAAGCGCGAGATCCGCACCGGCATCCTTGAGAGCGAGGATCCGCTCGGCGATCTGATCGGGTGTACCGATCAGGTTGGTCCGAAAACCGTCGTTGTACTGGACCAGATCCTCGAAGCTGGATTTTGCCCAGTTGCCCTCGCCCTCCGGCGAGGCCTTGCCGGCATTCTTCGCCTCGTGGCCGAAGGCCTTCACGGCATCGGCGTCGGCGTGGTCGATGATCTCCTGAAGGACGGCGCGGGCCTCTTCCTCGGTCTCGCGGGCGATCACGAAGGCGTTGACGCCGATCCGCGGGTTGTTGCCGCTCTGCGCCGCCTTGGCGCGGATATCGTCGACCTGGGCGCGGATGTTGTCGGGCGTGTTGCCGTTGGTGAAGTACCAATCGGACACCCGGGCGGCCATGTCGCGCGCTGCCCGCGAGGAGCCGCCCTGAAAGATCTCCGGCAGCGGCTGACCCGGCTTCGGCTTCAACGTGTAGTCGCTGTACCGATAGAAATCCCCGCGGAAGGTGAAGTTGTCCTGGGTCCAGATCCCGCGCAGGCTGCGGATGAATTCCTCCGAGCGGCGGTAGCGCTCGTCATGGTCGAGCCACGGCTCGCCGATCGCCCGGAACTCGCCCGAGAACCAGCCCGACACGATGTTCACCGCAACGCGATTGTCGGTGAGCTGTGCGATCGTGGCGATCTGCTTCGCGGCGAGCGTCGGGTTCCAGGGGCCGGGTAGGATCGCGGCGATCACCTTGAGCTTCGTGGTGGCCGCCAGCAGCGCATGGCTGAACGCCACCGACTCGTGCTGGTATTCGGCGCCATAGCCGGCGGTGAACCGGATCTGCGTCAGCGCATAGTCGAAGCCGGCTGCCTCGGCGATCTGTGCCAGCTTCCGGTTGTAGTCAGCGTCCCAGCTTGTTCGTTGCGGGATCTTGCTGATCACGAGGCCGCCCGAGACGTTGGGCACCCAGTAGGCGAAACGGATCGGCGCAGGCTCCGCTTCCGCAATGTGAAGGCTGGTCATTCGGCGCTCCCTGGACCGAGCGGCGCCCTGCGCCGTGTCCATTTCGAGGGATCGCCGCAAACTGAATACAAGATCCAGAGAGCGGCCGATCGATCAAGTCGAGCGGAAGTATTCCGGCGGAACGGCCGCAGGTCAAAGGAACGGGTTGCCCTTTTGAACGCTGCCTAGATGAGGCTCTTCTTCGAAAGTGGCTCAGCGGAGCGGGTTTGTGCTAGGCCTCTTGCCGCGTGTCCGGCTCGTGAAGGCGGCGCCAAGCGAACACGGAAAAGACCGCAATCAGGCAGGCCGCGAGGCTGAACCACGTGAACGCGTATTGCAGGTGGTTGTTGGGCAGATCCACCCGGAGCTGGCCACCGCGGGGCCAAGTGGTCGGGCCGGGGGCCGCATCGGCCTCGATCAGATAGGGCGCGACGTCCGAGAGACCGCGGGCGGACGCGATACCAGCGATGTCCCGGTTGAACCATTCACCTCGTGCCGGGTCCGGCTCCGGCACGAACAGGCCGCGCGGCTCGCTGGCGCGCAGGATGCCGGTCACCGTGGTGGACCCGTCGATCAGACCGTCCCGCCGATCCGATTGGGCCTTGAGCTCGGTCGGGACGAAGCCGCGATTGATCAGCACCATGCCGCCGTCGTCGCGCACGAAAGGCGTCAGCACATAATAGCCCTGCAGAGCCCGGCCCGGCGTCTCGCCGGCGGCGAGCCCGTGCACCAGCGTCTCCTTGTCGTTGAGGAAGCGGCCGCTGACGCGCACGTGGCGGAATTCGTCCCGGGCCGGATCCCAATCCGCGGCCAACGGTGGTGCCACCGGCACCGCCTGGGTCTGCCGGACGATGCGGTTGATCAGCTCCTCTTTCCAGGTCTTGCGCTCGATCTGCCACGTCCCGAGGCCGATGAGGATTGCCAGCGCAATCAGAGCGGCGATGCCTGGCGCGACGAGATCGCGCCAGGCGCCTCTGGCAACAACGGCCGTCACGGTTCGAAGCGCCCCTGCTCGGCCTTGTTGCTGTACTGGAGGGCGATCAGCATGCCCTTGAGCGGCCGGACGAGGATCAGGCTGAGGCCGACCGACATCGTGACGGCGACCAGCGCGTGGACCCAGATCGGCGGCTCGTAGGTAATCTCAAGCCATAGGGCGAGACCGACCACGATCAAGCCGACGATCGACATGACGAAGAAGGCTGGGCCGTCGGCCGAGTCGAAATGCGAATAATCGAGCCCGCAAGACTCGCAGGCGGGCCGCAGGGCCAAGTAACCCTTGAACAGGTGACCCTCGCCGCAGCGCGGACACCGGCCGCGTAAACCCGTGGGGACCGGCGGCAACGGCGCGTAAATGCGGTGATCCACGGGCAGACTCCAGACTCACCCGTATGTCGACGACCATGCCGCATCCGAGGTGTCCGCAACGATATGGGGATTCGCGGGGTCCGGACACGAAAAAGGGCGGCCAAAGCCGCCCTTCACAGGTCCGCCATGCGGTGGCGGGATGGATCTCAGTGAGCGGCGCCGTGGAAGACGCCCGAGCCCCACACGTAGATCGCGGCGAAGAGGAACAGCCACACCACGTCGACGAAGTGCCAGTACCAGGCCGCGAACTCGAAACCGAGATGCTGGCGCGTCGTGAACTGGCCCGCATAGGCGCGGAACAGGCAGACGGCGAGGAAGATCGTGCCGATGATCACGTGGGCGCCGTGGAAACCCGTCGCCATGAAGAAGGTCGACGAGTAGATGCTGCCCGAGAAGGCGAACTCGGCGTGGCTGTACTCGTAAGCCTGACACGCGGTGAACAGCACGCCCAGGATGATGGTCAACCACAGGCCGTACTTCAGGCCCTTGCGATCACCCTCGAGCAGCGCGTGGTGGGCCCAGGTCACGGTGGTGCCCGAAGTCAGCAGGATCAGGGTGTTGAGCAGCGGCAGGTGCCAGGGGTCGAACGCCTCGATCCCCTTCGGCGGCCAGACACCGCCGGTGAACTCCACGCGCGACACCTGGATCGGGTCGGCGGTGTAGAGCGCCGCTTCGAAGTAGGCCCAGAACCAAGCCACGAAGAACATCACCTCGGAGGCGATGAACATCATCATGCCGTAGCGGTGGTGAAGCTGGACGACCCGGGTGTGGTCTCCCGAATTCGCCTCGTGGGCCACGTCCTTCCACCACGAGTACATGGTGTAGAGGACGCCGATCGTGCCGGCACCGAAGATGTAGGGGCCCGGCGTCAGGGTGCCGATCTGCAGGCTCTTCATCCAGAAGACGGCGCCGAACGCCATCAGGAAGCCCGAGAAGGCGCCGATCAGCGGCCACGGACTCGGGCTCAGGATGTGAAAGTCGTGATTCTTGGCGTGCGCCTCGGCCATTATCCCGTCGCTCCTCACCCGCCGCCCTGCGCCGTTTTCGGCATCCGGCCTGACGCTGCTTGCTGTTTGCTCTTGGCCGGACGCGGCACAAGCCACACCCAAGCTTGTCTGCACGTTTAGTCGGTGCGGACCCGTGTTGTCACGCGTCCGCGATCAGAATTCCCGCTTCGTCCCGGATGGGGCCGCGATGGCCGCCGCGGCGGTCACCGGCTCACCATTCTTGCTGGCGAAGTAGGTGTAGGACAGCGTCATCTCGCTGAGATGCGCAGTGTTCGAGTCGTCGCGCACTGCCGGATCGACGTAGAAGACCACCGGCACGTCGAGGGTCTCGCCCGGCTGCAGCGTCTGGGCGTTGAAGCAGAAGCAGGCGATCTTCACGAAGTAGCCGCCCATCAGGCCGGGCTGGACGTTGAAGGTCGCGACCCCGGTCGAAGGCTTCGTCCCGGTGTTCTGCACGCGAAAGAACACCGTTTTGGTTTCGCCGAGCTTGGCCTCGACGCTGTTCGTCTCGGCAGCAAACTTCCAGGGCAGACCCGGCGCGACGTTGGTGTCGAAATGGACCACCATGCTGTCGTCGGCCCGGGCCGCGGATGCCGCGAGCGCCGGACCCTGACGGGGCGTCCCGTCATAGCCGGTGGCCTTGCAGAAGGCGTCGTAGAGCGGGACGGACGCGAAGGCGAGGCCGATCATGCCAACCGCGAGGCCCGCGCAGGCCAGCGCCGTCCGGTTGGCGCCGCGGCTCGGGTTCTGATGCGGTGCGGCCATGACGAGTCCTCTCAGAGCGGCCGGCTGAGGATCTGCGGCCCGAGCTTGACGATCGTCAGCACGAAGAACAGCAGGACCCAGGCTCCGAGCGCCAGGGCGATCGCCACCGAGCGCTTCCGGCGGCGGGCTTCCTCCTCGGGGGTGAGCGGACGGTACTGGCCCTTCGGCTCTAGCATCGCGCTCAGCCCAGGACCGGCCGGAACAGGCCGAAGCTCTGCTCGGCCAGCAACGCGGAGAACAACGCGAAGAGATAGAGGATCGAGAAGCCGAACATGCCGAGGGCCGCACGCCGCTCCGCCTCACCCTCGCGATTGCGCAGCACGCGGATGCTGAAGGCGACCATGCCGAGACCGCCCACGAGACCGATCACGGCGTAGAGCAGGCCGCCGAAGCCCAGGGCGACGGGTGCGAGACTGAGGGGCGCCAGCAACAAGGAATACCCGACGATCTGGCGGCGGGTGGACGCGGGACCGGCCACGTTCGGCATCATCGGAATGCCGGCCTTGGCGTACTCGTCCGCCTTGATCAGGGCCAGCGCCCAGAAATGCGGCGGCGTCCAGATAAAGATGATGGCGAACAGGACCAGCGACTCGATCCCGACCGAACCGGACACCACGGCTTGGCCGATGACCGGGGGCAGGGCGCCCGCGGCGCCGCCGATCACGATGTTCTGCGCGGTCGCCCGCTTCAGCCACATCGAATAGACCACCGCGTAGAACACTATCGTGAAGGCGAGCAGGGCCGCAGCCAGAAGGTTGGCGGCGAGGCCCAGCACCAGCACCGAGGCGACCGACAGAAACAGCCCGAAGCCGAGGGCCTCCTCGGACGTAATGCGACCGGCCGGAATCGGCCGCGTGGCGGTGCGGCTCATCACGGCGTCGATGTCCGCATCCCACCACATGTTGAGACAGCCGGAGGCGCCGGCACCGACTGCAATGGCGAGCAGCGAGATCGCACCGATCGCCGGTTGCACGTGACCCTGCGACACGACCATGCCGACGAGGGCTGTGAAGATCACGAGGACCATCACCCGCGGCTTCAGAAGCGCGAAATAGTCCGGGACATCTCCGCCAGCCGTCGAAAGGGCTGGGGCCGGGCCGTCCCGTCCAATGGTGTTCGTCAGGCTCGTCATCGCGTCTGCCGCTGCTGTGCCGGCGCCCGGCCACGCGCGTCACGGCCGAGTCGAGTTTCGAATTCGACGTATTCCAAGGGGTTACGTGAGCGGGGCCCGGGATTTGTCCCACGGCCCATGCGGATCGCGCTCGCCCTTGCCCGGAGGTCGGTGAACCGGCCTCCGGGGAAGGGCGAGGGCCGCATACGCGGCCCTCGCGGGTGTCTATCAGTGTGCGCCCGGCTCGTCGACGATGCGGGGCAGCGTCTCGAACTGGTGGAAGGGCGGCGGGGACGTGAGCGTCCACTCCAACGTGGTGGCGCCTTCGCCCCACGGATTGTCCGCGGCGCGCTCCTTCGAGCGGAAGGCCATGACCACGCCGATGACGAACACGAACATGCCGAGGCCGAAGATGTGGCCGCCGTAGGTCGAGACCTTATGCCAGCCCGCGAAGGCCTCCGGATAGTCGGCGTAGCGTCGCGGCATGCCGGCGAGGCCGAGGAAGTGCATCGGGAAGAACAGGACGTTCGCACCGATGAAGGCCAGCCAGAAGTGCAGCTTGCCAGCCCATTCCGGGATGATGCGGCCGGTCATCTTCGGGAACCAGTAGTAGACACCGGCGAAGATGACGAACACCGCGCCCAGGGACAGCACGTAGTGGAAGTGGGCGACCACGTAGTAGGTGTCGTGCAGGTACTTATCGACCGCCGAGTTGGCGAGCACGACGCCGGTGACGCCGCCGACCGTGAACAGGAAGATGAAGCCCACCGCCCAGTGCATCGCTGCGGTGAAGCGGATGGAGCCACCCCACATGGTGGCGATCCACGAGAAGATCTTCACGCCGGTCGGCACCGCGATCACCATGGTGGCGAACACGAAGTAGGACTGCGTCTGCAGCGACAGGCCGACCGTGTACATGTGGTGGGCCCACACGACGAAGCCGACCACGCCGATCGCCACCATGGCGTAAGCCATCGCGAGGTAGCCAAAGACGGGCTTGCGCGAGAAGGTGGCGATGATGTGGGAGACGATGCCGAAGGCCGGCAGGATCATGATGTAGACTTCGGGGTGACCGAAGAACCAGAACAGGTGCTGGTACAGGATCGGGTCACCGCCGCCGGCCGGATCGAAGAAGGTCGTGCCGAAGTTCCGATCAGTCAGCAGCATCGTGATGGCGCCCGCCAGAACCGGCAGCGAGAGCAGCAGCAGGAAGGCGGTGACCAGCTCAGCCCAGGCGAAGAGCGGCATCTTGTGCAGCGTCATGCCCGGGGCGCGCATGTTCAGGATGGTGGTGATGAAGTTGATCGCGCCGAGGATTGAGCCAGCGCCGGAAAGGTGCAGGGCGAAGATCGCGAAGTCGACGGCCGGGCCGGGATGGCCGGCGGTCGAAAGCGGCGGGTAGACGGTCCAGCCGGTGCCGGCGCCCGAGGCTCCCGGTGCACCCTCGACGAAGAGCGAGCACAGCAGCGAGCAGAAGCCCGCCACCGTCAGCCAGAACGAGATGTTGTTCATGCGCGGGAACGCCATATCGGGCGCACCGATCATGAGCGGCACGAACCAGTTGCCGAAGCCGCCGATCAGCGCCGGCATCACCATGAAGAACACCATGATGAGACCGTGACCCGTGACGAACACGTTGTAGGTCGCCGGGTTCGAGAAGTACTGCAGTCCAGGCTGCTCCATCTCCATCCGGATGCCGAAGGAGAGGAAGGCGCCGATCATGCCGGCGCAGAAGGCGAAGAGCAGATAGAGGGTGCCGATGTCCTTGTGGTTCGTCGACAGGAACCACCGGGCAAAGAACGAGGGCTTGTGGTCGTGGACCTCGTGGGCCTCGGCATGGGCTGCGGCTGTAGCCATGGATTCGGGTGCCTTGTGAATCGGAAGGGTTCGGTCAGCCGGGGCTCAGCGCGCCTCGGCGAGGCTCGTGCCGTTATCGATGCGGGCGTATTTGGTCTTCGCCTCCGTCAGCCATTCGGCATAGGCCTGCTCGCTGACCACGCGGACGACGATCGGCATGTAGGCGTGGCGCTGACCGCAGAGTTCGGAGCATTGACCGTGGAAGGTGCCTTCCTTGTCGGCCTTGAACCACATCTGGTTCAGGCGGCCGGGCACGGCGTCGATCTTGAAGCCGAAGGACGGCATCGCCCAGGAATGCAGGACGTCCGCGGCGGTGACCTGGATCTTCACGATCTTGCCGACCGGGACCACCATCTCGTTGTCGGTCTGCAGCAGGCGGGGCTGCTTGTCCTCATCGATGTTGGCATCGAAGGTGAAGCCGCCACCGGCCTCGGTCTGCGGGTACTCGTAGGACCAGTACCATGCGTGGCCGATGACCTTCACGATCATGTCGGCCTTTGGATCGGAGAGCTGCGTGCGCAGCAGGCGGAAGGACGGGATCGCCACAGCGACCAGGATCAGCACCGGAACGATCGTCCAGGCGACCTCGATGGCGGTGTTGTGGGTCGTACGCGAGGGTGTCGGGTTGCGCTTCTCGCCGAAGCGGAACACGCACCACAGGATCAAGCCCAGGACGAAGACCGAGATTGCAATCGACAACCAGTGGAGGCCGATCTCGAAGTTCAGGATGTCCCGGGCGTTCTCAGTGACCGGGATCTGCCGGCTCATCTCCCACGGGATCGGCTGGCCGAAGCCGCCGGCTTGAGCATGCGCTGTCGGGAAGAGCAGGGCGCCGAACGTGGCGAGGCTCCAGAGTGACCGGTTGATCGTCCGCACCGTCCGCATCTGCCTCTCGTGGCTCCCCTGGCTGCTGGGTCCCGCCGGCCGCCACTCGACTGAGAGTGAGATTGTGCCAACGTGACGGAGTGCCGGTTGTGTCACCCGGCATTATCCGACCGAGGCTTCAGACCACAAGGGCCGCCATGGCGCAACCGCACAAGCGTCGCATCGCGCGCTTTCCAGCGGTTTGCGAGGGTCCCACCTCGGTCGCGCGCAGGTTTGCCGCCGCACCATTGTGTCGCGAACGGTGATCGATACGTAGGAGACTCGCTATTGGAGCGCTGTATGTCGACCGACACCGGGACTCAACTCACCAGCCTGCCGCCCTGCTCGGTGAACGTCCCGATGCTGGTCGTTGCTTACACAGGCGATGCGACGCGGTCCGGCGACCGGGCTTTGTCCGGCAATCGGGCGCTCGCTGTCGAGACACCAGTCAACTTGGTGTACGGCAGCGTGCCGCACGCGGTCATGATGGCGACACCGTCCGATCTCGACGATTTCGCCTACGGCTTCAGTCTCACCGAAGGAATCGTTGAGGGTGCCGAAGAGATCCGCGGAACGCGGGTCGAGGCCGGGTCGGACGGCGTGCGGCTCCACATCGATCTGGCCCCGGGGCGGTTGCGCGAGCATCTCGCCCGCAAGCGCGCGATCAGTGGACGCACCGGATGCGGCGTCTGCGGCATCGAGGATCTGGCGGAGTTGCCGCGGGCGGAGATGCGGGCCGTCCCAACCCTGCAGATCCGGCTCCCGGCGATCGCCCGGGCGCTTGCGGGCCTCGACGCTGCACAGCGTCTCGGGGCGGAGACCCGGGCGGTCCATGCGGCCGCCTGGGCGGGTCTCGACGGTGAGCTGCTGGCCGTGCGGGAGGATGTCGGGCGCCACAACGCGCTGGACAAACTGATCGGCGCCCTGATGCGGGCCGGAACTCGGGCGGATCAGGGTTTTCTGGTGATCACCAGCCGCTGCTCGTTCGAGATGGTCGAGAAGGCCGCGCGTCTCGGTGCGGCCGTGATCGTGGCGATCTCGGCGCCGACGTCCCTGGCGCTCGAACGGGCCCGGGTACACGGGATCACGCTCTGCGCCATCGCGCGCGCCGACACGGTGACGGTGTTCACCGGAGCGGAACGGCTCGTAACGGCATAGGACGTTACTGAGCCGCTGGCTCCTTCTCGGATGGGCCGGGAACGATGGTTGCGCCACCGATCACCCGGACGGGCTTCTTGTCGGTCGGCGGATCCTTCCAGTCCTTGGCGACCGGCTTGGCCGCCTCCGCCACGGTGGGGGCGGCGGGCTTGGCCGCGTCGTCCGGCCGCGGTGCAGGAGTGGCGGACGGTGCCCGGTCGATCGCCGCCGACTTGGTCTCGGGTGCCGGTTCGACCTTCGGTTCGGCCTTGGACGCCTCGGCCGGAGCGATCTTGGGGGCCGGCGCCTCGGGCGAGGTCCGATTCGTGGCACGCAGCTCGGGATTCCGCGTCGGTGCGGTGCGCGCAAGCTTGCGCCGCGTCGGGCTTCGGCCGGCGCTGTCGGGATTGAGGCCGTCGGGGTTGCCTTCGGGCCGCGCCGTCGTGCGTCGATCGAGGCGCAGGGCCGGAGCATCCGCTCCCGGCACGACACGTAGCGCGCGCCGGGATCCGGCATCCTCCTCGGTCCAGCCGAAACCGGGGGCGGGCCGCTCTAGCCGCGCATACGCGTTGGGTGCACCGAGGCGCTGGCGCCCGACGATCCCGCCCGATCCCGGATCCACGAACAGCCGTATCGGCATGCCCGCCGGGCTCACGGCCTCGACCACGTAGACGCGCCCATTGAAGCGCGGACGGCTCAGGCCGGTGAAACCCTGGTCGGCGAGGCGCCACGCCACCACCCGCGGGGGCACGACCTCTTCCTCGAAGGCGAACTGGGCGCTGGCCCCGTGGCAGAGGCCCAGCAGCGCGCCGCCGCACAGGAGTGTGGCGCAGAGCGCCCGGCTCATCGTGGTCCGAAGGCGCGCGGACGTCCTGTTCGTTATTGTCACTCTGGTGCGTTCCCGTGCTGGAGACCCGGCAGAGTATCCGGTTCCGGCATGGTCCGGGCCGGTAGGACCCGGACCTCGACCATGCCGGCAGGGTCGTTGCCCCGCATGCCGCTTGTGCTCGGCACCTGGGGTAGACAACCCGATTCGGGCGAGATTGCGGAAGCTGGACGCGACTCTTCGCCAGGCGACAGAATGCCCGTTGGAGGGCTCGGCGGCAGTCACTTGCTGAAAGCATTTCAATCTGGCAATTTCGCGACTTAGGACAGCACAACTGTCCCATTGGCCGTGCACCGGCCGTCGCCGTCTCGCGTGCGGGCGAGACATTCCGGCAGACGGATACGGGCGCGCCAGCGCACCGCTCCCCGAGCGGTCCGGGTCCTCGATGAACGCAAGCAGAAGGACGTGTCCCTGCGGACCGGCCGGACGGCCTGCGGCATGTGGTCGGAGTGGCTGGCGCCGACGGCACGCGGGCACGAAACATGCTCGCAGGTTCATGAGCGGGCGCTCATGGGCGGACGGTGTCGAGGGAAGGACGAATCGAAGCATGTCACAGCGCAGGCCCGCCGACGCGTTTGCCGCTTCCACGCTCCAGGCCGCCGCCCCGCGCGGTGGCACGATGCCGCTCATCGTGCGCGATCCCGCGCTGCCGAAAGCTCAGGGCGCCTACGATCCGGCCCACGAGCGCGACGCCTGCGGCGTCGGCTTCATCGCCGACATGCACGATCGCCGCACGCACGCGATCGTCCAGCAGGGTCTGAACATCCTCGAGAACCTCGATCACCGGGGTGCTGTCGGTGCCGACCCGAAGATGGGCGACGGTTGCGGCATCCTCACGCAGATCCCGCACGGCTTCTTCTCCGACGAATGCTCGCGCCTCGGCTTCGAGCTGCCGCCGGCCGGTGCCTACGCGATCGGCCAGTTCTTCATGCCCAAGGCCGAGGAGCCGCGGGCGATCATCCAGGAGATCGTTGAATCGGTCCTCGCGTCCGAAGGCCTGCCGCTGCTCGGCTGGCGCGACGTGCCGGTCGATCCGGAGGATCTCGGCGTCGCCGTGAAGGCCACCGAGCCCCATCACCGGCAGGTCTTCATCGGCCGGCCCGCCTCAGTGACCGATCAGGACGCGTTCGAGCGCCGGGTCTACGTCGCGCGCAAGGGGATCTCCAACAGGGTCTACGCCCTCGACGATCCGCGGGTGAAGGAGTTCTACCCCGTTTCGGTCTCCACCCGGACCATCGTCTACAAGGGCATGGTGCTGGTCACGCAGCTCGGCGGCTACTTCCTCGACCTGAAGGACGAGCGCTTCGTCTCGGCCATCGCGCTCGTGCACCAGCGCTTCGCCACCAACACGTTCCCGACCTGGCGGCTGTCGCACCCCTACCGGATGGTCGCCCATAACGGCGAGATCAATACGCTGCGCGGCAACGTCAACTGGATGGCGGCCCGTCAGGCGAGTGTCGACTCCGATCTGTTCGGCAACGACATCTCGAAGCTGTGGCCGATCTCGTACGAGGGCCAGTCCGACACCGCCTGCTTCGACAACGCCCTCGAGTTCCTCGTGCAGGGCGGCTACCCGCTCGCCCACGCGATGATGATGCTGATTCCGGAGGCCTGGGCCGGCAATCCGCTGATGAGCGAGGAGCGGCGCGCCTTCTACGAGTACCACGCCGCACTGATGGAGCCGTGGGACGGCCCGGCGGCCGTTGCGTTCACCGACGGGCGTCAGATCGGCGCGACGCTGGACCGCAACGGCCTGCGCCCGGCCCGCTACATCGTCACCGATGACGGGCTGGTGGTACTCGCCTCGGAAATGGGCACCCTGCCGATCCCGGACGAGAAGATCGTGCAGTCCTGGCGCCTCCAGCCGGGCCGGATGCTGCTGATCGACCTCCAGAAGGGCCGCATCGTCTCCGACGAAGAGATCAAGGGCGAGCTCGCCGCGGCGCATCCCTATGCCGACTGGGTGAAGAACACCCAGATCGTTCTGGAGGATCTACGCCCTGTGCAGCCGCGCGAATCGCGTGGCGACGTGAACCTGCTCGATCGCCAGCAGGCCTTCGGCTACACCCAGGAAGATCTCAAGCTGCTGATGCAGCCCATGGCCGTCACAGGTCAGGAGGCGGTCGGCTCGATGGGCACGGATACGCCGCTCTCGGCGCTCTCCGAGAAGTCCAAGCTGCTCTACACCTAC
Organism: Methylobacterium sp. GC_Met_3; assembly: GCF_026540775.1. Lineage (NCBI taxonomy): Bacteria > Pseudomonadati > Pseudomonadota > Alphaproteobacteria > Hyphomicrobiales > Methylobacteriaceae > Methylobacterium > Methylobacterium sp. GC_Met_3. Next base: position 228,270 of record NZ_JALNUL010000002.1, read on the forward strand.
TTCAAGCAGAACTTCGCGCAGGTCACCAACCCGCCGATCGATCCGATCCGCGAGGAGGCCGTGATGAGCCTCGTCTCGTTTATCGGGCCGCGGCCGAACCTGCTCGACATGGAGGGCGCGTCCCGGCGCAAGCGCTTGGAGGTCCGCCAGCCGATCCTCACAAACGGCGACCTGGAGAAGATCCGCTCGATCGGCCATTTCGAGGACCGGTTCGACACCAAGACTCTGGACGTGACCTACCCGGCCGAGATGGGCGCGCAGGCCATGGACGGTGCCCTCGATCGGCTCTGCGACCGGGCCGAGGCGGCGGTGCGCGGCGGCTACAACATCATCGTGCTCACCGACCGGGCGGTCGGGCCGGACCGGATCCCGATCCCGGCCCTGCTCGCGACGGCATCCGTGCACAACTACCTCATCCGCAAGGGACTGCGGACCTCGGTCGGCCTCGTGGTCGAATCGGGCGAGCCGCGCGAGGTGCATCACTTCGCGTGCCTGGCGGGCTACGGCGCCGAGGCGATCAACCCGTACCTCGCCTTCGAGACGCTGCTCGATATGAAGGACGAGTTCCCGCCAGATCTCGCTGACGACGAGATCATCTATCGCTACATCAAGGCGATCGATAAGGGCCTGCTGAAGGTGATGTCCAAGATGGGCATCTCGACCTACCAATCCTATTGCGGCGCGCAGATCTTCGACGCGATCGGCCTGAACTCGACTTTCGTGGGCCGGGACTTCTTCGGCACGGCGACGACCATTGAGGGCGTCGGCATGGCCGAGGTGGCCGAGGAGACGGTCCGCCGTCACCGCGATGCCTTCGGCGACGCGCCGGTCTATCGCAACGCCCTGGATGTCGGTGGCGAGTACGCTTACCGCCTGCGCGGCGAGGCCCACACCTGGACGCCCGACACGGTAGCGACGCTGCAGCACGCGGTGCGCCTCAACGTGCCGGAGCGCTACCGGGAATACGCGCAGCTGGTGAACCGGCAGGAGAACCAGCTCAAGACCCTGCGCGGGTTGTTCCGCCTCAAGTCGGCCTCCGAGATCGGCCGCGAGCCGGTCCCGCTCGAATCGGTCGAACCGGCCTCCGAGATCGTGAAGCGCTTCGCCACCGGCGCCATGTCGTACGGCTCCATCTCCAAGGAGGCGCACGAGACGCTGGCCATTGCGCTGAACTCCTTCGGCGGTCGCTCGAATTCGGGTGAGGGCGGCGAGGAGGTCGAGCGGTTCAAGCCGCTGCCGGACGGGCGCTCGCGCCGGTCGGCGATCAAGCAGGTGGCCTCCGGCCGGTTCGGCGTCACGACGGAATACCTCGTCAATTCCGACATGATGCAGATCAAGGTCGCGCAGGGTGCCAAGCCCGGCGAGGGCGGCCAGCTGCCCGGCCACAAGGTCGACGCCAAGATCGCCAAGGTCCGCTACGCCACCCCGGGCGTCGGCCTGATCTCGCCGCCGCCGCACCACGACATCTATTCGATCGAGGATCTGGCCCAGCTAATCTTCGACCTGAAGAACGTGAACCCGTCGGCGGACGTGTCGGTGAAGCTCGTCTCCGAGGTCGGCGTCGGCACCGTGGCGGCCGGCGTCGCCAAGGCGCGGGCCGATCACATTACGATCTCTGGGTACGATGGCGGCACCGGCGCGGCACCGCTGACCTCGCTCAAGCACGCCGGCGGTCCGTGGGAGACCGGGCTGGCTGAGACCCAGCAGACGCTGGTGCTCAACGGTCTGCGCGGGCGCGTCGCCCTCCAGGCGGATGGCGGCATCCGCACCGGGCGGGATGTGATCATCGCGGCGCTCCTCGGAGCCGATCAGATGGGCTTCTCGACCGCGCCGCTGATCGCGGCCGGCTGCATCATGATGCGCAAGTGCCACCTGAATACCTGCCCGGTCGGCGTCGCCACCCAGGATCCGGTGCTGCGCAAGCGCTTCAAGGGTACGCCCGAGCACGTGGTCAATTACTTCTTCTTTGTGGCCGAGGAGGTGCGGGAGATCCTGGCGTCGCTCGGCTTCACCAAGCTCGAAGAGGCGGTCGGCCGCTCCGACCTGCTCGATAAGGTCGAGGCCATTGCCCACTGGAAGGCGCGCGGGCTGGACTTCACCAAGCTGTTCCACCGGCCGAAGGTCGCCGAGGGCACGGCAATCCGCCATGTCGAGAAGCAGTATCACCCGGTCGACACCGTCCTCGACCGGCGCCTGATCGCGGGGGCTCAAGCTGCCATCGAGACCGGCGAGCCGGTGGTCCTCACCGACACGATCCGCAACTCGGACCGGGCCGCTGGGGCGATGCTATCCGGCATGCTCGCCAAGGCGCACGGCCACGAGGGCCTGCCGGACGACACCATCGTGGTGAAGCTCACCGGCACCGCTGGCCAGAGCTTCGGCGCCTGGGTGGCTGCCGGTGTGACCATCGAGCTGACCGGCCACGGCAACGACTATGTCGGCAAGGGTCTGTCGGGCGGCAAGCTGATCATCCGGCCGAGCGACGCGCTGCGCTCGCCTGCCGACCGGACCATCATGGTCGGCAACACGGTGCTGTACGGAGCTGTCGCGGGCGAGTGCTACATCCGTGGTTCGGCGGGCGAGCGCTTCGCGGTGCGTAACTCCGGCGCGATCACGGTGGTCGAGGGCATGGGCGACCATGGCTGCGAGTACATGACCGGCGGCGTTGTCGTGTCGATCGGCGAGACCGGGCGCAACTTCGCGGCCGGCATGTCGGGTGGCATCGCCTACGTGCTCGACGAGGACGGCTCGTTCTCGGCGCGCTGCAACCTGTCCATGGTCGATCTGGAACCCGTCGAGGAGGAGGACGACCTCATGCGTCGCTTCCACCAGGATGGCGACCTGGAGACCAAGGGGCGGGTCGATATCCTGGCGGACATGTCGGGCCACGACGAGGAGCGGCTGACGCAGCTCATCAAGAACCATCTCAAATATACGGGCAGCCCGCGCGCCAAGGCGATCCTGGACGATTGGTCGAGCTATCGCACCAAGTTCGTGAAGGTGATGCCGGTGGAGTATCGCCGGGCGCTCCGCGAGATGGAGATGGCACGGATGCCGGTGGCGGCGGAGTAGCCGCCGCTTTAGACCGGGTGGTTCGCCACCCGGTCCCGCACACAAAAGACGCGACGACGCGGGCAGCGCAGTCAGAGACTGGCCGGCCCAGGGGCGGATCAATGGGCAAGATCACAGGCTTCCTCGAATTCGACCGGCAGGAGCAGAAGTATCAGCTCGCCGCCGACCGGGTCCGGCATTTTCGCGAGTTCACGCTCCCGCTCGACGAGCATGACCTGACCAAACAGGCGGCGCGCTGCATGGATTGCGGCATCCCGTTCTGTCACGGCCCGACCGGCTGCCCGGTCCACAACCAGATCCCGGACTGGAACGACCTCGTGTTCCAATCGGATTGGGAGGAGGCCTCGCGCAACCTCCACTCGACCAACAACTTTCCGGAATTCACTGGCCGCGTCTGCCCGGCGCCCTGCGAGGAAGCCTGCACGCTGAACCTCGAGAACCAGCCGGTCGCCATCAAGACGATCGAGCAGGCGATCGCCGACCGGGCGTGGAACATGGGCTGGGTGAAACCGGAGCCGGCGCAGATCCGCACTGGCAAGCGGGTGGCGGTGGTGGGCTCGGGCCCGGCCGGCATGGCGGCGGCGCAGCAGCTCGCCCGGGTCGGGCACGACGTCCACGTCTTCGAACGTGAGCCGAAGGCCGGCGGTTTGCTCCGCTACGGCATCCCGGACTTCAAGATGGAGAAGCGCCACATCGACCGGCGCGTGCGCCAGATGGAGGCCGAAGGCGTCGTCTTCCACTACAACCAGAATATCGGCATGACGAAGCCGGTGGAGGAGCTGAAGGCCGAGTTCGACGCCGTGATGTTCTGTGGTGGCGCCGAGGATCCGCGCAATCCGCAGCTGCCCGGCCAGGAGCTGGAGGGCGTGCACTACGCGATGCCCTTCCTCGTCCAGTCCAACCGGCGGGTGAACAACGAACCGATGCGCGGCAACGGCGAGCAGCCGATTCTGGCCAGCGGCAAAAACGTGGTGGTGATCGGTGGCGGCGACACCGCCTCCGATTGCGTCGGCACGGCGTTCCGCCAGGGGGCCCTGTCGGTGACGCAGCTCGACATCCGCCCGCGGCCGCCGGAACGCGAGGACAAGCTGACCGTGTGGCCCTACTGGCCGACCAAGATGCGCACCTCCTCCAGCCAGGCCGAGGGCGCGGAGCGCGAGTTCCAGGCGGCAACGCTCCGGCTCGAAGGCAACAAGAAGGGACGGCTTACGGGCGTCGTCTGCGCCCGGGTCGATGCCAAGCGCCAGCCGATCGAGGGTTCGGAATTCGTCCTACCGGCCGACCTCGTCTTCATGGCGATTGGCTTTGCCGGGTCGGTCCAGAAGGGGCTGCTGGAGCAGTCCGGGATCGGCGTCGACAAGCGCGGCAACGTCGAGGCGAACGAGGAGGATTATCGCACCTCCGACGCGAAGATCTGGGCGGCCGGCGACATGCGCCGGGGTCAGTCGCTGGTGGTCTGGGCGATCCGTGAGGGTCGACAGGCGGCCCGCGCCATTGACGAGATGCTGATGGGTTCGAGCGTTCTGCCACGGTAGGACTGCGCCGCTCCTCCCCCTTGTCGCGAGGGGGGGGAGCATTGTTCGCTGAGGCTACTGGTGTGAGAGCGAAGAAACTCAGGCCGGTAACGGCTTCAGCCTGGGGGCCAGCGAAAATCGTCGGCCCGCCCGGGCTGCGGCATCGGCGCGTTCCCGCGCAGCAGCGTTCGCTCGACCGTCCCGAGATTGTCCGCATCCCGCGGGCGCCCAGTTAGCAGGGAGCCGCCGGGCGAGACTTCCGTCCGGCTCAGCGGAATGACGGGCCCGGCCGCGGGCTTGACCGGCAGCGCCGGGACACCGGGGGGTTCCGGCAGGCTCGGCAGCATCGCGGTAATCTGCCGATCAATTGCCGCCGTGTCGGTGGACTGCCCGGTCCCGTCGAGGCTCGGGGCGACGACCGCGGGTAGCCCGCTCGGGGCCACGGTGGCGGACGGTTGATCGGCCGGCGCCGGCGCGGTGCCCATCAGGCGCTTGAGCTCGACATCAGCGAAATGCGCGAGCTTTCGGCCGCCGGCCTTCGTGAAATGAACGCCGTCGGCGGTGCGGAGCTTGGCGATCTGGCCTTCGGGGTCGGGCCCGGAGGCCGCGTAACGGTCCCGATCGTCGACGAAGCCCGGCCAGATATCGACATAGGTCGCGCCGGCCTTGGTCACGCTGTCGCGCACGATGTCGTTGATCGCAGCCAAATCGCGGCTCAGCGACTCGCTCTGCACGGGCGGCAGCCCGACCCAGACCAGCGGCAGCTTGCGGTCGGTGAACACCTTGACGAGCGCATCGACCCGCGCCCGGTACAGGGTACGCCAGCGATCGGTTAGAGGATCGACGGTCTCTTCGCCGTCTCGGATCGGCTGCCGGTCGTTGGCGCCCAGCATCACAAGGGCGTAGCGAACCTTTGGGTTCGTCTGGAGGTAATCCTGGGCCACCTTCGGCCAGTCGATCACGTCCTGGCGGACGAGCCCGCTGTCGCCCTTGGCGCGGTCGATCACAGCGACATCGGCGTTGTCCTCGAAGACGTCGTCGAGGCCCTTCGCCAGATGATCCGCCAGGGAATCGCCGAACACGGCGATCTGCACATGAGGCTCGGTCTTGGCGATGGCGGGCTTCGGTGGCGTCGGAGCCCGGGCGGGGCGCACCCGGCGTTTGATCGCGGGCATCGGCCGCTGGGCCTCGGCGGGACTGTAGCTGTTGCGGGGACGCGGGGCCCGGTAGGTCCGCTCGGGCGGGGGCGCGACGGGTTGCGGCCGGTCCTCCCAGGGCCAGTAGAACTGGCGCGGCGCCTCCTGCGGCGGCGCCGCGCGGGGCTGGCGCCCATAGCTTCCGTCATCCCGGTAATAGGCGTCCCGGGGGCGACGGCGTGGGGGCGCCTCATAGTAGGTGCCATTGCCGGGCTGCTGATAGCCGTCGCCCCATTGCGCGAAGGCGGGGGCGCCGCCGAGCAGCGGAAGGGCACCGAGCCAGAGCGCAGTGGCCAGACCCAGATGCACCGGCCGTCTTGAGCCGCAGCGACCAGCGACGTTCATGCGCATCCCGCACTCTTCACAACGAACGGAGCCGTCCGAAACCGCTGCACTATAGGGCGAAGTGGTTGCCGGGTCTAAATGTGCTCCGCGCGGAGCCGGCGCTCATCGGCCGGCGACGCGGGCGAGAAGAGCGGCGGTCGCGTAGCCGTCCGCGGGCAGGCCCACGCTGATCTGATAGCGCCGCACCGCCTCGCGGAGCTTGGGCCCGGCGCGGCCATCCGCCGGACCATCATAGAAGCCTGCCGCGGCGAGGCCGGCCTGAAGCGCGCGCAATCCCGACCCGTCGAGGCCCGGCGCCGTAGGCCAGGACGCGGCCAGCGGCGGGCCGCCCGCGAGGCGATCAGCGAGATGGCCTACGGCCAGCGCGTAGGAATCGGAGGTGTTGTAGCCCCGGATCACCTCGAAATTGTCGGTGATCAGAAAAACCGGCGCCCCGAGCCCGCCCGATAGAAACAGGCTGGCACGCCCCCGTGCCGGCAGCGGACTGCCATCCGTGCGTCGAACGCCCCGCTCGGCGAAGGCCGAGAGGTCGTCGGTGTAGCGCGCCAGATCGAAGCCCTCCGGCAGCCGCACCTCGTATCCCCAGGACAGGGCCGGATTCCAGCCGAGATCCTTGAGATAGGATGCGATGGAGGCGAGCGAGTCGGGCGCGCTGGTCCAGATGTCGCGATGGCCCTCGCCATCGAAATCGACCGCGTGCGCGAGATAGGTGGAGGGCAGGAACTGGACCTGACCCATGGCCCCCGCCCAGCTTCCGCTCATCCGCGCTGGTGTGATGTCGCCCCGCTGCAGGATGGTGAGAGCCGCCAGCAGCTCGTCGCGGAACAGGGTACCCCGGTGGCCCGCTTGCGCCAGCGTCGCGAGGGCGCGGATCGTCGGGACATCGCCCGCACTGGCGCCAAAATCGGATTCAATGCCCCAGATCGCCATCACCACCGGGCCAGGCACGCCGTACCGCGTCTCGATCCCCCGGAGCGTCGAGCCCAGCGCGGCGGCACGCGCACGGCCCCGAGCAATCCGGCCGGCCGAGGCCGCATTGACCAGATAATCCCAGACTGGCCGGACGAACTCGCTCTGCCGACGCGTCCGCGCCAGGATCGCAGCATCTGGAGCCACGATCCCGCGAAAGGCTGCATCGAAGGTCTGGGGTGTCACGCCGCGAGCTGCCGCATCGGGGCGCAGGGCGGTGACGAAGGCCCGGAAGGCACTGTCGGCGCCCGCACCGTCCTTCGCCCGCGCAACCCCCGGAAGGCACAGGCTGGCCGCGAGCAACGCCCTCCGCGACAGCACCCGGTCAGATCCGGTTGCGCTTGGCGAGGCGGTCCTCCCAGGCGAGCGCCTGACCCACGATGGCGTCGAGATCGTCGTGCTGCGGACGCCAGCCCAGACGGTCCCGGATCAACCCCGCCTCGGCCACGATCTGGGCCGGATCGCCGGGCCGCCGCGGACACAGCCGCACCGCGAAGTCGCGACCGGAAATCCGCTTCACCACCTCGATGACGTCGAGCACCGAGTAGCCGCGCCCGTAACCGCAATTCAGCGTCAGGCTGTCGCCGCCCGAGCGCAGATGATCGAGCGCGACCCGGTGCGCCTCGGCGAGGTCCGAGACCTGGATGTAGTCGCGCAGGCACGAGCCGTCGGGCGTCGGGTAGTCGGTGCCGTAGACGTCGAGCCGCTCGCGCTGGCCGAGCGCCGCCTGCGTGGCGACCTTGATCAGATGGGTCGCGTTCGGCGTCGACTGCCCGGACCGGCCCTGGGGGTCGGCGCCCGCGACGTTGAAATAGCGCAGGATCACATAGGTGAAGTCGTGGGCCGCTGCCGCGTCGGCGATCATCCACTCGCTCATCAGCTTCGAGCGGCCATAGGGGTTGATCGGCTTCAGCGGCAGATCCTCGGGGACCGGCACGACCTCCGGCTCGCCGTAGACCGCCGCCGTCGAGGAGAAGATCACATGGCGCACGCCGGCGCGGACCGCGGCCTCGATCAGCGAGCGGGTCTTTACGGTGTTGGCGAGGTAGTAGCCGAGCGGGTCCGACACGGATTCGGGGACCACGATCTTGGCGGCGAAATGGGCCAGCGCGTCGATGCGATGCTGCAGGATGGTCTGGGTGACGAGGGCTTGGTCCGCCACGTCGCCCACCACGAGCTTGACGCCTTCCGGCACGGCCCAGTCGAAGCCGGTCGAGAGATCGTCGAGAACCACGACCTCCTCGTGGCCGGCGTCGAGCAGCGCCAAAACCATATGGCTGCCGATATATCCGGCACCGCCCGTTACTAGGACCGCCATGTCACCCCCTCGATGCCGCCGCCATTAGGGCCGTACTCGATCGCATTGCAATCACGCGCGGCTCTTAACCTCTGTTTTGACGCGCTCTTGCGCCCAACCGGCGTCCACTTTGGCGGAGAGCCCTTTAAGCCTGCTTACGTGGTTGCAGACGCTATATTTACGGCACACTGCCCCATACTATCCACATTGGGGTCTTGCGACGCGCCGCATTAGCCTGTCTCACTGCGGCGCCCGCCGGTAATGTGGGCCCGCTCCGGCATGGGGCGCGTCCAGCCAGTCGTTCTTTATCGTTGTTCACGTCGTTTCATTCAGTCCTTGGGGTTACCGATCGATGAAACCGATCCGCAAGGCCGTCCTGCCCGTCGCGGGCCTGGGCACGCGCTTCCTGCCAGCGACCAAGGCGGTCCCGAAGGAAATGCTCACGGTCGTCGACCGGCCGGTCGTTCAGCACGTCGTCGATGAGGCCCGGGAGGCCGGCATCGAGCATTTCGTCTTCGTGACGGGACGCGGCAAGGCGGTCATCGAAGATCATTTCGACATCGCCTACGAGCTCGACCACACCCTCCAGGAGCGCGGAAAGACCGCCGCCTACGAGGACCTCAAGAAGGATCTGCCGAAGGCGGGGCAGACGAGCTTCACCCGCCAGCAGGCCCCCCTCGGGTTGGGCCACGCGGTGTGGTGCGCCCGCGAGATCATCGGAGACGAACCCTTCGCGGTGCTGCTGCCGGACATGCTCAGCCGCGGCTGCATGCAGCAGATGCTGGCGACCTACGAGCGCCACGGCGGCAACGTCATCGCGGTCGAGGAAGTCGCCCCGGAGGAGACGCATCAGTACGGGATCGTCAGCGTCGGCGAGACCTTCGGCCAGTCCTTTCAAATTACCGGCATGGTCGAGAAGCCCAAGCAGGGCACCGCGCCATCGAACTACATCATCTCCGGGCGCTACATCCTGCAGCCTGAGATCTTCGGCATTCTCGAGCACGGCAAGAAGGGCGCGGGCGGCGAAATTCAGCTCACGGATGCCATGATCGACCTGATGGGAACGCAAGACTTCTACGGCATGCGTTACGAGGGCCGGACCTACGACACCGGATCCAAACTCGGCTTCTTGGTTGCGAACCTCGCCTATGCCCTGGAGCGCAAGGATTTGGCGGATCCGCTCAAGGCCGAGATCGCAAAGCTGCTGAAGGAACATGGCTGACCGAGTGCCGCATCGGCTCTCCCGCGATCCGGTTCCCGGCCTGTCGCGGGAGGCAGGTATGCGTCGGATGCGGCCCGGTCCGCGATTTAATCCTTGCGTCTTGTGCGCCGCACTTTATTTTGTGCGTTGCGAGATCGCGATGGCGTCGCGGTCCCGCAGCCCTTCTTGGGCGTTTCCTCCCTAGACTTCGGGCCGCTCCTTCGGGAGTGGCCTTTTTTGTTTTACCCAGGCTTTCGTGCTGACGGATCGTCGCGCTGCCGAGGGAGCGCGCGTTATTCGGCTGCCATCCGGCGGGGCGTCAGATCACCGAGATCGGATGCGACATCCGTGATGATGGCCCGCAGCGACTCCACCAGCCCCTGAAACCCGGCATGCGTCGCGAGGCTGTTCTCGTTCATGTAGAGCGCGCGATTGAGCTCGATCTGCAGCGCATGACGCCCGAGGTTCGGCTCGCCGTAATGCTCGGTGATGAAGCCGCCCGCGTAGGGCTTGTTGCGCACCACGCGGAAGCCCCGTGCGCGGAAGGCGGCTTCGAACCCGTCGATGAGCGCGGGCGCGCAGGCGGTGCCGAAACGGTCCCCGAGCACGACGTCGGCCTTCATCTCCGCGTCGCGCCCCAGGCTCGATGACGGCATGGAATGGCAGTCGATCAGCACGCAATGACCGTGGTGCTTGGCGGTGCGCTGGAGCAGGCTGCGCAGCAGCCGGTGATACGGCTTGTACAGCCCCTCGATCCGCGCCGTCGCCTCCTCGACCGGGAGCCGCCGGGCATAGATCTCCTGACCGTCGGCGACGACGCGCGGAACCGTCCCCAGGCCGCCGGCAACCCGCATCGAGCGGGTGTTGGCGAAGGGCGGCAGCCGCCCGTCGAACATCCGCGGGTCGAGCTCGAACGGCTCGCGATTCACATCCAGGAAGGCGCGCGGGAAATTGGCCCGCAGCAGCGGCGCACCGAGTTCGACCACGTGTGCGAACAGGCGCTCGACATGCGCGTCCTCCGACCGGCGCAGGGCCAGGGCATCGAGGCGCGACGCGGCGATGAAATGCGGGGGGTAGACGGCCCCGGAATGGCCGGTATTGAAGACGAAGGGCAGGATATGCGTCGCGGGTTCGTCCACTGCAAAGGGTGGCGCGAATCCGAAGGCGTCTGGCTTGACCGAATCGGGAGCGCTCATCGATGCGTGGACAACCCGGCGGTGGAAGGAGCACAGCAGATCCGCACTGTGGTGCGCGTTCGCTCGCCTGTCCACTCCGCGCCGTCGGTCTGTCTTGCCATCGGCGACACAGGCAGCGTGCGGTTCGCCGACAATCCTAACACCTTGTTTACCATCCCGTCCCTTTATGGGATCAACACCACGATACGAAGGCTCGGATCCGGCCGATGAAAATCCTGCTGGCGGAAGACGACAACGACATGCGCCGGTTTCTGGCGAAGGCGTTGCAGAATGCGGGCTACGACGTCCTGTCCTTCGACAACGGCCTCTCGGCCTACAACCGGCTGCGTGAGGAGCCGTTCGAGCTGCTGCTGACCGATATCGTGATGCCCGAGATGGACGGCATCGAGTTGGCGCGGCGCGCCACCGAGCTCGATCCCGACATCAAGGTCATGTTCATCACCGGTTTCGCGGCCGTGGCGCTGAACCCCGATTCCAAGGCGCCGAAGGACGCGAAGGTCCTGTCGAAGCCGTTCCATCTGCGCGACCTCGTCAACGAGGTCGAGAAGCTTCTCGCGGCCTGACGGATACCCGGATCGGCCGGATGTCCGGTCGAGACGGATTAAGCCTGTGACCAAGCGGACATAGGCAATTCGGCCTGCGCTCACCTATATGTCGGGTGGTCACGCGCGGGACTTCGAACGCCATGCAGCCGGTCACCATCTACACCACGGCGTGGTGTCCCTATTGTTCGGCGGCCAAGAGCCTGCTGAAGCAGAAGGACGTCTCCTTCCAGGAGATCGATGTCGAGCGCGTTCAGGGCGCCCGCGCCACCATGGTGGGCAGGGCCGGTGGCCGGACCAGCGTGCCTCAGATCTTCGTGGGCGCCACGCATGTCGGCGGTTGCGATGACCTCTATGCCCTCGACCGGGCCGGCAAGCTCGATCCCCTCCTGAAAGACACAGCCGATGCGTGAGGCCCGGTTCACGGCCGCCTGCATCCAGATGCGCTCGGGCCGCGACCCGGGCGCCAACCGTGACGCGGCTGTCGCGGGCGTGCGCGATGCGGCCGCCCGTGGCGCGGCCTACGTGCAGACGCCCGAAATGACGTCCCTGGTGGAGCGCAGCCGCGAGCGTCTGTTCGCGAACGTCACCACCGAGGATCGGGATCCGATGCTGGCAGCTTTGCGCGAGGCCGCGCGGGAGACCAGTACGATGGTGCAGGTCGGCTCCATCGCGGTGCGGTCTGGCGATAAGATTGCCAACCGCGCCTACCTGATCGATGCCGAGGGCGCGATCGTCGCGGCTTATGACAAGCTGCATCTGTTCGATGTCGATCTACCCAGCGGTGAACGCTGGCGCGAATCAGCGACGTATACGGCCGGCGCCTGCGCGGTGGCCGCCGAAACGTCGCTGGCCACGATCGGCCTGACGATCTGCTACGACATCCGCTTCCCTGGCCTGTACCGCGCCCTCGCGGAGGCGGGGGCCGAGGTGTTGACCGCGCCGGCCTGTTTCACCCGTCAGACGGGGGCGGCGCACTGGCACGTCTTGCAGCGGGCACGGGCGATCGAAACCGGCGCCTTCGTGATCTCGGCGGCGCAGGGCGGTGTCCACGAGGATGGGCGCGAGACCTTCGGACACTCGCTCATCGTCGATCCCTGGGGACGCATCCTCGCCGATGCGGGCGGGGACGAGCCCGGCCTCATCCTGGCGGAGATCGACTTGGCGCAGGTCGCAGATGCGCGCGCGCGGATTCCGTCGCTGAAGCACGGGCGCGCATTCACCGTCGAGCGGGTCGGCCGGCCGGTCGAAGCGGCACAGTAGACACCCGAAGAAAAAGAATGATCCGGTACAGTCTCGTCTGCGAGGCCGGACACGGCTTCGAGAGCTGGTTCCCGTCCTCCGATTCCTTCGACACCCAAGTGGCGCGCGGCCTCGTGGCCTGCCCGGTCTGCGACAGCACCGCGGTCGGCAAGGCCCTGATGGTGCCGAGCATCGCGCGTACCGACCGGGGACCGGTCGCGCGTCCGGCGCAGGCCGAGGCTCCCGTGGCCCTGATCGCCGAGCCCGAGCGTCAGGTCCGGGCGATGTTGAAGGCCCTGCGCGAGCACGTCGTGTCGAATTCCGAGCATGTCGGCCCACGCTTCCCCGAGGAGGCGCGTAAGATCCATTACGGCGAGGCGGAAGGCCGCTCGATCTACGGGGAGGCCAGCCCCGCCGAGGCGCGTGCCCTGATCGATGAGGGGATCGAAGTCGCCGCGATCCCGATCCTACCGGACGATCGCAACTAGGACCTTTGCCCGACGGGCAAGAACCGGATCGGCGACCGCGACTTCGATTCGTTCAGCGCCGCACCGCGGCGGTTCCCGCCAAGGAGGCCAGCAGGAACGCCAGAAGCGCGTTCCCGCCGGCCAGTGAGACCCCAAGCACCCGAAGGGCCGCCACCGAGCAATCCACCACCTTGGTGGTCTGCAGGGTGTTCAAAAAGTCGCCGACCTGGCCGGGGTTGGCACCCGTTCCCCCGCCGCAATCGGTTGGCCCTGGCCAGAAGCCCCATTCGGCGCCCGCGTGATAGACGCCGATGCCGGCACCGTAGAGCAGGCCCAGGGCGGCGAGCCCGAGGGCCATCCGGGCGATGCGCTCCGGGGCAAACAGCGCGATGAGACCGAGCGGTACGGCCGCGTAATACGGCAGGCGTTCGGTCAGGCACAGCTTGCAGGGCGAATAACCGTATCCGTACTGCATCACCAACACGGCCCCGAGGGTCGCGGCGGAAATAATCACCAGCCATAGGCTGGCGGTTTTGAGACGAAGCGCGGCCGCCGTATTCATGGCTACAGGATCACCTTGAACAGCAGGAACCCGAGGACGATCAGAGCGACGGAGATCGCCACCACCGCGTTGAGATGCCGATCAAGGACGCCGCGGATCTGGACACCGTAGCGACCGAGCAGACCGGCCAAAATGAAGAATCGGGCGCCACGGGTGATGACCGACAGGACGAAAAACCAGAACAGAGAGTAATGGGCGAAGCCCGACGTGATCGTGACGAGCTTGTAGGGGATCGGCGTGAGCCCCTTCAGCAGGATCACCCAATGCCCGTATCGGGCGTAGGAATCCTGGAAGGTCGCGGCCGAATTCTGCAGCCCGTAGAGGCGGATCAGCCATTCCCCGACGGAATCGAACAGCAGGGCGCCGATCGCGTAGCCGACGAGGCCGCCGAGGACCGACGCCACGGTCGCGATGGTGGCGTAGAGCCAGACCCGATCGGGTCGGCTGACCGCCATCGGTACCAGCATCGCGTCCGGCGGTACGGGGAAGAACGAACTTTCGGCGAAGGCCACGGCGCCGAGCGCGTAGGGCGCGGAGGGCCTGACGCTGAGGGCCAGGATCCACGCATAGAGCCGGCGGAGCATTCGATCTCCCGAACTGAAGAAGCGGTTGCCCTTTGAGCATAGGTGCCACGCCTTGGCCAGATCGCCGGCGCGCGCGAAAAATACGCTTGGCCGGCGCAGGGGACCTGTGCGAAGAGCGCCGTGCATGCGGGTATGGCGGAATTGGTAGACGCGGGCGACTCAAAATCGCCAGCCGCAAGGCGTGGGGGTTCGATTCCCTCTACCCGCACCAGCCGACCGAACGTGCGCTTCCCAACACGGATCCAGCCAAGCCGGCGCGTCCTGAGTGATGCACCACCTACCGGGTGTTCGGACTCGTCTGTCGCTCCGGGACGCAGCGTCGCGCTGTCCCCGATCGGGGCCGCCCTATCTGGACCGAGACGCGGCCAGCCAGGCCGCCCCGCAGCCAGGGCAGGGCCGTGAGCGACCGTCGAAGTGTGGCGATCCTGGGGGCCGGCATGGCCGGAGCCGCGGCGGCTCGCAGGCTGGCGCAAGCCGGACTGACCGTGCAGGTGTTCGACAAGGGACGCGCCATCGGCGGACGAATGGCGACCCGCCGGCACGGGTCGATGCAGTTCGACCACGGCGCTCAGTTCATGCGGGCGCACGGGCCCGCCTTCGAGGCTCAGCTGAACGAGTGGGAGCGACGCGGTATCGCGGCGCCCTGGGTGGGCGCCGGGCGTTACGTCGGCGTGCCCGCTATGACGGCGCCGGTGAGGGATCTCCTGGCCGGGCTTCCCGTCGCGAGCGAGACGACGATCACCCGGATCTGCCGAAGCGGAACGACGTGGCAGGTCGAGGCTGCCGCGGAGGCGATCCATGGTCCCTTCGACGCCGTGGCGATCACCTTTCCCGCGCCGCAGGTGGAAGCCCTGCTGGACGCATCCGGATACGCCCTTCCGGGCGCCGAGCGCGCGGCCTACGCCCCGTGCTGGTCGCTGATGATCGCCGCGGAAGGCGCCGTGACGGAGGCCCTGATCGAACCGCGGGTGGATCCGATCGGGCTGATCGCGGCCGACGGGTCGAAGCCGGGCCGCTCCGGGGGCGAACGGCTGACGATCCATGCGACGGCCGATTGGTCACGCGACCATCTCGAGGAGCCGAAGGAAGCAATCATCGCCGCGCTGCTCCAAGCGGCCGAACGTCATCTCGGCACGGCCTTGCGTCCGGCTTACGCGGAGGCCCACCGCTGGCGCTACGCCCAGGTCGAGCGCCCCCTGGGGGTGCGCAACCTTTACGATCCGGCCCTGCGGCTCGGCGCGGCCGGCGACTGGTGCCTCGGGGCGCGGATCGAGGCCGCCTATGACAGCGGATCGGCGCTGGCCTGGGCCATCCTGGCCGATCTCGGCGCCGGGGCATGATTCCGCCGATTGCCTTCCACCCTGCCTACGAGGCCAGCCTGCCCGCGGGTCACCGCTTCCTGATGCGGAAATACGGATTGCTGGCCGAGACGCTGATCGCCAGGGGGCTCGCGCCACTGGGCTTCGTGACGCCCGAGCCGGCTACTGCGGAGATCCTGCTGCGCGCCCACGATCCGGCTTACGTGGAGGCGGTCATCACCTGCACCGTGTCCCGGGACATCGAGAAGGCGATCGGGCTGCCGGTCGACGCTGCGGTCGTCCGGCGCTCGCGCAGCTCCGTGGGCGGGACCTTGCTGGCCGCCCGACTGGCGCTTGCGGAGGGGCTCGCGGGCAGCGCCGCGGGCGGCAGCCACCACGCCCGCCGGCAGCAGGGAGCCGGCTTCTGCGTGCTCAACGATGTGGCGGTCGCGGCTCGGACGCTTCAGGCCGAGGGGCTGGTGCGGCGCGCTTTGGTGGTCGACCTCGACGTCCATCAGGGCGACGGCACGGCCGATTGCCTGGCCCTGTGCCCCGACCTGTTCACACTCTCCATTCACTGCGAGAACAACTACCCGTCCCAGAAGATTGCCGGCGATCTGGATATCGGCCTGCCGGACAGGCTCGGTGACGACGCGTACCTCGCCGTGCTGCGCGCCCGCCTGCCGCAACTGCTCGACGCGTTAAGACCGGATCTCGTCTTCTACAACGCTGGCGTCGACCCGCACCGGGATGACCGGTTGGGCCGACTCTGCCTCAGCGACGAGGGCCTGCTGGCCCGGGACCGGTTCGTCGTGGCTCAGGCCCGAGCCCGCGGAATCCCCCTCGTGGCGGTGATCGGCGGCGGCTACGCGACGGATGTCGAGGCCCTGGCGCGGCGCCACACTCTGGTCTTCGAAGCGCTGGCCGCCGAGGCCGCAAGCGCCTCGGCCGGCGCAGGGGGCTGAGTTCTTCCAACAGAATGATGCGCCGCCGCATCAGTGTTGGCCGAACCGGGGTGATCCGATGACTTGGTAAGGTTTGCGCAAGCCTCGCAGGACAGGTTGCCAGAACTGCGGATGGCCTGCGCCACGCATCCGCACCCTGCAATCGGTTGCCGTTGAGGTTGGGTCCATGCTTGCGCGGGTCTGGGACGTGCTGAAGGCGACACTGGCGGTGGCGGCCCTGATCGCCGCCGCCCTCGTATCGGCCGACAAGCTCGACCGGCAGCGGGCGCAACCGGCGATCGCCGTCGTGGCCGGCGAACCGGTGATCACGGGCGCCATCGCGCCCGGCGCGCACCCCTGAACGACAGTCACGTCGGTTTGAGGGGCGATCAGCCCTACCAGCCGTTGATCCGCGGCCAGATCGCGCCGGTGAGACGGCCGCTCGCCATGGCATGGTAGCGGTCATGCTGCGCCCCCGTGGCGCAGGCGTGATTGGGCAGGATGCGCAGGCGTGCGCCGATCGGAAGATCGGGCAGGACGGCCGTCGAGCCTTTCCGCAGGGCCAGGATTCCGTGCTCCTGATTGGCGTCGGCGACGATCAGGTCTGGATAGGGCTGGCCGGTGCGGTCGCACGCAAGGCCGTAGCCCTGGTCGACCGCCTGCCGGGCCGTGCCCCGGTCGCGCGACAACGCCATCCAGCCGGCATCGGTGATGATCCAGCCCTTCTCCCGCTGGTGGCCGATCACCGTGGCCAGGACGGTGAGTGCGATGTCCGCCACCGCGCAGGAGCCGACGCCGGCCTGGAACAGGTCTCCGATCATGAAGACGCCGGCGCGGACCTCGGTGATGCCGTCCAGAGTCTCGGCGTAACGCGCCGTCGGGGTGGAGCCGACGCTGACTACCGGACAGGGCAGGCCGGCGTCCCGGAGCGATCCCGCCGCTATCACCGCGGCCACGCGCTCGGCCTCGGCGGCGGCCCGGAGCGCGTTCGGCTCGCTCAGCCCATAGCTGTCGCCGGCGTGCAGCAGAACGCCGCGCAGGCTGGCCTCCCCGGCGAGGACGCGACCGATCGCCACGAGCGTTTCCGAATCCTGCGGCTTCACACCGGAGCGGTGGCCATCCGCGTCGACCTCGATCAGCACCGGCAGGCGGTCGCCGGTGCGGCGGCTCCAGGCCGCCACGGCCTCCGCCTGCTCGAGCGAGTCGAGGATGATCGCCAGATCGGTCTGCCAACGCCGCCGGATCCAGCCGACCCGCTCGAGTTTCTGCGGCGCGATCCCGACGGCGTAGATCATGTCGCGGACGCCGCCTTCGGCGAAGTACTCGGCCTCGCGAAGCGTGGAGACGGTCGCGGGACCCGCCTCGCTCGCCATGGCGATCCGGGCGACGTCGCGGGACTTGGCGGTCTTGAGATGCGGCCGCAGGGCCACGCCGAGCCCGTCGAGCCGCGCACGCAGAGTGGCGACGTTGGCTTCCAGCCGATCGGCGTCGAGCAGGAGGCAGGGCGTCTCGATGAGGTCGAGCCCGTCATCCTCGGCCGATACCGCGATCTCGTCCGCCATCACGCCGCTCCCGATTGTCCAGGGACGGCTGTCTGATAGGCGTTTGCCGGCGCGGGTCCAAGATGGGCTGGCCGTGGACCTCGCACCGGGCAGAACGCCTCAGGCGGATGTTCGCACCGCCGCCACGAAGGCCGCCGCGTCGCGCGCGACATCGGCCGCCGCCTTGCCGGGACGGTAGAGGCTCGAGCCGAGGCCGAAGCCATCCGCGCTCGCCGCGCGCCAAGCGGCGATGCCCTCCGGCGTCACGCCGCCCACGGCGAGGACACGGGTTCCGGAGGGCAGCACGGCCCGGTGGGCCCGCAACGCTGCCGTCGAGGCGACATCCGCCGGGAACAGCTTTAGCGCAGTTGCGCCGGCCGCGAGCGCCGTGAAGGCCTCGCTCGGCGTCTGGTAGCCGGGCAGGGAGACCAGGCCGAGCGCGCGGGTCGCGCGGATCACCGCCGGGTCCACGTTGGGCGAGACGATCAGGCGTCCACCCGCCGCACCGACCGCCTCGACCTGCGCGGGCTGAAGGACCGTTCCGGCCCCGACAAGGGCGCGCCCGGCCAGGCGCTCGGCGAGGAGTGCGATGCTGCGCAGCGGATCGGGCGAGTTGAGCGGCACCTCGATCAGCGTGAAGCCCGCATCCACGAGGGCATCGCCCACCGCGGGCGCCTCCTCCGGCGTCAAACCCCGCAGGATCGCGACCAGCGGACAGGCGGCGAAGGCCGCTTCAAATCGTTCGGGGACCGTCATGCGTTCAGGCTCCAGAGGGCATGGATACCGGCCGTGGTCGATCCGTCCGGCACGATGACGGACGTCCCACCCAACTCCGCGATCGCGACACCATAGAGCTCGGCCAGGGCGCCACCGCCCAGCAGATGGACCGGCCGGCGGCTCAGGTCGTCCCGGGTCGCGACATCCGCGCCGATCAGCACGCCGCTGGCATAGGCCGCCGCCTCGGACGCTTCGAGCCGGTCGAGCAGCAGCCCGGCCCGGACCTCGAACAGGGTCGCGGCGAGATTGCCGGACGCGATCCCCCGGTGGAGCCCGCGACGGAACGGGGCTCCGTCCGAAACAACGCCATCAAGCATGCCGGCCAGGATCCCGTGATTGCGCAGCAGTGCGAAGAGTTCGCCGGTCATCACAGTGGTGAAAGTCGTGATGGCACCGTCGATCGTCTCGATCCACTTGTTGTGTGTGCCGGGCTGACAGAACAGCGCGGTCGCCGGTGCGGCGCCCGCGTGGATCGCGCCGAGCACCTGGATCTCCTCGCCCCGCATCACGTCGGGGCGTCGGCCGTCCCGCAGGGCGACACCGGGAACGATGCGCACGTCGGGCGCGGCTTCCCGGCAGGATGCGGCCAGCCGGTCCAGCGTGGCGGGCGCATCGACGTAGGGCGCCTCGCACCAGCCGCGGCTCGATCCCACCATGCCCACCGCGATGACCGGCTCCGCGCCCAGGCGCGCCCGCAACGCCGCGATCTCGGCCGGGTACGCGTCCCGCGCGAGGCTCAGCACGCCGCGATCGTCCCGCAGAGATTCCAGCACCGTCCCATCCGGCGCCATCGCGTAGGCGCGCCGGTTGGTGGTGCCCCAATCGACCGCGATATAGGCCGCGTGACGGGCCATGCGTTTTCCTCCCGCTGCAGCAGCGAATTTGTCTGAGTTATAAAGGCTCCTCGGCGTGGTCAAGCTTCGGCTAGTCCGGCCACCGACACGAGACACCGATATACCAGCCGGGGATTGTCGCGCCGTGCCGCGCGTTTGCGATGGACGGACCCGCTGCGCTTCGGCGATATGGCGGCAAGATTCAAAACAAGAATCACACCTTGGGAGGAACGTGCTTGGCACGGGACGTGATCCTGGCGACCGACGGCCTGACGATGGAATTCCGCGGCTTCCGCGCCGTGAACGGCGTGACGCTGCAGGTGGAGCGCGGGACGATCCACGCGCTCATCGGGCCGAACGGGGCCGGTAAGACCACCTGCTTCAACCTGCTGACCAAGTTCCTGATCCCGACTGCCGGCACGATCCGCTACAAGGATCGCGACATCACCGGCCTGAGGGCCGCCGACGTGGCCCGGCTGGGCCTCGTGCGGTCGTTTCAGATCTCGGCCGTCTTCCCCCATCTGACCGTGATGGAAAACGTCCGCATCGCTTTGCAGCGGCGGCGGCGCGGCGATTCCTTCGATTTCTGGCGGCCCGAGCGGGTGCTCCGGGCGCTGAACGGCGAGGCGTTGGCGCTGGTCGAGGATGTCGGCCTGTCCGAATTTGCCGACGTGCCGGCTGTGGAACTGTCCTATGGCCGCAAGCGCGCGCTGGAGATTGCCACGACGCTGGCCCTTGATCCCGAGATGCTGCTGCTTGACGAGCCGATGGCCGGCATGGGCCACGAGGACGTCGAGCGCACGGCGCAGCTCATCCGCCGGGTCTCCAAAAGCCGAACCATCCTGATGGTGGAGCACAACCTGTCGGTGGTGGCGTCCCTGTCGGATCGTATCACCGTGCTGGCCCGCGGGCAGGTGCTCGCCGAGGGCGATTACGCCACCGTCTCCAAGGATTCCCGCGTGATCGAGGCTTATATCGGGGCCGGACATGCTTGAGGCGACCGCGAAGGCATACACGCCCGCCGTGGCAGCCGGCGCACTCCTCACCGTCCGCGGCCTGGAGGGCTGGTACGGCGAGAGCCACGTGCTCCACGGCATCGATATCGATGTCCGGACCGGCGAGGTGATCACGCTGCTCGGCCGCAACGGCGCCGGCAAGACCACGACGCTGCGGGCGATCATCGGCATCCTCGGCAAGCGCGCCGGCTCGATCGTCTACGACGGTGTCGAGACGGTCCGGATGGCCTCGCGCAACATCGCCCGCCTCGGCATCGGCTACGTGCCGGAGGAGCGCGGCATCTTCGCGAGCCTCACGGTCCACGAGAACCTGATGCTGCCGCCGCGGGTGAAGCCCGGCGGCATGACGGTCGCCGAGATCCACACGCTGTTCCCGAATCTGAAGGAGCGGGCCGGCAGCCAGGGCACCAAGCTCTCGGGCGGCGAGCAGCAGATGCTGGCGATCGGCCGGATCCTGCGCACCGGGGCCAAGCTGATCCTGCTCGACGAGCCGACCGAAGGTCTCGCGCCGGTCATCGTCCAGCAGATCGGCCGGACCATCCAGCAGTTGAAGGGGCAGGGTTACACCATCATCCTGGTCGAACAGAACTTCCGCTTCGCCCAGACGCTGGCGGACCGGCATTTCGTGATCGAGCAGGGGCGCGTGGTCGACATGATCCCGAACGCCGAGCTAGACGCCAATATCGGCAAGCTGCACGCCTATCTCGGCGTCTGAAGGCTGTCCAAGAATACTGTCGAAGCGCCGAGATCGGCGTCCCGAATTCAGGCCGGCGGACAATCGTCAGGCCGATAGTGGATGGAAACGCGTATGTTCGGACGTATCGCCCGGCCCGTCACCCTCGCGGCCCTCGCGGGCGCCCTGATGATGGGCACCGCAGCGGCGCAGACCACCGTGAAGATCGGCATCCTCGGTGACCGCTCGGGCGCCTATTCGGACATCAGCGGCGAAGGCTCGGTCGTGGCCGCCAAGCTCGCGGTCGAGGATTTCAAGCCGGAGCAGCACGGGCTGAAGGTCGAGATCGTCTCGGCCGACCACCAGAACAAGCCGGATGTCGGGGCGGCCATCGCCCGGCAATGGTACGACCGCGACGCCGTCGACATGATCACGGACGGTGTGACCTCCTCGGTGGCTTTGGCGATCAGCCAGGTCACCAAGGAGAAGAACAAGGTCTTCATTGACACCGGCGCAGGCACCGCCGACCTCACCGGCCCGCAATGCACGCCGAACACGATCCACTGGGTCTACGACACCGTGGCGCTCGCCAACGGCACGGGCGGCGCCATGGTGAAGCGCGGCGGCACCACGTGGTTCTTCCTCACCGCCGATTACGTGTTCGGCCAGACGCTCCAGCGCGACACCAGCGCGGTGATCACCAAGAACGGCGGCAAGGTCCTGGGCTCGGTGAAGACCCCGTTCCCGACCTCGGACTTCTCGTCCTTCCTGCTCCAGGCGCAAGGGTCGGGCGCGAAGGTGATCGGGCTCGCCAATGCCGGCACCGACACGATCAACTCGATCAAGCAGGCGGGCGAGTTCGGCATCACCGAAGGCGGGCAGGCGCTGGCCGGACTACTCGTCTTCTCCTCTGACGTGCATTCGCTCGGCACCAAGGTCGCCCAGGGGCTGGTGCTGACCGAGCCGTTCTACTGGGACCTGAACGACCAGACCCGCGCCTTCTCGGACCGCTTCGCCAAGCAGATGAAGGGCGGCTCGAAGCCGACCGCCAACCATGCCGGCGTGTATTCCGACGTGCTGCACTACCTGAAGGCGGTGGCGGAGACGAAATCGACCGCCGACGGTGCGGCCACGGTCGCCAAGATGAAGGCGATGCCGACGGACGATCCGCTGTTCGGCAAGGGCGTGATCCGCGCCGACGGGCGCAAGATCCACGACATGTACCTGTTCGAGGTCAAGAAGCCCGCCGAGTCGAAGAGCGAGTGGGACCTGTACAAGAAGCTCGAGACCATCCCGGGCGATCAGGTCTTCCGCCCGCTCAACGAGGGCAACTGCCCGCTCGTTAAGGGCTGAGCATGGTATCGGAGCGCGGGGACCGGCCATGACAACGATCTTCGGTGTGCCGATGCAGGCCCTGTTCGGGCAGTTGCTGCTCGGCCTGATCAACGGCTCGTTCTACGCGATCCTGTCGCTCGGGCTCGCGATCATCTTCGGGCTTCTGAACATCATCAACTTCGCCCACGGCGCGCTCTACATGATGGGCGCGTTCGTGGCCTGGATGCTGCTCACCTATGTCGGGCTCGGCTATTGGTGGGCGCTGGGGCTGGCACCGCTCGTGGTCGGCGCCTTCGGGATCGTGCTGGAGCGGCTGCTGATCGCCCGGCTCTACAAGCTCGACCACCTCTACGGCCTGCTCCTGACCTTCGGGCTGGCGCTGATCATCCAGGGCCTGTTCCGCAACCAGTACGGCGTCTCGGGCCTGCCCTACGCGATCCCGCCCGAGCTGTCGGGCGGCCAGCGCCTGCCGTTCATGTTCCTGCCGAACTACCGGGCCTGGGTGGTCGTGGCGTCGCTCACCGTCTGCATCGCCACCTGGCTCGTGATCGAGAAGACGAAGCTCGGCGCCTATCTACGCGCCGCCACCGAGAACCCGACCCTGGTCCAGGCCTTCGGCGTGAACGTGCCGCTGTTCCTGACGCTGACCTACGGGTTCGGCGTCGCGCTGGCGGGCTTCGCGGGCGTGCTCGCCGCGCCGATCTACTCGGTGAACCCCAACATGGGCGCCGACATCATCATCGTGGTGTTCGCCGTGGTGGTGATCGGCGGCATGGGCTCGATCATCGGTTCGGTGATCACGGGCTTCGCCCTCGGCCTCGTTGAGGGGCTGACCAAGGTGTTCTACCCGGAGGCGTCGGCCACCGTGATCTTCGTGATCATGGTACTGGTGCTGCTCGTCAAACCCGCCGGCCTGTTCGGGCGCACGGCCTGACCCGCGAAGAGGCTCGACACCCATGGCCGACACCGCCGCCATCGACGCCGCCCCGATCGCCGCAGCCTTGCCGACGACCCGGGACGACAAGGCGCTTCACCGCCTGATCTTCATCGGCATCGCCGTGCTGCTGATCGTGGCGCCGCTGGTGCTCTACCCCGTCTACCTGATGAAGGTGCTGTGCTTCGCGCTGTTCGCGCTCGCCTTCAACCTGCTGCTTGGCTACGGCGGCCTGCTCTCCTTCGGACACGCCGCCTATTTCGGCATGGCGAGCTACCTGTGCGCCTACACGGCCAAGCAGCTCGGCTTCACGCCCGAACTCGCGATCCTCAGCGGAACCGCCACGGCGGCCCTGTTCGGGCTCGTCTTCGGCGCGTTGGCGATTCGTCGCCAGGGCATCTACTTCTCGATGATCACGCTCGCGCTCGCCCAGATGGCGTTCTTCTTCTCCCTGCAGGCGAAGTTCACCGGCGGCGAGGACGGTATCCAGGCGGTGCCCCGCGGCAATCTGTTCGGCGTGATCAGCCTCGCGGACGACCGGGCGATGTACGGCCTCGTCTGCGTGATCTTCATGGCCGGGATGCTGCTGATCTACCGCATCATCCATTCGCCGTTCGGGCAGGTGTTGAAGGCGATCCGCGACAACGAGCCCCGGGCGATCTCGCTGGGCTACCGGGCCAGCCAGTACAAGCTTGCGGTGTTCGTGCTCTCGGCGACGCTGGCAGGGCTCGCTGGCTCCACCAAGGCGATCGTGTTCCAGCTCGCCTCGCTCACCGACGTCCACTGGTCGATGTCGGGCGAGGTGGTGCTGATGACCCTGGTCGGCGGCATGGGCACCGTGTTCGGGCCGATCGTCGGCGCTTTGGTGATCGTCACCATGGAGACCTACCTCGCCCAGTTCGGCGCCTGGGTGACAATCATTCAGGGCTGCGTCTTCGTGCTGTGCGTGCTGCTGTTCCGGGAGGGGATCGTGGGTCTGATCGCCCGTGTGGTGCGACGGCCGTTGTAAATTGGGCCGGCGCGCGACCGCCGGTTTCTGGTTCTGGTCAGTCTTCGTTAACCAAGACCGGTGAACCTGACGCATCAAAGCAGTCAGGTCCGCCATGACGAAGGTCCGTCCCCTCAGCATCGACGATCCTGCGCACGACTGCCCGGTGCCACCGGAGACCGTCGGACGCCTGATCAAAGCCGACCACGAAGACACCGCCTTCCTGCTCGACGGGATCCCGGAGGCGACCCGCGCCCGGCTCGCCGTGTGGCTCTACGGCCGTAGCCACACGCACGAGGTCGGTGTCCGGGTGGCCGCGACATGCGAGGGTGCAACCCTGCGCCGGGCGGCCGGGGTCGTCGGCAACGCCCTGTACGACCTGTCCCGCCGCCCCTACGCGGCACCGAGCCACGGCACGCGCGCCGGCGCCAGCCGGATCTCCCTCGGCGGGACGCGGCACCGCGCCTGAGCGACGCCGCCGATTGGATCGAGGCCGGCGAGGGTCTATCGTCGCCGGCAATGTCCACCCAAGTACACTCCGTCCGCCGCCTCGACCCCGTGCTCGTCGATCGCATCGCCGCGGGCGAGGTGGTGGAGCGCCCGGCTTCGGCCGTGAAGGAACTGGTCGAGAACGCCATCGATGCCGGCGCCCGGTCGATCGAGGTGACCGTCGAAGCGGGCGGCCGCCGGCTGATCCGCGTGGTCGACGACGGGCGCGGCATGAATCCGGACGACCTCGACCTCGCGGTCGAGCGCCACGCCACCTCGAAGCTCCCCGGGGGCGATCTGACGGCGATCGACACGCTGGGCTTCCGCGGCGAGGCGCTGCCCTCGATCGGCGCGGTCTCGCGGCTGGCCATCGTAAGCCGAACGCCGGAGGCCGAAGCGGGGGCGAGCCTGATCGTCGAAGCGGGCCTGAAGGGTCCGGTCCGCCCCGCGCCGGCGCAGCGCGGCACCCGGATCGAGGTGACCGAGCTGTTCGCCGCGACCCCCGCTCGGCTGAAGTTCCTCAAGTCCGACCGGGCCGAGAACGCCGCGATTGCCGAAACCCTGCGGCGGCTCGCCGTCACGCAGCCCGGGATCCGCTTCACCCTGCGGGCCGATGCTGCCCAGCCCCTGGTCCTGCCGGCCGAGACCGGGCCCGAGGCGGATCTGCGCCGGCTAACCGCGGTGCTGGGACCGGACTTCGCCGCCAACGCCCTGCCGGTCTCGCTGGCCCGCGAGGGCTTCGCGGTCACCGGCCAGGTCGGCTTGCCGACCTACCACCGGGGCGCGGGGACCCACATCCATCTCGCGGTCAACGGCCGGCCGGTGCGCGACCGGCTGCTGCTCGGGGCCGTGCGCGGCGCCTACGCCGACACCCTGGCCTCGGACCGTCACCCGGTGCTCGGTCTCGTGATCACGTGCGATCCCGAACGGGTCGATGTGAACGTCCATCCGGCCAAGACCGAGGTGCGCTTCCGCGAGCCGGGACTGGTGCGGGCGCTGATCGTCAGCGCCATCCACGACGCCCTGCGCCGGGGCGGCGCCCGCTCTGCCACCACGGGTGCAGCGCGGACCCTCGACGCCCTGCGTCCCGCCGGACCGGCGCTCGCGATCCATACCGGACAGGCCGCGCCGAGCCTGTTCCAGCCCACGCGGCCTGGCCCGTTCGCGGCCGGAGCGCCCTCAGTGGCGGCGCCCGCGGGCTACCGCGGCTCACAGACGTGGCGACCGGCGCCACGCTCCGCGGAGTCGGCCTATGCCTTGTCCGAGGCGGGTGGTTTCGCGGAGGCGCCCCAAGCCGCCTTCGCAGGGCCGGAGCTGGCGGCCCCACCGCAGGCGGATGTCCGGCCGCTCGACGAGGCGCCGGAGGCGATCGATCATCCCCTCGGGGCGGCCCGCGCGCAGATCCACGAGACCTACATCCTCGCCCAGACCCGCGATGGCCTCGTGATCGTCGATCAGCACGCGGCCCATGAGCGCCTCGTCTACGAGCGGATGAAGGCCGAGCGGGCCACGGGCGGCATCGCCCGGCAGGGACTGCTGATCCCCGACGTGGTGGAGTTGAACCCCGAAGAAGCCGACCGCCTGGTCGCTTCCGCGCCGGACCTCGAGCGGCTCGGGCTGACCATCGAGGCGTTCGGGCCCGGGGCCGTTCTGGTCCGGGAGGTGCCGGCCGCGCTGATCCGGGCGTCGGTGCGCGATCTCGTCACCGACATTCTGGACGCCCTCGAAGCGAGCGGCGACGAGGAGGGCGGCGCAGCCGCCGCGGAGGGCGGTGCGCTGGGCCGGCGGCTCGACGCGGTACTCTCGCGCATGAGCTGCCACGGCTCCGTCCGCGCCGGCCGGCGCCTGAGGCCGGAAGAGATGAACGCGCTCCTGCGCGAGATGGAGGCGACGCCGAATTCCGGCCAGTGCAACCACGGCCGCCCGACCTCGATCGAGCTGAAGTTGTCGGACATCGAGCGGCTGTTCGGCCGGCGGTGACCTGTCACTCTCGGCTGTAGGGCGCCGAACAGCTACCGTACTTCGTCTCACCTCGCGGTTGCCTGGACAAGGCCAGATCGTAGAGAGAACAGCCGAGGGTGCCAGGCCGAGTTGGCAGGCGCTCTTCAAGACCGCGCACAGGCATTCGCCAGAGGCCGCGACCCATGGATTTCACCATCTCGCCCCGCGTCGAGGAATACCGCGCGCGGATCGCGGCCTTCGTGGATGCCCATATCCTGCCACTCGAATCCGAGCCGTCCGCCTATGACGGCCACGGCAACATCGCGCTATCGGAACTCGCCCGGCTGCGCGGTCTGGCGCGGGAGCAGGGGCTTTGGTGCCTTCAGCTGAAGCCGGAGACCGGGGGCGCCGGCCTCGACAAGGTCGGCATGGCGGTCTGCTACGAGGCGATGAACCGCTCGATCTTCGGTCCGGTCGTGTTCAATTCGGCGGCGCCGGACGATGGCAACATGATGGTGCTGGAGAAGGTCGCCACCCCGGAGCAGAAAGCGCGCTGGCTGGCACCGATCGTGGCGGGCGACGTACGCTCGGCCTTCGCCATGACCGAGCCCCACCCTGGCGGCGGCTCCGATCCCGGCATGATCCAGACCCGGGCCGAGCGGCGGGGCGACACCTACGTGGTCACCGGTCGTAAATGGTACATCACCGGTGCCGAGGAGGCTGCCCACTTCATCCTGATGGCCCGCACCTCCGACGACGCGCGAAAAGGCCTGACCGCCTTCCTGTTCCACCGGGACCAGCCCGGCTGGGAGATCCTGCGGCGCATCCCGATCATGGGGCCGGAGGAGCATGGCGGGCATTGCGAGCTTCAGTTCGACGGGCTCGAGATCCCGGCCGAGAACGTCCTGATGAACGAGGGCGACGGCCTGAAGCTGACGCAGATCCGCCTCGGCCCGGCGCGTCTGACCCATTGCATGCGCTGGCTCGGCCTGTCGAAGCGCTGCGTCGAGATCGCCCGGGCCTATGCGGGTGAGCGCCACGGCTTCGGCATCCGGCTGGCCGACCGCGAGAGCATCCAGCTGATGCTGGGAGACCTTGCCATGCGGATCGAGATCGGCCGCCTGCTGGTGATGAAGGCCGCTTGGGCGCTCGAACAGGGGAGCTTCGCCCGCAAGGAAGTCTCGATGGCCAAGGTGCACGTGGCCAATCTGATCCACGCGGCCGCCGACGTCGCGATCCAGATCAACGGCGCCCGGGGCTATTCCACCGATACGCCGCTGGAGTGGATCTACCGCTACGCCCGGCAGGCGCGGCTGGTGGACGGGGCGGACGAGGTCCACAAGATGGTGCTCAACCGCAACCTGGAGGCCGAGGGCGATGCGTTCTGGTCCTGGCCGGTGGGCGCTTGAGGTGGAGAGCGTGACGATGACCGATGTCGTGATCACAGGCGCGGTGCGGACCGCGATCGGCACCTTCGGCGGCGCGCTCGCGGGCACGCCGCCCTCCGCGCTCGGGGCGCTGTGCGTGGCGGAGGCGCTCAGGCGGTCCGGCACGGCGCCGGAGCGGGTCGGCCACGTCGTGTTCGGCCACGTGATCCCGACCGAGCCGCGGGACGCCTACATCGCCCGCGTCGCCGCCATCGAAGGCGGTGTCCCGCAGGAGGTGCCGGCGCTCACCGTCAACCGGCTCTGCGGCAGCGGCCTTCAGGCGATCGTCTCGGCGGCGCAATCGATCCTGCTCGGTGATGCCGAGATCGCGGTCGCCGGTGGCGCCGAGAACATGAGCCGTTCGCCGCATATCCTGACGAGTGGCCGCACCGGCCAGCGGATGGGCGATGCCACCCTGGTCGATTACATGATCGGCGTGCTGACCGACCCCTTCGGCGCCGGCCATATGGGCGTGACCGCGGAGAACATCGCGGAACGTTACGGCATCTCCCGTGGCCAGCAGGATGCGTTCGCGGCCGAGAGCCAGGCCCGCGCCGCCCGGGCGATCCAGGAAGGTCGGTATCGCGATCAGATCCTGCCCGTCGCGGTCCAGCGCAAGCGAGAGACGATGGCGTTCGACACGGACGAGCATCCCAAGGCGACCAGCGTCGAGGATCTCGCCAAGTTGCGCCCGGCCTTCTCCAAGACCGGCAGCGTCACCGCCGGCAACGCTTCGGGCCTGAACGACGGCGCCGCCGCCCTCGTCCTGTCGAGTGCGGCGGAGGCCGAGCGCTCGGGCGCCAAGCCCCTGGCCCGGATCGTCGGCTACGCCCATGCGGGCGTCGACCCGTCCGAGATGGGCATGGGGCCGGTCCCCGCGGTGCGCCGGCTGCTCGACCGGACGGGCCTGCGGCCTGCGGATTTCGACGTGATCGAGTCGAACGAGGCATTCGCGGCCCAGGCCTGTGCGGTCTCACGGGCCCTCGACCTCGACCCCGCCCGGGTGAACCCGAATGGCGGCGCCATCGCACTCGGTCACCCGATCGGCGCTTCCGGTGCGATCATCGCCGTGAAGACCCTCTACGAGCTGACACGCACCGGCGGACGCTACGGGCTGGCGACCATGTGCATCGGCGGCGGGCAGGGGATCGCGGTGGCGTTCGAGCGGCTGCACTGACATGACGGATCTGTTCGACCTGACCGGTCAGCACGTGCTGGTGACCGGGGCCTCCAGCGGGCTCGGCCGTCACTTCGCCGGGATGCTGGCGCGTGCGGGCGCGCGGCTGACGCTGTGCGCGCGCCGGGCCGACGCCCTGGCGGACACGGTCGCCGCCGTGACGCGGGCGGGCGGGCAGGCCCATGCCGTCGTCATGGACGTGACCGATCTTGGTAGCGTCGAGCGGGCGCTGGACGAGGCCGAGGATCGGTTCGGGCCGATCCAGGTCCTGATCAACAATGCCGGCGTCACCGCGACCAAGCCCGCCCTCAACCTCGACGAGGCGGAGTGGGACGCGGTGCTCGACACCAACCTGAAGGGCGTCTGGCTTGTCGCTCAGGCCACGGGAAAACGCATGGTCCGGCACGGCGGTGGCGGCAGCATCGTCAATATCGCGTCGATCTTGGGGTTACGCGTGACCGGCGGGCTCGCACCCTATGCCGCCTCGAAAGCCGGTGTCGTCCAGCTCACCAAAAGCCTAGCCCTTGAATGGGCGCGCCACGGGATCCGGGTCAACGCTCTGGCGCCCGGCTACATCAAGACCGAACTCAACGATGTGTTCTTCGAATCCGAGCCCGGTAAGGCCTTGATCAAGCGTGTGCCGCAGCGCCGGCTCGGCGCGCCGGCCGAGCTCGACGGGCCGCTCCTGCTGCTGGCCTCCGGGGCCGGCGCCTACATGACCGGCAGCGTCCTCGCGGTCGATGGTGGCCATCTCGTCTCGGGCCTGTAGCGGATGGATCACGACCGACTGCGCACCTGGATCGCCGGGCATCTCGGCTGCCCGGATCTCGTCATCGAGGAGACACGGCCCCTCGGCGGCGGCTCGATCCAGGAGAATCGTCTCGTCTGCTGTCGTCTTTCCGGGGAGAAGCGGGCGTTCGTGCTGCGCATGGATGCCGCCGCCACGATCGCGTCGAGCCGATCCCGCGCCGAGGAGTTCCGCATTCTGGAGACGGTCTGGGCCGCCGGCGTGCGCGTGCCCGAGCCGGTCGGCTTCTGCGACGACCCCGCGGTGATCGGTGCGCCGTTCGCGCTGATGGGGCTCGTCGAGGGCGTCGGGCTCGGGCCGCGCATCGCAAAGGACCTGACGCTGGGCGGCGATCGTGAGCGTCTGACCGAATCCCTAGGCCGCGAACTCGCGCGGATCCATGCCGCCGTTGATCCCGGGGCGCTGCCCGCATCGCTGGCCTTCCTGGGCGCGCCGGACCCAGACCCGGCGCGGGCCGAGATCGCGCGGCTGCGCGCCAGCCTCGACGGGATCGGTGCCCGCCGCCCGGCGATCGAGTGGGGTCTGCGCTGGGGCGAGCTTCGCGCTCCCGCATGCCCGGCGTTGACCCTCGTGCATCGGGATTTCCGCACCGGCAACTACATGGTCGACGCCGAGGGTCTCACGGCCGTGCTGGATTGGGAATTCGCCGGCTGGGGCGACCCGGCGCAGGATCTCGGCTGGTTCTGCGCCACCTGCTGGCGCTTCGGCCGGCCCGAACTGGAAGCCGGCGGCATCGGCTCCCGCGCGGCGTTCTACCGGGGCTACGCGGAGGCAGGCGGACGGGCGATCAACCCCGCACGTGTGGCCTATTGGGAGGTGCTGGCGCATCTGCGCTGGGCGGTGATCGCCCTGGAGCAGGGCGCACGCCACGTCTCTGGCCGGGAGTTCTCCCTCGAACTGGCCCTGACCGGCCGGATGGTGCCCGAACTGGAACGGGCGATCCTGCGGGCGACGGCTCCGGCGGCGTGGCAATGAGCATGCGGGACGATCCCTCCGGCGCGTATCTCCTCGACGCCGCGCGTCGGGCCCTGACCGAGGAGGTCGTGCCTGGCCTCACCGGCCGCGCTCGCTACGTCGCCTTGATGGTGGCGAACGCGATCGGCATCGCGTCCCGCGAGATCACCGAGGCCGATCGCCTGTCGGCGACCGGTGCGGATGTCCTAGCTGCCGAGCCGGTCGAGACTCTGATCAACGCGATCCGAGCCGGTGCGCGCGACGCCGATCCGGACCTGCACGCGGCCCTGGAGGCGGCCGCGGCGGTCTCTGCGCAGGTCTGGAAGCCCGGCGCGTCGGGCGGCTGAGCCTTCCGGAGGCACGACTATTTCGAGGACTCCGACAGCCCTCGCGCGCGGTCCCGCAGCACGAACTTCTGGATCTTCCCCGTCGAGGTCTTCGGCAGCGACCCGTACAGCACGGTCTTCGGCACCTTGAAGCGCGCCATCCGCTCACGGCAGAAGGCGATCAGTTCCTGATCCGAAGGCGGCTCCGCCCCCGGCTTGACCTCTAGGAACGCGCACGGGCTCTCACCCCAGGTCGAATCGGGCCGCGCCACCACGGCGGCCAGCATCACCGCGGGATGGCGCATCAGCACCTCCTCAACCTCCAGGCTGGAGATGTTCTCGCCGCCCGAGATGATGATGTCCTTCGCCCGGTCCTTGATCTCGACCGACCCGTCCGGATGCCAGACCGCGAGGTCGCCGGTCTGGTACCAGCCCCCGGCCAGCGCCTGCGCGGTGGCGCCGGGATTGCCGAGATAGCCCTTCATCACGGTGTTTCCGCGGAGCCGGATCTCGCCGACGGTGGTGCCGTCCTGCGGCACCGGCCGGTCTGTCGCAGGATCAACCACCGCGGCGGCTTCGAGGGTTGCGAGTGGCACACCCTGCCGCGCCATGCGGGTGTAGCGTTCGGCGTCGGCCAGGTCCGTCCAGTCGGGCTGCGCAAGGCAGACCGTGGCGGGGCCGTAACTCTCGGTCGCGCCGTACAGGTGCAGCACCTGGAAGCCCAGTTCCTCCATGGTGCGGATGATCGTCGAGGACGGGGCCGCCCCGCCGACTGCGCACCGCACACGTTGCGGAAAGGCGACGCGCTCCGAGGCCGGCGCGTGCGCGATCATGGAGAGCACGATCGGCGCGCCGCAGAGATGCGTCACGCCATGCGCCGCGATCAGCCGGAAGATCGCCGCCGGTTCGACCTTGCGCAGGCAGATCTGGGTCGCGCAGGCGGCCACGCTCGCCCACGGGTAAGACCAGCCGCTGCAATGGAACATCGGCAGCGTCCAGAGATACACGCTCTCGGCGGTGAGCCCGAAGGTGACGGCGTTGCCGAGCGCTTGAAGGTAGGCGCCACGATGGCTGTAGACCGCGCCCTTCGGATCACCGGTCGTGCCGGAGGTGTAGAGCAGGCAGAGCGACTGCCACTCGTCGGCGGGGCCCGCCCAGGCGTAATCGGGATTGCCCGCGTCGAGGACAGCTTCGTAGGGGAGGGCGTCGGCGATATCGGCCTTGCCGATCGTCACCACCAGCAGGGGCCGCCCCAGTTCCGCGAGGGCCTGCGTGGCGAGCGCTGCAAATTCGGCTTCGACGATCAGCGCGCGGGCGCCGCCATGCGCCAGGGAGAACGCGATGGACGCGGGATCGAGGCGCGTGTTCAGCGGATTGAGGACGGCGCCGAGCATCGGCACGGCGAAATGGGCCTCGATCATTTCAGGGATGTTTGGGGCCAGGATCGCCACGGTGTCGAGGCGCGCGACGCCATGGGCCGCGAGACCGGAGGCGAGGCGGCGGCAGCGCGTATAGAGATCGCTGTAGCTTAGGTACCGGTCGCCATCGATCACCGCGATCCGGGCCCCGGCGGCCGATGCGGCGCGCGCCAGAAGGCTCACCGGCGTCAACGGCACGTAATTGGCCGGATTCCGATCGAGATCGCTCTCGAACGGATGGCGGCCGGATTCGCCGGACGGCGCAGGGTGCGGATCAATCTCCGTCATGATTTTGCCTTCTGACCGGGCTGCGGGCGTGGCGTTCGCTCCGCGATGGGATGATTTCGCGCCGGCTCCTGCTGTCAATCGCCGATCTGCACTCGGCCGGTGCCGCAGCCGGCTTCTGTCACGACGCATGGTTGACGGCGCGTCGGCCGTGGCGGATGCCCATATTCTGGACTCGGCCCATCCGGGCCGGCGGAGGGACGGTGACCGTGGGGAACGACAACCTGCCGATGGTGCCCGTTCAGGCGGGACGGGCCATGGCCGAGAGCAGCGTGGCGCGGGCGCGCGAGGCCTATGAGCGCTTTGCCGAAGCCGGCGAGATGGCGCTCAACGCCTTCGAGACCTCGATGTCCGAAACCTTTCAGGGCTGGCGCTCCGTGATGGGCTCCAGCCGGGAGACCGCCCACCAGCTGAGCGAGAGCAACGTGGCCGGAGCCCGCAGGATGCGCGAGCAATGGGAGGCCGCCGGGGCGCGGCTCTACAATGCGTTCGAGGACAACGCCGCGCACACGCTGGCGGCGATGCGCGAGATCGGGCACCGAGTCTTGGTCGCCTCCGACACGAACATCCGCGCCAACCTGGATTTCGCGGAGCGCATCGCACAGGCTGCCGATGCCCGGGAGGTCGCTTCCCTCAACGTCACCTTCCTGCAGGAACAGGCGCGCCGGCTCACCGACCAGATGGTCGACCTCCATCAGACCACGAGCCGGCTCGCCCGCGAGGCGGCCGTGCGTACCGAAACGCCGTGACCGTCGACGTGACCGTCGACATGGCCGCCCTGACGGCCCCGATGCCGCGGCTCGACGATCTCAGCCGCGCCGACGTGCCGTTCCGGACCGGCGACTTCCTCGCCTACGCGCCGCACGACTTCCACCGCATCGCCTACGTCGAGTGGGGCGATCCTGACTCTCCGCATGTGGTCATCTGCGTGCACGGCCTGAGCCGCCAGGGCCGGGATTTCGATCCGCTGGGCTATCTCCTGGCCAAGATGGGCTACCGCGTGATCTGCCCGGACCTTCCGGGGCGCGGCCTAAGCGGATGGCTCAAGGACCCGGAACTCTACGGCCTGCCGCAATACGCGGCCGACATGGCGTCGCTCATCGCGCACCTGCGGATTCCCGGTAAGATCGATTGGGTCGGCACGTCGCTGGGCGGGCTGACCGGCATGGTGCTGGCCGCCGCGACCAACACGCCGATCCGCCGGATGGTAATCAACGACATCGGCCCGTTCCTGCCCTGGGCGCCGATCCGCCATATTGGCTCACGCCTGCGCGATGCACCACGCCTGCACCACAACCTCGCCTCGGGGGAGTCGCGGTTGCGCACCGTGCTCGCGGCGTTCGGGCCGCTGACCGACGAGCAGTGGCGGCACATCGCCAAGCACAGCTTCTTCCCGGAACCGAACGGCGGCTGGCGGCCTCATTACGACCCCGGGATCGGCGACGCCTTCCGGCCCGGGCGTGTCTACAGCGTCAGCATGTGGCGCGACTGGGACGCGATCCGGTGCCCGGTCCTGTTGCTGCGCGGCGAGCACTCGGAACTGCTGCTCGCCTCCACGGCCGACGAGATGACCCGGCGCGGGCCGCCGACGGAGCGCGTCGAGATACCCGATTGCGGCCATGCCCCCGCGCTCCTGGACGATCAACAACTCTCGATTGTAATTCGCTGGCTCGGGCCACCGGCGCGGGCGTAACGCCCGTGCGCGGCCCGGTTGCCGCGGATACCGCTGAGTCGGGCGATTCGACAGTCGATTTTCTACACGCATTGATAAAGAGCGTCCGTATTGCGCATCCGCGCAAATATTCCGTACGCAGGTTCCCGGTAGTTTCATTGGTATGAAATAAGTCGGCCGGCCTATGTCTGCTGGATCGCGCGCGGTCGACGCTCAGGTCGGGAGACCATTTTCGGTATCTTAAATGTCGCGAGCGTGACCTTTCGTTGCACACCGGGCTTGGCTGTGGCATCTATTGCGCGCAGGCTAGAATCTGTGCCGTGCGATCACGCAGCATTGAGTTGTAGTCGGCGGCTCGGGTTGCAGTTGCGCACACCCGCCAACTAGAGACGACGTTCGGACACCCACGATGGCCAAGCCCAGCCCCAAGCCGAAGCAGACCACGGCGATCGATCATGGTGTCGGCAGCCGCATCGCGTTCCTGCGTGCGGCGAACGGACTGAGCCAATCGGCGCTGGCCAGCGCCCTTGGGGTGAGCTTCCAGCAGGTCCAGAAGTACGAGACCGGCAAGAACCGCGTCGGGGCGGGCCGTCTGCAGGCGATCGCCGAACGGCTCGGTGTCCCGGTTTCGAGCTTCTTCGATCCTGAGCCCGAGAGCACGACCGAGAATGGACCCTCGCTGCTGCGTATCAGCGGCGCCGTCGAGCTTCTACGCGCCTACAATCAGATCGCCGACGATCAGATGCGCCGCGATGTGCTCAGCCTCGTAAAGTCGGCGGCGCGTATCGGTCAGGGCCGCACGGCTGCAGCGGCGGAGCAGGGGGCGGTTCGCGACGCGCTGCCGGGCGCCTGAAACCGGTCGCCATCTGTTGACGGCGCGGCTGCAACGGGCAACGCCCAAGGCAGGAACCGCAACGGAGGCAATCTCGCGTGCTGCCGGCAGACATCATCCATCTGCTCGCCGATCTGCCCTCATGCGGGACGGACGAAGACGTGTCCGTGCTGCTGACGGTCCCGGGATTGCGGGTGGAGCGCATCGTATCGACCGGGCAGGCGAGCCCGCCGGGCTTTCACTACGATCAGCCCCACGCCGAATGGGTTGTCGTGCTGGCCGGTTCGGCCGACCTGCGGTTTGCCGACGAGGCTGAATCCCGGCGTCTTGCTGCTGGCGATGCGGTACTGATCGCGCCCCACCGTCGCCATCGGGTTGATTGGACGGATTCGCCGACCGTGTGGCTGGCGATCCACTTCGGCCCCGAGCTCACAGTCTAAGGCGTCAGGGTTCGTAACGCGCGAGCGCGATCGCTGTGTCGCCGTAGACGCGCCGCTCGTGCTCTCTGAAACCGTCCGGCCAGGCGAGCCGCACCGTCTCGGCTTCCTCCACCACCACGAGGGCGCCCGGTGCCAGCCAGCTGCCGGTGGCCGCGCTCACCAGGGCCCGGGGCGCGAGATCGCGGCCATAGGGCGGGTCGCAGAAGACCAGCGAGAACGGTCCCGCTGTGCCGGCGGGGCCGAGCTTGGTCGCGTCGCGTCGGAAGAGACGCGTCACGCCCTCGGCGCCGAGGGCCTCGATGTTCGATCGGATCACGCCGCGCGCCTCGGTCCCCTCATCGACGAGGAGCGCGTAGGCCGCGCCGCGCGACAGCGCCTCGAAGGCGAGCGCGCCGGTGCCGGCGAACAGATCGAGCACCCGGGCGCCCGTGACAGCCTCGTCGTAGGCGTGTGTCAGCACATTGAAGAGCGCCTCCCGCAGGCGATCCGAGGTCGGCCGGATAGCATCGGTGCTCGGAGCTGCGAGGCGTCGGCCGCGCCAAGCGCCGCCGACGATCCTCATCGCGTGCCGCGGGGTGGGCGGCCACCGCCGGGCTTGCCGCCGCCCGGTGCGCCGCCGGGGCGACCACCAGGCCGCCCGCCAGGACGGCCACCGCCCCCGGCGCCGCCACCCCCACCACCACCGAAGCCCTTGCCCGGGAAGCCGCCAGCTTTGCCGCCGGGCCGCGCACCACCGGCTTTCGCGCCACCGAAGGCCGGCTTGCCACCGCCGAAGGCAGGCTTGCCACCGCCGAAGGCCGGCTTGCCACCGCCGAAGGCAGGCTTGCCACCGCCGAAGGCAGGCTTTCCATCACCGAAGGCAGGCTTGCCGCCGCCCGGCCTGCGGTCCTGGCTCCCGAAGCCGGCTTTCCCGCGCGGCGCACCCTGAGCCGAATCCCTGTCGAAGGGCCGGTCCTGCCGCCCGCCCGGCCTGTTTGGCGGACGCGCATCAGACCGTCCCTCACCCCAACCCGACTCGGCACCGCGCGCGGGCGGCCGGCGCGGCCGTTCGCCCTGTGCATCAGCGCCGCGCGATGCTCCGTTCCGTTCGCCGCGCGGTGCGGCGGACCCGCGCTCCTGCCCGAAGCCGCCACTCCGGCCGGGCGCGCGCGCGCCCGCCCCGCGCTGCGCACCGGGCGGACCGTCATCGGC
This sequence comes from Methylobacterium sp. GC_Met_3, assembly GCF_026540775.1. Lineage (NCBI taxonomy): Bacteria > Pseudomonadati > Pseudomonadota > Alphaproteobacteria > Hyphomicrobiales > Methylobacteriaceae > Methylobacterium > Methylobacterium sp. GC_Met_3. Next base: position 265,756 of record NZ_JALNUL010000002.1, read on the forward strand.
ATAGCGGCGGCGTGCCTTGGCCGGCTGTTCAACCTCGATCGGGCTGGCCGCGAGGCGCTCCACCACGACCCGGCGGTCGCCGGTCCGGATCGAGCCCACGCGCTCGCGCCCGCGCTCGGCCGAAGCGGCCTGTGCGGCGCGCGGATCGGCGCCGCGGCGGGGGATACGCGTGCCCCGCGGCTTCGACTCATCCTCGTCCCGCCACGCGGCCTTGCGTGGCGCCGATCCGGACCCACCCGTCGCGACGCGCGGTGCGGGCGCAGGACGGGCTGCATTGCGCCGGGGGGCGTCGCCGCCGCCTCCATGCCCCTGTGCCGATTTCGCTCCGCGATCTGCGGCCTTCGACTCGCCGAACGGTGAGATCGGGTCCCGCACCGGACTGTCGAAATCCACGCCCGCCTGTTCGGCCAACGACTTGCCCAGCTGGTCCTTCAGCACGCGGGTCCGAATCTCTTCAACGAGGCCGACCTCGAGGTCGCCCAGCTGGAACGGCCCGAACGACAGGCGGATCAATCGGTTCACCGACAGCCCGAGATACTCGAGGATGCGCTTGACCTCGCGATTCTTGCCTTCGCGCAAACCCAGCGTCAGCCACACGTTGTCGCCCTGGACCCGATCCAGCGTGGCCTCGACGGGGCCGTATTCCATCTCGTCGATGGTGACGCCCTTCGAGAGCCGATCGAGCTGCGCCTGATCGATGTCGCCATGGGCGCGGACGCGGTAGCGACGGAGCCAGCCTGTCTCGGGATGGGCGATGACCTTGGCGAGGCCGCCATCGTTGGTGAGGAGCAGCAATCCCTCGGTGTTGATGTCCAGGCGCCCAATCGAGACGACCCGGGGCAGCTCCTCGGGCAAAATATCGAAAACCGTCTGCCGCCCTTCGGGATCGCGCGCCGTGGTCACGACGCCGCGCGGCTTATGGAAGATCCACAAGCGGCTGCGTTCCCGCAACGGCATGGGCTCGCCGTCGATCAAGATCGTGTCGTCGTCGGTGACGTTCCGCGCCGGCGAGGTCAGCGTCTCGCCGTTGACGCTCACCCGACCCGCCAGGATGATCGTCTCGGCCTCGCGCCGGGACGCGATTCCGGCGCGCGCCATGGCCTTCGCGATGCGCTCCCCGGGAGGCGTCTGCTCGGCGGCCTCGATGGCGGGTGGCTTGTCGGCGGGTGGCTCTTCGGTGGCCAGCGCAGGGGCAGGCTGATCAGCGCGTGGTTCCGCCTGACCTGGCTTGGGGACCACGCCGGCCGGATCGCCGTCGCGATTGGCGTCGGTTGTCGGGCTCCACGCCTCGGCTCGTGTGCGCTCGGGGTCCGGGCGGTCGGAACCCCCGGCTGTGTCGTCGTTCGGCAAGTCGTTCATGCCCGGGCCTTACCAGAGCCGGCACCGGCAGGCGAGACAGTCTTTCAAACCGCTTGGCCGGATGACAACGCGAAAGGGCGTCCCTTGAGGAACGCCCTTTTCGTACGTCAGTGGTTGCCAGACGCAAAAGCGTCGTCCGCCGCGGGACGAACGCGGATCAAAGTCGGGGTGAACGACCGCGCATCACGCCGAATACGGCGGAGATCAGAAACAGGGCGATCGCGACGAAGAAGACGATCTTCGCGGCCTCCATGGCCGTGCCGGCAATCCCGCCGAAACCGAGCAGAGCCGCGATGAGCGCGACGACGAGAAACGTGACAGCCCAGCCGATCATGGCATCCTCGCGGTGTTCGTGCCGATCTGGAGTGGGAACCCGCCTGTGGCGGGTCCCGTTCCGGTCAGCGCGTGACGATCAGAGCTTGTCGGTGGCCGACTTCACGGTGTCCTTGGCGTCGCCGACAGTGCTCTGGGTCTTGCCCTTCAGCTCCTGAGCCGCACCCTCGGCCTTCAGCTTGTCGCTGCCGGTGACGTCGCCGATGCCCTGCTTGGCCTTGCCGAGAGCCTCGTTGGCGGCGCCCTTGATCTTGTCCGTGGTGCTGCTCATGGGAGTGTCCTTTACAAAGGCCGGCGGCGGCGCCGCACGAGACGCTAAGAACGGCCAGGGTCGGGCGAATGTTCCAAGGCTTAACATTGCTCTGGATCAAGACATCCGGCGCATCCGTTCGTGGCGCGGCGGGGCGGTGTCATGACGGCTGACACGACGGTCCCCGGGGGCATCGCGACGGCGTTCGATCAGGCTTTCGCGGCGGCCCGGCAGGCTGCGGAGGACGGGGAGGTGCCGGTGGGCGCCGTCGTGGTCCGGGACGGGACCGTGCTCGCCGTCGCCCACAATCGTCCCAGGGCCCTACGGGATCCGACCGCACACGCGGAGATCCTGGCGATCCGGGCGGCCTGCGCGGCGATCGGCGATGAGCGGCTGACCGGCTGCGACCTCTACGCGACCCTCGAACCGTGCCCGATGTGCGCCGGCGCGATCTCGTTCGCGCGGATCCGGCGCCTTTACTACGGGGCGTCGGACCCCAAGGGCGGCGGCGTCGAGCACGGCCCGCGTGTTTTCAACCAGCCGACCTGCCACCACGCGCCGGAGGTCTATAGCGGTTTCCGCGAGCGTGAGGCGGGGATGCTCCTGCGGGACTTCTTCGCGTCGAAGCGGGTATGATCGGCGAGATAACCGCCCAAGGCCGCAGCTCGAGCCGGAGGACACCGCCATGGTTCCAGCCTATTCCCGCGCCCTGATCGTTGGCGCCGGCTCCGGCCTCAGCGCGTCCCTGGCTCGGCTCCTCGAGGCGGATGGGCTACGGATCGGCCTCGCCGCGCGCAACGTCGGAAAGCTCGCCGGTCTGGCCGCGGAAACAGGCGCCGCAATCCATGCCTGCGACGCGAGCCGGCCGGAGCAGGTCGAAGCACTGTTCGCGCAGATGGAGTCCGCCCTCGGGGGTGCGCCCGACGTGGTGGTCTACAACGCGAGTGGCCGGTTGCGCGGTCCCGTGGCCGATCTGGATCCGGCCGCGGTCGCCGAGGCGCTGATGGTCAGCGCGTATGGCGGGTTCCTCGTGGCTCAGGCCGCGGCGCGGCGCATGCTGCCCCATCGCCACGGGGCGATCCTCCTGACCGGCGCCTCGGCGAGCGTGAAGGGCTTCGCCGGTTCGGCGCCGTTCGCCATGGGGAAGTTCGCCCTGCGCGGCCTTGGTCAGAGCCTCGCCCGCGAGTTGCAACCGCAGGGCATCCATGTGGCGCACATCGTCATCGACGGTGCCATCCGCAATCCGGCCCGCGGCGGCGAGCCGGCGGACGCGCCGGACAGCCATCTCGATCCCGAGGCCATCGCGCGGGCCTATCGGGATCTGCTGCGTCAGGATCGGAGTGCGTGGACGACGGAGCTGGAACTGCGCCCCTGGACGGAGCGGTTCTGAACGCCCCTAGGGGTTCACCCGCAAGCCGAGCAGGAAGGTGTTGTCGCTGAAACTCGCACCTGCCGCCGTGCTGTTGATCTGCTGGTAGATGTAAGTGCCGCGCAGGGTGAGCCAGCGGGTGAGGTGGTAATCGAGCCGCGCGGTTGCCGAGACGCCATTCTCGCGGATCGTGCTGCCCTGGTAGGTGTTCTTCAGGAACGAGCCGCCGAGCACGATCGACAGATTGCGGAACAGGTCGTGCTGGACTTCGAGCGTCGCGACATCCGTGAGGATGCCGCTCGAGCCCGGAATCGTCGTCTCGGTAATGCCGGTGGCGGCGGTGAGGCGAACCGTGGTCAGCGGGCTCATCGACCAGACCAGAGCGGCGTTGACCAGCGGTGCATCGATGGCGCGCAGGGTCGGATCCACGTATTCGCGATGCTGGATGCCCGCCGAGATCTCGCCGGTCAGCGAGCGCAACAGGCCGAAGCTGGCGCCGACCAGGAACGAGATGCCATTCGAGTCGCGCCGGATCCCATTCTGGTCCCGCTGCAGATCGTAGACGCGCGTATCGCCCAAGATATCGACGAACGGGCTGAAATCCGGATTGACCTCGTAAGCCGTGCGTAACTGCAAACTGTACTGGTTGAGATTGCGATCGGCCTGATTGATGATCGTCCCGTCCGAGAGGCGGGCATTGTCGAACTCCGAGCGGTCGATCGAGCCGCGTAGGGTGAAGGACAGACGGTTGAACGTCTCGGTGGCGCCGAGGGACGCGCCGTAGACCGCGAGCAGCGGCCGCGTGGTGGCCGAAGCGGCCTGAAGATTGGCGGTACCCAGCTGCAGGTTGGGGTTTCCGGTCCGTTGCGTGTCGACCAGGAAGCGGCCTTCCGCGTCGATGTGCAGATCGCGATTTGCGTCGAGGCGCCAGCGCACGACGCCGTCCGCGGCTGGCCGGCTGGCGGCTTCGTTCTGCGGCGTTTCGAGATAGGCGCCGCGCAGGGAGCCCTGCAGCGAGCTGGAGGCCCAGTTGCTCTGGAAGTCGACGGCAGCGTCGGTGCGCAGCGCCACCGATCCCCGCGCGAATTGCCGCGAGGTCTGGTCAGGATTCGAATCGTAGCCGAGGCTCTGGGCGAAGCTCGGCAGAACCGTGAAGGTGCCGACTTGGTAGCCGATTGGTGCGTAGGCGGGATCCGTGGGGATCGGCCGCGCGAGGTCGGTTCCCAGGATGAAGCCCGGCGTCAGCAGGCCCAGGGCGGACGTGTTGGCAAGCAGCGGGAGGATCGGTCGAAGCTGGGTCTGCGCCTGCGGCAGCGGCATGCCGACCACCGGCTGCTGGATGATCGGTGTGAGCTTGATCGCCGGGCTCGGCACCTGGGTGATGTCCTGGGTGATCCTCCGGGTCGCGGAACCGAGCCGGCGCGGCGGTGCGGCCCGCGATCGGAGCAGGGCCGAGGGTGCCAGGTTGCTCGGTGCCGTCGAGGAGCCCCCGGTACGCCGGCCACCACTTGTGACGCGGGTATCGAGCTGCGATGCGCCCGGCTGGGTCTGCCCCTGCGCCGGAACTGGGGGCGAGAGGGGCGAGCGCAGGCTGTCGCCGCCGGTCTGATCACCGCCCAGTGCGTCTCCGGTCGGCGAGCCGCGGCCATTGTCCTGCGACAGACCGTTCGGCAAGCGTCGTTGTAAGGCTGGCAGCCCGTTCGGTCCCGCTTCGAGACCAACCCCTGGATTGTCGGGCTGCCCGGTCACGGGGCTCGCTGCATCGAAGCGTTGGGCCGCCGTCGGCGACGCGGCGAGCGCCAGCGTCAGGGCCGCATAAGCGAGCCGTTTCTCGTGCCGTTCCCGTCGATCAGGCCGCGCCGTCCGCACTTGATCCCGGTCTCCACAAATATCTCGGCCGTTAAGCGCCGAAATTCATCGTCCAGATGGCAGCCGAATGGGCCATCGACATGGTTAATTCAGGCTAGCGGAGCGTGGTTAATGTGCCGTCAACGGCGAGCCTGGCCAGCATTCGAGCGCCGCCGTGGACTGTGACACGCGTAACAACCGTCCGATTGAGATTTGCATCGCAATCCGCTAGGATCCTACAGACTTCGATCGTGTCTAGTTCGGTTTGTCCGATCTGGATATTCGGCAGAACAGGGGTCGATCATGATTGGGAATGTAGAAAGCGAACATTCGGGGCGCGTCGAGCTCGCGGTCGATATCGTTGCGGCTTATGTGTCGAACAATTCGGTGCCCTCCACCGAACTTCCCGGGCTGATCGACGTCGTCCACACGGCCCTGAGCCATCTTGTCACCACGGGACAGAGCTCGAATGGACCGGTCGAGAAGCTGACTCCGGCGCAGATCCGCAAATCGATTACCCGAGATCACATCGTCAGCTTCGAAGATGGGAAGCCCTACAAGACGCTCCGCCGGCATCTCACGCTTCGCGGATTGTCGCCCGAGGCCTACCGGGCGAAGTGGGGATTGCCGCGGGACTATCCGATGACGGCGGCCAGCTATTCCGAGCAGCGGTCCGAATTGGCGCGGGCACTCGGGCTGGGTCAGCAGCGCCGCAAGTACAACGGTGCGAGTGGAGCGGCGGTGAAGGAGCTGGTGCAAGTGGCCGCGAAGGAAGCGCCGGCTACGCCCACAGCAAAGGCGCGGGGCCGCAAGAAGACTCCGGCTTGATTGCGTTCGACGGGCCGGTGCGCGTGTGAGAGCCGCTCAGGCGCTTCGCGCTCCCAGAGCCCCGTACCGGTAAGCACGCGGCCTCCGCCGGCGCGCTTCTATGGCCTCGTCCGGTTGCGCCGCGCGCAACCGTGCGCCGCGTCATCGCGGCTAGGCAGGCGGCGCGATGCTGCCATCCTGCGCATGTTGCTTCGCACAATCGCGTTCACCCTGCGCCGGAGAGAGTTGCCGTGCCGCCGTTGCCGATCCTCGCCCTCGCCGTCGCGTCCTTCGGGATCGGCACCACGGAATTCGTGATCATGGGCCTGCTGCCGGAGGTGGCGCAGAGCTTCGGCGTCACCATTCCGCAGGCGGGCTACCTCGTGTCCGGTTATGCGATGGGGGTGGTCGTGGGCGCCCCAGTCGTGGCGATCGCGACGGCGCGCCTCCCGCGCAAGACCGCGCTGCTCGCCCTGATCGGTGTGTTCCTGGCCGGAAACCTCGGCTGCGCGGTGGCGCCGACTTACGGTCTGCTCATGGCGGCGCGGATTCTCACGGCGTTCGCGCACGGAGCGTTCTTCGGCATCGGCGCCGTGGTGGCACGGGATCTCGTGCCGCGCGAAAAGCGCACGCAGGCGGTCGCGCTGATGTTCACCGGGCTCACGCTCGCCAACGTCCTCGGCGTTCCCCTCGGCACCGCCCTCGGGCAGGAAGCAGGATGGCGTTCGACCTTCTGGGCGGTGGTCGGGATCGGGCTCGCGGCGGCCCTCGCGATCCAGCTCTGCGTGCCCGCCGGGCTGCCCGGCACGCGTGCGCGCCTAGTCAGCGAGTTCCGGGCTCTCGGCCGCTGGCCGGTGCTCCGGCCGATGCTGATCTCGACCCTGTCGTCGGTCAGCTTCTTCACGGTGTTCACCTACATCACGCCGTTCCTGACCAATGTCAGCGGATTCACGCCCCACGGGGTGACCCTCGTGCTATTCGCCGCCGGGATCGGCCTGACCATCGGCAACCTCGCGGGCGGCCATTTCGCCGACCGGGGTCAGATGGCGACGATCATCGGCAGCTTCCTGGGCATCGTGACGGTGCTGCTGGTACTGACGGTCGTCGCGCATCATGCGATCGCGACCATCGCGGTGCTGGTTCTGTGGTCCGGGCTGGTCTTCGCCCTGGTCTCGCCGTTACAAATCTGGGTGGTCGAGGCCGCCAGTGACGCGCCCAATCTCGCTTCGACGTTGAATCAGGGGGCGTTCAACCTGGGCAACGCCACCGGCGCCTGGATCGGCGGAACGGCGTTGACGTTCGGGATCGGTTACGGCGAGCTGCCGCTGATCGCGGCCGCCGTGTCGCTGGTCGGCCTCGGCCTCACGGTCTCGGCCGTCAGCCGCTCCGGCCGGCGGATCTTATCATCTTCCGCGAAGGGGGCTTGAGCCCGCGGGGGAGCGGCCCGCGCACGGCGAACGGTCTCCTCTCCCCGCGCATCTCACAAACGGGCGACCTTACTTTCAATCTCCCGTCCATTCGGGCTCTGCGCCGCTTAATCCGTACGGACGAGATCGCCGAGAAGACTCGCCGCCACCGTCGCCTTGGAGACCGTCAGGCCGGAGGTCCGGATCGCGTCCACTGCGTCGCGGATCCGCGCGAGCGACGCGCCGCGGGCCTTCGCCCAGGCCTCGACCGCGTTGGGTCCTGCGCCCAGGTCGGCCACGACTTCGGCGGTCAGCTTGCGATGGGCGGCGGCGATGCCGGCCACGGCGCGCTCCAGGGCGACCCGGTCGAACGTGTCGGCTACCGGGACGGTGCGCGCCGCCGCGGCGAGGTCGTCGAGGCGGAAGGCATGTTCCAGGGCAAAATGCGTCGCCGCCACCTCCTCGACCGGCCGGCCGCTCGTCTCGGCCACCCGCACGATGTCCGGAGCCGAGATCAGCGCCGTGAGGGAGGCGAGCCGCCGGGCCTGGGCCGGCGCCATGCCGAGGCCGCCGAGTTCCGTGGCGCGCGCATCGATCGCCGCCCGCGCGGTCTCGTCGAGGGCCTTCGGTAGCGCCGCCTCGACCGCCGCGATGCCGTCTCGGTAGCGCGCGACCACCGGGGCGAGGCCGCCGGTGAGATCGAGGTTGCGGATGAACCAGACGATCCGGTTCATCAGCAGCTCCTGCACCTCGGCGTAGAGACCAAGCTGGCCCTGGCCGGAGATCCGGCCCGCCACACCATCGATGGCGAGATTCAACTCCATCAGGCCGAACGCGTCCCGCGTCACCGCATAGGCCTTGGCGATAGTGGCGGCGTCGGCGCCGGTACCGTCGACGAGGCGGGTCACCAGGGATGGGCCGCCTCGGTTGACGATGATGTTGGCGAGCGCCGTGGAGATGATCTCGCGACGCAGCCGGTGCCCCTTCACGGCGTCCGGAAACTGCTCGCGCAGGGCCTTCGGGAAGTAGCGCTGCAATTCCCGCTCGAAATACGGGTCGTTCGGCACGGCGCTGTCGAGAATCGCGTCGTGCAGCGACAGCTTGGCGTAGGCGAGCAGCACCGCGTATTCCGGCCGGGTCAGTCCTTCGTTCCGGCGCATGCGCTCGGTCAGCGCCGCGTCGTCGGGCAGATATTCCACCGCCCGATCGAGGCGACCCTCCGCCTCCAGCGCCTGCATGGTCCGCATGGCGAAGCCCGTCTCGCCGAGGCCGCCGCGCTGGGCCAGCGAGAGCGCCAGAGTCTGCAACTCGTTGTTGCGCAGGACGAGGTGGCCGACCTCCTGGGTCATCGTGGCCAGCAGGGTGTTGCGGGCCTCGTAGCTCAACCGCCCATCGCGCTCGGGCGTCATCAGGGCGATCTTGATGTTCACCTCGACATCCGAGGTGTTCACGCCGGCGGAATTGTCGATCGCGTCGGTGTTGAGCCGGATGCCTGCCCGGCCCACCTCGATGCGCCCGCGCTGGGTCAGGCCGAGATTGGCACCCTCGCCGACGACCTTGGCGCGCAACTCCGGCCCGGTGATGCGCACGGCGTCGTTGGCCCGGTCGCCGGCATCCTCGTCGGTCTCGGTGGTGGCGCGGACATAGGTGCCGATACCGCCGAACCACAGCAGGTCGGCTGGCGCCTTCAGGATCGCCTGCATCAGCTCGGCGGGCGTCGCCTCGGGGCGGTCGAAGCCCAGGGCGGCCCGGACCTCTCCGGAAAGCGGAATGGTCTTCAGGCTGCGCGGAAACACGCCGCCGCCCTGTGAGATCAGACCCCGGTCGTAATCCGCCCACGAGGAGCGGCCGAGGTCGAACAGCCGCTGCCTTTCAGCAAAGCTCGCCGCGGCGTCGGGGTTCGGATCGAGGAAGATGTCCCGATGGTCGAACGCCGCGATCAGCCGGAGGCTCCGCGACAGCAGCATGCCGTTGCCGAACACGTCACCCGACATGTCGCCGACGCCAACCACGGTGATCGGGTCGGCCTGCACGTCCACATCGATCTCGCGGAAATGGCGGCGCACCGCCTCCCAGGCGCCCCGGGCCGTGATGCCCATGCCCTTGTGGTCGTAGCCCTGGCTGCCGCCGGACGCGAAGGCGTCGCCCAGCCAGTGGCCCTTCTCCAGCGAGAGGGCGTTGGCGATGTCCGAAAAGGTCGCGGTGCCCTTGTCGGCTGCGACAACGAGATAGGCGTCGTCCGGGTCGTGCCGAACCGTGTCGGGCGGGGGCACGATCGCGTTGTCGACGATGTTGTCGGTGAGTTCCAGCAGCGTGCGGATGAAGATCCGGTAGCTCTCGGTGCCCTCCTGCATCCAGGCGGCGCGGTCCGTGGGCGGCGGCAGGCGCTTCGGAAAGAAGCCGCCCTTGGCGCCGACCGGCACGATCACGGCGTTCTTCACCTGCTGGGCCTTCACGAGGCCCAGAATCTCGGTGCGGAAATCCTCCGGCCGGTCGGACCAGCGCAGGCCGCCGCGCGCCACATAGCCGAAGCGCAGGTGCACGCCCTCGACCCGGGGGGAATAGACGAAGATCTCGAACAACGGCCGGGGCAGCGGCATCGCCGCTACCTTCGCGCAGGCGAACTTTAAGCTGATCGTCTCCCGCGGCTTACCCTCCGCGCCGGTTTGGAAGAAGTTGGTCCGCAACGCCGCCTCGACGAGGTTGACGAAGCGGCGCAGGATCCGGTCGTCGTCGAGGCTGGTGACGTCGGCAAGCGCATCCTCGATGCCGGCGCGGACCTCCGCGGTCCGGGCCGTCCGGTCGCCATCGGTGGCGGGGTCGAACCGGACACGCAACAGGTTCACGATCGCCCGGGCGATGCCGGGATGCCGGCTCAGTGTGCCGGCTAGGTAATCCTGGCCGTAACGGATGCGCAGCTGGCGCAGGTAGCGCCCGAATGCGCGCAGCAGCGCCGCCTCCCGCCAGTCCAGGCCGGCTTCCAGGATGAGGCGGTTGTAGCCGTCGGATTCGGCCGCCCCGTCCGCGATGGCGAGCAGCGCGGCTTCGAGGGGCTGTTCGAGATCGGCCAGCGCGACCGGCGCGCCGCTGGCGCGTTCGAGCAGCATGTCGTGCAGCCAGACCCGATCCGCTTCGCCGGCGCCTGCCGGCAGGACCCGGTAGGTGCGCTCGTTGATGACGCGGAAGCCGAGATTCTCCAGCACCGGCACCCGGTCGGACAGCGCGATCGCGGTGCCGCGCGAAAAAACTTTCAGGCGCACCTGTGCGTCCGCGTCCGAGCCGCGCCGGCCCAGATGCACCGCCCGCGGCTGGGCCTCGCCCAGGCTCTCCAGGATCGCGATATCGTCGACGGCGACATCCGGCTGGAAATTGTCCCGATAGGCTGCCGAGAACGCCTCCGCGTACCGCGCGGCGAGCAGGCGCCCGCGGTCGCCGCCCTGGCGGTCTGCGAGGGCGGCCCGCAGGGCGTCGCCCCAGGTCCGAACCAGGGTGCCGATGCCGGCTTCGAGGCTCGCCGGGTCGATTTCGGGCGCACCCTGATCGGGCAGGCCGACGATGTAGTGGGTGCGGGCGAGGGGCCCTTCGGGGAAATCCGGGTAAGCGGCGCTGAGCCGTCCGTCATAGGCCTCGGCGAGGTAGGCGCCGATCCGCGCGCGCACCGTGGAATCGTAACGGTCCTTCGGGACGTAGACGAGGAGCGACACGAAGCGGCCGAAGCGATCCGGCCGCGACAACACGCGGATCCGCGGCCGGTCGGCGAGGTTGGCGATGGCCAGGGTGAAGCGATAGAGCCGCTCGATATCGATCTGGAACAGCTCGTCGCGCGGATAGCTCTCCAGCACCGCCAGCTGGCTACGGCCGGCATGGCTGGTCGGGTCGAGCCCGGCCCGCGCCACGACGGCTTCGACCTTCCGGCGCAGGACCGGCACCTCCCGGGCGGGGCTGGTGTAGGCGGTGGCGGTGAACAGGCCGACGATCCGTACCTCGCCGGAGAGCTTGCCCGCACCCGAGAACAGCTTGACCCCGACATAGTCGAGATAGGCCGAGCGGTGGACGCGGGACTTCACGCTCGCCTTGGTGATGATGAGCGGCTGCGGCTCTTCCAGGAAAGCCAGGATCTCCGGGGTGTAGTCGACCGGAGTCCGGCCCCGGCGCAGCGGGGTGGCGCCGGGATCGCGCAACACGCCAAGGCTCGACCCTGGCACGAGGGGATGGGCCTCGCCGTCGATCCCGTGCTGCTGCATCCCGAGCAGCAGGAACTGGCCGTCGATCAGCCATGCCAGGAAGGCGCGCGCCTCCTCGGTCTCGTGCTCGGGCATCGGTGAGGGCGAACGGCCGAGCTGCCCGGCGAGGTCGGTGAGGCGGGCCAGCATGGCGTCGTGGTCGTCGCTCGCCAGCGCCACGTCGCGGTAGACCGCCGCCAGGGACTCCTGAAGCCGTGCGCCGGCCTCGGCCTCGATCCGGTCGAGATGGATGTGAATGAAGCTCTCGCGCGCGAGGCTGCCATGGGCATCCGCGGTGGTCTCGCCGACCACGCGGATGAGGGCGCCCCCGGCATCGCGCTCGACCCCCAGGATCGGGTGCGCGACGAGATCGGGCGACAGGCCGTACTCAGCGAGTTCGGCCAGAGTCGAATCGAGCAGGAACGGGCGGTTGTCGTTGACGACTTCGAGGATGGTCGCCTCGCGCCGTCTCCCGTCCCGCACGAGCTCGACGTCGCTCAGGCGTATCCGGGCCAGGTCGCCCGACCGACGGGGACCGGCCAGAAACGCCCGGGCCGTGGCGGCGAGGTCAGCCAGCGCATCGGCCGGATAGGGCGCCAGATCCTCCGGCGTCACGCGGCCGAACAGGTCGCGCACGAAGCCGCCAGGCCCGCCCTGCTGCCCGACGATCTCGGCGGCCGCCTCGATCAACCCCGTGCGTGCGGATTTCTGCTCCAAGGAGGACAGGGCCGTCGCGGTTTCGAGTGTCATCGCGCTTCTCCAGAACCGGGTCTGCCGGCCCCAGGCCCCCCGATCGCGTTGGACGCGGGAGCGGCGCACGGCCGTGGATCTGATGCGCTCACCAGCAGGACCGACGTCCCAAGCGGCGCACCCTAGCGATAGCAGGGTGACCCGCCGTGTCGATGACAGGCGGCACAGGTTTGGGGGCACCGGGTGTCGATCGGCCCGAACCGTCAGGGTTGGCTTGAGCCTGGGCAAAAACGTGTATATGCACATATTATGACTGAGGCTGCTCCGCTCGAGCCCTGCACCTGCTCCGCCCTGCGGCGTGCGACCCGCGCCGTCACGACGGCGTACGACAGCGCGCTGAAGCCCGTCGGGCTGCGGGTGACACAGTTCGCGATCCTGCGCCTCCTACAGCGCCTGGGCCCGACTTCGGTGACACGACTCGCTGCAGAAGCCGCACTCGAACGGACCACGATGGGCCGCAACCTAGATCCGCTGGAACGGCGCGGCCTCGTGCGAATCGCGGCCGGCGAAGCGGATGGCCGCGAGCGCGTGGTCGCTCTCACCGAGGCGGGTGAAGGAGCCATCACGGCGGCGATTCCTCATTGGCGCGCCGCGCAGGCCCGCATCAACGCCCGGGTCGAGCCCGGGGCCGTCGCCGCCCTGGCTGAGGCGCTGGCCTCCGCTTCCTGATTGACCCGTTTTCGCCCCCGGAGCCCGCCCATGTCAGCCCCTACCGCGAAGAGTTCTGCGCCACGTCTGCACTATGCCTGGGTCGTCGCCGCGGTGACCTTCCTGGTCCTGCTCATCGGTGCCGGCGTGCGCGCCACGCCGAGCGTGCTGATCGTGCCCTGGGAGCGTGAGTTCGGCTGGACCGCGGCGACGATCGGGGTCGGGATCGCGCTCAACATCTTCCTGTACGGCATGATCGGCCCGTTCGCGGTGGCCATCATCGAGCGGTTCGGCCTGCGACGCTCCGTCTGTACGGCACTGCTGATCCTGGCGATTGGCACCGCGGCCACGAGCTTGATGACCGCGCCGTGGCAGATGGTTCTGCTCTGGGGCATCGTGGTCGGCTCAGGCTCCGGCATGGTCGCCAACGTGCTCGGCGCAACGGTCGCCGGACGCTGGTTCGCCAAGCGGCGCGGGCTGGTGATCGGAATGCTCACGGCAAGCAGCGCCACGGGGCAGCTGGTCTTCCTGCCGGTGCTCGCCTCCCTCGCGGTGGGGCAGGGCTGGCGCTCGGTCTCCCTGGTGGTCGCTGCGGTGACGCTGGCGCTGATCCCGCTGGCGGCCTTCTTCCTGCGCGACCGCCCGGCCGATCTCGGCCTGCCCCGCTACGGCGAGACCGTCGTGACGCCGACACCCGTGCTGACCGAGAATCCGGCTGTGCGGGCGCTGCGTGGCCTGCGGATCGGCCTGCGCTCGAAGGATTTCTGGTTGCTCGCCGGTACCTTCTTCATCTGCGGCGCCTCGACCAATGGTCTGGTCGGTACCCACCTGATCCCCGCCTGCATCGACCACGGCATCGCCGAGGTCACGGCTGCGGGCCTGCTGGCGCTGATGGGTATCTGTGACCTCGTTGGCACAACAGCCTCGGGCTGGCTTACCGACCGATTCGACTCCCGCAAGCTGCTGGTTTGGTATTACGGGCTGCGCGGCCTCTCGCTGATCTTCCTGCCCTATTCGTTCGATCTCAGCTTCTACGGCCTGTCGCTGTTCGCGGTGTTCTACGGGCTCGACTGGATCGCCACGGTGCCGCCGACCGTTCAGCTCGCCGGCAAATCCTTCGGTGAGGAGAACGCCGCGCTGATGTTCGGCTGGATCGCCGCCGCGCACCAGATCGGCGCGGCTTCAGCGGCGTGGCTCGCCGGCATGGTCCGGACCGATACCGGCACCTATTTCGGCGCCTTCGTCTCGGCTGGCCTGCTCTGCCTCGTGGCGGCGCTGATGGCGACCTTCGTAGGACGCAGGCCGCAGGAGCCGGCCCTGCGCCCGCTGCCGGCCTGAACTGCGCCGGACGGGCGCAGTTGTCATAAGCGTGCCGCGATGGGGGCGCCCTGAACGAACCGTTCCCGCGCAGACCGAGGCCCGCCTTGACCATCGCAGTCCGGCCCGTGCCGCCAGCCCAGGAAGTACGCCCGTCGCGCGCCTGGTCCGGTCCGGGCTTCGCCGAGTTCGTCGCCATCATCGCCCTGATGATGGCGGTGACGGCGATCTCGATCGACAACCTGCTGCCGGCCTTCCCGGCGATCGAGGCGCGCTTCGCGGTCGCGGACCCGAACCGGCTGCAGCTGCTCGTCTACGTCTACATGATCGGATTCGGCTTCGCGCAGATCGTGTACGGGCCGGTCTCGGATACGATCGGGCGCCGGCCGGTGCTGCTGGCGAGCCTCGCCGTCTACGTGATCGGCTGCGGCCTCGCCATGGTTGCGCCGAGCTTCGAATGGCTGCTCGCGGCTCGGATCATCCAGGGGATCGGCGCGGCCGGCGGCCGGGTGCTGTCGGTGGCGATCGTGCGCGACCGCTTCGCCGGCCGCGAGATGGCGAGCGTGATGTCGTTCACCATGATGGTATTCCTTATCGTGCCGATGATCGCGCCGGCGATCGGCGGCATGATGCTGGCGCTCGGATCCTGGGTCTACGTCTTCGTGTCGATGCTGGTCCTGGCCTTCTGGCTGACCGTCTGGTTCTCCTGGCGCATGCCGGAGACTCTCCATCCGGAATACCGGCGCCCGCTCTCGCCGGCCGCGACCTGGGCGGCGATACGCCTGACGCTGAGGTCCCGGGTTGCGGTCGGCTACACCACCGCGCTCGGACTGCTGACCGGCTGCATCATGGGTTATGTCGGCTCGGCCCAGCAGGTCTTCGACACCGGCCTGTACCATCTCGGCCCGCTCTTCCCCCTGGCCTTCGGGCTGGTGGCCGGTGCGATGGGCACGGCGACGCTGATCAACGCTCGGGCCGTGCGGCGCCTCGGCATGCGGACCCTGTCGCATGCCGGCGTGATCGCATTCACGCTGGTCGGCCTGATGCAGGTTGGCGTCGGGCTCGCCTATGACGGGCATCCGCCGCTGGGTCTGTTCCTGGCGATCCTGGCGCTCAACCAGTTCCTGATCAGCTTCGCGATGCCGAACTTCAACGCGCTGGCGCTGGAGCCGCTCGGCGCGATCGCCGGCACGGCTTCCTCGTTCCTCGGCTTCTACACGACCATCCTCGGCGCCCTGTGTGGCTTCCTGATCGGCCAGGCGTTCGACGGGACGGTGCTGCCGGTGGGGATCGGCTATGCCGCGCTGGGCGGCTTGGCGCTCCTCGTCGTCATCTGGACCGAGCGCGGTCGTTTGTTCCGGGGCGGCGTGTCCGGCTGAGCGTCGGGCTTAACCGGGTCTTCAGAGGCGCGGGCCAAGCTTCCGAGGTCTCCCAACCGACCGGATACCCGATGCTCGACCGCGCCCAGAACGGAACGCTTCTCGCCGCGCGGCTGCTGCTCGCCGCCGCGCTCCTGCCCACTGGAATCGCGCGGGCGCTCAACGTCTCGGGCTTCGCGTTGACGCTCGCGGGCGGCGGGGTGCCGTTCCCCAACGCCGTCGCGACGGGCGCGGTGGTGGTGCAGGTCTTCGGGCCGCTGGCCCTGATCCTCGGCGTGCTGCCCCGGCTCACCGGGCTGGCGCTGGCCATCTTCGCGACGCTGACCGCCTTCGTGCTCCATGCCTTCTGGCATTATGTCGGCCCGGCGGCGGTCGCCGAACGCACGTTGCTGCTGGCCGATCTCGGCCTCGCGGGCGGTTTCCTCATGTATGCCCTTGCGGGCCCCGGTGCCTGGAGCTGGCAGGGTTGGCGTGCCGGCGTGGGCGCGGAAGCGCCCAGAGCAAAGCCCGTTGCCGGAAAGGCTGCCCCTAAGGCCTCGGCGGCGCGGAGCGGCGGGAAACGCTCTGCCGGCCGGACACCCGCCCGCGCGGCGGCCTGATCGCCGGAACGCGCCTCAACCGTGCCGCGGCTGCATCTCGGTCGCGGCCGGCGGCGTCTGGGTGACCATCCGGCGGCCGGAGATTTCGGAACCGGCATCCGGCGACAGGGTGCGGAAGGCCAAGACGGACGCCGCCGAAATCACTGCCACCGCGAAGAAGGCCGGCCCGAAATCGCCCGCCTCGATCTGGGTCCGGCCATGCAGGCCGGCAGTCCCCTCAAGGGCCAGGGCGCCCAGCGTCACGCCGAGGCTCAAGGAGAGCTGCTGGCAGACACTCGCAAAACTCGTCGCCGCACTCATCTCGCGCGATTCGAGATCGGCATACGCGATGGCGTTGACGCAGGTGAACTGGATCGAGCGTGAGCAGCCGCCGACGAACAGCAGCGCCACCATGATCCAATGCGAAGTCTGCGCCGTGTAGAAACCGTTCACCGCCAGGAAGGCCGCCGCCGCCAGCGCGTTCCACGTCATCAAAGTCCGAAAACCCGTGCGGCGCAGGATCTTCGGCGCCAACGTCTTCACGAACATCGCGCCGGCGGCCGCCGCGAAGGTGATCAGCCCCGAATGCAGGGCGTCGAGCCCGAACCCGACCTGCAACATCAGCGGCAGCAGGAACGGGATCGCCCCGGTGCCGATCCGGAACAGGCTGCCGCCGAGTATGGCGACCCGGAAAGTCGGCCGCTCCATCAGGTCGAGCCGCACGATCGGGTGGGCGACCCGCCGCGCATGGGCCCAGTAGAGCGGCAGCAGGATCGCACCGCCCGCGAGGCAGCCGCACGAGACCGTGGCGGGCAGCAGGTGACGACCCATCGAGGCGAGGCCGAGCATCAGCGCGGCGAGCCCCGAGCCGAGCAGCAGGAAGCCCAGGATGTCGAGAGGCGGCCGCTCCGCCTCGCGGACATCCTCGAAGTACAGGGTCGCCAGCACGATGCCGGCGCAGCCGATCGGCAGGTTGATGAAGAAGATCCAACGCCAGTCGAACCACGTGGTGATCAGCCCGCCGACGGGCGGCCCGAGCACGGGGCCCACGA
The DNA here is from genome assembly GCF_026540775.1 of Methylobacterium sp. GC_Met_3. Lineage (NCBI taxonomy): Bacteria > Pseudomonadati > Pseudomonadota > Alphaproteobacteria > Hyphomicrobiales > Methylobacteriaceae > Methylobacterium > Methylobacterium sp. GC_Met_3. The sequence goes on from NZ_JALNUL010000002.1 coordinate 283,075, forward strand.
GGGCGGGGAACGTCAGGTAGGCCAGTGCCGTGACGAGCTGCGATTTCGGCACGCTGCGCAGCACGACCAGCCGCCCGACCGGCACCATCATGGCGCCGCCCATGCCCTGCAGGAACCGCGCGGCGACGAACCACGCCAGCCCGTTGGCAGCCGCACAGGCGAGGGAGCCCGCCATGAACACGACCAGGGCCGCGCGGAAAACGGTGCGTGCGCCGTAGCGGTCCGCCATCCAGCCGCTCACCGGGATGAAGATCGCGAGGCTGACCAGATAGGACGTCAGGGCAAGCTTCAGGGCGATCGGATCCTCGTTCAGGCTCGCCGCGATACTGGGCAGCGCCGTGGCGATCACCGTCGAATCGGTGTTCTCCATAAACAGGGCGGTGGCGACCGTCAGTGGGACGATCCAGAACGGTCTTTGAGCGGGGGAGGACATCGGAGGGCAGACGCGCATCACGCCGTGCCGGTTGCACGACGGCGGCGCGGAACTCGCATCCGGGTGTTTCGCGAATGTATCTATCTTGCCACAGAAGTTGTGTCGGTAAGCGACGGCACCTTTTGTAAGCGGGGCCTAATGGCTACGTTTGTTTCACGCGGCCGTGAGATCGGTCTGTGAAGAGGTTTCGTCCCCGGGACGGGCCGCGAGGAGTTCGATGCCGTCCAGCCCCAGCAAGGCCCGTTTCCTGCCGCGGATCGCCGTCGGCGTCGCCCTGTTCTCGATGGTGGCAGCCTGCGGCACCGTTCTGCTCAACGATCGCGGCTCGCTGACGCGCTACGACCGTCTGAAGGCGAGCGATCAGGTCGCCTCCGCGTCGCGGATCTACGTGGACCGGCCAGCGCTCACCCGGGTGCGGACGGTGCGCATCATCCCGACCGCGTTCCACGCTGACGTGGCCGGAGCAGGCCCGCTCACGCCAGCCGAGCGGCGCCTGATCGCCAACGCCGCCGACCGGGCGCTCTGCTACGATCTATCCCTGAAGTACGACATCGTGTCGGGCCGCGACGCGGACCTGACCGTCCGGGCGCAGGTGACGCGGGTCGATCCGACCGACCTCCTCGGGGCCGGCGCGACCATCGCGGGCTCGGCCGGCGTAACGGTCGCCTCGCAGTTCGGCTTGAGCGTCGCCGAGGGGATTGGGCGCATCCCGATCCCGCGCATTCCGATCGGGCTCGGGAGCCTGACGGTGGAGGCCGAGGCGCTCGACCGGCGCCGTGAGCAGCGTGCCGCCATGGTGTGGGGCGGGGCCGCGAATTCCTTCACCAGCCAGCCGCGCTTCTCCCGTGCGAGCGACGCCTACGATCTCGCGGGCGAGTTCGGGCAGGATTTCGGCTACATGCTGGCGACCGGCGACGATCCGTTCACGGCGCCCAACACCCTGCCGACCTGGGACCGCATCCGCATCACGACGCTCGGCGAGGCCCCCCTCGATCCGGATTGCGAGGCCTTCGGCCGGGCGCCCGGGATCGACGGCATCCTTGGCGATTATATCGGCCTGCCGCCCGAATACACCGACAAGGGACCCCGCGCCCCCGCGGTACGCTGAGCCGGCGGCGCATCCCGGCGGCCCGAAAATACCCGTGAGCCATGCGTGTTTTCGCGTTGCGCCGCGGCATGCGCGCATTGGCGCCATCGGGGAGCCCGTGATACTGGCACTTGCCAACCCGATCCCGCAGCGCGACCCGTAGCGCCGCCGTCCGAGGAAAGTTGGCATGGCCCGTATTGAAACCGCATCGATCATCGAGGGTCTGACCTTCGACGACGTGCTCTTGCGGCCTGCCGCCTCCTCGGTGATGCCGACCGAGGTCAACGTCGCCTCCCGGCTCACCCGCAGCATCCCGCTCAACCTGCCGATCCTCGCCTCCGCGATGGACACTGTGACCGAGGCGCCCATGGCCATCGCCATGGCGGCCAATGGTGGCATGGGCGTCATCCACCGCAACCTCGAGCCGGCCGAGCAGGCCGAGCAGGTCCGGCTCGTCAAGAAGTACGAGTCCGGCATGGTGATGAACCCGATCACCATCCACCCGGACGAGACCCTGGCCGACGCCTTCGAGGTGATGAAGCGCAACCGCATCTCCGGCATTCCGGTGGTCGAGCGGGGGCCGAACGGCTCGCGGGGCAAGCTCGTCGGTATCCTGACCAACCGGGACGTGCGCTTCGCCACCAACTCCGCCCAGCCGGTTGCCGAACTGATGACCCGGGATCGCCTGATCACCGTCCGCGAGGGCGTGACCCAGGACGAGGCGAAGCGCCTGCTGCACCAGTTCCGGATCGAGAAGCTCCTGGTCGTCGACGATCATTACCGCTGCATCGGCCTGATCACCGTCAAGGACATCGAGAAGCGCGTCACCTACCCGTTCGCCGTCAAGGACGAGCAGGGCCGCCTGCGGGTCGCCGCCGCCACGACCACGGGTGACAGCGGCTTCGAGCGGGCCGAACGCCTGATCGATGCCGGCTGCGACGTGATCGTGGTCGATACGGCCCACGGCCACTCGATCAAGGTGCTCGACGCCGTCGCCCGGGTGAAGCAGCTCTCCAACGCCGTACAGGTCGTGGCCGGCAACGTCGCCACCCGCGAGGGCGCGCAGGCGCTGATCGATGCCGGGGCGGACGCCATCAAGGTCGGCATCGGCCCGGGGTCGATCTGCACGACCCGGATCGTGGCGGGCGTCGGCGTCCCCCAGCTCACGGCCCTGATCGAGGCCGTCGAAGCCGCGGGCGAGGCCGACATCCCGGTGATCGCCGACGGCGGCATCAAGTATTCCGGCGACCTCGCCAAGGCGATCGCGGCCGGCGCCTCCGTGGCGATGCTCGGCTCGCTGCTCGCCGGCACCGACGAGGCGCCCGGCGAGGTCTTTTTGTATCAAGGCCGCTCGTACAAGTCGTACCGGGGTATGGGCTCGGTCGGCGCCATGGCCCGGGGCTCGGCCGACCGCTATTTCCAGGCCGAGGTCAACGACACCCACAAGCTCGTGCCGGAGGGCATCGAGGGTCAGGTGCCCTACAAGGGGCCGGTGGGGAACGTCCTGCACCAGTTGGCCGGCGGCCTGCGCGCCGCCATGGGCTATGTCGGCGGCGCGACCATTCCGGAATTCCAGGAGCGCGCCCGCTTCATCCGCATCACCAATGCCGGCCTGCGCGAGAGCCACGTCCACGACGTGACGATCACGCGGGAGAGCCCGAACTATCCGTCGCGGACTTGAGGATCTGATGCGCACGCTGATCGTCGGAGCCGGTGCGACCGGCGGCTATTACGGCGCGCGGCTCGCTGAATCCGGCGCCGATGTCACGTTCCTCGTGAGGCCGGCCCGGGCGGCGAAGCTCGCCGCGGACGGGCTGAACCTTCGCTCACCGCTCGGCGACCTGCAGATCCCGCGCCCGCCGACCGTCACGGCCGACCGGCTGGCCGAGGCCGGTGGGTTCGATCTGATCGTTCTGTCCTGCAAGGCCTACGACCTCGACAGCGCTATCTCGGACCTTGCGCCCGCTGTCGGTGCGGGGACGGCGATCCTGCCCCTGCTGAATGGCCTCGCTCATTTGGACGCACTCGATGCCCGGTTCGGGGCCGAGCGCGTGCTCGGCGGCTCTTGTGCCATCGCGGCGACGCTGACCCCCGACGGCACGATCCGCCACATGAGCGAGTTGTGCAGCATCACCTATGGCGAGCGGGACGGGTCGCGCTCGGCCCGGATCGAGGCGGTCGACACCCTGATGCGCGGTCTGAAGTTCCAGCCGCGCCTCAGCGAATCGATCCTGTTGGAGATGTGGGAGAAGTGGGTCTTCCTGGCGACGCTTGCCGGGGCCACAACCCTGATGCGCGCCGCGGTCGGCGACATCGTGGCGGCGCCCCGTGGCGCAGATCTGATGGCGGCACTTCATACCGAATGCACGACCGTCGCCACCGCGAGCGGTTACGCACCACGGGCCGCGGTGGCCGAGCGGGCGCGGGCGCAGCTCACGGCGGCGGGATCGACCTTCACGGCCTCGATGTTGCGCGACATCAAGAATGGCGGGCGGATCGAGGCCGATCACGTGATCGGCGACCTGATCGCCCGCGGCCGCCGGCTCACGCCGGAGACGGCCTTCCCCCTGCTCACGCTCGTCTATACCGGCCTCAAGGCCTACGAGGCGCGGCGGGGGCGGGAGGCGGCCTGAGCCGCCGCCTCTCAGTAACGGCCGGGCGGCGGCGCGGGCGGGTTGCCGTATTCGAGCTGCGTCTTGGCATCGACGGGCCGGCGCGGCGGCGGCGAGAAATCGGGCTGGGCGGCGGGGGCGCTGGCGCAGGCAGCGAGCGACGCTGCGACCAGGCCCGCGAGGGCGAGACGAACGGCGGACGAGACGGACGACGACATGGGCTGGGAGCCTTCCGGAACGCAACTGGCTTCGAACCACCCTGGTCCGCCGCCGATGGATGCCATAGGACACGCTGCAGGCCGCTAGCGGACCGCACGTCGCGTGGTCTGGACCGGGATCGCGCCTGAAGCTCGGCCGTAAGATGGCGGCATCGCGGGGCAAGCGTGGCCGTTTCGCGACGCCGTCGACTCATTCCAAAGGATCAGACCGCTGACACCCGCCGCCCGCTGCTCCGCCGCCATCGAGGTACTCACCGACATCGCCGAGCGCCGCCGGCCGGCCGCCGATGCTTTGAAGGATTGGGGCCTCGCCCATCGGTTCGCCGGCTCGGGGGATCGGGCCGGGATCGCCAGCCTCGTCTACGACGCCCTGCGGCGCCGTTCCTCGGCGGCCTGGATCATGGGTTCCGATTCGCCGCGTGCGGTGCTGATCGGAGCGTTGCGGCTGCAGCAGGGGCTCGCCGCAGCCTCGGTCGCGGCGCTCTTCTCGGGCGAGCGCTTCGCACCGGAGCCCCTGACCGACGACGAGCGCGCGCGGCTCGACACCGCGACGCTTCAGGACGCACCGCCCGAGGTTGCCGGCGATGCCCCCGCCTTCGTGCTGTCGGACCTTGCGGTCACGCTCGGCGACGACCTGATTCCGGAGCTCAAGGCGCTTGCGCGCCGCGCGCCGCTCGACATCCGCGTCAACACCCTGCGCGGCCCGCGGGACGAGATCCTACCGGCGCTCGCGGCCTTCGGCGCGGAGCCGACGCCGCACGCACCCCAGGGCCTGCGGATCCCGATCGGTGCGGACGGGCGCGGTCCGGCGCTCCATGTCGAGGCCGAGTTCCTGGAAGGCTGGTACGAAATCCAGGACGAGGGCTCACAGCTCGCGGCTTTGCTCGCCGCACCGCAGTCCGGCGAGACCATCGTCGATCTCTGCGCGGGCGGCGGCGGCAAGACCCTGGCGCTCGCGGCCGAGACCGGGAACGGCGCTCACCTGATCGCCACCGACGGCGATCCGCGGCGCCTCGCGCCGATCCATGAACGCCTGCGCCGATCGGGCGCCGGGGCCGAGGTGCGGTCGCCGCGGGGCGGACGGGCGCGTATCGACGTGCTGGAGGATCTCGACGGCACCGTCGACCGCGTGCTGGTCGATGCGCCCTGCACCGGATCGGGCACATGGCGACGGAATCCCGATGCCAAGTGGCGCCTGCGCCCGGGCAGCCTCGCGCTTCGCACGGCCGAACAGACCCAGGTTCTCGACCGGGCGGCGCGGCTGGTCAGGCCGGGCGGGCGCATCGTCTACGTGACCTGCTCGCTCCTGTCCGTCGAGAACGATGCGGCCGTTGCCGGCCTGCTGTCGCGCTGGCGCGGGCGGTTCACCGTGATTGCGGCGACCGAGGTCCTCGCTGCGGGCCCGGCCTCGTTGCGGGAGGCGGTCCGGATTACGACCCACGGGATCCAGATGAGCCCGCACCGGACCGGCACGGACGGCTTCTACGTTGCGGTAATCGCCCGGAACGCCTGAGTCGCGCGGTCGCGGGACCCCATTGCGCCCGGCCGCGTTGGAACCGCGGCCCGATCGATCCCACCGCCAGGAGTCGCCCTTGCACCTGGACCGCCGTCTCCTGCTCGCCGGCCTCGGGAGCCTCGTCGGCCTGAAACCCGCAACGGCCGCGACGGACGGGCCGCCGGAGCCCGCGCCGCACGAGGCGATCAAGGCCCTGCCGCGTTCCCTGCCCGGCGCGGATCTCGAGGTGATCGATCTCTGGCCGGGTGATCTCCCGGGCGGCGGCCCGGGACCCGATGCGGATGGATACCGTTACGTCGAGGGCGCCGTCGGCGACATCACGCGGGTGGCGCGGCCCTGCCTGCTGGTCATGCGGCCGGCCAATGCCAACGGTGCCGCGATGATCGTCGCGGCCGGAGGCGGCTACGAATACATCGCGATCGGCAACGAGGGCGTCCCGGTGGGGCGCGTGCTCAACGCGGCCGGCATCACGGTCTTCCTGCTGATCTATCGCCTGCCCGCAGAGGGTTGGGGGGCCGGTCCCGACGCACCCCGCCAGGACGCCCAGCGCGCCCTTCGGCTGGTCCGATCGCGGGGCATAGAGTTCGGGATCGATCCGGACCGCGTCGGCGTACTGGGCTTTTCGGCCGGCGGCCATCTGATGGGTGAGACCGCGGTCGGCAGCGCGCAGAACCTCTACCCGGCCGAGGATGCCATCGACGTGCAGCCGGTGCGGCCGACGCTCGCCGGGCTGATCTACCCGGTCATCACCATGCGCAAGCCGTTCGACCGGACCCATACCCGGCGCATCCTCGTCGGCGACGAGGTGACGGCGCTCGAGATGAAGACCTACTCGGTCGATCTCCAGGTCGGCCCTGAGACGCCCCCGACCTTCCTGGCACAGGCGATCGACGATCCGATCGCGGTCGCCGACCATCCGCTGCTGATGTTCGCAGCCCTGCGGAAGGCACGGGTTCCGGCCGAACTGCACCTGTTCGAGCGCGGCGGACACGGTTTCGGGCTCGGGCTGCCCGGTACGCCCGCGGCGGCCTGGCCGGGGCTGTTCCTGGCCTGGATCCGCCTGCACGGGTTTCTGCGGGGCTGATCGTTCAGCTGCCGCTGGCGATCACGCGGTGGAGCTTGGCGACTTTGGGCCGGCTGGTGCGGAACTGGCCCCGCTCCACCGCCACGAACACCACGGTCGCGATGGCCAAGGTCGTCAGCCACCAGATCGAGGTCAGCCCGACGCTGAGGCAGGCCACCGTGAAGGCTGCCGCGAAGCAGCCCATGGCGCCGGGGACCAAAGCGGGTCCGTCGCGCCCGGCCCGGCGGATCGACGCGTAGAGCGCGAAGGCGGCGGCCAGTGCGCCCACGATCCCGAGCTCGTACCAGAACTCGAACAGAGCCGTCGTTGGGGCGTTCAGCGGGAGAAGACCGACGAGGCGCCCGCGCAGCGCGGTCTCGAAGCCGTGGCCGGTGATCAGGCGCACCGGGTCGGTCGTCACCACCTTCTGCCAGCTCTTCAACGACAGCACCGTCGGCGTCAGCGGCCCCAGCACGGCGGACCCGATCGGCCGCGCCAGGAATGGCAGCAGCGGCGCAACGGCGAGCAGGACGGCCGACACGATCGCGGTCAGCTGCACGCCGAGGTTCTGGCGATAGCTCGTCACCGCGAACGCGACGGCGCCGACCGCCAGGGCCGCGATCTGCGTCGCGTCGGGCTGGACGGTGAGCGCGAGGGCCACAAGGAGGGCCAGGGCCAGCGCCTCCCGGTCGCGGCGCCGGGACCGGAGCCAAGCCAGTGCAGGCCAGACCAGGAGGATCAGCAGCACGAGGCCGCGATCCAGCGCTCCGTCATCCTCCGCACCGGGAGGGCCCATATGGGCGCCGAACAGGCCGAGCACGATCGCCACGATCGCGCCGGCCACCACGCCCAGCGGCAGCAGGTACAGATTGGCCGAGCGCATCCGGTCGGGGAGGGCGAGGTAGCCCAGCAGAGCCAGCCCGACGGTGGCCGCGAGGTTCACGATCCGCTCCAGGCCCGGCCCGAGAAACGGCGTCCATGTCAGCGACAGCGCCGACCAGAACACCACGAGCATGGCGGCCAGAAAGGCCGGGGCAGTCAGAAGCCTTCGCGCGGCCGGCCGCACCGGCCGCTGCCGCCGGTCGATGACGCTGGCGATGATCAGCAGGATGACGGCGATCGGCGCGAGGATCACCGAGGCGCGCCGGGCGACCTGCGCCAGGACGGGGAGCACCACGAACAGCCCGAAGAAGCCGAGGCGTCGCAGCAGCGCTGCGGCGTCGAGCGCCGGATCGGCATGGGTCGAGTTCGACGCGCGCGGCATCCTGCGCCTTCTACCGGACCGGGACGGCCGGTTCTCTGATCGATACGCAAGGTGCGCGCAAGTCGCTGTAGACGCCGTGCCACACCAAGCGCCGTGCGCGCACGCTCAAGCTACGGTGGCGGCCTCACGCGGACGCCGCCGTAGCGTCCGCCGGCCGACATCCGAAACGATCCGCCAGCCGCCCCAGGCGGCGAAGAACCCGATCAAGCCGGCCGCCAGCCCGTCGGCATTGGTCGGGATCGCCGGGCTGAAGTCACGATAGGCGGCTTCGGCGACCGGCATGTCGGGGTCGCGCAGCATCGCTACGACGCGGCCCAGCGGGCTCGTCGCCGAGGCCAGGGCTTGTTGCTGCGCGCTTAAGCGGGCGAGCCGGGTGATGTCGGCCTGCGCTGCCGCGCCGCGACGGGACACGAGTCGATCGGGATTGCTGCGCAGGCGGTCGACGGCACCCTCGCGGGTCGTGCCGGAGGCCTGCGCGTCCGACTCGAGCACCGCCACCTGACGGCGGAGTTCGTCGGCGGCCCCGCCGAGCCGCTGGGCATATTGCTGCGCGAATTCCGGCGCCTGCGCGGCGACCGCGCCGCCGAGGAGTCCGAGGGCGAGTCCGAGGGTGCGGAATACGCGGAACACGTCAGACCTCCGGCCCGTGGAATCGAACATCGACAAAGAGCACGCCGGTTAGGGCGGTTCCAGCCGCCCTCATGCGGGAAGCGTCAGCAGGCCCGCCTGTCCGTCACCGCAGCCGAACAGCAATCGGCCACCGCGCCCGTCCCAGGCTAGGGCCGTAATTGCGCTGCCGGGAACCGCCGGTCGCACCAGCAACTCCGCGGCATCGGTGAACCGGACGAGAAGGATGCAGCCGTCCTCGTAGCCAATGGCCAGGACCGGTGCCTTCGGGTGGAACGCGACGCGGGACACCCGGGCGGGGCGGACCCCGCATTCCCGCGGGGGCTTGCCGGTCGGGCCCTCCTTCGAATCGAACGGCCAGACGATCGCCGCCTCGGCGCCGCCGGTGGCGAGCCAATGCCCGTCCGACGACCACGCCACCGAGCGCACCTTGCCGGGATAGCCCGACATCCGCATGTGGCCGCGATCCGGCTGGAGCCGCCAGCCGTGCAGGGCATTCTCCTGCATGGTGGTGACGACGAAGCGGCCGTCCGGCGACCACGTCACGTCGATATGCGAACCCTTCCACTCGATCACCTCGGCGGGTGTCTCGAGATTCGGGAACCAGAGGCTGACGCCGTTGTAGTGTGAGATCCCGAGCCGGTAGCCCTTGGGCGCGAAGACGAGCCCGCGCGCCGTCGAGGGAGCCTGGAAGGTGCGTTCGCGGCCCTTGGCATCCCGCGCCACGACATGGCGCCCAGCCGACCACGCCGCGGCTCCGTCCGGGTGGACCGCCAGGGAATCGATCCAGGCTCCCCCCTTGGCGGAGCCGATCTGCTCGAGGGTGCCATTGGCCCGGATCTCGACGATGCGGCCGTCATCGCCGCCCGTGAGGAGGCGCGGGCCGTTTCCGGCCGCAACCAGAATCCCGGCCTCGGGATGCGCGACGAGCCGCGCCAGGCCTCCGTCCCGCGCCAGCGCGACCGCGCCGTCGCTGAGTGCCAGGGCCGGCACGTCTTTCAGAAAATGGGCCGCGATCACGTGGGCGCCGGGATCGAGCGCGGCGACGTGCTGGGTCAGGGAGGGGTTGCTCAAGGTGCTGCTCATTGCGCGGGGACCTTCGCGGCAGGCGGGCCCGCGCGCAAGACCACGATCGCACTCACCAGCGCCAGACCGCCGGAAAGCGCCGCCGGCGCGATCAGGGCGTAGAGGGCGAACAGGCTGTAGGCGTGCGCCCCGAGATAGGCGCCGAGCAGCAGGGACAGCCAGACCAGCCCGTCGCCGACCCAGCCGAGCGGATCCCCGGTCCGGGTGAGCGCCTGGGCGATCTTATGGCCGAGACTGAACAGGGCACCGGTGACGAAGGTCGTGCCGGCGCGGAACCCCTTCACCTGCGCGAGCACCGCGTTCTGCGAGCCCATCGCCACGGCGACGAAGAAGGCGGCGAGGCCGAGTTCCGGCGATTCGAGTCCGAGACCGAGGCCGCCGAGGATCAGAAGTGACTCGTAGGCGAGCACCGCGGGTGTCGTCCAGCGGGGCGGCACGAGGATCGCGAGCCCACTGCCGAGGACCGAGCCCGTGAGGAAGGCGAAGATCAGGACCGCCGGCAACACCATCCGATGGGGATCGGCCGCCGCGCCGAAGACCGCGAGCTGTGTGGTGTTGCCGCTCATGAACGACGTGTAGAGGCCGCCGAGCCGCACGAAACCGAGGGCGTCCACGTATCCCGCGAGCCCCGTCAGCAGTAGTCCGAGCCCGAGCTGATGGATCCGGTTCACGATCCCGCTCCCTGGTCGGGTTCCGGTAACCACCTGTTAACCAAGTCATCGGCCTCGTTCATCGGTATCCAAGGGCAGTTAACGCGCCACTCACCAAACCCGTGCAATTCGATCGAAACAGGGTGAACGCCGTGTCGAGAGGGGCCGTTGTCCCTGCGATCCGGTCGGGGAACAGCGTTCCCTCGCCGGGTGAGTGGGAGTAGCGTCATGGTTCCGTTCGCCGCCGCGCTTGTCTGTCCGTCCCTACGTGTTCCGGACTCGGCCGCCGCCACCATCCTGATCGTCGAGGATGAGCCGACCGTCTGTGAACTGGCTGCCGAAACGCTCCTCGACGCCGGTTATCGAGTGCTCACCGCCGCGGATGCTTGGCAGGCCGAGGCGATCCTGGTCCGCGAGAGCGTCGATATGCTCTTCACCGATATCGATCTGGCCCGCAACACGAACGGTCTCGCCCTCGCGCGCCGCGCCCGTGATCTGTGCCCGGATCTGCCGGTGGTCTACACCTCCGGGGGCCGTGACGGACTTGCGACCCGCGACGCCGTTCCCGGCTCCGTCTTCGTGCCGAAACCCTATCGCCCGAGCCAGCTCGTGGTGCTCACCCGCGACGTGCTGAACGCCGCGCTCCTTCACGCCTGACCTGGATCTCCGAGGACCTTCGCCATGTGGCGCTTCCTTCCCGCACTCGGTCTTGCCACAGCGCTCTCGGTCGGGCCCGCTGAAGCGGCCTGCGACGTGAAAGGCGCGCAGATTGAGGAGGCCATCGCGGCCAAGAGCGAGCTGCGCTCCGACGCCAACACCCAGCTGGTGCGCGACCTGCGCACTCTGCGCGATGCCGCGATCGTGCTGGACACCTACAAATTCCCCGGCGAGTGCGAGGTGTTGCTCGGCGTGGCCAAGTCGCTTCTTGCCGATCCCGCCAAGACCATCGAGCAGGGCGGCGACACCGACGAGGACAAGGCCGAAAGCCTGACCGAGGCGCGCAAGCCCAAGGACTCCGGCACCTCGAAGGCGAAGTAGTCGCCTCCGCGGATTCCGTTGCCGTTCGCGGGTCGTTCCCGAAGCCCTCAGCGCTCCTCGCCGGCACTCGCGCCGATCTTCGCCCGGGCGAGCGCCTTCCCGAGCTTGGCGGCGATCTGGTCGCGCAGCATGTCGGCCATCTCGATATCGACCAAGCGCCACGCCAGCCCGCGCAGCCGCAACCGGATGCGCGTGCGCTGTCCGCGGGGTGCCTCGGGCGGGATTGGAACAACCACGGCGCGGAAGCCGCGCATCTCCATCGCCGTGTAGAACGGCAGCAGGCGCCCGAAGCTGTGGATCGCGAGCCCTTCCGGACGCGTGCCGGCCGGCCGCTCGAGATCGAGCTTGTCGGGCCAGCCGTTGGCGAGCAGGTCGATCACCGTCTCGGGGGTGATCATCGACTCGGACAGGGCCAGGGCCAATCCGTATGCGGCATCGCCGAGGCGTTGGCGATCGCGCGGCTCGATGTCCGGATCGCTCTCCGACGCGGTGCGCATTGCTGCCGTGATCTGCCGCACCAGGGACAGGCGGAGCGTCCGGAAATTGACGTGGCTCTCGATGTAGGCGCTGTCGTGCCGGCGCACCGCCTGCGCGAGATCGTACAGCGACCAGAGCGGGCTCATGGTGAAGGCGAGCCACGCGAGGGCGAGCCCGAGCAGGACCGCGAGCCAGCGCATGCCTCAGGACCCCGGCTGCCGCGTCACTGCGCGTCCGCCCAGCGCTCGAGGCCCGAGAAGGCCGCCACCACCCGCTCGTAGACCGGGCGCTTGAACGGTATGATCAACTCCGGAAGTTCGTCGAACCGCGCCCAGCGCCATGCGTCGAACTCCGCCTTGTGGGCGCCCCCGCCCGGCTGGAGGACGTCGATCAGCTCCTCCCGGCCCTCGAAACCGAAGGCGAACCATTTCTGGGTCTGCCCACGGTAGCGACCCTTCCAGGCCTGCTTCATGACGTCGGGCGGCAGATCGTAGGGGAGCCAGTCCGGGATCTCGGCGAGTTTGCGGATCGCCCCCGGCGGGACATTGGTCTCTTCGTAGAGCTCCCGGCGCGCCGCCGCCTCCGGATCCTCGCCCGGGTCCACCCCGCCCTGCGGCATCTGCCACATATGCGGACCGGCGACGTGCTCGGGGCCGGCATCCTTGGTTCGGCGCCCGACGAACACGCCGCCCGACCGTGCGATCAGCGCGATGCCCACGCAGGGGCGGTAGGGCAGGCTGCCCGGATCCAGATCCGTTGTCATTAGCCGGACCATAGGTCAGTGGCGCGGGCCGCGGCAACGCCACCCAGGTGCGGAGGGCGCCAACCCGGCGCGAAATCCATTCTGGCGGGAGCCGAGCGCGCCTGCACTCAATCAGCCGTAGAGACGCGCTTGTCGCGGGCGCCGCGTAACGCCACGCTGGCCGGGACGATGCGCAGCCCGCGGGTATCGAGGTCGCGCGCCCAGCGCGCGATTCGATCGACCGTCAGCGCGGCGCCGCTGGCCGAGACGAGCGCGAACCCGTTGGCACGGGCACGCGCCTCGGCCTGCGCCAGGGCGGCGTCGATGGCGTCGGCCCGCGGGGTCGCGTCGAGGACGATCTCGGCGCGGGCGACCGGGGTGCGGGTCTTGTTGGGGGGGGCGGGCGTCGGCTTCGGGCCGGTTCCGTCGTCGAGGAAACCGAGGCCCCGGGCGCCGATCTCGCGCAGGATCGGCTCGAAGGCGGCATCCGCCATCAGCTTCGATCCCATGAAGTTCACGGTGCCGACATAGCCGGGAAAGCGCGCCAGCGCCCAGGCGAGGCGATCGGCATTCTCGGGTCCCTTGAGGGACGTGAGCAGCCCCTGCGGCCCGGGGTCGCTGTCCGGATAGTCAAACGGCTCCATCGGCAGTTGGAGGAAAACCTCATGCCCGGCGTCGCGGGCCCGCGCCGCGGCGCGCTCGGCCTCGCTGCCGTACGGCAGGAACGCCAGACTGACGGCAGCCGGTAGGCGGGCGGTGGCGCCGGCCGTGGCGGCCTGCCCGACACCGAGGCCGGTCACCACGATGGCGATGCGGGGGCCGGTTCCGGGTTCCTCGGACCGGGCGTAGACATCGAGCGCGCGCCCCCGGCCTTCGCCGAGCTTCGGCATGATCCCGTGCCGGCCGGTCTCGCTGATCCGGGGATCCGGAGCGGCGGCCAGACGCGGCGCGGTTGGGGACGGGACACGGATCACCACGGCATCGGTCGGGCCGGAGCCCAGCGGGCGCACCACCGTGACGCCCGAAGCCGACTCGACCTCCTCCGCGCTGCGCTGGAGCTGCCCTTGCCCGGGCGCCGTGGTGGCGACCTGCGGCTCGACGGCAGCGACCGGAGCCGGCGGGCGCGCCGCGGCCTCGCGGATCACGATCACGGCCTCCGCGTGGGGTTCGCCGCCCTGGGGATCGCCGAGCGCCACGACGAGGCCGAGCGACGCCACGAGGGCCGCCGCGATCGCCCCAGCCGCGACTTTCGGCCGGCGCAGGGTTGCGACGATCCGGCCGAACCGCCCGCTGGGCTGGTCCGGCACCTGGGCCTCCGCCACCCCGAGGGGGCGCGTGAGGATATCGTCGTTGGATTCGGTCAAGCGGCGCTCGATGCGGAATCGCGATTCCAACCACGCCGGAGCGGCGCGGATCTCCGACGCCATTGCGGACCGGTATGGTTAACGATCCTCTAAGGTCCGGTCCCGAAGATAAAAATCCCGCCCGGCTTCAGGCCGGACGGGATCGCAAGACGTCGTTTCAGGCTTCGGATGTCAGTTCGGCAGGCTCGGCTTCTGCTGCTGCGCGCTCGGCGTCCCGTTGGCGGCGCCCTTCTGGATGCCGTGCAGGAAGTCGACGGCCGAGATCAGCTGCTTGTCCTTGGCCGGATCCGGCGGGACATAGGCGGAGGAGCCGCCTCGCTCGTCGGTATCCTTCTGCTTCAGATGGCCCTTCAGCCCGGCCTCGCCCTTGGTCTCGTCCTTGCCCTTCAGCTCGTCCGGTACCTCCTGCAGCACCTCGACGTCGGGCTCGATGCCCTTCGCCTGGATCGAGCGGCCGGACGGCGTGTAGTAGCGCGCCGTGGTCAGCCGCAGGGCGCCGGAGCCGCCGAGCGGGATGATCGACTGCACGGAGCCCTTGCCGAAGGAGCGCGTGCCCAGGATGGTCGCGCGCTTGTGATCCTGCAGGGCGCCGGCCACGATCTCCGAGGCCGAGGCCGAGCCGCCGTTCACCAGCACCACCACGGGCTTGCCCTTGGTCAGGTCGCCGGACTTGGCCGAGAAGCGCTGCGTCTCGTCCGGGTTGCGGCCGCGGGTCGAGACGATCTCGCCGCGATCCAGGAACGCATCCGACACCATCACGGCCTGATCGAGCAGGCCGCCCGGGTTGTTGCGCAGGTCGATGACGTAGCCCTTGATCTTGTCGGCCCCGATCTCGCTCGTGAGCTTGTCGATGGCGGCGCGCATGCCGTCGAAGGTCTGCTCGTTGAACTGCGTCAGGCGGATATAGGCGACGTCGCCGCCCTCGATCTTCGAGCGCACCGGCTTGATCTTGATCACGTCGCGGGTGAGCGTGACGTCGATCGGCTCCTTCGACTCCTTGCGGCTGATCTTGAGCTTCACCGCGGAGTTCACCGGGCCGCGCATCTTGTCGACCGCCTGGTTCAGGGTCAGCCCCTGCACCTGATCGTCGTCGATCTGCGTGATCACGTCGTTGGCGAGCAGGCCTGCCTTGGCGGCGGGGGTATCGTCGATCGGCGTGACGACCTTGATCAGGCCGTCCTCCATCGTGACCTCGATGCCGAGCCCGCCGAACTCGCCGCGGGTGGTGGTCTGCATGTCGCGGAACGCCTTGGCGTCCATGTAGCTCGAATGCGGATCGAGCGACGTCAGCATGCCGTTGACGGCCGCTTCGATCATCTTCGACTCGTCCGGCTTCTCGACGTAGTCGGTCCGGACCTTCTCGAAGACGTCGCCGAACAGGCTGAGCTGGCGATAGGTTTCGGCCGAGGCGGCGACGGCTCGCGGACCCGACAGGAAGTCGGTCTGGGTGGCCACCATGGAGGTCCCGGCACCCAGGAAGGCGCCGAGCATGATCAGGGAAGTCTTGCGCATCAGCCGCGAACCTTCTCGCCAAGTACCGTATTATTCGGGCTCTTTGCCCACCACGGCTCCGGATCGATGGAGCCGCCGTCCTTCTTGAACTCGACGTACAGGGTGGGATCGCCCTCGGACCCGTTGAGGCCCGCGCCCTTCTCGCCCATGCTGCCAACCGGCTCGCCCGCGAGCACGAACTGGCCGACCTCGACGCTGATCTGTTCCATCCCCGCGAGCAGGAGATAGTAGCCGTCGCCCGCGTTGATGATCAAGAGTTGGCCATAAGACCGGAACGGACCCGCAAACTGCACCCAACCGTCGGCCGGTGAGGAGACCGTCGCCTTCGGACGGGTCGAAAACGACACGCCGCGGGTGGTTCCGCCATTGCCGTCGGGCTGATTGAACGCCCGCGCCAGCCTTCCGCTCACCGGCCGCGGCACTTCGCCCCGCGCCTCGGCGAAATGCACCTTCGGTGCCAGCCGGGCCGGGTCGCGGAAGCCGGCCGCGGCAAATCGCTCCTGCGTCGCCTTCACCTCGCGCTCAGCCGCCGCTTTGGCCTCCTCGGCCGAACGCTTCGCCGCAACGGACTCCGCCTCGGTCCGGTCCATCAGGTCCTTCAGGCTTTTGGCCTGGGTGCCCAGTTCGGCGGCGCGGCGGCGTTCGGCATTGAGGCCGCTCTCGACCTCGGCCTGACGGGCGCGCCGCGCTGCCACCAGGGCTTCGAGCCGCTGCCGCTCCCGCGCCCAACCGGCGAGATCGTTGCTCAGGCCTTCCTTGTCCTGAGCAATCAGCCCGCGCAGGCGGATCATTTCTGCGAGATCGGCGGCGAGCGTATCGACCTCGCCGCGCAGCTCCGGCACCACCGCGCCGAGCAGCATCGAGGTCCGGATGGCGGCGAGCATGTCTTCCGGGCTCACCAGGACCGCGGGCGGCGGGCGCCGGCCCATGCGCTGCAGCGCGGCCAGGATCTCAGCGACGACGCCGCGGCGGGCCTGCAGCGAGCGCCGGATCGCCGACTCGCTCTCGGTCATCGCCTTCAGGCGCTCCTCCAGGCGGCTCAGCCGCTCCTCGGTCGCCTGCGCCTGCCGGCCGGCATCGAGGAGGGCGCTATCCAGCTTGGACCGGTCGGACCCGATCGCGGCGATCTCGGTCTCGAACTGCGCGCGCTGGCTGGTGCTGGCGGTCAGCGCATCCTGGACGCGTTTCAAGTTCTCGGCGCGTCGGTCGCGTTCCTCGTTGGCGCGCTGCGTGGCCTCGGCATCCGCGGGGGAGGGCGGCTCGGCGTGTACGGGCGCAGCGAGGCAGGCGGCCGCCAAAAGGAGAAGGATGGGCAGGTACCGGCCCAGGCCGATCCCACCCAACCCCCTCATCCTGAGGTGCGGGAGCGCAGCGGAGGCCGCGAAGGAGGGCTCCAGGGGACGCAGCGACATCTGGAGCCCTCCTTCGAGGCCCGCTGATGCGGGCACCTCAAAATGAGGAAATTGGCGGGGAGTGTCGGTGTATAGACGGCGCGCGGCCTCTACCGCCCGCCGTGCCCAACCGGTCTCGATGTCGAACCGCGCCACGCCGGTCAGCCCGCCTCGCCCCGGTGATAGGGGTGGCCGGCCAGGATGGTCAGGCTGCGGTAGATCTGTTCGAGGGCGAGCACGCGCACGAGTCCGTGGGGCAAGGTCGCTGCCCCGAACGACAGAATCAGGTCGGCCTTCGTCCGAATTGAGGCATCGAGGCCGTCCGGGCCGCCGATTGCCACCATCAGGGCCGGCCGGGATGCATCACGCCAGCCGGCGAATCGTTCGGCCAGGGTCTCGCTAGGGAGATCGGCGCGGCCGCGCTCATCATAGGCGATCAAGACCCCGCCGGGCGGAAGCAGAGCGCCGAGTGCCGTCGCCTCCTCGGCACAACGGTCGATGGCGCGCCGCGCGCGGGATTCCGGGATCTCGACGCTGTCACAGGCGGGGAAGCCGAGCCCGCGGCCCAATTGACCGGCGCGCTCGCGATATCGTGACGCCAACTCGCGCTCGGGCCCGGCCTTGAGCCGCCCGACCGCCGCCAGCAGGAGGCGCAACCGCCCGCCTAACCGACCGCAAGGCCGACCGGCCGATCCGCGCCCCACATCTTCTCGAGGTTGTAGAAGCCGCGCACTTCGGGCCGGAAGACGTGCACCAGCACGTCGCCGGCATCGATCAGCACCCAGTCGCAAGCGGGCATGCCCTCGACCCGGGCGTTGCCGTATCCCCGATTCTTCATCTCCTGGATGAATTTATCGGCGATCGAGCCCACGTGCCGCTGGGAACGGCCCGACGTGATGATCATCGTGTCGGCGAGCGACGTCTTCCCGACGAGATCGATGGCGATCGTCTCCTCGGCCTTCATCTCGTCGAGGCATTCGAGGGCGAGGGCCTTGAGGTCGTCCGCGCGCGCCTGACCGGGCTCACCCGGGGCAGGAGCGGGAGTGCGGATTGTCTCCGTGGGGTTAGTTTCGGGCAGCGTCCTGATTCCTCGTGGTGCCGCGCGGCGATGTCACGCCCCGCGGTCGTTCCTGAAATTGGCGGCATCGGGCGGCGATTGCAACTGCGCCGGTGCCGCGTCACGGTTGCGTCCCTGCATACCGTTACGGATCTCTGTCGAGGACAGGCTCGAACGCGGCCCGTGCAGGAAGGTCCAGGCAGGCGGGCGGCGGAGCGCGAGCGTCGATGCGGCCTCCTCGGGGATACGCGCTTTTGCAAGCCGCTGCGACGCCCGGGCGCTCAGCGGGGTCATGGTCCAGCCGGGCCGGTCGATCACCGCGATCGGCATCAGCCGCGCGATTTCCGAAAAGCCTTTCCAGCGGTGGAAGGTGCCGAGCGAATCGGCGCCCATGATCCAGATGAAGTGAATGCCCGGGCAGCGCCGCCTGAGAAAGCGCAGCGTCTGCACGGTGAAGCGCACGCCCAGCGTCGCCTCGAACCCGGTTACCGCGATGCGCGGATGCCGGGCGATCCGGCTGGCGAGGGCACACCGCTCGGCGACGGCCGGGAGGGCGTTGCGGCTCTTCAGCGGGTTGCCCGGGCTCACGAGCCACCAGACGCGGTCCAGCCCCAGACGGCGCATCGCCATCAGGGTCACGTGACGGTGACCGAGATGTGCGGGGTTGAAGGACCCGCCGTACAGGCCGATCCGCATGCCGGGGGCGTTCGGCGGCAGGTTCAGCCGCACGCCGGACCTTGAACCGCGGTCACGGACGGATCTGGCCGCTGCCGTGCACCCGATACTTGAAGGTCGTGAGCTGCTCGACGCCGACCGGGCCGCGGGCGTGCATCCGCCCAGTGGCGATCCCGATCTCGGCCCCGAATCCGAACTCGCCGCCATCGGCGAACTGCGTCGAGGCGTTGTGGGTCACGATCGCCGAATCGACCTCGGCCAGGAAACGCGTGGCCTCTGCATCGTCCTGCGTGATGATGGCGTCGGTGTGGTGCGAGCCGTAGGTCTCGATATGCTCGATCGCCGCCCCGATCCCGTCCACCACCCGAACTGCGATGACGGCATCGAGGTATTCGGTGTGCCAGTCCTCCTCGGAGGCGGCGGTGACCCGGGGGTCGACGGTGCGGGTTGCGGCGTCGCCGCGGACCGCGCAACCCGCATCCAAGAGGGCGGATACGAGCGGCGCGAGATGCGTGCCGGCGCAGGCCCGGTCGACCAGCAGGGTCTCGGCAGCGCCGCAGACGCTGATGCGACGCATCTTGCTGTTCAGCAGGACGGTCCGCGCCATGTCGAGGTCGGCCCCGGCGGCGACGTAGACGTGGTTGATCCCGTCGAGATGGGCGAAGACCGGCACCCGCGCTTCCTGCTGGACGCGGGCCACGAGGCCGCGGCCGCCCCGAGGCACGATCACGTCGACGCATCCGTCGAGGCCGGACAGCATCAGTCCGACCGCCGTCCGGTCGCGGGTCGGCACGAGCTGGATCGCCTCGGCAGGCAAGCCGGCATCGGCCAGCCCCAAACTCATCGCCCGGGCGATCGCCATGGCGCTGCGGTGGCTGTCCGAGCCAGCCCGCAAAATCGCGGCATTGCCGGCCTTCAGGCAGAGCGCGCCGGCATCCGCCGTGACGTTGGGCCGGCTCTCGAAGATTACGCCGATCACGCCGAGCGGGACGGTGATGCGCTCGATCAGCAGGCCGTTCGGCCGCTCGATGGCGGCGAGCTGGCGGCCGACCGGATCGGCCAGCGACCCGATCTTTTCCACGGCGTCCGCCATGGCGGCCAGACGGCCGGGATCCAGCGTCAACCGGTCGATCAGGGCCACGGTCTGGCCGGCCTTCTGCGCGGCCGCGACGTCGCGGGCGTTCTCCGCCAGGATCTCGTCGCCGCTGGCCCGCAGGCGTGCGGCGATCGCCTTCAAGGCGATGTCCTTGGTCTGGGCCGAGGCCAATGCCATTTGCCGGGCGGCGGCCCGGGCACGCCGGCCGATCGCCGCCATCTGCTCCGGCAGGGCATCGGCCTCGGTGAAATCCGATCTGAGATTCAGGACGGGCACGCTGGCGTCCTCGTTTGGCGACGGCCGCTCAACGGCGCGACAGGGCAGGGAGCCGTATTTGCACATCGTACAGCACGCCGACAAGTGTGCCGCAGCACGCAGGACAACAATACTTAACGGGGCCCGGGCGAACTGAATGCAGATCGTTCACAACAGTCTTAGAACAATGCCAAGTCATCGCGGTGCACCATCCAGGCGCGACCGGGATAGTTGAGCAAGTCCGGGATGCGTGCGCTCGGATGACCGATGATCAGGGTCGCTTCGGCGCTGTCGTAGGCGACGAGACCGCGCCCGAGGACACGGCCCTCGGGGTCGCGGATCACCACGGCATCCCCGCGGGAGAAACTGCCTTCGATCGCCCGGACGCCGACGGGAAGCAGGCTGGCGCCGCCCCGCAAGGCCTTCAGGGCGCCGGAATCGATCGTGAGCGTCCCGCGCGGTTCGAGGGAGCCGGCGATCCAGGTCTTGCGCGCCGCCGTCGGCGTCGAACCGGACAGGAACCACGTGCAGCGCGCGCCTTCCCGGAGGGCCTTCAGCGGGTTCTTCCCGCGCCCATCCGTGATCACCAGATGGGTGCCGCCGGACACGGCGATCTTGGCGGCCTCGACCTTGGTGCGCATGCCACCCCGCGACAGCTCGGAGGCCGGCCCGCCCGCCATCGCCTCGATCTCCGGGGTGATGCGTTCGACCACAGCCAGATGGCGCGCATCCGGATCGCTCTTCGGCGGTGCGGTGTAGAGGCCGTCGATATCCGAGAACAGGACCAGCACGTCGGCATCGATCATCGTGGCGACGCGGGCGGCGAGGCGGTCGTTGTCGCCGTACCGGATCTCGGAGGTCGCCACCGTGTCGTTCTCGTTGACGACCGGCACGGCGCGCATTTCCAGCAGTTTCAGCACGGTCGCACGGGCGTTGAGGTAGCGGCGGCGCTCCTCCGTGTCCTGCGGTGTCACCAGGATCTGGCCGGCCACGATGCCATGATGGCCGAGCGCCTCGGCCCAGTGCCGGGCCAGGGTGATCTGCCCCACCGAGGCCGCGCCCTGGCTCTCCTCCAGCCGCAGGGGCCCGGGCGGCAGGCCCAGAACCGTGCGTCCCAGGGCGATGCTGCCGGAGGACACGACCAGCACGTCGACCCCGCGCGCGTGCAACTCTGCGATGTCCTCGGCCAGCGCCGCGAGCCAGGCATGCCGGAGGCGCCCGGCGGTCCGGTCGACCAGGAGCGCCGACCCGACCTTGATGACGACGCGGCGGAAATCTTCGAGGGTCGGGATCATGATTCTGACGATGCGCGGCTCATCGGCGCGGTTTGGACGAAGCGGGGTGGTTTGAACAGCTGTGTGCGGAGAGCGGGCCTAGGAAGGGAACCGCGTTGCGGTCATCAGGCGGCTGAACAACACTATCAACCGAACGTCCCGTTCCTGTCCGATGACGCAGGACCAGTGTGCGGCGATCCGCATTCCATCACACGTCGGGCCTGCACGCCGAGCCCCGTCGTTAGCGCGCTACTCAAGGCTCCCACGCGGCCACCGGCACCCGCTCGGCCTCGACACTCGCATCGATCTGGGCCTGGAGCGCCCGCAGCGCCTCGGGAACGCCCTTGCGGCTCGCCGAGGACAGGACTAGCGGCGCGCGGCCGGCGGCGCGCTTCAGCTTGGCGACCTGGCTCTTCAGCGTCTCGGCATCGAGCGCGTCGGCCTTGGAGAGGGCGACGATCTCGGGCTTCTCGGCCAGCCCGTTGCCGTAGGCCTCGATCTCGCCGCGGACCAGCTTGTAGGTCTTGCCGGCATGTTCGGTCGTGCCATCCACGAGGTGCAGTAGCACCCGGCAGCGCTCGACATGGGCGAGGAAGCGGTCGCCGAGGCCGACGCCCTCGTGCGCCCCCTCGATCAGCCCGGGAATGTCGGCGAGCACGAACTCGCGCCCGTCCGAGCGCACCACGCCGAGCCCCGGATGCAGGGTCGTGAACGGATAATCGGCGATCTTCGGCTTGGCGGCCGTGACGCTCGCCAGAAAGGTCGACTTGCCGGCATTGGGCAGGCCGACGAGGCCGGCATCGGCGATCAGCTTCAGCCGCAGCCAGATCCACATTTCCTGGCCTTCCAGGCCGGGATTGGCGTGCTTGGGGGCCCGGTTCGTCGAGGTGGTGAAGTAGGCGTTGCCGAATCCGCCATTGCCGCCCTTGGCCAGCCGGATCCGCTGGCCGACCTCGGTCAGGTCGGCCAACAGGGCCTCGCCGTCCTCGGAGAAGATCTGCGTGCCGGCCGGGACCTTCAGCACCGTGTCGGCGCCGTTGGCGCCATGGCAGTTCGAGCCCATGCCGTGCTCGCCCTTCTTGGCCTTGAAGTGCTGCTGGTAGCGATAGTCGATCAGGGTGTTCAGTCCCTCGACGCACTCCACCCAGACATCGCCGCCGCGCCCGCCGTCGCCGCCGTTCGGGCCGCCGAACTCGATGAACTTCTCGCGCCGGAACGAGACGCAGCCGGGACCGCCGTCGCCGGAGCGGACATAGACCTTGGCTTCGTCGAGGAATTTCACGGTTCGTCTCTCATGCTACGAGCCGCCCGGAAGCGACCCCGCGCGACATATGGGATGCGGGGCCGCCCTACGGCGATCCGGATCGTCAGGAGGCCAGGGCCAAGTCCGAGGCCGGGTGCGGCTCGGACATGGCCCGGTGCCGGACCCATTCGGCGCGCTCCAGGGCAAACCAGTCCAGCTGCCGCGGGCCGCCCCGCGCCGGGCTTGGAGCCGCGCGCCGTTCGGTCCAGCGGAAGCCGACCTTCTCGATCACCCGCTGCGAACCGCGGTTCTCCGGCAGGGCACCGGACGTCAGCCGCTCCCCGCTGGCATACGCGAAGAAGGCGTGGATCAGACTTGCCGCTGCCTCGCTCATCAGCCCGTTTCCCCACCAGGGCTGGCCGAGCCAGTAGCCGAGATGCGGCGTGCCGTCGGTCTCCGTGATCGCGATCAGGCCGATCAGGCTGCCGGGACTCTCGCGGCGCGCGAGGGCCAGGGTCAGGCCCGTTCCGGCACTGTTGGCGCCGCGGACCTTGATGAGGAAATCGTCGACCGCGAGGCGATCGAGCGGGTGCGGAATGTGGGCCGTCATCTCGGCCACGGACCGCTCGCCCGCGAGCGTCACGATGGCTGGCGCATCCTTCGCGGTCGGCCAGCGCAGCCACAGCCGCTGTGTTTCGATCCGGAAGACATCGTCACGGGTCAGATCGGGGAACATCGTGCCCTCGCAGGGCGATGCGCCCGGCTCCGGGGCACCGCCTCAAGACGACGAAGGGGAGGATGGCGTCCCATCCTCCCCGGTGTTCCGTCCGATCCGGCCCGTCAGGGGCTGGGCTACGACGTCGCCGGTCCGGTGTGGGACACCGGGCGGGACGCCAGCTTCGCCACTCTGGGCGCCCGCCTGTTATTCCGCGGCCTCGGCCAGCGGTGCTACGGTCACGAAGTCGCGCCCGCGGCGCGTCTCGAAGTGGACATGGCCCGGTACCAGCGCGAACAGCGTGTGGTCCTTGCCCATGCCGACATTGGCGCCGGGATGCCATTTGGTGCCGCGCTGGCGCACGATGATGTTGCCCGGAATGACGGCCTCCGAGCCGAACTTCTTGACGCCGAGACGACGGCCGGCCGAGTCGCGGCCGTTGCGGGACGAGCCGCCTGCTTTCTTGTGTGCCATGGGATGAGCTCCGAAGTCTGATCTGCTGCGATGCGGTCGCGGATCGGGTCCCTAGGGACCGTGACGCGCCCAGCGTTGAGCCGGCCTTAGGCCGAGATGCCGGTGATGCGGACCACCGTGTGGTCCTGCCGGTGGCCGCGCTTGCGGCGCGAGTTCTGCCGGCGGCGCTTCTTGAAGGCGATTACCTTCTTGTCGCGGCCATGGCGCACGATCTCGCCCGTGACGCTGATGCCCGACAGGGTCGGCGCGCCGACCTGGGTGGCGCCCGCGCCGTCCGCGAACAGGAGGACCTCGCCGAAGGTCACGGCCTCGCCGGCCTCGCCGGCCAGGGTGGCGATGGTAATGGTGTCGTTAGCGGCGACGCGGTACTGCTTACCGCCCGTCTTGATGACTGCGAACATCGTTCTCTCGTGTTCTCGAACGGCCTCCGGGGCGGCTGCCCCTGGACCGGCTTCTTGTTTGAAGTCATTGCCGGGCTTGAGCCCGAACAACGCGAAACGCGCAGACCCCGAAGAGAGGCCGCGCGCCATGCTTGGTCACTAGGGACCAAGCGGCCGCGTGTCAATCCTTCGCGGCCTACCTTTGCGATCTGCTGCCGCGGTCTGCTTCAGCGGAACCGCGCGCCGGTGACCAGGATGCCCTTCGCCACGGAACCGTCCGGCCCGAAGGCCTGGAGCGCATTCGCGCACCAAGCATCCCGGCCCACCGTGGCCAGTTGCTGGCGAACCTGCGTTGCGCGGGTCCGCAGCTTCTCCTGAAGTACCGGTTCCTGGCCGGTATTGACCCGTGCGGCCAGGCGCAGGTTCGTCAGCTGGCCGGCCTTCACCTGCACGCCCGGACACGCTTGCTCGGCGATGATCGTCGTGGTCGCGGCGTCCGCATAATTGTCGAGGGCCGAGGCTGGCGCGGGCGCGGCGGGCACCTGCGCCACCGCCGGGCCGGCGAGGATCAGGGGCAGAAGAATCAAGGCCATCCGCATCGTGCAAGTCTCCGCAGTCGGGTTTGCGATCCGGGTTCAATCAACAGATCTGATGGTCCAGACCTGCCATGCGCCTTCTCTTCCCCCTCGGCAGGCGACAATCTTAACATATCGCTGGCCGAGACGCGTTCTCCTCCCCCGCGCGGGGGAGGAGTTGGAGGTGGGGGTGGTGCAGGAAAGAGCGGTGTGGTGCCTTCTGCACCACCCACACCCCTGGCCCTTCCCCGCAAGGAGGGGGAAAGCGCCTTTACTCAATGGGTTCGGCGCTTGTCCCAGAAGTGTGAATCCGACAGGCCGCAGCGGTGGGGAGTTGCGCCGCGGCGTTCATCTCCCTTTCGAGGATAAACTCGGCTGCTGGGGCGCTACGGGGCCGCCTTGAACTCGCCCTCGATCCGCAACGTCACCTCGTCCCCGAGTTGCGGCAAGTAGGCGTTGATGCCGAACTCCGAGCGCTTGATCACGGCCCGCCCGTCGAAGCCGACCGTGTAGCGCTGGTCCACGGGGTGAATGCCGGCCTGATTGAAGGTCGCGTCGATCGCCAGCGGGCGCACGGTGCCGCGCAGATTCAGGTCGCCGCTGATGCGCGCCGTTGTCGGGCTCGTCGGCTCCACCTTGGTGGCGGTGAAGCTCGCCGTCGGGAACTTGGTCGTGTCGAAGAAGTCCGGCGCCGCGAGATGCTCGTTCAGGCGGGTGCTACCGGTGATCACGCCGCCGAGCGGCACGCTGACCGAGAGCTGGCTCTTCTCCGGGCTCTTCGGGTCGAGGGTCAGGTTTCCGGTCAGGCCGGCGAACTGGCCGTAATAGGTCGAATAGCCGAGATGCGAGACCGACCACGTGATCTTGCCGTGGTCGGGATCGAGCACGTAGGCCCCCGGACGGACCTGGGTGGGATCCGCGCTCGGCGCGACCGGAACGGGCGCGGCGGGATCATTGGCCGCCCGGGCTGGCGCGAGGGCGAGCAGGCCCAGCAGGGCGAGAAGTGGCGCGCGCATGGTCGTCCCCCCAGACTTGTCACCCGGCAGCCGGCCAAGCTCGGCCGGCGCGGCGCCCCTGATTTCACGAAGTCCCGGCCCACTCAAGCGCGTCTGGCGGACGCGCCCGCGCTTCTGTAGGCCATCCGCAGCAGCGGGCAGGCATGAAATGATCGGTAAACTCAAGGGCATCGTGGATTCGTTCGGCGAGGATTTCGTGATCCTCGACGTTTCCGGGGTCGGATACATCGCGCATTGCTCGGCACGGACCCTCCAGCGCATGCCGAAGGTCGGCGAGCCGGCCGAACTCTCCATCGAGACCCATGTTCGCGAGGATATGATCCGCCTGTACGGCTTCCGGTCCGACGCCGAGCGGGAATGGTTCCGCCTGCTCCAGACCGTACAGGGCGTCGGCGCCCGCGTGGCCCTCGGGGTGCTCTCGGTCATGGAACCCGATGCCCTGGCCGGCGCCATCGCGACGGGGGACAAAAGTGCGATCAGCCGCGCGCCCGGCGTTGGCCCAAGGCTCGCGGCCCGGCTTACGGCCGAGCTGAAGGACAAGGCGCCCGCCTTCTCGCCGCTCGATCCAGCCCTTGTCGCCCTGGCCGGCGCTGTCGAGGCGGGTGCCCCCGCCGGCCCCGTCGCCGACGCGGTGTCGGCGCTCGTCAATCTTGGCTACCCGCAGGTCCAGGCCGCGACCGCGATCGCCGCCGCCCTGAAGGAAGCCGGACCGGAAGCCGAGGCCCGGGTGCTGATCCGGTTGGGCCTGCGGGAACTGGCCCGCTGACAGCGCGCCGGGAGGGTTATTTGCATCCGGCAAATCCCGTCCCTTGACCGAGCGGCCTCCGAATGCCATGTCCGAGGAAGACCGGTAAGATATTGAAAAGTCGCCACTTTTCAACTTTTCTAAACTGGCGGACAGGAGTGGCGCGGCCCGGACATGCGGGTCACGCCGGAAAAGGCGGGATCTGCGGGGCGCATGATCGTCTGTTCTTGCAATGTCATCTCCGACGGCGCCGTTCGGTCCTGTCTGGCACCGGGTCCGGGCTGTCCGCGGACCCCCGCGCAGGTCTATGCCTGCCTTGGATGCAGCCCGAAATGCGGGCGCTGCGCCCGGACCATCCGGGATATCATGCGCACGGCCCTGGGTCAGGACGGCGCGCCGGACAGCAGCCATGCCTGTTCCGCGGCTTGCGCTCAGGCTTGTAGTTTGGTTTTATTCCAAACTGCGGATGAGGGAGTCGCCGCCTGATGTGACTGCCCCCGCCTGAGTTTGCTGAAGGAGTTCGGGGGCAATGAAGGGCGACACCAAGGTCATCGAGTATCTCAATCGTGGCCTGCGCAGCGAGCTGACCGCGGTCAGCCAATACTGGCTGCATTTCCGCATGCTCAATGATTGGGGCTACATTGACCTCGCCAAATTCTGGCGCAAGGAATCGATCGAAGAGATGAACCATGCGGACCGGTTCGTCGACCGGATCCTATTCCTCGACGGTTTCCCTAATCTGCAGGAGTTGGATCCCCTGCGCATCGGTCAGAATGTCGAGGAGATCATCGCGTGCGATCTCGCGGCCGAGAACGAGGCACGCAGGCTCTATCTCGAAGCTGCGCAGTACTGCGATTCGATCAACGATCGCGTGTCCAAGATCCTGTTCGAGGATCTGGCGACGGACGAGGAGGGCCATATCGACTTCCTCGAGACGCAACAGGAGCTGATCAAGCAGATTGGTCTGCCGCTCTACGCGCAGCGCCACATCGGCGGGCTTGAGCCGATCGCCCCCGAGAAGGATTGATCTGAAACGGGCTCCGGCCGCGCCGGAGCCGGGCTCCGACATTTTTACTTCGTGAGCCGAGGCACTCTCTCCTCCCCTAGCGATACCGGGCCTGCCCGGGATCGATCGAGCTTGTGGGAAGGAGTTGGAGGTGGGGGTCCGTGCAGGATGGGTCGTTACGGAGCCTTCTGCACCACCCCCACCCCTGGCCCTTCCTCGCAAGGGGGAGGGCAAAAGCGCCTTTTTCTCAGGATGTTGGTGTTAGACCGGCACGTCGGAATCCGTTAGGCAGCGGGGAGGCGGCCCAAGGCCGGCTCCCCTTCTGTCGGGATAAGAGGGCAAAGATCAGAATGCGGCTCGTCGTGGTGGGCGCCGATGGGCGCATGGGACGGATTCTGGTGCGCGCCGTCGCGGAAGCAGAGGGGTGCACGCTCTCGGCAGCGATCGAGCGCCCAGGCTCGTCCGCCCTCGGGCAGGATGCGGGGATCCTGGCCGGCCTCGCGCCCCTGGGCGTCGCCGTCACCGATGATCCGCTTGCCGCTTTCGCTGCCGCGGACGGGGTGCTCGACTTCACGACGCCCGCGGCCACCATCCAGTTTGCCGAACTGGCCGCCCAGGCCCGCATCGTCCACGTGGTCGGAACCACGGGCCTGTCGGATGAGGATCGCGAGGCGCTGAAGGCGGCCTCGTATCACGCGCGGATCGTGCAGTCGGGGAACATGTCGCTCGGCATCAACCTGATGGCGGAGCTCGTGCGGCGCGTGGCGAAATCGTTGGGCGACGAGTTCGATATCGAGATCAGCGAGATGCACCACCGCATGAAGGTGGATGCCCCGTCGGGCACCGCGCTGATGCTGGGCGAGGCCGCCGCGGAGGGCCGCGGCGTAGAGCTGAAGGCGGTCCGCGTCTCGACGCGCGACGGCCAGACCGGCGCGCGCAGGCCCGGCGATATCGGCTTCGCGACCCTGCGGGGCGGGACGGTCGTGGGGGATCACAGCGTGATCTTCGCCGGCGCGGGCGAGAGCCTGACGATCAGCCACCATGCCGCCGACCGCGGGCTCTTCGCCACGGGGGCGGTCAAGGCGGCGCTGTGGGCCCACCCGAAGCCGCCGGGTCTCTACAGCATGACGGATGTGCTCGGTCTCTGACGGGGATCCTATGGAGCGCCTTCTCGTCCTCACTCGGCACGGCCAGAGCGAATTCAACCGCCAGAACCTGTTCACGGGCTGGCGCGACCCCGAGCTGACGGCGCGCGGCGTCGCGGAGGCGCAGGCTGCCGGCCGACGGCTGCAGCGCGAGGGCTTGTCGTTCGATGTCGCCTTCACGTCCGAGCTGGTGCGGGCCCGGCATACCTGCGCGCTCATGCTCGACGCGATGGGGCTTGCCGGCATCCCGGTGGAGCGGGACGGCGCGCTGAACGAGCGCGATTACGGCGACCTCGCCGGCCTCGACAAGGACGAGGCGCGCAAGCGGTGGGGGGACGAACAGGTCCACCTCTGGCGCCGCGCCTATGATGTGCGCCCGCCCGGCGGCGAGAGCCTGAAGGACACGGCTGCGCGGGTGCTGCCCTTCTACATCGCGGCGATCCTGCCCCGGGTGATGCGCGGCGAGCGGGTCTTGGTGGCGGCCCACGGCAATTCCCTCCGGGCCCTGGTGATGGTGCTGGACGGGCTCGCCAGCGACGCGGTCGCTGCCCTCGAAATCAGGACCGGCGAGCCGCTGATCTATCGGCTCGCCGCCGACACGACGGTCGCTGAGAAGAGCGTGCTCCCTCGGGACGAAGCGGGCGCCTGAGTGGCGACCGAACTGGCGCCGGGCCTGATCCACCACCCGGGCTACCTCGATTCTGCGGCCCGTCTCCGACTCGCCGCGGAGGTCGCCGCAATCCTCGACGCGGCGCCGCCCGTCATCCCCCGGATGCCGCGCACCGGGCAGCCCTTCTCGGTGCGGATGTCGAATGCCGGGCCGCTCGGCTGGGTCTCGGACCGGGACGGCTATCGCTATCAGCCGACGCACCCCGAGACCAGCCGGCCCTGGCCCGCGATCCCGTCGACCGCGCTGGCGGCCTGGGATGACCTGGCGCGGTATCCCGCGCCGCCGGAGGCCTGCCTGATCAACCTCTACGATCCGGCCGCCCGTATGGGCCTGCACCAGGACAAGGACGAGGCGGATTTCGCGGCCCCGGTCGTCTCCCTGTCGCTCGGAGCGCCCGCTTTGTTCCGCTACGGCGGGCTGCGGCGTACCGATCCGACCCGCTCGATCCGGCTGCTCGCCGGGGATGCCGTCGTGATCGGGGGCGCCTCGCGGCTGATCTTCCACGGGATCGACCGGCTCTATCCATCCGCCGATCTGCTGGCCGAGGATCCCCCGCCGGGGTTTTTGCCGGCCGGGGGCCGCTGCAATCTGACGCTGCGCCGGGTGCGTGCGACGACCGGCCGAGCGGGCGAACCCGGGCTCCCAATGTCCTGATTGCTCAGGCGCTTGACAGCGGCGACGCGGCGTCCGACGCATCGCAAGAGGCGCAGCCCGACGGGCCGCCCTGGTGACACGAAGGCTGATGCTGGTGCGGAACCTGTCGCTGCGTCTCGGGTGGACCCTCGTCCTCGGGAATCTGGTTTTCGGCACCGCGGCCTGGGCCGGGGAGCCGGTCTTCCCGCCGGGATCCCGCTTCGGCTTCGAGCCGCCCGCCGACATGTCGCTGTCGCGCCGCTTCACCGGCTTCGAGCGCAAGGAGGGCGGTGCCACCGTATCGGTGGTCGAACTGCCGCCGAACGCCTTCGCCGAGATGGTCAGCGGCTTCACCGACGCGAACCTCCTGGGCCAGGGCTTCGCGGTCGAGAAGCGGGAGGAGATCAAGATCGGCGACAACGAGGGCATGCTCTACACCGGCGAGCAGCCTGCGGATCCGAACGCCTCCGCGCCGCCGATCCGGAAGTGGATCCTCGTGATCGGCGCCCCCGGCGTGACGGGCCTCGTCATCGCCCAGGCGCTGCCCGACGCCGAGACCGAGGAGACCATGCGCCGGATGGTGACCGGGGTCTCCCTGCGCCCCGCGCTCACGCTGACCGAGCAGGTGGACGCGCTGCCCTTCCGGGTCGGCGATATGGCGGGCTTCCGCCCCGTCCGGGTGCTGGCCGGCAATTCGGTCCTGCTGACCCAGGGGCCGAAGGACCAGATGCAGAATCTGGAGCAGCCGATCCTGGTCCTGGCCCAGGCGGTGCAGCAGCCGCCGACCGCCGAGCAGCGCGACGGCTTCGCCCGCGCCGCCCTGGCCTCCAACCAGACGCTCAAGGACTTCGTGATCGAGCGGGCGCAGAGCTACCGCTCGAACGGTGTCGACTGGCACGAGATCGTGGCCCGCGCGGTCGACCAGCCCACCAACCTACCGGTGGTGGTCTCGCAGACCATTCGCTTCAACCCGGATGGCTATCTGCGCGCGCTGGGCGTGGTCCGCCAGGATCAGCGGACCGGGGTGTTGGCGAAGTTCCGCGAGCTGGTCGACAGCGTGCAGCTGAAGTAGCGCCTCACCACACCGCCGCCTGCCCGTCGCGGCGCGGATCGCTCGCCGCGACGTAGCCCTCGGTCGCCGGATCACCCATCCGCCAGATGAACTGGCCGGCGCCGAAATCCTGGTAGCTGTCCTCGATCACCTCGATCCGGTGGCCCAGCGCCTTCAGCCGGTCGACGGTCGCGGACGGCATCGCCGACTCGACGTTGATGTCGAGCCCCTCGCTCACGCGCCAGCGCGGTGCGTCGCAGGCAGCCTGCGGGTTCTGGCCGTGGTCGAGCATCCGCACCAGGGTCTGGACATGGCCCTGCGGCTGCATGTTGCCGCCCATCACGCCGAAGCTCATCACCGGCGCGCCGTCCCGCGTGAGGAAGCCCGGGATGATCGTGTGGAACGGCCGCTTGCCCGGGGCCACGACGTTGGGGCTCTCCGGATCGAGCACGAAGCCGTAGCCGCGGTTCTGCAGCGAGATGCCCCAGCCGGGCACCACCACGCCGGAGCCGAAACCCATGAAGTTCGACTGGATGAAGCTCACCATCATGCCGGATTCGTCGGCCGCGGTGAGGTAGATCGTGCCGCCGGCGGGCGGTTTGCCGGGGCCGAACACCTGGGCGCGGCTGCGATCGATCAGCTTGGCGCGGCGCGCCAGGTAGGCGGGATCGAGCATCGCCTCGGGCGTCAGCTCCATCCCGCGCGGATCGGCGACGTACCGGTAGGTGTCGCTGAAGGCGAGCTTCATCGCCTCGATCTGGAGGTGCTGCGCCTCAGGTCCGTCGACGGGCAGGTCGGCGAGGTCGAAATGCTCCAGGATGCCCAGCGCGATCTGCGCCGCGATGCCCTGGCCGTTCGGCGGGATCTCATGGAGCGTCGAGCCGCGATAATCCTGCGCCGTCGGCGTGACCCATTCGGGTTTGTAGGCGGCGAGGTCGGCCGTCGTCATGGCGCCGCCGTTGGCCTGCGCATGCGCGGCGATCGCCGCGGCGATCTCGCCCCGGTAGAAGGCCTCGCCCTTGGTCTCGCCGATCAGCCGCAGGGTCTTCTCGGCGCCGGGGAAGGTCACCAGCTCGCCGACCTCCGGCGCCCGACCCTTCGGCAGGAAGAAGTCCGAGAACCCCGGCTGCCGGGTGATCGCCTCGATCCGGGCGGCGGCGGCCCATTTCTGCTGCACGACGACCGGGGCGAGGTAGCCGCGCTCGGCGATGCGGATCGCCGGCTGCATCAGGTCGGCGAAGGGGAGGCGGCCGAAGCGCTCGCTCAGCGCGACCCAGGCGGCGACCGCGCCCGGAACGGTGACCGAATCCCAGCCACGCATTGGCGGCCGCTCGGCCGGCCCGTACTTGTTCAGGAAGTAGTCCCGGGTCCAGGCCGCCGGTGCTCCGCCCGAGGCGTTGAGGCCGTGCAGCTGCTTCCCGTCCCACAGGATGCAGAAGGCGTCCGAGCCCAGTCCGTTGCTGCACGGCTCGGTCACGGTCTTGGCGGCGGCCGTCGCGATGGCGGCGTCCACGGCGTTGCCGCCCGCTTGGAGTATCTGGATCCCGGCCTGCGCGGCCAGCGCGTGCGAGGTCGCCACGCAGTTGCGCCCGAACATCGGCATGCGCAGCGACGGATATCCGGTCGTCCAGTCGAACGGCTTCATGGCTCGGATCCCGCCTCGGCAACCTGTCGGCTTCTGCACCGCTTGGCATACAGGATTACCGGTATCGGTGAAGGCCCGAAACCGCGAGGTCGCAAACGAAAAGCGCGGACCCGAAGGCCCGCGCTCGAAAGCACGTCATGTTTCGACGAATCGCCTTAGTAGGGGCGGCCGTAGAGCGGCGAGGTTGGGTCCAGCCGATCAACGAAGGACAGGTCGACGTTGCGGACGGCCGACGAGCGGGCGCCGATGAACGGGCCGTTGGTGATCGGATCCGGCAGGATCCCGCGGCCGAAGCGATCGGTTGGGCCGTAGGGCGGGGTCAGCTGGTTCGATGCCGCGATCAGGTAGGGGTTCAGGGCCGGGTTGCGCGAACCGCCGGCGCCCGGAACGTTCGAGGTCAGCGGCACGTTGCCGGCGTCCAGCCAGCTGCGCGGGCGAACTCGGATCGGAAGGGGACGGCTCACGCTATAAATCGGGCCGGGAACGAAACCGTCCTGCGCTTGAGCCGGCGCAGAGGCGCCAAAGCCGGCAGCGGCGATAACGCCGAGAAGTGCGATCCTGAACGAGCGCATGGCTAACCTTGCGTGTGAGTGCCACCAGTATGGCGACCGAAGCTTAACAGTTCGCCGCCTTTCACGATAAGACGCTTGGGCGAGGCTGTTGTTCCGCCTTTATGGCTGAGCTTGTGCGTTTTGCCACATTCAGGCCTTATTTTTTATTGCGCCCTCGTTTCCCCGCGGGTGTGATCGGAACAAACACCTCCGCAACCTTCGTCACGGGGCAGGAGCGGGACGCGGACGCTGCCGCCGAGAAGGCAGCCGTCGTCTCGGGATCGGCGAGATCGACGAAGCTCAGCGCATCGATCGTACAGGCCAGCGCCTGAGCCTCGGGTGGCTGTCCCAGCGGGGCGCAGGACCACCCGTCGAGCCGGAAGCCGGCCTCCAGGGTGACGAATCCCAGGCAGGTCCGAGGCGCGGGATTGCCGAACGTGACCTCAAGGGTATCGACCGCACCGAACTTGGTCTGGATCCGGCCGCGTGATCCGGTCCGGACCACCGCGAGCGCCGGCCGGTCGAGGGACGGGCCGGAAGCGGCGCGCCGGGCCATCAGGATGAACAGGGTCGGGGCCGCGCCGGCATTCGTGCCGCGCGTGAGCGTCAGCCGCAGCGCCGGAGCCTCGATGGCGGCCACATCCCCGCGGCTCAGCACATCCTCGCGCAGACCCGTGTGCGGCTCCAGCCCGGCGGTGACGTGCACCGGATCGATCCCGGGCTGCGCAAGATCGAACAGGGCGACGGGGACCGGCGGCGCAGCCGGCGCGGCCGGCATCCTGGGCTTGAAGCCACCGTCGACTTCGATCGCCACAGCGGCTGCGCCCCCGGGTGAACCCGGTCCGCGGCCCGGACGCCATGCGGCGACGCAGAGCAGGGCGATTACGGCCGAGGCCAGCACCAGACGCACGCCAAGGGCGCCCGGCGACAGCGTCACCCAACCGGTAAGCCCTTCTATCGGACCGGCGGGCGCGCGCCCGTCCAGTGCCTCCCCCGATCCCGCCACCATGACACCCTGCGAACAGAGAACCGCGTGTTCCGTCCGCGATCGTCAGGGCGAAGGATTGAATTCCCCTGGCGATCCCAGGGCCGTCACCGGTTTCCCCGCATCAGGGTGAATCGATCGTTGCATCGGCCCCGGCCTTGACAGCACTGTTCCGGGCGCGCCTTGCTCGGGCAGGCCGTCGATCCCACCTCCGTAGAGGATGGGATCCGCGGCCGCGTCCGTTCGGCGGGCGCCGTCCGGCCGGAACGATCCTTCGGCCGATATGTCTGGCTTGAGCGTGGCACCCGGATCGGTCGGGGTTTTCCGCGCGGAGACGAGAGATGGGTTACAAGGTCGCCGTCGTCGGCGCCACGGGCAACGTGGGCCGCGAAATCCTCGATATCCTGGCCGAGCGGGCTTTCCCCGCCGACGAGGTCGTGGCGCTGGCGTCGCGCCGCAGCCAGGGCCAGGAGGTCTCCTTCGGCGACAAGACGCTCAAGGTCAAAACGCTCGATTCCTACGACTTCTCCGACACGGACATCTGCCTGATGTCGGCCGGCGGCGAGACGTCGAAGGAGTGGTCCCCGCGGATCGGCCAGCAGGGCTGCGTCGTGATCGATAATTCCTCGGCGTTCCGCTACGACGCCGACGTGCCGTTGATCGTGCCCGAGGTGAACGCCGACGCGGTGGTCGGCTTCACCAAGCGCAACATCATCGCCAACCCGAACTGCTCGACCGCGCAGCTGGTCGTCGCCTTGAAGCCGCTTCACGAGGCGGCCACGATCAAGCGCGTCGTGGTCTCGACCTACCAGTCGGTCTCCGGCGCCGGCAAGGAGGCGATGGACGAGCTGTTCAATCAGACCCGCGCGGTGTTCACCGCGGGCGAGATCAAGGAAGGCGGCAAGTTCACCAAGCGCATCGCCTTCAACGTCATCCCCCACATCGATGTGTTCATGGAGGATGGCTACACGAAGGAAGAGTGGAAGATGGTCGCCGAGACCAAGAAGATGCTCGACCCGAAGATCAAGCTGACGGCCACCGCCGTCCGCGTCCCGGTCTTCATCGGCCACGCCGAGGCGGTGAACGTCGAGTTCGAGCGCCCGCTCTCGCCCGAGAAGGCCACCGAGATCCTGCGCGCCGCCCCCGGCGTGCTGGTGATCGATAAGCGTGAGAACGGCGGCTACATGACCCCCCACGAGGCGGCCGGCGAGGACGCGACCTACGTCTCGCGCATCCGTGAGGACGCGACGATTGAGAACGGTCTGAACTTCTGGTGCGTCTCGGACAACCTGCGCAAGGGCGCGGCCCTCAACGCGGTGCAGATCGCCGAGGTGCTCGTAAACCGGAAGCTGCTCAACCGGTCCAAGCGCGCCGCCTGAGGGCCACCGCGACGTCCCCCTCTCCCCGCGTGCGGGGAGAGGCTAGCAGGCACCTTGTCGTGCCTGCAGGAAGCGCAGCCGGAACGGCGGTGAGGGGACGAGTCCGTGTGAGTCTTGTCCTGAATCGCCCCCTCACCTTCGGCTAACGCCTCGCTTCGGCGACGACGAGGTCGCCGAAGCCCTCTCCACGCAAGCGGGGCGAGGGGTAATCGCCGCCATGGTTGGCCCTGTCGGCGATCTGCGGCCCACCGCGCTTGGCAAGCGCCCCTGTCACGCGTCTGTCACGCTCTGCCCTCACGCCGGTCACCGAAACCATCGGAGAATCGTCGTGCGGCGTGCACTCTCATCCTGCCTGATCGGATTGGCGCTCCTGGGTTCGTCCCAGGCACAGGCCGAGCCCCGCAACGTCGTGCTCTTCGTCGCCGACGGTCTGCGCTACGGCATGGTCACCGCCGCCAACGCCCCGACCTTGGATCGGCTGATGAAGGCCGGCGTACGCTTCACCAACACCCACTCCCTGTTCCCGACCTTTACGATGCCGAACGCCACCGCGATGGCGACCGGGCACATGCTCGGCGATACCGGCCAGTACGGGAACACGATCTACACGGCCTTCCCGGTGCCGGGGGCGGGCGAAAGCCTCACGCCGTTCCTGGAGAGTGATCCGGTGCTCGGCGATGTCGATGAGCATTTCGCCGGCAATTACCTGAACGAGGAGACGATCCTGCGGGCGGCGCACGCCAGGGGGCTGTCGACCGCCAGCATCGGCAAGCTCGGGCCGTCCTTGGTCTTCGATCACACGTCCCGATCCGGCCAGGAGACGATCCTGATCGATGACAGCACCGGCCGCCCCGCCGGGATCCCGCTGAGCGACGAGCTCAAGGTCCGTCTCGGCACCGCCGGTCTGCCGGTCCAGGCGCCGACCCGCGGTGCCAACGGTGCGGCCGGCAATGCCGACGCGCCGGGAACGCTCGCCGCCAACGTCGATCAGCAGGCCTATTTCGCCGATGTCGCCGCCAAGGCGGTGCTGCCGCTGTTCAAGGCGCGCAAGGCGCCGTTCGTCCTGGTGTTCTGGTCTCGCGATCCGGACGGGACCCAGCACAACCAGGGCGACAGTCTCGGCCGGCTGGTCCCGGGCATCAACGGCCCGACCAGCCTCGCCGCCATCCGCAACGCCGACACCAACCTCGCCACGCTGCTGGCCGCCCTGAAGGACCAGGGGCTTGCAGAGACAACCGACGTGATCCTGACCTCGGATCACGGCTTCTCGACCATCTCCAAGGAGAGCGCGACGAGCTTTGCGGCGACCCAGAGCTACAAGGGCGTCCCGAGCCGTCAGCTGCCGCCGGGCTTCGTCGCCATCGACATCGCGCACGCGCTCGGCCTCAGCCTGTTCGATCCGGACGCCAAGGGTGCGAAGCTCGGGGCGGAGACCTTCCCGAGCCGCGCGAACGGCCTGATCGGCACGGATCCGGCCAAGCCCGACGTGGTCGTGGCGGCCAATGGCGGCTCGGACCTCGTCTACATTCCGAACGGCGACCGCGCCCTGGCGCAGCGGGTCGTCGAGGCTCTGTCCCGGCAGGATTACGTCAGCGGCATATTCGTCAGCGCCGCTCTGGGCTCGATCCCGGGCACGCTGCCCCTGTCGGCCATCGCGCTGGACGGCTCGGCCCTGACGCCGATGCCCGCCATCGTGGTCAACTTCCGCAGCTTCTCCACCGGCTGCGCCGATCCGACCACCTGCGGCGTGGAAGTCTCCGATACCGGGCTGCAGCAGGGCCAGGGCATGCACGGCAGCTTCTCGCGGGCCGATACGCGCAACGTGATGGGCGCCGCCGGCCCCAGCTTCCGCGCCGGCCTCGAAAGCCCGGTCCCGGCGAGCAATGCCGATCTCGGCAAGACCATCGCGCGGATCCTCGATCTCATGATCCCCGACAAGGGCACGCTGGTCGGGCGGGTGCTCACGGAGGCGCTGGCCAATGGGGCGACGCCGAAAGCGGAGACGCATGTCCTGCGCTCGGAGCCGGACACGACCGGCCTCACCACGATCCTGCGCTATCAGACCGTCGGACAGACCCGCTATTTCGATGCGGCCGGCTATCCGGGGCGAACGCTGGGTTTGATCGACGAAGTCCATCCGGGGTCAGCCGAAGCCCATTGATGACCCCGATGGCGCCCGACACCGTGCCGGACCCAAGATCCGGCACGGTGTCGGCGGGCTACGCCATGCCGAGCGCCTGCATGTACAGCTCCAGAATGGCTTCCTGCTCCTGGCGCTCGCTGTGATCCTGCTTGCGGATCCGCAGGATGGTGCGGACCGCCTTGGAGTCGAAACCCCGGCCCTTCAGCTCGGCGAACACCTCCTTGATGTCGCCCATGATGCCGGCCTTCTCTTCCTCAAGCCGTTCGAGCCGCTCGATGAACTGCTTCAGCTCGTCGGCGGCCACGCCTTCGGCCGACGAGACGTCGCCGCCGGGCCGCTGCGCGGCGCTGGGCATCGAATGGGCGTTCATGGGGCTCTCCGGACTACACGGCGCAGTTGCGCCCTGACCCGTGGTTAATGGGGCGAACTTACCGGAAGCTGAACCGATTCGCGGCTCCTCAATGCCCCTTGGTTTGATTCGCCGCGAAGCCCGCCTGCTGCGTGGGGCTGGCCTCGGTTTGATGCTTCGCCTTCCATACCTCATACGGCATGCCGTAGACCGCCTCCCGACTCGCGTCCTTGGTGAGCGCCACGCCCTTCTCGTCGGCGGCGTCCTTCAACCAATTGGACAGGCAGTTCCGGCAGAAGCCCGCGAGATTCATCAAATCGATGTTCTGCACGTCCGT
Source organism: Methylobacterium sp. GC_Met_3 (assembly GCF_026540775.1). Classification (NCBI taxonomy): domain Bacteria; kingdom Pseudomonadati; phylum Pseudomonadota; class Alphaproteobacteria; order Hyphomicrobiales; family Methylobacteriaceae; genus Methylobacterium; species Methylobacterium sp. GC_Met_3. The sequence continues at coordinate 321,554 of NZ_JALNUL010000002.1, forward strand.
GCGCGTCCGCAGATGCGCCACCAGCCGGCGGAACACGGCTGCTTCGAGTTCGACCTGCGTGCGTGCTTCGAGATCATTCATCAATCGCGTGCCTTCTTCGCGTACGAACTCGAATTTCGGAATCGGTAGCGCCGGGATCAAGCCGCCATCAGCGGACGCAGGATGCGGGCGAAGCGCGCGGCCCACTCCGCCTGACCGGCCTCATCGGTGATCAGGTCCTGGCGGATCTCCACCAGGGCATTCGGAAGCCCGCGCGCTGTGGCGTGGCGGTCGATCGTGTCGCCCGGCAGGCCGCCGCCATAGGGCTGGTTGTCGCCGACCGTCAGCCCGGCCGGATCGGCCGCCAACGCGTCGATCAGCGGTCGGGCGAAGCGCGCGTCGTGGTCGTACAGGATGCCGACCTGCCAGGGTCTCGGGATGCCACGCCAGTACGGCGTAAAACTGTGCATGGTCAGGATCTTAGCCGGTCGCCCCGCTGCCTCTGCGGCTCCGATCGCGGCGTCGATGGCCTCGTCGAACGGCGCGTAGAACCGGGCGATCCGCGCCTGCTTGCCGGCCGCGTCGATCCGGGCATTGCCCGGAACCACCGCGCCGTCGGAGAGGCGCATGACCAGTGTCGGGTCGGCCCGGCCGCGGTTCGGATCGATGATGAGCCGCGAAAAATTCGTTAGGATCGCCGGCGCGCCGAGCTGCGCCGCCAGGCTCCGGGTCACCGCCGCGGCACCGATGTCGTAGGCGATATGCCGGGCGAATTCGGAGGGCGGCAGGCCGAGCTCGATGTCCGGTGGGACATAATTCGAGGCATGGTCGCAGGCGATGACGAGGCCGCAGGCGGGATCGCCCGGTATGATCTCGCAGGGATGCGGCACCTGGGCGGCGGCTTCATTCTCCGGACGGGTCACGGGGCTCCGAGGTCTTCCAATCTGTGCGGGCACGCCGAAGGCGCTTGCCGTGGCGCGAAGGCTCGGGCAGATCACCTATCAAGGATCGTGCGCTCACGGCAAGAAACGGGCCCGCCGCCCCGGCAAGAAACGGGTGGGGATCGTGCGATCGGGTCGAGAGAGGAGCCCGTCCGACGCCATGACCGAGACCGTCCCGCCCGCCGCAGATCCCGCCATTCAGGCGCAGCGCGCGCTCCTCGACAGCCTCCTCGCGGCGGCGATCCGGGCCGCCCATCCCGATCTCGCCCTGCCGCCGCACCTGCCCGAACCGAGCCCGGGCCGGCTGATCATCCTGGCCGCCGGCAAGGCCGCGGGCAGCATGAGTGCCGTGGCGAGCCGCTTCTACCGGCAGAAGCACGGCCTCGGCGACGACCGGATCGTGGGGCTCGCGGTGGCACGCCATGGCTACGGACAGGACGCGCCCGGGATCCATATGGTCGAGGCCGGTCATCCCGTACCTGACGAGGCCGGCATTGCGGCGACCAAGGAAGCCCTGCGGCTCGCCACAGAGGCCGGGCCGGACGACGAGGTTCTGGTGCTGCTCTCCGGCGGCGGCTCGGCCAACTGGATCGCCCCGGCCGGTGATCTGACGCTGATCGAGAAGCAGGCGATCACCCGCGCGATGCTGCGCTCCGGCGCGCCGATCGGCGAGATCAACACGGTCCGCAAGCACATTTCCCGAATCAAGGGCGGGCGCCTCGCACTCGCCGCCCGCAACGCACGGCGGATCCTGACGCTGGCGATCTCGGATGTGCCGTTCGACGATCCGGCGGTGATCGCGTCCGGGCCGACCGTGCCAGACCCGTCCACGCTGGCCGATGCGCGGGCCATCTGCGAACGCCGCAACATCCCGCTGCCGGAAGAGGCGACGCGCCTGCTCAACGACCCGAACAACGAGACGCCGAAGGCGGGCGATCCGGCTTTCGCCCGGGCGGAATACCGCATCATCGCCCGCCCGATCGACGCCCTGAACGCGGCGGCCGAGGCGGCCCGGGCGGCCGGCTACGAGCCCGTGATGCTGGGCGCCGATCTGGAGGGCGAGGCCCGCGAAGTCGCCGCCGAGCACGCCGTCGCGGCCAAGCGCTACAAGGCTTCCGGCCAGCGGGTTGCGTTGATCTCAGGGGGCGAACTGACCGTCACCATCCGAGGTGAGGGCAATGGCGGGCCGAACCAGGAATACGCGATGGCCCTCGCCGTCGCCCTGGCGGGCGAGCCGGGCATTTCCGGTATCAGTGCCGATACCGACGGCACCGACGGCGGCCGAGGCCACGCCACCGACCCCGCGGGCGGTATCGTCGATCCCACCACCCTCGAGCGCGCCCGCGCCGCCGGCCTCGACCCGGCCGCGATGCTGGAGCAGAACGACTCGACCGCGTTCTTCGCGGCTCTCGGCGACCTCGTGAATCCCGGCCCGACCTGTACCAATGTCAACGATTGCCGCATCATCCTCGTCAACTAGTGCGTTCTCCGCGGACGTGGACGCCGGTTCGGCGCAGAAGAGCGCCCCAAACCAAAGGCTTGGAGCCGTGGGCGATTGCAGCGCGATCGGGCATGGCTTCAGCGTTCGCGTCCGGGCGGCTCAACTCCTGCCCGCACTCACGGTCCTCGGGTTCGCGCTCCTCGGTGCGGGCCCGGCGAAAGCCGACCTGCGCCTGTGCAACCAGACCGGCAGCAAGGTCGGGATCTCGCTGGGCTACCGCGATCCGCAGGGCTGGGTCACGGAGGGGTGGTGGGACCTCGCACCGAAGGCCTGCGAGACCCTGCTGAAAGGTGCGTTGGCGGCCCGATTCTACTATGTGTTCGCGGTGGATTACACGCGCGGCGGCGAGTGGAGTGGGCGCTCGCTCATGTGTACCCGTGATTCCGAGTTCACCATCCGCGGACTCGAAGATTGTCTCGCCAGGGGCTACGACCGCAATGGCTTCTTCGAAGTCGATACCGGCGAGCAGAAGAGCTGGACTGTTCAGCTGACCGATCCGAACCGCGCGGACGTCCCCGCCAAACCGTAGGGCGACGGCGCCGTCACTGTACGATTCGCTGCGGGTCGCCCCCGCATCCGTCCCAATAACCCGACGACGCCTGAAGGCTCGCGGTGAAATACCCGGAGGATCCCGCTTGAAACGCTCCCGCCGCACGAAGATCGTCGCCACCCTCGGGCCGGCCTCCGATTCACCCGAGATGATCGAACGGCTGTTCCGCGCGGGCGTGGACGTGTTCCGGCTCAACATGAGCCATCTTCCCCGGGAAAAATTGCCCGAGAAGGTCGAGGCGATCCGCATCATCGAGCGCGAGGCCAAGCGTCCGATCGGGATTCTCGTCGATCTGCAGGGGCCGAAACTACGGCTCGGCACGTTCGCGGACGGCGCCGTCACGATCGAGGCCGGTGCGAGCTTCGTGCTCGACGGCGACCCGACGCCCGGCGATTCCGCACGCTGCCACCTGCCGCATCCGGAGATCCTCCAGGCCCTGGAGCCCGGCCACGCGATCCTGCTCGACGATGGCAAGCTGCGGCTCTCGGTGGTCGAGACATCGGAGAACCGGGCGGTGACCCGGGTCGAGGTCGGCGGCCGCATCTCAAACCGCAAGGGCGTGTCGTTGCCCCACACGGTGATCCCGGTGCCGGCCATGACCGACAAGGATCGGGCGGATCTCAACGCGGGTCTCAATGCGGGCGCCGATTGGATCGCGGTGTCCTTCGTTCAGCGCCCCGAGGACGTGGCGGAGGTCAAGAAGGTCTGTGCCGGCCGAGCCCTGGTGATGGCCAAGATCGAGAAGCCGCAGGCGCTGACCCGACTGGACGAGATCATCGAGATCTCGGACGGACTGATGGTCGCCCGCGGCGATCTCGGCGTGGAGATGCCGTTGGAGCAGGTGCCTGGCGTGCAGAAGCGCATCGTTCGGGGAGCCCGGCGCTTTGGCAAGCCGGTCGTCGTCGCGACCCAGATGCTCGAGTCGATGATCACGGCGCCTGTCCCGACCCGTGCCGAAGTCTCGGATGTGGCCACCGCGGTCTACGAGGGCGCCGATGCCGTGATGCTCTCGGCCGAGAGCGCTTCGGGCGCGCATCCGCTCGCCGCGGTGGAAACCATGAGCCGCATCGCCGAGCAGGTTGAGCGAGACGCGCTTTACTGGTCGATCATCCGTGCCCAGAGCGCCACGCCGGACCACACCGCCAACGACGCGATCGCGGCGGCCGCGCATCAGATGGTCGACGCCCTCGACCTCGACGCCATCATGGCCTGGACGAGTTCCGGTTCGACCGCCCTGCGCCTGTCGCGCGAGCGCCCGAACGCCACGGTGATCGCCCTGACGCCCCGGCGCGAGACTGCGCGCCGCCTCGCGCTCGCCTGGGGCACCCATCCGATCGTCACGAAGGATGCCAGTGACGTGGACGACATGTCGTTCCGCGCCGCCAAATTCGCGGTTCGCGAGCGGTTCGCGGCGGTGGGCGATCGGGTGATCGTGGTGGCCGGCCTTCCGTTCGGCACGCCCGGAGCCACGAATCTCGTGCGGCTCACCTTCATCACCCGCGAGCACGCCGAGAAGGCGTGACGCGCTCTCGAGTTCCAGTGCTCGAGGAAACGACATCGGAGCGACGTGAAGAGAGCGCCTCAATGTGCGGCGGGTGCAGCCGTCGCGGCATAGGCCAAACTGTCAGACAGCGTGACGATCTCCTCCGTCACGCGGTCTGACGCCACGTATTGGAGCATGTGGCCGATCCCCGGCAGCAGGACCAGCCGCGCGCCCGGGATCGCCCGGGCCAGCGGCATCGCCTGCTCCGCGCTGCGCACGATCGGATCCGCCTCACCGGCGATAACCAAGGTCGGGATCCGGATCTCGCCATAGCGTGGGGCCTGAGCCGCCAGCGCCTTCGTCAGACCGAGGAGGTCCTGCACATTCGCGAGTAACGTACCGGGCCGCAGGACGAGGGTGGCGCGGGCGGCTTTCGGATAATCGGGGTTTTCCGGTTGGGGCGTGAACACCCGGCGTGCCGCCTCCGGCAGGAATTGCTGCGCGAGCGGCGGCCCGATCGTGCGGCTGAGCAGCCACGCCACGGAAGGCTGCACGGCGACCCGCCAGTACCAGGGCAGATCCGGCACCCGGTCCGGCGTCGGCATCGCGACGGGCGCCGCCAGGACAAGCGCCGAGACCCGCTCCGGATGATCGAGGGCAAGCGCCAGGGCCAGCGACCCGGCCCAGGAATGGCCGAAGACGATCGCCGGACCGACGTCCATATGGGCGAGCGCTTCCGCGATCAGGCGCGCCTGCACGGTGGGCGCAGCGGCCTCGGCGCCCGCGATCCGGTCGCTCCAGCCGAAGCCCGGGCGGTCGAAGGCGATGACCCGGAACCCGTGTGCGGCGAGGCGCCGACCGATTCCCTCCATCGGGTCCGATGCGTTGGCCGAGGCGCCATGCAGGAGGATGATCGGTGGCCCGTCCGCCGGCCCACCCTGAAGCGTGGCGAGACGGCCGCCAGTCACCGCGACGAAGGGGCCGGCCGGCGGATAGGTAGCGTTCACCCGCAGCGTGATCGCGAAGCTAACGAGCGCTCCGATGGCGAGGACGAGGCCGAGTGCCGCGAACGGCAGGGCCAGGAGCGTGAGGAGAAGGCCGAGCATCCGCGTCAAAGGTCGCGGCCGTCGACCTCCGGTGCGAGGCGGTCGATCGCCTCACCGATCTTGTCCATCTGCGGGTAGAGCATCTTCGCCCGGCGGAAGGCCGACAGGGCGCGAGCCTTGTCGTCCTGCGACTCGTAGATCCGGCCGAGGGCGGCCCAGGCCTCGAAATGGCGCGGCTCCAAAACCAGGGCACGCTTCAGATCGCCGATGGCGTCGTCCTTGTCGGTCAGGAGCCAGAACACCGTGGCGCGCCGGTTCCAGCCCTCGGACCAGTTGGGCTCAAGGGCCGTGACCCGGTCCATCAGCTCAGCGGCGAGGGGAAAATCGTGGGCGGTGACGGCTTGACGGGCGCGATCCGTGAGCAGGTCGGCAGTCGGACTGCCCGAGCCGGCGAGGCGCCGCTCGATGAGCTTCGCGATGCCCTTGGCCTCCACAGGATCCTCGCTGGCACGCAAGCGGGCGAACAGGTCGTCGAGGCTCGGTGGCTTGGGCGCGGGCTTCGCCTCCGGCGCCGTCCGCCCCGAGCGATTCGGCTCCGGCGCAGCCCGCGCGGCGGGCGATACCACGATCAGCGCCAAGAGGCAGACCAGTGCGGCGGGGAGGCGGGTCGGCATCATGGGGCCAGAGTGTTCGCCGTCGACAAGCTCGTCAACGTGCCCCGGTGCCGCGCATGCGAAAACAGCCGCGCTCGGGTGGGCGCGGCTGCTGAATTCCGGCCTGAGCCGGGCTATCCGAATGGCTTCAGCCCTGACGGGCCTTGAAGCGCTTCTGGGTCTTGTTGATCACGTAGACCCGGCCCTTGCGACGCACGAGCTGGTTGTCGCGGTGACGGCCGCGCAGGGACTTGAGGGAGTTGCGGATCTTCATCGGTCTCTCGAGCCCGGAGGGCCCTCCATGGAAAGGGTGTCGGGAACGTCGTCGCGGGGCTGGACGCGCGAACACGTCCGGCGATCACGGCACACGCATCGCGGAATGGAGTCGCCATATCAGGATTGCCCCCGGTAAGGCAAGGCGCCGCCACGACAGGACGGTCAATGAATGCTCTCCAGATGCGGGATCGGCGACGGCTACACCAGCTGGCGTCCGATCTCATGCAGCAACACGTCGAGTACCGGCTTGAGTCGATCGAACTGCTGCTGGCCCAGGTTCGCCGCCGACTCAAACAGCATCAGCGCCAACTCGGCGACACGGTCGATCCCGCCGGCCTCCACGTCCGTCGCGCGGAAGGTGACCTCATCGAGAACGCCGGCATGGCTGCTTGCGGTGACGTCGATGACGATTCCGCGCGCCTCGCACACGGAATTCCCGGCGTCTAGATTGAAGCGCCCGCGCGCCAGAACCCACCGGACATCATCCGCTTCAGGAACGGTCCGGAACTGTGGCGCGAACTGGCCGCCCTGCCGACGAAGATCGTCGATCAGCGCCTCGATCCGCAGCTGATCCTCGGGGTGAATGCGGTCGAGGAGAGACGTGAAGCTCCCGCCGCGATCGCCCCGTGCCCTGGGTATCCCGAGCATCCCGGCCGCGACTGCGTCGCAGCGGAGGATCTCGTCGTCCAGATGCCATTCCCAGGTGCCAACGTCAGATGCTGCGAGTGCGCGTGCCACGCGCCCGTTGCCCCGCCGCTTCGACCGCGCGTCGACCCCCAACAGGCCCGTTCCCCTATCACACTTCGACGGTGCTGCCAGAATTGAGAAATGCTAAGAGGAATATAAGAAGCTCGTCAAACGTGGCACTACGTGTTGTTCGCGGTCATCGCCCCAATTGTGCGACACCCGTCGACACTCACGCGCGGGCGTAAGTCCCGATCAGCACGCCTTTGGCCAAGACGAGGCCTTTCATTGCGTCGAGCAAAGCGCTGCGGCCAGGATTCTCATCGAGGTCGAGGGTCTGCCCCAGAGCGTAAATCTGAAACAGATAGGCGTGCTGGCCGTGGCCGCTGGGCGGATCCGGCGGGAGCCAGGCCGTCTGCAGGAAACTGTTTCGACCGAGCGGGACATCCGGACTGGCGCTGGGCTCCGAGACATCGCCTTCGTCCAAACCCGACCGTTCCGACGGGAGATTCCAAACGATCAGATGGACCAGCGGCTGCGGCGTCGGGCTACCGGCATCTTCGACCAGCAGCACAATGGATGCGGTGCCGGGCGGCAGGCCGCTCCAGGCGAGCGGCGGCGACAGGCCTTCGCCATCTGCGGTGCAACGGGCCGGTATCGCAGCCCCGTCAGCAAACGCATCACTGCTCAGGGTGAGCGATGCCGGGACGTCCGGAAAGGATGCGTGGAAGGCGGTCTTCTCGGTGCCTGCTTTAAGGCCCGACAGGGCTTCGCCCAAAGCACTGGGTATCTTTTCGAGCATCGTCACTGTCTCCGCCGCGGTGCCAACGGCGGAGGGTGCGTCCGGTTCAGTCCCGTCGCGCGGATGCGACCATGTAGTTCACCGCCGTGTCCCGGCCGCTGCGCCAGCCGTCGGTCAGCGGGTTGTAGACGACCCCCACCGTGTCGCTGACCGAGAGGCCGCCCGTCCGGATCGCCCGGCCGAGCTCGTCCGGCGTCACGAACTTCCCCCAATCATGCGTGCCCCGCGGCAGCCAGCCGAGCACGTACTCGGCGCCCACGATCGCCAGCGCGAAGGAGCGCATCGTCCGGTTGAGGGTCGCGGCGAACAGCATCCCGCCCGGCTTCACGGCCGCGCAGGCCGTGCGCACGAAGGCCGGCATGTCGGAGACGTGCTCCACCACCTCCATGATCAGTACGGCGTCGAACCTTTCCCCGTCGGCCACGACCGCCTCGATCGTCGCGCCGCGATAATCGACCGGCACGCCGGCCGCTTCGGCATGGGACCGGGCGACCGCGATGTTTTGCTCCGCCGGATCGAGCCCCGTCACGGTCGCGCCGAGCCGAGCCAGCGGCTCCGACAGAACGCCGCCGCCGCAGCCGACATCGCAGATCGTCAGGCCGTCGAGCGGGAAGGGGGCTCGCGGGTCGCGCCCAAAATGGCGGCATAGAGCGTCGCGGATATAGGCGAGGCGCACCGGATTGAATCGGTGAAGCACCCGCATCGGACCGGACTCGTCCCACCACGTCGCGGCGAGCGCGTCGAACCGGGCGACCTCGCCGTGATCGACGAAGCCCCCGTTGCCGCGATCCGTGGCTGCCCTGTCCATGCGCGTCCCGTCCTCGAAGGTCCGGCCGGCCCTTAGCACGACGGCGTCATCCAAGTCGCTGCGGCGCGCGGGCGTCATGCTTGGCCGGTTGTTGACACCTCAACGAGCCGCTTGTACCCGCCCAGCACCCTTCGGACCGCCCGCGTCGGTCCGGCCCCGTCGCCATCGGGAACCCGCGACCGAGAGCCCATGCCCCGTCTGGTGATGAAATTCGGCGGCACCTCCGTCGCCAACGTCGACCGCATCCGCAACGTCGCGCGCCACGTCGCCCGCGAGGTGGCGGCCGGTTACGACGTCGCCGTGATCGTCTCGGCCATGTCGGGCAAGACCAACGAGCTGGTCGACTGGGTCAAGGATGCGAACCCGCTCTACGACCCCCGGGAGTACGACGCCGTCGTCGCCTCTGGCGAGCTCGTGACCGCCGGCCTCCTGGCGATCGCCCTCCAGAAGGACGGGCTGAAGGCCCGCTCCTGGCAGGGCTGGCAGATCCCGGTGGTGACCTCCGAGGCGCACGGCTCGGCCCGCATCGACGAGATCGACCCGAAGAATTTGGAGGCGGGCTTCGCCAAGGGCGAGGTCGCGGTGATCGCGGGCTTCCAGGGCATCCACGCCGAGACCGGCCGGATCACCACTTTGGGCCGTGGCGGCTCCGACACCTCGGCAGTGGCGGTGGCGGCCGCGATCGGCGCCGAGCGCTGCGATATCTATACGGACGTGGACGGGGTCTACACCACGGACCCACGCATCGTACCGAAGGCCCGCCGGATGGAGCGGGTGACCTTCGAGGAGATGCTGGAGATGGCTTCGCTCGGCGCCAAGGTGCTGCAGGTCCGCTCGGTTGAACTCGCCATGGTCCACCGGGTGCCGACGACGGTCCGCTCCTCCTTCGATCCGCCGGACGCCGCCCGTCCCGGCACCCTCATCTGCGACGAGGACGACACCGTGGAACAGCAGATCATCACCGGGATCGCGTTCTCCCGGGACGAGGCGCAGATCACCCTGCGTCGGGTCAAGGACAGCCCCGGCGTCGCCGCCGCGATCTTCGGGCCCCTGGCCGATGCCAACATCAACGTCGACATGATCATCCAGACCGTGTCGGGCGACCAGTCGACCACCGACATGACCTTCACGGTGCCGGCCGCGGATTACGAGCGCTCCAGGAAGATCCTCGACGAGGCGCGGACGCAGATCGGCTACGCGCAGATCGAGGGCGCCACCGACGTGGTGAAGGTCTCGGCGATCGGCGTCGGCATGCGCAGCCATGCGGGCGTCGCCGCCAAAGCGTTCCGGGCGCTCGCCGAGAAGGGAATCAACATCCGCGCGATCACCACGTCGGAGATCAAGTTCTCTGTGTTGATCGACGCTGCCTACACGGAGCTTGCCGTGCGCACGCTCCACTCGCTATACGGCCTGGATCAGGCCTGAGCCTGGGACGAGGCTGTTTCGATCGGGGCGCATGGTGCGACCTGAACAGTCGCGGGCCGTTTCGCCGATCCCAGAGCACGTCTGGCGAGAGCGCGACGGTTCATCCGGCGCCGGCCGTCCCGAGCTTGGCGCCAAGGTTGCAGGGTGGTCGACGCCAAGACCGCTCATCGACACTGGAACGACGAACAGATGCCCGCTGCGCCCGGAGGCCCGCGCCTGCTGCTGCGCCGCCTCCGCGAAGCGATGGCGGAGCCGGTCAGCCCCCAGGCACGCCTCGACCGCATCGTCGTCCTGATCGCCGCCAACGTCGTGGCCGAGGTGTGCTCGGTCTACGTGCTGCGGGATGACAACACCTTAGAGTTGTTTGCCACCGAGGGTCTGAACTTCGAAGCGGTCCATCAGACCCGCATGCGCACCGACGAGGGCCTCGTCGGCTTGATCGCCCGCACGGCCGAACCGCTCTCCCTGTCCGACGCGCAGAACCACCCGGCCTTCTCGTACCGACCGGAGACCGGCGAAGAGGCCTATCACGCCTTTCTGGGCGTGCCGCTGCTCCGTGCCGGCAACACGCTCGGCGTGCTGACAGTCCAGAACAAGACCTACCGCGTCTACTCCGAGGAGGAGATCGAGGCGCTCCAGACCACCGCCATGGTGCTCTCGGAGATGATCGCCTCCGGCGAACTGGAAAGCTTGGCCCCCGACGCAGGCACGGCCGCCCGTCGCCCGGTCCTGTCCCGGGGCATCGCCCTCGCCGACGGGATCGGCCTCGGCTACGTGGTGTTGCACGAGCCCCGCGTGATCGTGAAGACGCTGATTGCCGAGAACGTCGATCGCGAGGTCGCCCGGCTCGACGCGGCGATCGAGGAGGTCCGCTCGGCGATCGATGCCCTTGTGGAGCGCGGCGACCGGATCGGCACGGCGGAATCTCGCGAGGTTCTGGAGACCGTTCGGATGTTCGCCCACGACAAGGGCTGGCTCCGGCGGATGCGCGAGGCGGTGGCCTCCGGCCTGACCGCCGAGGCCGCGGTCGAGCGGGTCCAGTCGGACAACCGCGCCAAGATGATGCGCCAGTCCGACCCGTACCTGCGCGAGCGGCTGCACGATCTCGATGACCTCGCCAATCGATTGCTGCGGGCACTGATCGGCCCTGGCGCGGCGGGGGTTTTCGTCCTGCCTGAGAACGCCATCCTGGTGGCGCGGACGATGGGACCGGCGGCGCTCCTCGATTACGAAGCGTCGACGCTGCGCGGAATCGTGCTGGAGGAGGGCGGTCCCACCAGCCACGTCGCCATCGTGGCCCGGGCGCTGGGCATCCCGGCGGTGGGCGAGGTGGAGAACGCGACCGCGCTCTGCGACGCGGGCGATGCCATCATCGTCGACGGCGTGGCCGGCGAGATCCATGTCCGGCCCGGCCCCGAGGTCGAGGCGGCCTATGCCGAGATGGTGCGCCTGCGCGCCCGCCGGCAGGAGCAGTACCGGGCGCTGCGCGACGTGCCGGCCCAGACCCGCGACGGGGTGCGGGTCGGGCTGCATCTGAATGCCGGGCTTCTGGTCGACTTCAGCCACCTCGAGGAGACCGGCGCCGAGGGCGTCGGCCTGTTCCGCACCGAGCTGCAATTCATGGTGGCGCAGCGGATGCCCTCCGCGGTCGAGCAGCAGGAACTCTACCGTAAGGTGTTCGCCGCCTCGAAGGGCAAGCCCGTGACGGTGCGCACCCTCGACATCGGCGGCGACAAGATCCTGCCGTACATGGCCAAGCTCGAGGAAGAGAACCCTGCGCTCGGCTGGCGGGCGATCCGCATCGGCCTCGACCGGCCGGCTCTGCTGCGGATGCAGCTTCGCGCGCTTCTGAAGGCAGCCAACGGCGATCCGCTGAAGATCATGTTTCCGATGGTGGCCACAGTGGACGAGTTCGTCCGCGCCCGCGGCATCGTCGAGCGCGAGAAGGCCTACCTCAAGCGCCACGGCTACGAACTCCCGACCGAGTGCCGCCTCGGAGCGATGATCGAGGTGCCCTCGCTCCTGTTCCAGATCGACGAGATTGCCAAGGAGGCGGATTTCCTGTCGGTGGGCTCAAACGACCTGATGCAGTTCCTGTTCGCGGTGGATCGCGAAAACCGCCGCGTCGCCAACCGCTTCGATCCGCTCAGCGTCGCTGCGCTCCGGGCGTTCCGGCTGATCGCCGAGCGGTCGAACGCAGCCGGCTGTCCCGTCACGGTCTGCGGCGAGATCGGCGGCCGCCCCCTGGACGCGATGGCGCTGATCGGCCTCGGCTATCGCGACCTGTCAATGTCGCCGGCTGCCATCGGTCCGGTCAAGGCGATGGTGCTGAGCCTGGATGCCCGGGCGGTGGCCGAGCTGATCGACACCGAGATGGCGCGGATGCACGACGGCGACTCCCTGCGCCCGGCTCTCACAGCCTTCGCGCACGCCCACGGCGTACCTATCTAGGGTCTCGACTCTTGCCGACCGTTCGGCCGGAGTTGTAGGGCAACGCCATGACGTTTCCGGGCGGCACGCCGCCGTGTCCGTCCCCGTACGGGAGAGGCATGGGGGAGGACTTGGCGCCGGGGCTCGAACCCTGCCGTCCGTGCTTCTCCACGTCCCGGCCGGGACGCCTTGCGAACAACTCTAGAATCACGGGCGATGATCCCCTTTCCGACCGAGCGTCTCGACGCCATCCTGGCGCGGCACGATATCGTCACCGCGCAGCTCGCCTCCGGCGAGGGCACCCCAGACACCGTGGTCCAGCTGTCGCGGGAGCTGTCCGACCTGGGTCCCGTGGTGGAGGCGATCCGCCACTACCGTGCGGCCTCGGAGAATCTGTCCGGCGTCGAGGCGCTGATCGATGAGCCCGGCACGGATTCCGAGATGCGGGCGCTCGCCGCCGAGGAGAAGCCGGAGGCGCAGGCTGCCCTCGAATCGGCGCATCGCGACCTGCAACTCCTGCTGCTGCCAAAGGATGCCGCCGACGAGAAAAGCGCCATCCTGGAAGTGCGGGCCGGCACCGGCGGCGATGAGGCCGCCCTGTTCGCCGGTGACCTGTTCCGGATGTACGCGAAGTACGCCGAGTCGAAGGGCTGGCGCGTCGAGGTGATCTCGGAGAGCGAGGGTACGGCCGGCGGCTTCCGCGAAGTTGTCGCAGAGGTGAAGGGGCGGGGCGTGTTCGCGCGCCTCAAGTTCGAGAGCGGTGCCCATCGGGTGCAGCGCGTGCCCGATACCGAGACGCAGGGGCGGATCCACACCTCGGCCGCAACCGTGGCGGTGCTGCCCGAGGCCGAGGAGGTCGACATCCACGTCAACGACGCGGATCTGAAGATCGACACGATGCGCGCCCAGGGCGCGGGCGGCCAGCACGTAAACAAGACCGAATCGGCGATCCGCATCACCCATCTGCCGACCGGCATCGTGGTGTTCGTTCAGGAGGAGCGTTCGCAGCACAAGAATCGCGCGCGCGCCATGGCGGTGCTCCGCGCCCGGCTCTACGAGGCCGAGCGGAGCGCCAAGGATTCCGTCCGGGCGGCCGATCGCAAGGCGCAGGTCGGCTCGGGCGATCGTAGCGAGCGGATCCGCACCTACAACTTTCCGCAGGGCCGGGTGACCGACCACCGGATCAACCTGACCCTCTACAAGCTGGAGGAGGTGATGGCCGGCACGGCCCTCGACGAGGTGGTGGACGCCCTGATCACCGAACATCAGGCGGAGCTCCTCGCCGCCGAGGGCATGGCCTGAGCGGCGCGTGACATCCGGATCGAGCCACGGCCTGTCCCGCCGCGCGGCCCTTCGGCGCAGCACGGCCGTGCTGCATGCGGGGGGCCTTGGTGAAGCGTCGGGCGATGCCCGCTTCCTGCTGATGGGGCTCCTCGCGCTCGAGGCGCGCGACCTTCTCGTCGCCGGGGATCAGCGCCTGCACGATCACGAGGCGGCCGCTCTGGATGCTGCGCTGGCGCGGCGCCTGTCCGGCGAGCCCGTAGCCCGTATCCTCGGCGCGTGGGAGTTCTGGGGCCTACCCATCCGCCTCGGACCCGAGACCCTGGTCCCGCGGCCCGACACCGAGATCTTGGTCGAAGCCGCGCTCGCCACGGTGTCGGACCGGAGCGCACCGGTGCGATGCCTCGATCTCGGCACGGGCTCCGGCTGCATCCTGGCGGCGTTGTTGAGTGAGCTTCCCGGCGCCTTCGGCACCGGTCTTGACCGTTCGGAGCCCGCCCTCAGGATAGCCCGTCACAATATCGTGGCGAACGGTTTCGGCAGTCGGTCAGCGTTCGCGGTGTCGGATTGGTGCGACGCCATCCGGGGGTGCTTCGATCTCGTGGTCTCGAACCCGCCCTACATCGCGCGCGACGTCATCCGGACCCTGCACCGCGAGGTGTACGAGCACGATCCCCTGGCTGCCCTCGACGGCGGCCCGGACGGTCTCGATGCCTATCGACGTATCCTCGATGGCGTCCGGACCCAAAACCTGCTCGCCCCTGGGGGAATGCTCGCCCTGGAGATCGGATACGATCAGGCCGAGACAGTCCGCGACCTGGCCGTCGCGGCCGGCTTCGCGGATCGCGGCCTGACCCGCGATCTCGCGGGTCATGATCGTGTGCTGTGTTTCGGTCTTCCCAAAACCCTGGGGGATCCCCACGTGTCGTCCGACAGCGGATAGGCCCACACGCCCGATTGCGCCGCAATTGGCCACAGCGCAGCGATTTTATTGACCCGCGCTCCTACGCAAATGTCGAGCTCACCGCGACGGAGCGGGATGCATCGAAAAAATGCTTGTTGCCCGAGCCGGGGAACGCTAATGTTGATCTGAAGATCGCGGATGGTTCGTTAAGTCGGACAACGTTAGGGTCGGTGACGACCATAGGTCGCCGACGGGTTCGCTGATCCCCAAACCGTTGAACCAGAGCTCGCGTGACGGCGCGGCGGTTTAACAGCGCTTGAACCTGACAATCAGCTGGTCTCCGGTGCCTTGCCCGGGAACGCGGTGCGAGGGATGGTCAGACAGACGCGAAGGTCGCACAGCGATCATACGCGCGGCGCCGCCGGGTGCGCTTGACCGGCACGCGTCACGAAGTCCCGATTGGCGCCTCCGAAGACAGTCGTTTGCGTGAACGAGGGTCATTACAGACCGATGAGACCAAACCAAAATCGACGGATGCGCGGCCGGAATCGGCCGAAAGGTCCGAATCCACTGACGCGCTCGTACGAATCCAACGGTCCCGACGTTAAAATTCGCGGCACCCCGCAGCACATCGCCGACAAGTACGCACAGCTCGCGCGTGACGCGCTCGCGGCGGGCGATCCGGTCGCTGCCGAGAACTATTTCCAGCACGGTGAGCACTACTTCCGGATCGTGTCGGGTGCTCAAGAGCAGACCCGTCCCTCGAATACGGGCGGTTACGCCAGCCGGTCCGATGACGACGAGATGGACGAGGGCGATGAGGACGGCCAGGGCAACGGCACGTCCCAGAACGGTCACGCCTACAACGGCTACGACGACGGCGATCCGGGACAGCAGCCCCAGCCCTACGACACCCGCGGCGACACGAACCAGGACGGGCGCCAGAATCGCGACCGGTTTCAGAACCGCGACCAGCGCCGCTTCGACAACAACGGCCGGCAGGATTACCGCCGGCAGGATCAGCCGCGCCAGGACCAGCAACGCAACGATCAGCAACGTCACGATCAGCCGCGTCAGGACCAGCAACGTCAGGACTACCAGCGGCAGGATTATCAGCGCCCTGACTACCGACAGGATCGACAGAACAATCGGCAGGACCGCCAAGAGTATAGCCGGCCGGACTACCGGCAGGACCGCCCGGACAATCGGCAAGCCGACAGCCGGCAAGAGGGGTTCCAAGAGAACCGTCCAGACAACCGCCAGCAGGATGCACGCGTCGATCAGGGGCGCTACGACAACGGACGCAGCGAGGCGGTGCGTATCGAGCAGCGCACAGAGACGCGTCAGGAGCCCCGCTCGGACGCACGTCCGGAGCGTGCTCCGCGTGGCGAGGCCGCTCCGCGTGGCGAGGCCGCTCCGCGTGGCGAGGCCGCTCCGCGGCGCGAGCGCCGGCGCGAGGCTGCGCCTGTCGTTGCCGAGGATCCCGCAGGCCTGCCGGCATTCCTGATGGCTCCCGCCCGCCCCGTCGCTGCGGCCGAGCCGCCGACCGCGCCGGAGCCGGAGGTTTCCGCCGAGGAGGCTCCGGCCGCCAAGCCGCGTCGCCGCCGCCGTCCGCGCTTCGAGGGCGTGGCGGAGGAGGGCGTGCCGCGGACGTCGTCCGACGACACCACCACCGAGTAGAAGAATAGCTGACTGCGATCGGTGATCTGGAAGAGCCGTCCCGAACAATCGGGGCGGCTTTTTTCGTATCCGGTCGTCACACCCCGGGAAGCGCGCAGTCTGGATAGGCGCGGATCCGATCGGTTAGCCGATGTCGCCGACCGATCTCGTCCGAAGGGAGCGTATCTCCCAGTCCCACGCCACGTCCGGCGGATGGCACGGCGAGCCCGTACACCAGGTCGAGGCTTTCGGTGATCCGACCGGCCCGATCCTCCACGTGCTGGACTGTGTCGGTGAACAGGCTGACCCAGCCGGCTCGCCTCAGTCCTCGTCGGACGCCCGGGTGCCGTCCGACGTGCCGCGATAGCCGGTCGCAAGGACGTAGAGCTCGCTCGAATCGGCCCGACTCGCCGCCGGCTTCACGTGGCGGACGGTGGCAAAGTCACGCTTCAGGTCGCTGAGCAGCGCGCTTTCGGTGCCGCCCTGCAGCACCTTCGCGAGATAGGCGCCGCCCGGCCCCAGCACCTCGCGGGCAAATTCAGCCGCGGTCTCGGCGAGGCCGATGATGCGCAGGTGATCGGTCTTCTTGTGGCCGGTGGCGTTGGCCGCCATGTCGGACATCACGAGGTCGGCCGGGCCGCCGAGCAGCGCGGTCAGCGTGGCCGGGGCTTCGGGATCGAGAAAGTCGAGGGTGATGAATTCGACGCCGGCCATCGGCTCGATCTCGAGGAGATCGATGCCGACGATCTTGCCGGAAGCGCCCACGATACGGGCAGCAACCTGCGACCAGCCGCCCGGGGCGGCACCGAGGTCGACGATCCTCTGGCCGGGCCGCAGCAACTTGTAGCGCTCGTCGATCTCCAAGAGCTTGTAGGCCGCCCGGGACCGATAGCCCTCGCGTTTGGCCCGGGCCACGTAGGGATCGTTGAGCTGCCGCTCCAGCCAGCGCTTCTGCGACAGGGTTCGTCCGCGGCCGGTCTTGACCCGCTGCTTCAGCTCCCCGCGCACGCCGCCGCCAGAACTCGCGCCGCCGCGCCGGTCGCTCATCGTGATCCCTTCTTCGGCGATGCCTTCATCTTACAGCCTTCCGGTTCCAGACCCCGTCCTCCCGCATCATGTTCATCAGCAGGCCCTCGCGCAGGCCCCGATCGGCGATGCGCAGGCGCTCGGACGGGAAGGCCCGGCGAATCGCCTCCAGGATCGCGCAGCCGGCCAGCACGAGGTCAGCCCGGTCGCGGCCGATGCAGGGATTGTCGGCCCGCTGCTCCAGCCGCGTGTCGAGCAGATCGTCAATCGCGGTGGTGACGTCGGCGTCGTCCATCCACAGGCCATCGACGCGCCGCCGCTCGTAGCGCACCAGCCGCAGATGCATGGCGGCGATCGTCGTCACCGTGCCGGACGTGCCGAGCAGGTGGAAATGCGGCGCCGTCGCGGCGGCGGCCGCACGGATCGCGAAGGGCGAGAGCTTCTCGGCCACTTCCTCGACCATACCCTCGAACATGCGCCGCGTGACCTCGGCGCCGCCGTGGCGTTCGGCCAGGGTCACGACGCCGACGGGCAACGAATCCCAGGCCCGGATCCGCAACGTCGGGTCGGTGGATGGGTTGGCGGCCGCGCCGTCGAGCCACGCGATCTCGGTGGAGCCGCCGCCGATGTCGAAGATCACGACCGATTCGGCGAGCGGATCGGCCAGCGCCGCGCAGCCGGTCACAGCGAGATAGGCCTCGGTCTGGCGGTCGACGATCTCGAGGTCGAGGCCCACGCCGCGCCGGACACGCTCGACGAAGGCCGCACCGTTGACCGCGAGCCGGCACGCTTCCGTGGCGATTATCTTGGCGCGCTGCACGCCGCGGGCCTGCATCTTGGTCCGGCAGATGCGCAAGGCTTCCACAGTACGCTCGATCGCCGCTTCGTTCAGCCGATCCGACGTCCCGAGACCCTCGCCGAGCCGGACGATCCGCGAGAACGCGTCGATCACGCGGAAGCCGCTGAAGGTCGGCTCCGCGACCAGCAGACGGCAATTGTTGGTCCCGAGGTCCAGCGCCGCGTAGGCCGGGCGACGGCGCTCGCGGCCCGGGAGAGGGGTGGAGGTCTGATGCGGCCCTGCGCCGATCTGCATTCGGGACGGCGCGGCCGCGGCGGTCTCGTCCCTCATCGGCGCGGCCGTCGATCCTTCGGGTCGGCCAGGAGCGCTGTGCTCGGCCTGAGCTGATCTACGACCCTACAGGCTCGGCGGGGAACTGCAACGTCCGATCGTGGCCGTGATCAAGCGACCGCCTTCATCATGCCGACCCGGCGCGGGATCGGCCGCAATAGGCTCTTCACCTGCGAGTAGGGGCGGGGTCGGTTGATCACCTCGTCGAGACGCGACCAGAGGGTCTTGGGTGAGAAAGGCTTGGCGATGATCTCGTTCACCCCGAGTGCCACCGCGCGGTCCACGACGTTCCGGCGGGGCTGCGCCAGCATCAGGATGATCGGGATGGTGGGGCAGGGCGAGGTCGTGGGTGTGCGGGCCAGCCGGATGAATTCCTCGCCGGACAGAATCGACAGGTCCCAGTCGATGATGCTGAGATCGGGCTTGCTCTCCGCGAGGACGCCGAGCGCTTCCGCGCCGTCCGGCGCCTCCAGAACGCGCTTGATGCCGACGCGCATCAGCATGTCGCGCACGATTCGACGGATGTAGAGGCTCTCGTCGACGACGAGGGCCGAGAGATCGGGGAAGGTCGGGGTCGCGATCATGGCCTGTCGCAGTGCGGAACAGGATATCGACGCTAACCGGACACCGTTTGCGTTTCGCTAACGCATTCTGTCACATGTGAAAGGTCATGCCGGCCGCTCGCGGCATCTGCGTTGTTTACCGCAAGAAAGTAACGGAACGGGCGCGTTTGAGACAAGAAGGTCCTTGCGGTCAAGGCCCGATTGCGTCAGGACTGGGGCGTTATTCTTGGTTACCGCGACCTGGGGTAATGATAGTGCGGGGCGTGGGCTGTCTGGGATGGCGCGCACGCGGTATTCGAGACAAGGGCGGCGGACGGTTTTTGCGAGCTTTCGATGGGACGTGGTCGTGATTTCAGGGGGCCGCAGAAGCGTGGCTTCGACGAGAGTGGCGAGCCGAGATGGCCTGACCAGGCTCCCCCCAGCGGCGGATACGGCGGCGGCTACGGTGGCGGCGGCGGCGGTGGTGGCGGCTTCGGTGGCGGCGGCGGTGGCTTCGACCGTGGTCCGGCCCGTGGCGCGGCGCCGGTTGCGTCCGGCCCGGAGCGTGATGCGACGGTAAAATGGTTTAACAAGGAGAAGGGCTTCGGCTTCGTCGAGCTGGGCGACGGCTCGGGCGATGCCTTCCTCCACATCCGCGCCGTCGAAGCGGCTGGCCACGCCGATCTCATGCCGGGCACCCGTCTGACGGTGACCACGGCGCAGGGTCAGAAGGGCCCGCAGGTGACCAGTGTCACCAGCGTCGACACGTCCACAGCTGAAGCAGCACCCGCCCCCCGGCGCGAACTGCGTCCGCGGACCGGTGGCTTCGGTGGTGCCGGCGGCGGCTATGGTGCCCCCAGTGGCGGCGGCTACGGTGGCGCCGGCGGCGGATACGGCGGTGGCGGTGGCGGCTACGGCGGTGGTGGCGGCGGCGGTGGCCGTGTCTCCAGCGGCCCGTCCGTCGAAATGAACGGCACGGTGAAATGGTACGATCCGGCCAAGGGCTTCGGCTTCGTTTCGGTCAATGACGGCGGCAAGGACGTGTTCGTTCACCGTTCGGCTCTGTCCCGCGCTGGACTCGAGTCTCTGGCCGAAGGGCAGCAGGTTACCCTGGCTGTGGTCGATGGGCAGAAGGGCCGCGAGGCCCAGAGCATCAACGTCGAAGATTAAGGTTTCGCGGTCGCATCGCCGCCGCAAACCGCACGAAGATTATTGGGCGGTGGTTCCGAAAGGAGCCGCCGCCCGCTTCGTTTCTGGGTTCGCCAGCGAGTTTGCCATGCATCGCAGCCTGCTCCCGGCTCTTCTGCTCGTCGCTGCCAGCGGCGCGCGCGCTGAGGATTTCACTGGCTTCTACGCCGGGATCAACGCCGGATACGCCCGGGGTCATGAGCGCGACAGGGCCGGGGGCGAATCGCCGTCGCCGCTGGCAAGGCCGGGCGCGGATCTGCCGCCGCGTGCGCGGGACGCCGCGCCGGCACTGCGCCCCTCCGGATCGACTCGCACTGCTCCGCCGTCGGGGCGCTGAACGGATCGGCAGATCGGGGTAGTCCGATGTCCGTCGGACGCCCAGCGGATCGATTTGAGTGTGCGCGCAACGATCGACGACCTAGTCAGAATCGCTCCAAGTCGTTCAACCCTCACTGGAATCGTTCCGGAACATAAGCGTTGCGTCCCTCCGCCGGCCGCGGTTAGGTCAGACCATGGGATCACGGAATCGCGAGATGGCGCCATGAACACCAGTCCGGTGGGCGCCCATTCGGGGTGGGCACGCGCGTATCGATTGGCGGTGGCGGCGCGGGTTCTCCTGGCAAGCGTAGGCGGTTACGGGATTACCGCTCTGGCGAGCGCATTGCTCGCGCTGATCTCGTCCGGCACCCGGGCCGAGGCCGTGTCGACCGCGTTGATCGCAAGCTTCGCCATCATGGCAGCCGTGGTGATCTGGGTTTTTGCTGCGGGGACGGTCGGACGCGCCGCGCTGGTTCTGGGGATCGTGGCCGCGCTGCTGACCGTCGCCCTGTGGCTCGCCGGTGCTTTCCAGACCGGAGGCGCCGCATGAGCCGGCCCAGGAGTGTCCGCCAGTCGATGGCGTGGCTGCACACGTGGTCCGGGCTCGTGGTCGGATGGGTGCTGTTCGCGATCTTCGTCACCGGTACCGCCAGCTATTACCGGCCCGAGATCTCGCACTGGATGCGGCCGGAACTGTCGGCGGCGAAACCTGATCCCGCAGCCGCGGCGACCCGCGCCGGTGCGTTCCTCCAGAGGACGATGCCGGATGCCGCGGGATGGTCGATCAAGCTGCCGAACGCCGAGAACCCGGCCGTCGAGGTCTACTGGTGGCGGAGTTTCAGCGGCCCGTTTTATTACGCGCTGCTCGATCCCGCATCCGGCGAACGCGCAGCGGTCCGGGATACGCAGGGCGGCGACTTCTTCTATCGTTTTCACTACGAGCTGAGCCTCCCGCCGCTCCTGGGGCGCTGGATCGTCTCGGCCTGCGCCATGATCCTGCTGATCGCGCTCATCTCGGGGATCGTGACCCATCGGCGGATCTTCGCCGATTTCTTCACCTTCCGACGGGACCGCTCGGCGCAGCGCGGCTGGCTCGACGCCCACAACGTGATGGGTGTCCTGGCGCTGCCGTTCCACCTGATGATCGTCTACACGGGCCTCGTCACACTGTCGGCGATGCTGATGCCCTGGGCGGTGCAGACGGCCTATCGCGGCGATATCCTGCGCTACTACGCCGATGCCGGCATCATGATCGCCGGTCGCCCGCCGGCCGGGCGTCCCGGCGTAGCGCTGCCCCTCGGCGAAATCGTGTCGCGGGCCATGGCGGCGGCCGGCGAGTCGCCAGAGCTCGTGATGATCACGCATCCGGGCGATGCAGCCGCGACGGTCACCGCTTACTTCGAGGAGCCGCCCGGCCTCGCCCATCTCCACCCCCAGATCGCCTACGATGCGACCACCGGCGTGGAACTCGGGCGGGTCGGCGAAGCTGGCGCCGCCACGCGGACCGGCGCCGTGATGGTCGGGCTGCACGAGGCGCATTTCGCGGCCGCGCCCCTGCGCCTCGTGTTCTTCCTCTGCGGCCTCATGGGGGCTGCCACGGTGGCGACGGGGCTCGTGCTTTGGACCGTCGCCCGCGCGCCGAAGAATGCCGCTCCAGAGGGTCTTGGCCTTCGCTTGGTCCGCATCCTCAACCTTGGCACCATCGCGGGGCTGCCGGCGGGCCTCGCGGCCTATTTCCTCGCCAATCGATTGCTCCCCGTCGCGCTGGACGCACGGGCGGAGCGGGAGGTCGGCGCGTTCTTCGGGATCTGGGTGCTGGCGGCTGCAGCGTCCGCACTCTATCCACGGCCAAAAGCATGGTCGGTCGCCCTGACCGTGCCGGCTTTGGCCTTTCTGGCGATTCCGATCAGCGATGCATTGACGGTGGGCGAGCTTCGGTTCCTCGGCTTCGATCTCGCAATGGCGGTCCTCGGGTTGCTGCTCCTTCTCGCGGCGCGACTCGCGGGCCGGCGAGCAGCAATGCGACAACCGTCCCGGGCGAACCTGCACAGGGCAGCCGAAGCGTGACCGTATCGGCCCTGGTCCTGAGCCTTCTGCTGTCGTTCTCGGGCATGTCCGCCCTGGCATTGAGTCTGGATCGGCACCACCGCGCGGTCTTCCGCACACCGGTGTCCCGACGCCGACTCAGCGGACTACGCGCGGCGGGCTGGTCGGGCCTCGGTCTATCCTGCGCAGCCGCGATCGCATCGGCCGGTTGGAGCTTCGGCCCGATCCAGTGGATCGGCTCGCTCACCGGCTCGGCGCTCGCCGTGGTCGCCCTGATCGCCTATCGGCCGATAGCGCTGCGAGCCGCCGCGCTGGCAGCTCTTCCGCTCGCGACCCTGATGCTTCCATTCGCTCTGATGCGTTGATCAGTGGCACGACACGCGCGCTGACCCGTCGATCGGTCCGCAGGCGTACGGATGCTGAGATATTCGCACGGTAAACGCTGGTGCAGCACTAAGGATTTCCGGATTTCAGCGACGCTGATCCCGAAGAACATTGCGCTCTCGCGATCGCGTCCGGAAGGGCGTAGGATCCTCACACTCGCGCACTGGCCAAAAGTCCACCTTGATTCGACACGCCAAAAGACATTGGCTGTGACCATCGCGGAATCGGACGCGGCCCAACCAAGCGGCCGCCCGGCGCACTGCGAACGCCCAAGAGCCGCGGTTCGCGAGGCCGGGGCCAATGGAGGAAACAGAGCGATGAACAAGCCGGAATTTCTTGGTGACTCCAAGGTGAAGTCGCCGTTCTCGGCCCGCTACGAGAACTTCATCGGTGGCCAGTGGGTCGCCCCCGCGGCCGGCCGCTATTTCGAGAACACCTCACCGATCACCGGGAAGGTGATCTGCGAGGTCGCCCGCTCGGACGCGCAGGACGTCGAGAAAGCGCTCGACGCCGCCCACGCGGCCAAGGAGGCCTGGGGCCGCACCGCCCCGGCCGAGCGCGCCCGCATCCTGCTCAAGATGGCCGACCGGATGGAGGAAAACCTCGATCTCATCGCCCTCGCTGAGACCTGGGACAATGGCAAGCCGATCCGCGAGACGATGAACGCCGACATCCCGTTGGCGATCGATCATTTCCGCTACTTCGCCGGCTGCGTGCGGGCGCAGGAGGGTTCGCTTTCCGAGATCGACCACGACACGGTGGCCTATCACTTCCACGAGCCGCTCGGCGTTGTCGGGCAGATCATCCCGTGGAACTTCCCGATCTTGATGGCCGTGTGGAAGCTGGCGCCCGCGCTCGCCGCCGGCAATTGCGTGGTCCTGAAGCCCGCCGAGCAGACCCCGGCCTCCGTGCTGGTGCTGATGGAAATCGTCGGCGACCTGCTGCCGCCGGGCGTCCTCAACGTGATCAACGGCTTCGGCCTCGAGGCCGGCAAGCCATTGGCCTCCTCGCCCCGCATCGCCAAGATCGCCTTCACGGGTGAGACGACCACCGGCCGCCTCATCATGCAGTACGCCTCGCAGAACCTGATCCCAGTGACGCTGGAGCTCGGTGGCAAATCGCCGAACATCTTCTTCGCCGATGTCGCCAACGAGGATGACGATTTCTTCGACAAGGCGCTCGAAGGCTTCACGATGTTCGCCCTCAACCAGGGCGAGGTCTGCACCTGCCCGAGCCGCGCGCTCGTGCACGAATCGATCTACGACCGCTTCATGGAGCGGGCGGTGAAGCGCGTCGAGGCGATCACCCAGGGCTCGCCGCTGGATCCGGCCACGATGATCGGCGCTCAGGCCTCGGGTGAGCAGATGGAGAAGATCCTCTCCTACATCGATATCGGCCGGCAGGAGGGCGCGCAGCTGCTCACCGGCGGCGAGCGCAACGTCAAGGACGGCGAGTTCGCCGAGGGCTTCTATGTGCAGCCCACGGTGTTCCGCGGTCACAACAAGATGCGCATCTTCCAGGAAGAGATCTTCGGCCCGGTCCTGTCGGTCACGACCTTCAAGGACGATGCCGAGGCGCTCTCCATCGCCAACGACACCCTCTACGGCCTTGGCGCCGGCGTCTGGACCCGCGACGCAACCCGCGCCTACCGCTTCGGCCGGGCGATCCAGGCCGGCCGCGTCTGGACGAACTGCTACCACGCCTACCCGGCCCACGCGGCCTTCGGCGGCTACAAGCAGTCCGGCATCGGCCGCGAGACGCACAAGATGATGCTCGATCACTACCAGCAGACGAAGAACATGCTGGTCAGCTACTCGGCCAAGAAGCTCGGCTTCTTCTGAGCTTCTGCCCGGGTTGACCCCCCGCGACGACTTCCGCCCCGGCCTCGCGGCCGGGGCTTTTTCAAATCTGGATTCAGCGCTTCAGGCAGGACGCCGCGATGGCGGCCGATGTCCGATCGTGCAGGCTGATCGTGCGATCGGCCACCGGACGGCGAACCGCCTCGCCCTGGTTGGCTTCGGCCTTTTCGAGTTCACACAGCCGATCCTTCACCGCCGCATCGGCGTAGCAGGCACAGAACGCCGCCTTGTCGGCGATCCCGGTATCGGGCGGGGCGATCCAGTCGGGATGGTTCAGGCAGGTGCGCAGCTCGGCTTCCCGTGCCGGCGCGTTGACGTCCTCGCGCGCAAAGGCGGGGGCGCCCGCCAGCGCGGCGAGCAGCAGGGCGACGAACGGGCGGTTCAATAGACGCCGTATCCGAGACCCTCGAAGGGCGCGTTGGCGATGGAGCCGGGCGGCATCGGGCCGGCATCGGCGCTCACGCTGGGTATGTCGTCGGGAGGCCCGTCCCAGCCGACGACACCCATCGGATTGTCGGGCGTAACGTTCGGATTTCCGGCCACGCGCCAGGCATGCTGGAGGAAGAGTGGCTGCGCGCGTGGCTCAACACGGAGCACGAGCGGATCGGCACAGGCCGATCCGGCCGTCAGCGTGGCGAAGATGAGGGCCAGACAGGGGGCGGCGATTCGAGGGGTCATGGTGCGATCAGCCCGTAGGGCTCTCCGTGTCGCCCGATCGGGGCGCGTTCCCGATGAGAAACGCCGATACGGCCGGTCCGGCACCAGCTTGGCTGTTCTGATGACGCAAATGTGGAAATCGCGCGCCGCACCCGCATATCAACAATCACACCGGGGAGGACAGTATGAGCCTGAATGCGCACATTGAGGCCACGACCGCCGAGCAGGTCGGCGCCGATGGTACGCCGCTGCGGGTCACCGCGACGCCGAAGGCATTGCAACTGATCGAAGAGCTTCGCTCCGAATACGGCCCGGTCATGTTCCACCAGTCCGGCGGCTGCTGCGATGGCTCTTCGCCGATGTGCTACCCGGTGGGCGATTTCATCGTCGGCGACGGGGATGTGCATCTCGGCCAGGTTGGGGGCGCCGATTTCTTCATCAGCCGCTCGCAGTTCGGTGTCTGGAAGCACACGCATCTGATTCTGGACGTGGTACCCGGGCGTGGCGGCATGTTCTCACTGGAGAACGGCCGCGAGAAGCGCTTCCACATCCGCTCGCGGTTATTCTCAGATGCTGAGAATCGCGCCTTGGACGGCGCCTGCAAGCTCTGAAAGACATTCCGGCATGGCGACTGTGACGCTCAAGAGCGATGCCGAAGCCGAGGCGGACCCACGGGTCCAGGCGGTTTTCTCGGATATCCGGACGACCCGTGGCTCGGATTTCATCAATAATTTCTGGCGCGGGCTCGCGCACGATCCCGCCCTGCTGGAGCGGACCTGGACCGGTCTCAAGGCCGTCATGGGCCCAGGAACGCTCGATCCCCTGACCAAGGAATTGATCTATATCGCGGTCTCGATCGCCAATGGCTGCCCCTACTGCATCCACTCGCACACGGCCGCTGCCCGCGCGAAAGGCTTGACCTCGGGGCAACATGGCGAGTTTCTGGCTGTGGTCGGCATGGCGAACCAGACCAACGCGCTGGTCAACGGCATGCAGATCCCGGTCGATGCCGCCTTCAAGGTCGGAGAAGGTTCATGAGCTCCGGTTCCGAAACGCTGAAAGCGGGCTTGCGCGTGGTGCGTGAGAGCGCGCCGTTCCGCGGTAAGCAGGGGCATCTCTACCGCCCCGCCATCTCCGCCGAAGCGGTGGGCTCCGCCGCTTTGCACATGCAGCTTCTGGAGATCCCACCCGGCGAACGGGCCCATGCGCACAAGCACGAATCGCATGAGACCGCCATCTACGTCCTGTCGGGCGTATCAGGTTGCTTCTGGGGTGAGCGCCTGGAGCATCACGCGATCGCGGGCGCGGGCGAGTTCGTCTACATCGCTGCGGACGTGCCGCACCTGCCCTACAACCGCAGCCGGACCGAGCCGGTCACGGCCGTGATCGCCCGGACCGATCCGAATGAGCAGGAGAGCGTCGTGCTGCTGCCGGATCTGGAAGACGGCGTCGATTGGTCGAAGGCCGACGAATAGCGCCTCAGCGCTGCTCAATCCGCTCGTTGGCGAGCCGCTCGGCGCGCGCCCGCTCGTCCGTCGAGAGGCCCGACAGGGTCTGGTCGAGCCACGCATCGGACAGGCCCTGGCCGGCTGCGGCGAGGTTCCAGGCTGCCGCTTCGACCGGGTTCTTCGTCACACCGCGCCCGACGGCGTAGAGTCGCGCCAAACGGTTCTGCGCGATCGCGTTCCCCCGTGAGGCGGCGTGCAGGAAGTAGCGGGCGGCCGAACGCTCGTCTTTGGTCACGCCGTTGCCGTTGAACAGCAGGATGGCGTACTCGATTTCGCTGGCCAGATCGCCGTTGTCGGCGCCGCGGCGGAACAGGGACGCCGCCTTGCCGGCATCCTTCGGCACGCCACGGCCCTGGAGGTAGAGTACACCCAGATCGTGCTGAGCCGGGCCGATCTCGGCATCCGCCGCCTTGCGGAATTGCGCGGCGGCCGCCGCCTCGTCCGACGGGCTGCCCGTGCCGATCAAGATCAATCCGAGATTGTAGGCCGCGGTGGGTGAGCCATTCGCGGTGGCCTGTTCCAGCCAGCGGCGGCCGACCTTCGGATCCTTCGCCATGCCGCGGCCGTCGAGGGCCATCAGGCCGAGGGACGACATCGCGGCGGCATCGTTCTGGGCCGCGGCGAGGCGGTACCAGTCGGCAGCCTTGACCGGATCCTGCTTCACCCCGAGGCCCTGATTGTACAACTCGCCCAGGAGCGTCATCGCGGCGGCGTCTTTGGAGTTTGCGGCGATGCGCTTGGTCGCCTCCCGGAAGGCCGTGACGTACTGCCCGCGCTGGTAAGCCCCATAGGCGAGATCCGCCGGCTGGCCGCTGGCCGGGGGGACGGCGCCACGGGTGTAGTTCGGGGTGTAGGGGGTCGGCAGCTCCGGCATCGGCTTCTGGCCGGGCACCGCGCTCGCCGATCGCGGGGGGGAGGCCGTGCTCATGGACGGATCGCTCGGACCCGCGGCCCAGGCCGGCAACGCCAGCAGCGTGCCGACGAGCGCCAGCGCGGGACGGAGATCCCGCCTCATCGTGCCGGCACTTGCGCGAGCACCTGCTGCGCCTTCCCGACGGCGGCCGGATCGGCCAGCCACAGATCGCTCTCGAGCCCGATGAACTCCGCGCCCGTTGCGGAGAGTGGGCCGATCGCATCGGTGCTCGTGGCGACGGCGATGCAGGGCGTCTCGAAGATCTCCGCCCACCAGGAGACACGCGCCAGCACGGTCTCGGCATCGGGCGCCGCACCATCCGGGTACAGCCCCCCGAACATCACGTAGTCGACCCCCGCCTCACCGGCCTCCATGGCGGTATGCTTGGTCTCCGTTCCACCGACACCCAGGATGCGACCGTCCCGCAGGCGGCCGCGAAGATCCTTCAGGTCGCGAGGCTTGTCGACGTGGATACCGTCGGCCCCGCCGCGGATCGCCACCGTAGCGAGATCGCCGGTGAAGCCCGGGCAGGCCACGACTAGGGCCGCTCCGTGCTCCTGCGCCACCGGCGCCACCTGTTTGACCTGCGCAGTAAGCCCGCGCTCGTCGGTGGCGGCGAGCCGCAGGATCACGGCCGCGACTTCACCGGCGGCGCAGGCGTCCCGGAGAGCCGACACGAAAGCCTCCGTGCCGGCCGCGTCCAAGCCGTGAGGCCCGAGTAGGGCGAGACGGGTGCTGTTGCTCATCGCGACGGCCAAATCCCGCTCAGCGTGCGCCGATCTTCGGGTCGAGCGCGCCACTGGCGTAGCGTTTGGCCATCTCGGCGACCGAGATCGGCCGGAGCTTCGAGCCCTTGCCAGCCGTGCCGAACTCCTCGAAGCGCTGCTTGCACAGCTTCGTCATCGCTTCCATGGCCGGCTTCAGGTACTTGCGCGGGTCGAACTCCGAGGGGTTCTCGGTGAGAATCTTCCGGATCTGACCGGTCATCGCCATCCGGTTATCGGTGTCGATGTTGATCTTACGCACGCCGTGCTTGATGCCGCGCTGGATCTCCTCCACCGGGACCCCCCAGGTCGGCTTCATCTGGCCGCCATACTGGTTGATGATGTCCTGCAGGTCCTGCGGCACCGATGAGGAACCGTGCATGACGAGGTGCGTGGTCGGCAAGCGCCGATGGATCTCCTCGATCACGTTCATCGCCAGCACATCGCCATCGGGCTGACGCGTGAACTTGTAGGCGCCGTGGCTGGTGCCCATCGCCACCGCCAGCGCATCGACTTTGGTGGCCTCGACGAACTTCACCGCCTCGTCCGGGTCGGTCAGGAGCTGATCGTGGCTCAGGGTGCCCTCGGCGCCGTGGCCGTCCTCGGCCTCGCCCTGGCCGCTCTCCAGCGAGCCCAGCACGCCGAGCTCGCCCTCGACCGAGACGCCGGCCCAATGGGCCATCTTGGTGACGTTGCGGGTGATCTCGACGTTGTAATTGTAGTCGGCGGGCGTCTTGCCATCGGCCTTCAGCGAGCCGTCCATCATCACCGAGGTGAAGCCGTACTGGATCGCGGTGGCGCAGGTCGCTTCGTTGTTGCCGTGGTCGAGATGCATGCAGACCGGGATGTGCGGATAGATCTCGACGAGCCCGTCGATCAGCTTGGCCAGCACGACATCGTTTGCGTAGGCGCGGGCGCCGCGGCTCGCCTGGAGGATCACCGGGGAATCCGTGGCGTCGGCGGCCGCCATGATGGCCAGCCCCTGTTCCATGTTGTTCAGGTTGAAGGCGGGCACGCCGTATTCGTGTTCGGCGGCGTGATCCAGGAGCTGTCGGAGGGTGATGCGTGCCATCGTGACTGTCTTCCTGTTTGCCGTGTGTTCGTCTGGCCGATCGCCGGTCGCGTCGCGCGCGCTCAGCGGGGCCTTATCGTGCCGGTCTGCCGAGAGCGTCGCTTTCGGTCAATCTCCGAAGCAGAACTGAGCATTTCACACCGGATAAATTTCGGCTGGCCCAGCTTTCCGAGGCCGCAAAAAGGTCTTCGATCTCGCCGACCGGCGCGCGGAAATGCCTTCCCAATCCTCACGCATCTCAAGATCGAGCCGACCACGCAGGCCGAAGCGCAGCACCGCCTCATCCGGCAGGCTTGCGTGACCCGCCTGAATGCGCGTCAGGATCGCGAAGTTCGGGTTCTCCATGATGACACCCGTCGACTCGGCCCCCGGCTGTTGGCCGCCGGGAGTATAAATGGGGTCGTGGCTCCAGGGTAGGAGAGCGGAGCGCTGCGCTCACCCCTTCCCGCGAAGGGCCTCGACGCCCGGCAAGGCCTTGCCTTCGAGCCATTCGAGGAAAGCCCCGCCGGCGGTGGATACGTAGGTGAAATCCTGAGCCACGCCAGCGTGGTTGAGGGCCGCGACCGTGTCGCCGCCGCCCGCTACCGAGACCAGCTGCCCGGCCTTCGTGCGCGACGCCGCATGCTTGGCGGCGGCCACCGTGGCAGCGTCGAAGGGGGCCAACTCGAAGGCGCCCAGCGGACCGTTCCAGACCAGCGTCTTCGCGCCATCGATGGCGGCGTTGATCTCGGCGACCGAACGGGGCCCGGCATCAAGGATCATGCTGGTGTCCGGCACGCCATCTACCGGCACCGTCTCGTGCGGTGCCTGTGCCTTGAACTCCGTGGCCGCCACCGCGTCCACCGGCAGGATGATCCGGCAGCCGGCCTTTTCGGCAGCCGCCAGGATGCGGGTGGCGGTCCCGGCGAGATCCTTCTCGCAGAGCGACTTGCCGACCGCCTTGCCCTGTGCGTGCAGGAAGGTGTTGGCCATGCCGCCGCCGATCACCAGCATGTCGACCTTGGCGACGAGATTCTCGAGAAGATCGATCTTGGACGACACCTTGGCGCCGCCGACTAGCGCGATCACCGGGCGCTGCGGCGCCTCCAAACCCTTGGTCAAAGCTTCAAGTTCGGCCTGCATCTCGCGGCCGGCATAGGCTGGCAGGCGGTGCGCAAGCCCCTCCGTTGAGGCGTGGGCCCTGTGAGCCGCCGAAAACGCTTCGTTGACGTAGACATCGCCGTTGGCCGCCAACGCATCCGCGAAGGCCGCCTCATTCTTCTCCTCACCGGCGTGAAAGCGGGTGTTCTCGAGGAGCAGCACGTCGCCGTCTTTGAGCGCCGTCACCGCCTTCGCAGCCTCCGCGCCGACGCAGTCGGGTGCGAAGGCCACCGGACGCCCGAGGGCTTCACCCAACGCCGGCACCACCGGCTCCAGGGAGTCCTTGGGCTCGCGCTTGCCCTTCGGCCGGCCGAAATGCGCCAGCAGGATCACCTTCGCGCCCTGCTCGGCGACTTCCCGGATCGTCGGCGCCACGCGCGCGATGCGGGTCGCGTCGGTGACGCGCCCGTTCTCCATGGGAACGTTGAGATCGACGCGCATCAGAACCCGCTTGCCCTTAAGGGAGCCGGCATCGTCGAGGGTACGGAAGGCGCTCATGCGGTCCTGTATCGGTCGGTGGGTTACTGGACGGTCGTCCCGATCGTCGCCCGCTGCGGCAGCAGCCGGTCGAGGTTCAGCCGCTGCACCGCGATCATCAGAACGACGGTCAGGATGGCGGTGATCACAGCCGTGAGGACGAGGGCGCCGGTCCCGGGCAGACGGCGTGTCCGCTCCGCGATCCCGCGCATTTCCGCGCGCAGGGCCGCGAGGTCGGTCTGCCGCGCGGATTCATTCATCCGACTGGTGGCATTCTCGACCTTGTCCTCGACGCGCGACAGCAGCGCTTCAGACCGGGCGTACTTGTCTTCGATCCGAGAACATTTGTCCTCGATCCGCGCGAGCTGATCGAAGAGCTGATTGGTCGGAAGTGCGTGGGATGGTGCCCCGACGGCCGGCGGGGCCGGAAGTGGAGCGGTCGGCACCGTATTCGGCGCGGTCGTGATCGGTGTGGTCGCGGTCGCTGCGGTCGACTTGGCCTGCGGAGCGTCGGTCATCCCTGGCGAGTTCCCGGTTCGTGGTGAGACCGCCCAATCGGGCGAATGGCCGCCGTCCTGTCACGGGACGGCGGCCATTCGCAACCCGACTCAGATCAGTTTGGCCATCGCCACGGCGGTGTCGGCCATGCGGTTCGAGAAACCCCACTCGTTATCGTACCAGGACAGGATGCGCACGAACGTGCCGTCCATGACCTTGGTCTGGTCAAGGTGGAAGGTCGACGAGTGCGGATCATGGTTGAAGTCGATCGACACGTTCGGCCGGTCGGTCACGCCGAGCACGCCCTTGAGCGGGCCCGCGGCCGCAGCCTTGATGGCCTCGTTGATCTCTTCGACCGACGTGGCGCGCTTTGCCGTGAACACGAGGTCGACCGCCGAGACGTTCGGAGTCGGCACGCGGATCGCGGTTCCGTCGAGCTTGCCCTTCAGCTCCGGCAGCACCAGGCCCACGGCCTTGGCGGCGCCGGTCGAGGTCGGGATCATCGAGAGCGCCGCGGCGCGGCCCCGATAGAGATCCTTGTGCATCTGGTCCAGCGACGGCTGGTCGTTGGTGTAGGAGTGGATCGTGGTCATGAAGCCGCGCTCGATGCCGACTGCCGCGTCCAGCACCTGGGCGACCGGCGCCAGGCAGTTGGTGGTGCAGGAGGCGTTCGAAACGACGAGGTGTTCGCGCGTGAGCTTGTCGTGGTTGACGCCGTAGACCACCGTCAGGTCGGCGCCGTCGGCAGGCGCCGAGACCAGGACGCGCTTGGCGCCGGCGTCGAGATGGGCCTTGGCCTTGTCCTTCGAGGTGAAGATGCCGGTGCATTCGAGCGCGATGTCGACACCGAGGTCACGGTGGGGCAGCTCGGCCGGGTTGCGCACGGCCGTGACCTTGATCCGCTTGCCGTTCACCACCAGGAATTCGCCATCGACCGCGACTTCGCCGGGGAAGCGGCCATGCACGGAGTCGAAACGGAGCAGGTGGGCGTTGGTCTCCACCGGGCCGAGATCGTTGATCGCCACGACCTCGATGTCGCTGCGGCCGGCTTCCGCGATCGCGCGCAGGACGTTGCGGCCGATGCGTCCGAACCCGTTGATGGCAACCTTCGTCACGGCGTCATTCCTTCCTGATACGGCCCTCGACCGCGCGGCACCGCACGAGGCGGGTTTTGCGGCGGATCCCGAGGTTCCGCCCCGACGCCGCGCAGAGCTTGGTCGCGCGGATCTGGACGGGCGGGCTTGAACCGGCGATGAACCGGACCGGGAGAGTCCGGGCTCCACAGCCGGCAACCAGCGAAGCGCTCGGTTGCGGCCACGGCCTCGGGACTGTCACGGGCCGGCATTCCCGGCGTCGTGCGCGGTCCCTTTCGGGAGCGCGCGGCTGTCTAGCATGGCGCTTCGACCTGTCAAACGCGTGGCGGTGACAAAGACCTTCGATTCTCCAATCAATAAACAGGGATTTCGACGCTTGATCTACCGGGTGGTGCCTTCCGGGTGAGATCCGCAATTTTGCGCTGGAATTCCGACGGCATTCGATCGAAAACTTCCGCGTCCGACGAACGGAAGACCATGGCCGACGAGTCCGAACCCAGCATGATCGACGAGGCGCTTGCCCGCCTCGAGGCGGCGGTGAACCGTATGGATGCCGTCGTCCAGTACCGCCTGGAGAAGGCCGCTCAGCCGGACGACCGCGACGCCGAGCTGGCGCTGATGGACGAGGATCGCGCTCGGCTCGCCGCCGCCCTCGACGCGGCCAGCGCCCGGCTCGCGGAGGTCACCGCCACGACCGGCGAGGTCGGGCAGCGCCTCGACCGGGCAATCGAGACCGTCCAGGATGTCCTCGGACGCGCCTGACCCGGATATCGCGCCCCCTGGAGCCGCTCTTGCCGCAGATCAACGTGACCATCGACGGCCGCAGCTACCGCATGGCCTGTGGGGAAGGCGAGGAGGCGCACCTCACCGCACTCGCCGAGAGCCTTGACGGGCGCATCGGCGAGATGCGCAAGAGCTTCGGTGAGATCGGCGACATGCGCCTGCAGGTGATGGCGGCGCTGACGATCGCCGATGAGCTGGCGGAACTGCGCGGGCGGCTTGCCGGCCTCGAAGCGGAGGTCGCGGACTTGCGCGCTGCGACCGAAGCTGCGGAGCACGGCCGCGCGGAGGATGCAGAGCGGGCCGCGGCGGGGATCGGCCGGGCGGCCGAACGCGTGGGCCGGATGGCGGATGCACTCGGGACGCCCCCGCAACGAGGCTCGGAGGTCGTGACGTGAGCGCGGGCGAACCGCCCTTCGAACTCTAAGGCTGTCGATCCGGGCGGTCCGAATACGCGCGGCAATGGTACCGGCGCGACGTGTCGTTCTCGGGCGTCAGCCGTGTTCCGCGATGTACCGCCCGAGCGCCACGGCTGCTCGCAGCATGTGCGCGCGCATCCGCCGGGCCGCCGTCTCGCCGTCGCCCTCCGCGATCGCCGTCAGGATCTCGCCGTGCTCCTCATAGGAGCGGCCGATCCGGTCGGCGTGGCGGAGCTGTGTCCGGCGGAAGGCGGCGAGGCGCTCGCGGATCGCCAGCGCCTGTTCGGCCATGTAGCCGTTGTGGGTCGCGGTGTAGAGCGCCTCGTGGAAGGCGCGGTTGAAGCGGTCGTAGGCGTCGATGTCCCCATCCCGGACCGCGATCGCCGAATCCGCGTGAAGCTCCATCAGTTGGCCCCGTTCGAGCGGGGTCATCCGGTAGGTGGCGAGCCGGGCACACATCGCCTCGATCTCGGCGGTGGTCTCGAACATGTCGGCGATGCGCTGGGGCGTCAGCCGCGCGACGACGACGCCCCTCCGCGGCCGGATCTCCACGAGCCCCGAGGCCGCGAGCTGCCGCAGGGCTTCCCGCACTGGCGTGCGCGACGCGCCGTAACGCTGCGCGAGGTTCTGTTCGTCGAGGGCCGTGCCGGCCGCAATCTCGCCCGACGCGATGGCATCGGTGAGCGCGTCACGGATCCGGTCCGAGAGCAGTCCCGTATCGATCTTCTGAAAATCGCCGTGCATTCGCCAACCCTAGACCAATCCGCTCGACGCGGCTTCAAGTCCACGGAGCAAACGGCACAGTCCTTTGTCATCATCCACCGGATCTTGCCAAGGCGACGCTCCGGTGAAGTATGTCACCCCACCAGGGCACGCACGGCCAGGAACAGGATCGAGGGCCCGACCAGACAGCCGATGCCGGTGTGGAAGGTGGCGGTCAGCGCCCCGTACGGCACCAGCTTGGGATCGGTCGCCGCGAGGCCTCCCGCCACGCCGCTCACGGTCCCCATCAAGCCGCCGTAGGCCATCGCCGAGCGCGGGTTGTCGAGGCCGATCAGCCGCGCCACGAGGGGCGTGCCGACCATCACCATGACGGCCTTGGTCACTCCAGTGGCTATCGAAAGGGCCATGACGGTGGAGTCCGCGCCGATGGCCGCGCCGGTGACGGGTCCGACGATGTAAGTGATCGCACCCGCGCCGATCGTCGTGATCGAGACCGCATCATGATACCCGAACGCCACGGCGGTCAGGGTGCCGACGATGAACGGCAGGATCGTTCCGAGGGCCAAGGCGAGCACGCCGAGCAGACCGGCGCGGCGCGCCTCGACGACATCGACTTCGAAGGCTGTCGCCACGATCGCGAAGTCCCGCAGCATCGCCCCGCCCATGAGGCCGATGCCGGCGAGCGCCGGGATGTCGGCGAGCCCCTTCTTCCCGCCGGTATAGAGTCCGCCGACATAGGCCAGCACCAGGCCCAGCACGATGGCGATGGCCGAACCGTGGACCCGCCCGTTGGTGAGATACTTGGCGGCGACGTTGGAGACGAGGATCAGCGCCCCGACCACCGCGAAGGCGGCGACCAGGCTCTGCTCCACGAAGACATGCTCGATGCCGTGCCAGATCGTGTGATCCATTGTGCTCACTCCTTGCCGACCTGGGAGCCGGCGGTACGGCCGACCGGCTCCGCGTCACCTTCGATCACCGATCCGCCCCGCTCGACCGCGGGGCTGCCCGGGTCTCGGCGGCCGATCCGACTGAGCAGCGCCACCGCGCCGAAGCACAGGACCAGCGATCCTGTCGCGGCGATCAGCACGATCGGGCCGCCGCTCATCGCGGCGACCACATTCTGCTGGGCCGCCATGGCGACCACGATCGGGATGTACATGCCGGCCCAGAACTCGACGCCGAACTGAACGCCCTTGGTCAGGCGGCCCCGCCGCGACAACCAGAAGCGCGCCGCGATGAGCAGAATCATCGCGATGCCGACACCGCCGACATTGGCCTTCACGCCGAGCGCAAGTCCCAGAAGATCGCCGAGATACACGCCGATCAGCGTACAGCCGGCAAGCAGGGCGACACCGAGCACGATCATCGGCGTTGGTCCTTCGGCTCAGCCGCTCTGCGGGCGAGTCGCGGCACGTGTCTCGACGCGCTCGGCATGGACCTTCTCCTTCCCGTCTCGGCTAACCGGCCGTTCCCAGGAGTATGCAAAATATTGACAGACTGGCAATCCCGTATACGAAACCGTGATGAAAGCGGGTTTGAAAATACCTATTGCTGCACTATCGTTGGTTTGGCATACCGAGTGGGAAGGCGCGAATGACTGAATGGCGCGGTGAGAGGTTGGCGCGCGACGCCCGCATCGCGGCAGGGCGCACCCATGCCACGGGCAAGGTCGTGCCGGCAGCAGCCGTGGTCGATCTGCTCGAAGCGATCCTGCGGCCCGGGGATCGTGTCTGCCTTGAAGGCGACAACCAGAAGCAGGCCGATTGCCTGGCCCGGGGCCTCAGCGCCTGCGATCCCGGCAAGATCCACAATTTGCACATGGTGCAGTCGGGGATCGTGCTGCCGGAGCACCTCGATGTGTTCGAGACCGGCATCGCAAAGCGCCTCGACTATTCCTATTCCGGCCCGCAGGGCGCCCGCATCGCCAAGATGCTGTACGGCGGCCAGATCGAACTCGGGGCGGTGCATACCTACCTCGAACTGTTCGCCCGCTACTTCGTCGACCTCACGCCCAACGTCGCGCTGATCGCGGGCGTCTCGGCCGACCGGGAGGGCAACCTCTACACGGGGCCCAACACCGAGGACACGCCGACCGTCGTGGAGGCCACCGCCTTCAAGAACGGCGTCGTGGTCGCGCAGGTCAACGAGATCGTCGACAAGGTCCCGCGGGTCGACATTCCGGGCGACCGCGTGGATTTCGTGGTCGAGGCCGACAGGCCGTTCTATGTCGAGCCGCTGTTCACCCGCGATCCGGCGGCGATGACCGAGACCCAGATCCTGATCGCCATGATGGCGATCAAAGGGATCTATGCTGAGTATGGCATCCGCCGCCTCAACCACGGGATCGGTTTTGGAACAGCTGCGATCGAGCTGTTGCTGCCGACCTACGGAGAAAAGCTCGGCCTGAAGGGCAAGATTGCCACCCACTGGGCGCTCAACCCGCACCCGACCCTGATCCCAGCGATCGAATCCGGCTGGGTCAAGCAGGTCCATTGTTTCGGCTCGGAGGTCGGGATGGACCGCTACATCCGGGAGCGACCTGACATCTTCTTCACCGGCGCGGATGGAAGCTTGCGCTCGAACCGCGCCTTCTGCCAGACGGCCGGTCTGTACGCCTGCGACATGTTCATCGGCGCGACGCTCCAGATCGACCTGTCGGGCCATTCCTCGACGATCACGCAGTCGCGCGTGGCCGGGTTTGGCGGCGCCCCCAACATGGGCTCGGACCCGCACGGCCGCCGTCACCCGTCGGATGCGTGGATGAAGGCGGGGCGCGAGGGGCAGATCGTCGGCGACCCGGCCCTGATGCGCGGGCGCAAGCTCGTGGTGCAGCTGGTCGAGACCTTCGGCGACAAGCTGGTCCCAACCTTCGTGGAGCAGCTCGACGCTCTGGAACTGGCCCGGAAGATCGGCCTCGAACTGGCGCCGGTCATGATCTACG
The DNA here is from genome assembly GCF_026540775.1 of Methylobacterium sp. GC_Met_3. Taxonomy (NCBI): domain Bacteria; kingdom Pseudomonadati; phylum Pseudomonadota; class Alphaproteobacteria; order Hyphomicrobiales; family Methylobacteriaceae; genus Methylobacterium; species Methylobacterium sp. GC_Met_3. The sequence continues at coordinate 359,457 of NZ_JALNUL010000002.1, forward strand.
CCGATGACGTCACCCACATCGTCACCGAGGAGGGCATCGCCAACCTTCTGCTCTGCCGGGATGCCGACGAGCGCGAGCAGGCGATCCGAGGGGTCGCCGGCTACACGGAAGTGGGGCGCGGCCGCGATCGGGCGAAGGTCGAAGAGCTGCGCGCCCGCGGCGTCATCCGCCGACCGGAGGATCTCGGTATCGAGCCCCTCGACGCCGACCGGGCGTTGCTGGCGGCAAAATCGATCAAGGACTTGGTGCATTGGTCCGGAGGACTCTACGAGCCGCCGGCGAAGTTCCGAAACTGGTAGAAACGACCGCAATAATGCCCCGCCTCCTTGTGGGGAGGGGTTAGCGGGGTGGCTCAGGATCGCGCGTTCCGGTGCCGCCTGAACCATCCCCACCACCATCGCCTCCCCGCACGGGGGAGGAGAGGCGCCCTTCAAGGAACAGTCGGATGGAATCGCTGACCTTCCGCCACACCACTAAGAAGCCGCTGCCCGGCTCGGTGCCGAACGCGATCACCGGCGTGGTCGCCTCCGGCAATCTGGAGGTTCTGCTGGAGCGGGTCCTGCCGCCGGACGCCTGCGAGGTTGCGATCGAGACGCCGATTGCCGGCTACGGCGACGTCTGGGAGGCCGTGGTGGCGGATTTCGTCACCCGGGCGCAGCCCGGCGGCCTCCGGATCAGCATCAACGACGGCGGCGCCCGCCCCGATACCGTGTCGCTGCGCCTGCTTCAGGGTGCCCGGCTGATGGAGGCCTGATCATGGCTGGCGATCGCTCCGCGCGTACCGATCCGGACACCCTGAGCTGGTACGAGGCGACCGCCCGCCAGCGCGTGACAGCGCTCGCCGATCCGAGCAGCGTCCGCGAGTTCCTGCCGCCCACCGAGCGGCGGATGAGCCCGCACCTGCCGCTGTTCGACCTGCCCCGCGCCTTCGACGACGGCATCGTGGTCGGCGAAGCGACTCTCGACGGCGCACCCGTTCTGATTGCCGCGCAGGAAGGCCGGTTCATGGGCGGCGCCTTCGGCGAGATCCACGGGGCCAAGCTGGTCGGCCTGCTCCGGGTGGCTCTGGAACTGAAGCCGAAAGCGGTGCTGATCCTGTTCGATACCGGTGGCGTTCGCCTTCAGGAGGCCAATGCCGGCGAGACCGCCATCGCCGAGACGATGCGGGCGATCGTGGATGTCCGCGCGGCCGGCATCCCGGTGATCGGCCTGATCGGCGGGCGGGCTGGATGCTACGGCGGCGGCGGGCTCATCGCCGGCACCTGCTCGCGGCTGGCCGTCTCCGAGGGCGGCCGCATCTCGGTCTCCGGGCCGGAGGTGATCGAGACCAACAAGGGCGCCGAGGAATTCGATTCCCGCGATCGGGCACTCGTCTGGCGGACAATGGGCGGCAAGCATCGCCGGCTGACCGGCGGCGCGGACGCGTTCTGCGCCGACACCGTCTCGGCCTTCCGGCGGGCAGCTCTGGATCTGATCGGCCGGGCCCCGGCCTTCGATCTCGACACCCTGGAGGCCGAGCAGGCGCGGCTCGAAGACCGGATCGCGCGCTTCGGCGATTGCCGCGACGCCACGGATGTCTGGCGGCGGCTCGGCGTCAACGACCCGGAGGCGGTGCCGGCGATGGATACGGATGCGTTCGACGCGATCGTGGCCCGGGTCGGGGAGATGGACCATGACGCTCGCTGAGATCCTGACTTCCATGTTCCCGGACGGGCACGACGTCACGGTCCAAGACGGGCTGGTGAGCGGCACCGGACCGTTCGCCGACGGGCGCATCACCCTTGTCGGCATCGACGGCGATACCCCGCTTGGGGTCGATGGGGCGCTGCGCTTGTCACGGTCGGTGCTCGATGCGATCCGGGCGGGCGACCGGGCGCCGATCCTCGTGGCGGTCGATTCCGACAGCCAGCGCATGAGCCGGCGGGACGAACTTCTCGGCCTCAACGAGTGCCTCGCCCACCTCGCCAAGGCGCTGCTGCTGGCGGACCGCTCGGGCCACCCGACGATCGGGCTCATCTACGGTCACTCGGCAGCCGGCGCCTTCATCGCGACGGCGCTCGCCACACGGGTCCTGGCAGCTCTGCCGGGCGCCAATCCGAGCGTGATGGATCTGCCCTCGGTCGCACGGGTGACCAAGCTGCCCCTCGACAAGCTCAACGACATGGCGAAGACTACGCCGGTCTTCGCGCCGGGCCTCGACAACATGGTGGCGACCGGCGCCGTGCACGTCGTCCTCGATTCGGAAAAACCACTCCCCAGTCAGATTCGCGATCTCATCGCCGACCTGGAGCCGGGCGATGTGCGTGATCGCCTTGGCGCGGAGCGCGGCGGCCGCCCCGCCGCGCACGATGTCGCCCGCGCGGTCATCGATCAGGCCGGCCGACGCTGAGAATCACTGTGGCTGACACGTATCGACGCCACGATCTCGTTCAGGTCGATGTCTCGGCCTGGGGCGCATGGCTCAGCACCCGGCCCGATCTCGACGGTGTTCGGCACCTCGACCGGTGGGCCCGAGACGGCCGTCCGCTGATCGTGCGGCGTCGCATGCCAGGGGAAACGGCAGAGACTGTTCCCCTTGGCTTGCCGATGCCGCCCGCTGACGGAAAGCGACGGATCGGCCTCGCCCTGTCGGCGGCCGCGTTGTCGCCGGAGACCGCTCCAAACCTCGCAGAGGCCAGCGATTACGCCCCGACGGCCTGGCGGCCGACCATTGCGGCGCTTCTCGCGCTCGGGCGCGAGTACGGCATCGCGCCGCGGCCATTCGGCAGCCTGCTCTGGCAGGCCGTCACCGGCTTCACCTATCTCAGCGCGATCTCGGATCTCGATCTGCTGTGGCCCTGTCCGGATCCGGTTCCAATCGGCCTGCTGACCGGGCTCGAAGCGATCGCGGCGAAAGCCCCGATGCGCATCGACGGAGAAATCCTTCTCCCGGACGGCACCGGCCTGCATTGGCGTGAGCTGCATGACGCGCCCGAGGATGGGTTGGTTCTAGCAAAGGGCGTCGCGGGCGTGACGCTCAGATCCGTTGCCGGCTTGCGTGAGCAGGGGACCGCATGACGCTGGCGCTTCTCCTCTCCGGCCAGGGCGGCCAGCACCCGGGCATGTTCGACCTGACGGCCGATCATCCGGACGCACAGGCCATTTTCGCCGCCGCCAAGCTGCTCCTCGGCAATGTCGACCCCCGTGATATCGCGCGCAGCGGCAGCGACGCCCTGCACGAGAACCGGACCGGTCAGATCCTGTGCTGCGTGGCAGCCCTGGCCGCCTGGCGGGCACTGGGCGCCGCCGGGACAGTCCGCACGATCGTGGCCGGCTACAGCATCGGCGATCTCGCAGCTTGGGGGATCGCCGGTCGGTTCGAACCACAGGACGTGCTGGCCCTCGCAGCGCGGCGGGCCGAAGCCATGGACGCGGCCTCGGGCGCTGGATTCGGACTCGCGGGCATCCGCGGCCTCGGGCTCCCCGCGCTCGAACACCTCGCAGCCGAGCACGGGTGCCATCTTGCGATTCGCAACGCCGCGGATAGCGGCGTGGTCGGCGGCGCACGGAACGCGCTGGAGCTGCTGTGTGACGCGGCGCGCGCGCGCGGAGCGCAGCGGGCTCTGGTCCTGCCGGTTCACACGCCGTCGCACACGCCCCTGCTGGCGGCCGCGACGGAAACGTTCCGCGAGGCCCTGCGCCTGACGACATCGCGCCGCCCGCCACCGGACGCGCCGCGTCTTCTGAGCGGGCTCGACGGCACAGTCGTCTTCCGCAGCGAGGACGGGTTGGCCAAGCTGGCGACCCAGCTTTCGCACAGTATCGACTGGGCCGCCTGCCTGGAGGCCTGCTGCGAGTACGGGGCCGACCACGTGCTGGAACTCGGTCCAGGGCATGCCCTCGCCACCATGGCCCGATCCGCATTGCCGGACGCACGGGTTCACGCGCTGGAAGAGTTCAGGACGATCGAGGGCGTCCGTGACTGGCTGAACCGGCATTAAAGCCGTTGTCGTGGCCCGCTCTCTTGCGCCGTGCCAATCTCCACTTCGATGAAGTGTACTTTACCCGCCAGCATCACCAGATGTTCGGCGCTGGCCCCGACCGGCGGCGGCTGGGATCCTGCACGACGTTCCGTCCGGCCAAGCCGTTGCGCGGCCAAACCCTCGCCTTGACGTCCGGGCCGCACGAGTCGTAGCAGCCTGGCATCGTTGGGACTGGACAGGCTATGACGGGCAAGCGCGCGCTGATCACAGGGGTGACGGGCCAGGACGGGGCCTATCTGGCGCAGCTCCTCCTTGAGAAGGGCTACGCGGTCACAGGCATCGTGCGCCGCTCGAGCCATGCCGGCGTGTTCGATCACCGTCTGAAATGGTTGGGCATCCTCGACGATGTCGAACTGGTCGACGGCAACCTGCTCGATCAATCCGCCCTGCTGCGGATCGTCCAGACCGCCAAGCCCGACGAGATCTACAACCTCGCCGCCCAGTCCTTCGTCACCTCGTCCTGGCAGCAGCCGCTGCTGACCGGGCAGGTGACGGGGCTCGGTGCGGTCCACATGCTCGAATGCCTGCGCTCGGTCGCCCCGCAGGCGCGCTACTATCAGGCCTCGACCTCCGAGATGTTCGGGCTAATCCAGGAGGAGCGCCAGAGTGAGACGACGCCGTTCTACCCGCGCTCGCCCTACGGTGCCGCCAAGCTCTACGCACACTGGATGACGATCAACTATCGTGAGAGCTTCGGGCTGCACGCCTCGAACGGCATCCTGTTCAACCACGAGAGCCCGCTGCGGGGCGTGGAATTCGTGACCCGCAAGGTCACGGATGCGGTCGCGCGAATCAAACTGGGCAAGCAGAAGGAGCTGCGGCTCGGCAACATCGACGCCAAGCGCGACTGGGGTCATGCCCGGGACTACGTGCAGGCCATGTGGCTGATGCTGCAGCAGGATAAGCCGGACGACTACGTGATCGCAACGGGGCGGACCACGACGGTGCGGGACATGTGCGCGATCGCGTTCAGGCATGTCGGCTTGAACATCGACGATCACCTCATCATCGATCCGGCCCTGTTCCGGCCGGCTGAGGTCGAGGTTCTGCTTGGCAATCCGACCAAGGCGAAGGCGACGTTCGGCTGGGAGGCGCAGACCAGCCTGGAGGCGCTGATCACCGAGATGGTCGACGCCGACATCAAGCGCCTCAGCGACAACGCGTGAGCGACCGTCATGGCGGATCCGGGGCTGCCATGACGGCCTCGGTCGGCAGCACGATCCTGCGGCAGATCGGCGACCTCGCGGAGCGCGAGGCGGAGGCGCTCACTTCGAAACGATGAGCGCTGCCCCTGCTTATTGGGCGAAGTGGGCGGTGGACATCCGCTCTGTGACCAGTTCGAACGGCGCCCAATCGTATTGCTGCACGGGCTCATGCCGAATCAACGCCAGGGCATCGTCCACCGCCTTGCCGCCCTGGATCGCGGCATCCTGATGGATGGTCACGGCCAACTGCTTCTTCTGCATCGCCGCGATGGCGGCCGGGATGGCGTCGACGCCACCGATCAGGATGCGCCCGGCAGGAATGCCCGTCGCCTCGACAGCTTCGGCGGCTCCCAGCGCCATCTCGTCATTATTGGCCGCGATCGCGTTGATGGACAGGCCCTGCGCCAGCCATCCGGCGACGATGGCGCGGGCTTTGGCGCGGTCCCAGTCCGCTGTAGCCTCGGCGACGAGACGGAGGCTCGGGAATTCGCGCATCACCTCCTTGACGCCCTGCGTGCGCAGCACCGATCCGGAATGGGTCGGATGCCCCGCCAGGATCGCGACCGATCCGGACCCGTCCAGCATCTGGGCGAGCTTGCGCATCTGCAGCCGACCGGCGACGAGATCGTTGGGCATGACGAAGGCGACCCGCCCGGAAAACCAGTCCTCCCGCGGTCCGTTGTTGAAGTACACCAGCGGAATATCGGCTTCCTGCGCGAGACGCGTGATGGTGGCGTTCGCTGTCGCATCGACCGGCATGACCAGAAGCGCATCGACCTTCGCGGCGATGAAGGAGCGGACCTGTGCGATCTGCTGTTCGCCCGCGCCCTCGGGCGAAAAGGCGAACTGAACGGCTACGCTGCTGGACTTGGCGTGTTCCGCGATCCGATCGTGCAGGAGCTGCGTGAACGCGACCGGGGGGATCATCGTCACGCCGAGGGTCGTCGCGGCGGCCGCCATGGGCCCGAATGCGAGGGCGACGAGGAGCGCGACGTGCCACGACCGGGCGCGGCCGCACGCGTCGGCGAGAGCGACGCGGATCCCCGAGATGGTCCGGGCCGTGCCTGATCGGTTCATGATGTCGGGTCCGGCGTGTTGGGTCCGACGCGGCCTCAGGCGGCGCGGATCGACTGAAGGAAGCGGGTGACCTCGGCACCGAGGCGCTCGGCGTCGCGCGACAGGGCACTCGCGGCAGTGAGCACCGTCTCGGCCGTATCTCCCGCCTTCTCGGCGGTGCCGGCCACGTCGGCGATGTGCGTGCTGACCTCGCCGGTGCCCTGCGCGGCCTGGGCGATGTTGTGGACGATTTCCTGCGTGGCGGCGCCCTGCTCTTCCACAGCCACCGCGATGGAGGCGGCTGCCCGGCTCATGTCCTCGATCCGGGTGGTGATGCCGGTGATCGCCGCGACGGCTGTGGCGGTGGAACCCTGGATGACGCTCACATGCCGCGTGATGTCGTCGGTCGCCTGCTTGGTCTGTCCGGCGAGGGCTTTCACCTCGGCAGCCACCACTGCGAATCCCCGGCCGGCCTCACCGGCCCGCGCCGCCTCGATGGCGGCGTTGAGCGCCAAGAGGTTGGTCTGGGCGGCGATCTTGGCGATCATCCGGACGACGTCGCCAATCTGGTCGGCGGCGCCGTTAAGCGCCTGGACCAGCTCCGTGGTCTGCGCCGCATCGGTGGCGGCGCCATTGGCCATCGCGGCGGTCTTCTCGGCCTGACGTCCGATCTCTTGGACCGACGTGCCAAGCTGGTCGGCGGCTGCGGCGATCATCCGGACATTGGATTGCGCCTGTTCCGACGCACCCGCCACGCTGGTCGATTGGGTCGCCGTTTCCCCGGCCATCCGGCTCATCTGGTCCGCCGACCCGCGGAGCTCGACAGCAGCCGCCGTCACCGTGCCGACGATCCCACCGACGGAGGCGTCGAAGCGCTCCGCCATCGTGTGCATCACCGTCCGGCGCTGCTCCTCCGCCTGCGCCCGAAGCTGCGCCGCTTCCGCCTCGATGGCCTGGGTGCGCAGCATGTTGTCCTTGAAAACCCGCAACGCGCCCGCCATGGCGCCGAGTTCGTCGCTGCGGGCGTCGGATGGCACGGCAACGGCGAGGTCGTTCTCGGCGAGCTGCTCCATGACGCGGGTTATTCGGGCGATCGGCGCTGCGACCCGGCGCAGGATGATCCAGACGATTCCGAGCGTCAGGAAAGCCGCCATGGCGACGGCAACCATCACCGCAATCCGTGAGGCGTCGCCGACTGAATCCGCCATTGCAGTCCGGTCGAAGGCTCGGGCCTGGCGGTAGCCGAGCACAGTGTCCACTGCCTGCGTGAAACCGGCGGCCTCGTTCTGCAAGGCGGTATCGAACACCGCATCGGCCAACTCGCGCTCGCCGGCACGGTCGAGCGCCTCCGCCTCCGCCTCGACCGCCAGGAAGTGTTGCCAAGCCTCGCGCAGTGTATGGGCGAGGCGTTGCTCATCAGTCCCCGCGACGGTGGGCGCGTAGGCGCTCCAGGCGCCGGAGAACGCTTCCTGCGCCTTCGCGATCCGCGCTCGGTAATCCAGCCGCGCCGCATCGGATGGCGCATGATGGGCTAGGACGTCCAGCGCCCGCAGCTCCTGGCTGAGCTGCTTCATGGTGCCGAGGATCGTTACCGCCCGGATTTCTCCGGCAACCGACCGACTGGTCTCGTTGACCAGACCGATGCGGAACACGGAGAACGTTCCGATCCCGATGGAGATCACGAACAATGCGATAGCAGAGCCGATGATGATCGACCGCAGATTGAGAGAAGATTGTCGCGCGCGAGTGCGCTCCGGGGACGCCATCCAAATCCAATCCAAGTCTTGTCCTGGCAGGGCTTGTCGCGGTGCCGACCCGGAAGCAAATTTCTTGGATCACGTCGCACCATCAAGAAATGAATGTTACAACAATCGACAGTTAATGATCGCAACATTGTTGGGATATTATTATGTTTTTACTAAAACTACTATTACCGTTCATTTGATTTAATAATTTTAAAGACTAGAGTGAAGCAGCTCATTCGAGCGATCTGTCTAAGATTTTGAAGGAGCGGAGCGGACATGTTGCATTTGAAGCCCCGCCAATCCGTCGATTGCTGGTCAGAGCGGCCGGGCTTGCTGTTGCCGCAGCCACAACAGGCCGGCGATGCCCCTCCTGGGACAGACGAAGACGATGAACGCGAGCAGCCCCATAGCCAAACTCCCGGTAAAGCGTGTCTCCGCTTAGACAACGTCGGCGGATCGCGGTGGATACCCGGGGGCCGTTCGGCTGGGCTGGGCTGGGCTGGCGGGTGCCGGCGATCGCGGTGCGAGGCGGCCATATCCGTTTCAGTCGACTTGGCTAGCGCGTGCTTTGATCCACCACAAATGCACCTTCACCACATCACGGGTGGCTACAGGTAGACGCGGGCTGGAGGACCGGTAGCCTCTTTTGGGCAAGGGTCGAGAGGGGATTCAGCGCCGGTGGTGCCCCAGCGCGCCCCTGCGGTTTCAGTCGCTTTGACGCCCGAATCCAATTAAAGCAAAATCAAAGCAGTGTTCGAAATTGCCAATTTGGCATGAAGCGCGTCTTATAGGAGGATTTGGCAAAACCCCAGATCGGATCGACCATCTTGCCCAAGACTTCAGCGGCCAAACGCGCGATACGAGCCCGCACATCGGCGGGTAGATCGGCGTTCGTCAGCATATCCAAGCAGGTTGATAAGCAGGCGCGTGTCTGTCCGGTGTTGAACGCATTCACTGCATATTCCTCCTTCAGACCATATTGATATATCCAGGGCTGAACAAAGAGATCCGATGCGTTCATACGCGGCGGCATTCCAGCTTGAGCGTAGTGGAATGCATCTACATATTTTCGGTTATTCCGGCAAAAGCGGCTGGCCCCAAGCCGCGCTTCCGCCCGGCTCGGCCGCGTGGCGATCGCACGATCGTACATGGCAATAACCGCGTCGATGGGTTCCTCAAGAAATTCCATGATGTAGGCGGCACTAAGAAGGCTTATGTACACCTCATCGTCCCAGAAGCCCAATTCTGCACGTTTCAGGTAAAATTTCAGAGAATTGTTGTAATCATGTATATCACGGTAGCTCTGAGCCAGATAAAACGTGTAGCGCGCGACGAGGAACGGATCTTTTTCGGACTTTAGCGCCTTTTCCAAGAGTATCACGTCGCGCTTATAAGTTTCTCCGCTATTGCGATGCCGCGCGCCGTCCTCTCCTCGCCTCATCGCAAGCGGCAGGGACCCATGCCAAGTCGATTTCGGGCAATCGAGAAATTCGTGCACGACGCCTCGATAGTGCCACGGATACGCGTTATTGACCAGTTGGAGGCGAAGGTAGCGCGTAAAACTGTCGAGAATTGTGAAATTGTAAGCCGGCGCATCGAGTGTAGGCAGAATGAATCCCGCCGGAATGACCAGTTCGTCGTCCGCGTCAATGATCAGGGAGTAATTCGCATGCGGGCGGGCCAAGCGGAGCGCCTCACTTCGATTATGTGCAAAATCGACCCATGGCCGCTCCACCACGGACCCCGGTATGTCCGCCATCGCGGTCCGGATTACATCCTGTGTGCCATCGGTCGAACCGGTGTCGACAATGATCCAGTGATCGATGATCGGTCTAACCGAATCGAGGCATCGACGAATGACGTGCGCCTCATTCTTGACTATCATAGAAAGACAGATCGTCTGCTTCCGCGATTTCATGATCTTCGAACTCTATTCTGCAAGATAGAGATGCACTGCAGCCTTTCAGAGATCTCTTAGCTTGAAGTCACGAATTTGGCAAAGATTAATTTTTCTTCATCCGAATTTCTAGATGATTATAAGTTTGAGAAATTATTGTTCAGAACGGATCCAGATCGCGATAATCACGCACATATTTTGTGAAACTTGAATTTCGATTCTATCTTCCAATGTAAAATCGAGGCACACACTGCGGGATCGCGTCGATAAGGCGGACGGGAGAACGCGAGCACGCGAGTTCTAAAAGGTCGCACCGCCCACTCATCGCGCGCAATCGATTGGTCGAGCGCACGTGGTTGACCGCACTTTTTGAACACGTGATGGTCGCCCCGGTATCACGCGCGGGTTCGGCGCCAGTCGCATCATCGTGGCTTTTCGCCCGGAGAGGACCTGCATGGCACAGGATCACGTGCGCGACGCGCGAGTTGATGCCCTCGAGGCGGACAACGCGCGATTGAGACGTCTCCTCGATGCGAGCGGTGCGTCCGACGGGTTGCGTCACGGTCTGCGCGATACCCTGGCGATGCTTCGTGCGGTGCTGCGTCTCTCCGCAGATACCGCGGAGAGCGTCGAAGGCTATGCCACCCATCTCGAAGGCCGGCTCGATGCGATCGCCCGCGCGCGCATAAGTCTCGACATGTCCGGCGGGATCAGCCTGCATTCGCTGATCTCGGACGAGTTGATGGTCCATCTCATTCGCGAGGGCGATCAGGCGGACCTGGCGGGCCCGGCTGTCCGCCTCCGTCCGAAGGCCGGGCAGGTGATGGCCCTGGCTGTACATGAGCTCTGCAGCAACGCCGTCGAGCACGGCGTATTCGGACTGTCCGAAGGCAAGGTGAACGTTGTCTGGTCGATAGACACCGGCGATACGATGCGGCCAGGCGATCTGGTGCTGACTTGGAAGGAGACCGGCGGCACGGATGTCGCCCCGCCGACGCGGCGGGGCTTCGGCATGCAGGTCCTGAACGACATGCTGCGCTACGAATTGAATGCCCGTATCGATCTCGCCTTCGAACCGGACGGCTTGCGCTGCACAATGCGTCTGCCCCTCGTGCCGCGGATTGGCCGCGTCGTCGACGAGCCCGGATCCGACGACGCCAGCGAGCCGAACTGACGCGACCTGCGGCCGACACTGGCCTAGTCCGGGTAGCGCAACACCGGACAAATGCAGGGAATCGCGGTCTCAGCCCATCGCTCGCGATGCTTCCCGAACCACCAGAAAGCACCGAACATTAATCGCGGAACTGCCAAGCTCTTCGGCTGATCAGCTTCGTCGACCGATCGTCGCCTCGATGCGGCCATAAGGCTCATCGGTCGGCTGGAAGACGGCGCCGGCGTTGTCCAGCCCGAACGGCCTGAGATCGACCGGCAGATAATGCTTGTTCGGCATCACGAACGCGATCTCGGCCAATTCCGGCACCTCGGCGAGCGCAGCCTCACCCATCCGGTACATGCTGTCCTGAACACCGCGGCTATACGTGGTTCCGAAGACCCGGAGCAGGATGGCGAGGATTCGGGCATTCGCGATCCCGAAATCGTCCGGTTTCACCGACCAAGACCACGTCGCATCCATGCTCGTCGCGGCGATCCGGTCGGTCGTATCGGGCAGGGTGCGATACCGGTCGTTCACGAAGCCAGTCCAGCCGGATTGCGTGGTCTTCATGAAGGTGAAATCGCGCAGGCCCGAGCGGAGCGTCGATCCGGTGCGATCGGTGACCAGCCCCACGTAGCCGAAGCCGTTGCCGTCGCGGGTGAAGGTGTGATCATGCGGCGCGCCATCGACGGCGTGGCGCAGCCACCGGGTCTCCTCGGCCTCGATCGATACCGAGGCGACTTGTGGATAGCTTTCGATCAACACCCGCGCCAATGCGGCAACGAACGCCTCCGCGTCGAGCGTGGGGTTCTGGGCCGCCGTCACGTTGACGATGTTCTTCACACTGTCGGTGGCGATGCTCGCCCTGTTGTCCCCGTCGGTCCAGGCGGCGTCGAAGGCCCCGGTCAGCATCACCGAGAGCGTCAGTTCGCGCGGGACGTGGTGCGCGCCGTCGCGGGCGAGGCGCATCACCCGGACGCGTTCCTTTCCGTAGCGCGCGGCCATCAGCGGCATCGTGGACTCCAGACGATCGGGGTGGCTGTCGAGTATTAAGGCGCGACACGGTGCGATCCAAGCAGGGTCTAGGCCGTGACTTGACCGGGCCGGCGAACCGGCACGCATAGTGCGTGGCCCGATGCTCTTCCTGCCCGGACGGCGTGCTGCATGGATCTCAACACCATCGAGACCGTCCTCAGGCCGCGCAGCCGATCCGAACTGCCGCCGTGGCAGGCGGGGGATGCCTGTCTGGCGGGTGGAACGTGGCTGTTCTCCGAACCGCAGCCGGAAACGCGGCGCCTTGTCGACCTCGCGGGTCTCGGCTGGCCCGCGCACGCGATCGGACCGGACGGCCTGATCCTCGCGGCGACCTGCACCTTCGCGCAGCTCGACCGGCTCGCACTTCCATCTCACTGGAGCGCAGCGCCGCTGATCGGCCAGTGCTGCCGCGCGCTCCTCGGCTCGTTCAAGATCTTGAACACCGCGACCGTGGGCGGCAATCTCTGTCTCGCTCTTCCGGCCGGGCCGATGATCGCGCTGGCCGTGGCGCTGGAGGCGCGCTGCGCGATCTGGTCGACCGATGGCGCCGAGCGAGACCTGCCCGCAGCGGATTTTGTGCTCGGTCCCCAGCGGAACGCCCTGCGAGCCGGTGAGATCCTGCGCAGCCTGCACGTCCCGGCGGAGGCGCTGGTTCGGCGGACGGCGTTCCGGCGCATCAGCCTCAGTCCGGCCGGTCGATCGGGTGCCCTGTTGATCGGCACACGACACGCGGACGGCGCCCTGACGCTCACCGTGACGGCTGCAATCCGCCGGCCGGTCCGCCTCGCCTTCGACGCTTCGCCCGACGATGTGACTCTGGCCCGGGCCCTCGCCGCCGCGATCCCCGACACGCTCTACTACGACGACGTCCACGGCCGGCCCGACTGGCGGCGCCACGTCACCGGTCTCCTCGCCCGGGAAATCCGCGACGCGTTGCAGGAGGGCGGCCGATGCATCTGACGATCAACGGGAGCCGGTACGAAGGCGCGCCGCGGCCGGGCCAGTGCCTGCGCACCTACCTGCGCGAGGCCGGATGGTTCGGCGTCAAGAATGGCTGCGACGCGGGCGATTGCGGCGCCTGCACGGTCCACCTGGACGGCGAACCGGTCCATAGCTGCCTGATCCCGGCCTTCCGCGCCGAGGGCCGGGCCGTGACCACCATCGAGGGGCTCGCCGGCTCCTGCCGCGCGGATGACGGCTTACCCGACACGATCCACCCGATGCAGGCGGCCTTCCTGTTCGCGCAGGGCTTTCAATGCGGCTTCTGCACCGCCGGCATGATCATGACCGCTTCCGCCCTCGACCAGGGCCAGCGGTGGGATCTCGACACCGCGCTCAAGGGCAATCTGTGCCGCTGCACCGGCTATCGCGCGATCCGCGACGCCATCGCGGGGATTGGCCATGCGGCTCAAGGATACAACGGCGACGATCCGGTCGGGCAGAGCCTCCCGGCCCCGGCCGCGCTGCCGGTGGTCTGCGGGCGGGAGCGCTTCACCCTCGACATGCCGCCCGGTGACGCTCTCCACCTCAAGGTGCTGCGCTCGCCGCATGCCCATGCCCGGGTCGTGACGATCGACGCGGCGGCCGCGCACGCGATCCCCGGCGTCGTTGCAATCCTCACCCATGCGGACGCACCGCCCGGCCGCTTCTCAACCGGCCGCCACCAGGACCCCAGGGACGACGCCGCCGATACTCGCGTGCTCGATCCGATCCTGCGGTTCGTCGGCCAACGCGTCGCCGCCGTGATCGCGGAGAATGAGGCGGCTGCCGAGGCCGGATGCCGGGCCCTGCGCGTCACCTACGCGATCCGGTCCGCTCTGCTCGATCCAGCCTTGGCGCTCACATCCGATGCACCGCGGGTCCACAATCCCGGCGAAGAACCCGGCAACGATGCGCCGCCCCTTGGGCCCCACCCGAACCTGGCCGCAGAAGTCCACGGCGAGGTCGGCGACGTCGCGGCGGGACTCGCTGAAGCCGATATCATCTACGCGGACACCTTCCTGTCCCAGCGGCTCCAGCACGCGGCGCTGGAGACCCATGGCTGCGTCGGCTGGCACGACCCAGACGGCCGCCTGACGCTGCGCACCAGCAGCCAGGTGCCGTTCCTGACCCGGGATGCCCTGTGCGACCTGTTCGGCCTCGAACGGGATGCGGTGCGCGTCGTCTGCGGGCGGGTCGGCGGCGGCTTCGGCGGCAAGCAGGAGATGCTGACCGAGGATCTCGTCGCCCTCGCGGTGCTGCGGACCGGCCGCCCGGTACGCTGGGAGCTGACCCGGCAGGAGCAGTTCATTGCGACCACGACCCGTCACCCGATGCGGGTCACAGTAACGGTCGGCGCCCGGCGGGACGGGACGCTCACGGCCATCGACCTCGACGTCCTCTCCGATACCGGCGCTTACGGCAACCATGCAGGCGGGGTGATCCACCACGGCTGCAACGAGGTGCTGGCGGCCTACGCCTGCCCGAACAAGCGGGTCGCCGGGCGCGCCGTCTACACCCACACGGTCCCGTCCGGCGCCTTCCGGGGTTACGGCCTGAGCCAGACGATCTTCGCCCTCGAATCCGCTTTGGACGAGATCGCCCGGCGCCTCGGCATCGATCCGTTCGAGCTGCGTCGCCGGAACGCCATCAGGCCGGGCGACCCGATGGTGTCGAACAGCCTGGAGCCGCACGACGTGGTGTTCGGCAGCTACGGGCTCGACCAGTGCCTGGATCTGGTGGAAGCGGCCATGCAAGCCGATCCAGGACCGGAGCCGGAACCGGGCTGGCGCAACGGCACCGGCATGGCGATGGCGATGATCGACACGATCCCGCCCCGAGGCCACTTCGCCGACGCACGGGTGAGCCTGGAGGCGGACGGTACCTACACCGTCCGGGTCGGCACCGCAGAGTTCGGCAACGGCACCAGCACGGTGCACCGTCAGATCGCAGCCTCCGCGTTGTGCGCCGATCCCGGCTGCGTCCGGGTCCTCGGAGCCGACACGGATACGGTTGGCCACGACACCGGTGCTTATGGCAGCACCGGCACCGTCGTTGGCGGTCTGGCGGTCCTGCGCGCCGCCGAGGCCCTGGCGGAGCGGATCCGCGCCCGGGCGGCCGAGATATCCGGCGCGGCCGTCGAGGCTTGTCGGCTCGCCGGCGATACGGTCGCGACACCGGGCGGTCCGCTCGCTCTTGCCGCACTCGGACCGCTGGAGGCGGACGGGCACGCCGACGGCAGCCCGCGCTCGGTGTCGTTCAACGTCCAGGCCTTCCGGGTGGCGGTCCGGCCGGAGACCGGGGAGGTGCGCATCCTGCGCAGCATTCACGCCGCCGATGCAGGGCGCGTCATCAATCCGATGCAGTGCCGCGGCCAAGTGGAAGGCGGCGTCGCGCAAGCGATCGGCGCGGCACTCTACGAGGATGTCCGCATCGACGGCGGGGGGCGGGTGATCACGCAGGCGTTTCGCGACTACCACATCCCCGCCTGCGCCGATGTCCCGGATACGCAAGTCCTGTTCGCCGAGACTCACGACAGCGTCGGCCCGCTTGGCGCGAAATCCATGAGCGAATCGCCTTTCAACCCTGTCGCGGCGGCGCTCGGCAACGCGATCCGAGACGCCACCGGAGCGCGACTTACGGCGACACCGTTCGCGCCCGACCGGATCTACCGGGCCGTCGCGGCCAGCCTGACTGCGGATGGCGCCTCGGCATGAAGCGGGATGCCATCTCTCCCGCGTCGTCGGGCGGTTTTCTGGAGCGAACATTTCAGCTCGCCGAGCACGGCACCAGTGTCCGCACCGAGTTGCTGGCGGGCCTGACCACGTTCCTGACGATGGCCTACATCGTGTTCGTCAACCCCAGCATCCTGGCGGATGCCGGCATGCCCCGCGGCGCCGTGTTCGTGGCGACCTGCCTCGTGGCAGCGCTCGGTTCGCTGATCATGGGGCTCTACGCCAATTATCCGATCGCCCTCGCGCCCGGGATGGGGCTCAACGCCTATTTCACCTACGTGGTGGTGCAGGGCCTCGGCTTCGCCTGGCCAGCCGCCCTCGGGGCCGGGTTCATATCCGGCTTGTGCTTCCTGATCGTCACGCTGACCGGGCTGCGCGCGATCATTGTCGACGGGATCCCGCGCTCGATGCGGATCGCCATCACGGCGGGGATCGGCCTGTTCCTGGCGATCATCGCCTTGAAGAATGCCGGCATCGTCGCGGCAAGCCCAGCCACCTTCGTCACCCTCGGCGATTTGCATCGACCCGGGACGGTCCTGGCCGTGATCGGGTTCCTGATGGTCGCCGTCCTCTCGGCTCGGAAGGTGCGGGCGGCTCTGCTCTCCAGCATCCTCACGGTCACGGCCCTAAGCTTCGCCGTTGCCGGGAACGGCTTCCAGGGTATCGTCTCCCTGCCACCGTCGATCACCCCGACGCTGTTCGCCCTCGATGTTCCGGGCGCCCTGTCGGGTGGCCTGCTCAACGTGATCCTGGTCCTGTTTCTGGTCGAACTGTTCGACGCCACCGGCACGCTGATGGGGGTCGCCAACAGGGCCGGACTGCTGACCGAGGGCCGGATGCGCCGCCTCGACCGCGCGCTGATGGCCGATTCCGTATCGGTCTTCGCGGGCTCGCTGCTCGGCACGTCGAGCACAACCGCCTATCTCGAAAGCGCCTCCGGAGTGGAGGAGGGCGGCCGCACAGGCTTGACGGCCGTGACGGTGGCGGTCCTGTTCCTGGCCTGCCTGTTCTTTGCTCCGCTGGCGGCCGCGGTGCCGCTCTACGCGACCGCGCCGGCGCTGTTCTATGTCGCCTGCCTGATGCTGCGCGAACTCGCCGACCTCGACTGGGACGATCGTACCGAGGTGATCCCGGCCTGCGTGACGGCGCTGCTCATGCCGTTCACCTATTCGATCGCCACTGGGGTTTCCTGCGGCTTCATCACCTACGCGGTGCTCAAGCTGTTCGCCGGCCGGGCGCGCGAGGTGAAGCCGGTGGTCTGGGTGATCGCCGCGATCTTCCTGTTCAAGTTCGTTGCGGTGGGCGGGGCGCACTGATCAGCCCAGGGCGTCGCATCACGCCTCCGTAAGGCTCCGGCCGCTCGCTGCGGCATGCAGGCTCCGTGCATCCCGGGCGCGACGCAGCGCAGCGGCGGTCTCGGGGTCCCGCAAGCGGCGCGCCACGCAGGCGAGGGCGTTCAGGTTCTCGCCTTCCGCACCCGAGGGAAGAAGCAGCAGGAAGACGAGATCGACCGGCCGGTCATCCACGGCGTCGAAGTCGATCGGCTCGCGCAGCTGGGCGAGCATCCCGTAGGGGCGCTGGACGGCGTCCAGCCGGGAATGGGGCAGCGCGATGCCATCCCCGATCCCCGTGGACCCGAGATCCTCGCGCCGAAGCAGGGCTGGGAGGATTGCCGTCACATCGATCCCGAGCGTGCCGGCTGCCCGTCGGGCCAGATCGTCGAGGAGTGGGATCTTGCCGGCGCTGCGCAGACCAATCAGTGCGTCGGCGGGTGCCAGGATCTCGTCGACGGTCATGGCCGCGCAGTTCGTATGGTGAGGGACATCGTGAAATCCTGTTCGTCAGCCCGTAGCCGCAAGGTCGGCCCCTCTCGGCCAAGCCGCAGGTCCGTCGGCAGGCTTACGCCGCGATGCCTTTGGAGGCGACCCGCGTCGGTATCGGCAGGATGATGCTGAAGCAGGCCCCGTTCCGGTCGCGGCGATTCAGAGCCGTGACCGTGCCGCCCATCGCCTCGACGAAGCCGCGGGCGATGGCCAGGCCCAGCCCGGTTCCGGCCCGGACCCGGTCGCCCTTGCGAGCCCGGTAGAACTTGTCGAACACCCGCTCGGTATCGGCCTCTGGCAGGCCATCCCCCTCGTCCAGGACGGTGAGATGCACCGTCGTCCCTTCGCGCACCGCCCGGACCGTCACGGTCGAGCCCTCCGGCGCGTATTTGGCGGCGTTGTCGAGGAGGTTGACGAGAACCTGTTCGAACAGGACCGGATCGAGCGCCAGGGTCGGCAGATCGGGGGCGACGTCGACCACGACGTGGTGCTCCGCGAGGACCTTCTGGGTCCGCCGCAGCGCGGTATCGACGGTCTCCCCGACATCCTGCGCCGAAAAATTCGGCGCCACCGCGCCGGCCTCCAGACGGGTCATGTCGAGCAGGTTGGCGATGAAGCGGTTCAATCGTTCCGCTTCCTCAATGATGGTGCCGAGCAGCTCCGACTTCGCGTCCGGCGCCAGGGCGGCGTCAAGGTCGCGCAGCGTGCTGGCCGCCCCCAGCACCGAGGCCAGCGGCGTGCGCAGATCGTGACTGATCGAGGTAAGCAGCGCCTGTCGCAGACGGTCCGTCTCGGCGGCGCGCTCGGCCCGGTCGAGATCCTCCACGAGGCGGACCCGCTCGATGGCGAGCGCCCCCATATCGACCAGGGCGTCGAGGAGGCGGCGGGCCTCCGGCGTCAGGATCGGCCCGGTCCCGTCCGCGTCCAGACCGATCACACCGATCGTGCCGCGTCCCGTGCGCATCGGCAGGAACAGGCGCTTGGCGCCCGGCAGCGTGTCGGCACCCCGGCCGGCCGGCCTGTCGTTGTCGAATGCCCATTGGGCCGCCGCCACGTCGGCTGCCTCCAGCATGTCCTCCGGCGGGTAGCCGGCCCGGACGGTGACGGCCTTGCCGTCGGGCAGGAGCAGCACGACGCGGACCTTCAGCATCGCCGCCACCTGGGCGCAGGTCGCCCAGAGGACATCGTCCAGCGTCCCGCAGGCGGCGAGCTTTCGCGAGAAGCCGAACAGCCGCTCCGTCGCCCGCGCGCGGCCCTGGCTTACCACCGCGACCCGCCGGGCGCGGGCCGCGAGTTTCGAGACCAGCACCGCCACCAGGGTGAAGAGCAGGAAGGCCGCGACGTTGGTCGGATCGGCGATCGTCAGGGTGTAGACCGGCGGCAGGAAGAAGAAGTTGTAGGATAGTGAGGCCGCCACGACTGCGGCCAGCGCCGGACCGAGACCCCAGCGCACCGCCACCGCCACGACGGCGGTGAGCAGGAACAGGTCGGCGTTCTCGATGCCCGCATAGGGCTGCGCCAGGATGGCCGCCCCAAGACCGGCCGCGATGGCCGCGATGGCGATGCCGTAGGGCCTGATGTCGAAGCCGGAGCCCGAGGGCGCGACCGTGATCGCCCGGCGGGGCTGCCGCTCGTCCGGGACGGACTCGCCCCGAACGACGTGGACGCTGATGTTGCCGCTCAGGCGCACGAGGTCATGGACCACCGAGCCGTTGATGAGCTCGAACAGCCAGGATCGGCTCGCCTTGCCGACGATGATGTGGTTGACGTTGGCCGAGCGGGCGTAGTCGAGCACGTCGTCGGCGATGCGCCGGCCGCCCGGCAGGGTGACGGCGTCGCCCCCGAGCCGGTCGGCCAGCCGGAGAGCCTGGGCGATCCGGTCACGTTCCGCCTCTCGGAGGGAGGCCGCCCGGGCGCCTTCGATCACGAGTGCCGTCCAGGGGGCGTGCAGTCGGTCGGCGAGGCGCTTGGCGTAGCGGACGAGGCCCGATGAACTGGGATCCTCATTCACGCAGACCAGCACGCGCTCGCCGGCCGCCCAGGGGCCCGCGATGGCGTTGGCCCGCATGTGGCCCAGCAATTCGTCGTCGACCCGGTCGGCGGTGCGCCGCAGTGCCAGTTCCCGCAGGGCCGTCAGGTTGCCGCGAGAGAAGTAGTGCTTGAGGGCGCGCTCGGCGTTGGTCGGAACGTAGACCTTGCCGTCCTTCAGGCGCTGGATCAGGTCGTCGGGGTTGAGATCGACCACCTCGATGTCGTCGGCCCGGTCGAGGACGCCGTCCGGCACGGTCTCGCGCACGCGAATGCGGGTGATCGAGGCCACCACGTCGTTGAGGCTCTCGACATGCTGAATGTTGAGCGTCGTCAGGACGTCGATGCCCGCATCGAGCAGTTCCTCGACGTCCTGATAGCGCTTCGGGTGGCGCGAGCCCGGCGCGTTGGTGTGGGCGAGTTCGTCCACCAGCGCGAGCGCCGGCCGGCGGGCGAGCAGCGCGTCGAGATCCATCTCTTTCAGGACCGCGCCGTGATACGGCACGGGCCGGCGGGGGATCGTCTCGAGGCCGTCGACCAGGGCCTCGGTCTCGGCGCGGCCGTGGGTCTCGACCACGCCGATCACCACATCGGTCCCGGATTTCAGGCGGGCGCGCCCGATGGTCAGCATCTCGTAGGTCTTGCCGACGCCGGGAGCGGCGCCGAGGAAGACCTTGAGCCGGCCGCAGGTCCGCTCTTCCCGGCGCGCCGCTTCGAGGAGCGCGTCGGGGGAGGGGCGGTTCGGATCGCGGCCGGGCGCGGGCATGATTCCTCTATAGTGCGCCTTACGGGTGGGCGAGACCGTCCAGGGCGAGGTTCAGGGCGAGGACATTCACGCGCGGCTCGCCGAGCAGGCCGAGCGTGCGGCCCTCGACATGGGATGCCACCAGATCGCGCAGCTTATCCTCGGCGATCTTGCGGTCCTTGGCGACGCGCGGCACCTGGAAGTAGGCGGCCTCCGGCGAGATGTCCGGGTCGAGGCCAGAGCCGCTGGTCGTAACCAGATCGACCGGCACCGGCGCGGCGGCGTTCTCGGCCTTCAGCGTCTCGAGGTCGCCCTTCACCCGCTCGGCCAGAGCCGCGCTGGTGGGCCCAAGATTCGAGCCCGAGGAATTGGCGGCGTTGTAGGGCGCCGGCACCGTCTTGGAGGCGTCGGCGGGATCGGTTGCGGTGGTGGCCGAGGGGCGGCCGTGGAAGTAGCCGCCGCGGGTGAAATTCTGCCCGATCAGGCTGGACCCGACGGTCGTGCCGCTGCGCTCGATCAGGCTGCCGGCGGCCTTGGCGGGGAAGATCGCCCCCGCGAGACCGGTCATGGCGAGGGGATAGGCGAGGCCGGTGATCACCGTGAGCGCGGTGAGCAGGACCAGGGCGGGGCGAAGCTGTCTGAGCATGGTGGGTCTCCGGGGGACCGGTTCAAGCGAGGTGGAGGGCCGAGACGGCGAGGTCGATGACCTTGATGGCGACGAAGGGCACGAGGACGCCGCCGAGCCCGTAAATCAGCAGGTTCCGGCGCAGCAGCGCGGCCGCACCGACGGCGCGATAGGTCACGCCGCGCAAGGCGAGCGGAATCAGCGCCACGATGATCAGCGCATTGAAGATGATCGCCGACAGGATTGCGCTTTGCGGCGAGGCGAGATGCATCACGTTGAGCGCCTGAAGCTGCGGATAGAGCCCGAGGAACATCGCCGGAATGATCGCGAAGTACTTCGCGACGTCGTTGGCGATGGAGAAGGTCGTCAGCGCACCGCGGGTCATCAGCAGCTGCTTGCCGATGCCGACGATCTCGATGAGCTTGGTCGGGTCGCTGTCGAGGTCGACCATGTTGCCGGCCTCGCGGGCCGCCACCGTGCCGGTGTTCATGGCGACGCCGACATCGGCCTGGGCCAAGGCCGGGGCGTCGTTGGTGCCGTCGCCGCACATGGCGACGAGCTTGCCGTCCGCCTGTTCCTTGCGGATCAGCGCGAGCTTGTCCTCCGGGGTGGCCTGGGCGAGGAAATCGTCGACGCCGGCCTCGGCGGCGATCGCCGCCGCGGTCATCGGGTTGTCGCCGGTGATCATCACCGTGCGGATGCCCATGCGGCGCAGCTCCGCGAAGCGCTCGCGGATGCCGCCCTTCACGATATCCTTCAGGTAGACCACGCCGAGCAGCTGCCCGTCGCGGGCCACCGCGAGCGGCGTGCCACCGGCCTTGGCGATCGTCTCGGCGATGGCCCGGATCTCGATTGCCGCCTGGCTCTCGGCCGCGCTCTGGAAGGCCAGCGCCGCATTGGAGCCGCGGCTCGGAACCGGCTGGCCGGAGAGCGAGGCGATCACCGCATCGACCGCGCCCTTGCGGATGGAGGCGCCGTCCAGATCGACGCCCGACATGCGCGACTGCGCGGTGAACGGCACGAAGGTGGCATTGAGCCCGGCCATGTCGCGGGCGCGGAGGCCGTATTTTTGCTTGGCGAGCACCACGATGGAGCGGCCCTCCGGCGTCTCGTCGGCGAGCGATGCGAGCTGCGCCGCGTCGGCCAAGTCCTGCTCAGAGACGCCCCGGACCGGGCGGAACTCGGTGGCCTGACGGTTGCCCAGCGTGATGGTGCCGGTCTTATCCAGCAGCAGGGTGTCGACGTCGCCCGCAGCCTCGACGGCGCGGCCCGACATGGCGAGCACGTTGAACCGCACCAGCCGGTCCATGCCGGCGATGCCGATCGCCGAGAGCAGGGCGCCGATCGTGGTCGGGATCAGCGTGACGAACAGGGCGACCAGCACGATCACCGGAATCGAACCACCGGCGTAACTCGCAAAACTCGGGATCGAGGCCACTGCGAAGACGAAGACGAGGGTCAGCCCGGCGAGCAGGATGTTGAGGGCGATCTCGTTCGGGGTCTTCTGCCGTGCGGCGCCCTCGACCAACGCGATCATGCGATCGACGAAGGTCGAGCCCGCGGCCGCGGTGATGCGGACCCTGATCTCATCGGAGAGAACCTGCGTGCCACCGGTCACCGCCGAGCGGTCGCCGCCGGATTCGCGGATCACCGGGGCGGATTCGCCCGTGATGGCGGCCTCGTTGACGGAGGCCACGCCCTGGATGACCTCGCCATCGGAGGGGATCAGGTCGCCGGCCTCGACCAGCACCACGTCGCCGACCTTGAGGCTCGTGCCAGGCACCATCTCGTAGGCCCGGCCGAGGGTCTTGAGGTCGCTGCCGGTGAGGCGCTTGGCCGTCATCTCGGTGCGGGTGCGCCGCAGGCTGTCGGCCTGGGCCTTGCCGCGGCCCTCGGCCAGCGCCTCGGCGAAGTTGGCGAAGATCAGGGTGAACCACAGCCACAGGATGATCTGGCCGGAGAAGGAGAGATCGCTGCCGCCGGTGGCGAGATCGCAGACGAACAGCACGGTGGTGAGGGCGGCCACGACCTCGACCACGAACATGACCGGGTTTCGGATCATGGCCCGGGGATCGAGTTTTCGGACGGAGCCGAGGAGGGCCGGCCCGATCAGGGCGGCGCTGAACAGGGAGGATGTCTGACGCGACATGGGGGGTGTCCGGAGGGAGGCGGGAGGCCCGGCGCGAAGCGCCGGGCGCTGTCGGGGTCAGGGGGCCAGCAGGCCGCTGGTCAGGGCGTAGGCCGCCAGCAGGGCGAAGCCGCCGAGCAGCACGACGCCGAGGAGCGCCAGCACGAGGTCCGAGGTCCGCACCGGCTGGGATTGGCTCCGCCGGGGCGGTGGCCGATGCAGCATGAGCCGGTGGCGCGGCATGCGCCGCGAGGGCAGGGCGCGCGGCATCTCAGCCCCCCGCCGCGAAGGTCTGGCCGGCCGACCCGGCGAGGTGCTCGACCACGGGGCCGAGCGCCAGGGACGGGAAGAAGGTCAAGCCGCCGATGATCAGGATCACGCCGACGAGCAGCCCGACGAACTGACCGCCATGGGTCGGGAGCGTCCCCGCCGAGGCCGGTACCCGCTTCTTGGCGGCGAGCGAGCCCGCGATGGCCAGCACCGGGATCTTCACGAAGAACCGGCCGACCAGCATGCCGATGGCCAGCGTGCTGTTGTAGAACAGCGTGTTGGCCGTCAGCCCGCCGAAGGCCGAGCCGTTATTGGCCGCCGCCGAGGTGTAGGCGTAGAGGATCTCGGTGAAGCCGTGCGGGCCGGCATTGGCCGGACCGGCGAGACCCGCCGGGATGACGGTGGCGAGCGCCGTGAAGCCCAGCATCATCAGCGGCAGGCAGAGGATGCCGAGCATGGCCATCTTCACCTCCTTCGCCTCGATCTTCTTGCCGAGGTATTCGGGGGTGCGGCCGACCATCAGGCCCGCCACGAAGATCGCCACGATGACGAAGATCAGCATTCCGTAGAGGCCGGCACCGACGCCACCGATGATGATCTCGCCGAGCTGCATGTTGAGCAGCGGGACCAGGCCGCCGAGCGCCGTGAACGAGTCGTGCATGGCGTTGACCGCGCCACAGGACGCCGCCGTGGTAATCACCGCGAACAACGCGGAGGCCGCGATGCCGAAGCGGGTCTCCTTGCCCTCCATGTTGCCGCCGGTCAGCCCGAAGCTGTTGAGCACGGAGCCGCCGTTGGCCTCGGCCCAGTAGGTGACGGCGACGCCGGCCACGAAGAGCAGGCCCATGGCACCGAGGATCGCCCAGCCCTGGCGCTCGTCGCCGACCATGCGGCCGAACACGTTGGTGAGCGCGGCGCCGATCACGAAGATCGAGACCATCTGGACGAAGTTCGACAGGGCGGTCGGATTCTCGAACGGGTGCGCGGCGTTGGCGTTGAAGAACCCGCCGCCGTTGGTGCCGAGCATCTTGATCGCCACCTGGCTCGCCACCGGGCCCAGCGCGATCGTCTGCTTGGCGCCCTCCAGGGTCGTCGCGTCCACGTAGGGCGAGAGCGTCTGCGGCATGCCCTGCCAGACCAGGAACAGCGTGTAGGGGACGCAGATCGGCAGCAGCACGTAGAGGGTCGCGCGGGTCACATCGACCCAGAACGAGCCGATCGTGCCCGTGGAGGCGCGCGCGAAACCACGGATCAGCGCCACCGCCACCGCCATGCCGGTCGCCGCCGACAGGAAGTTCTGGTGCGTCAGCCCCAGCATCTGCGACAGGTACGAGAGCGTGGTCTCGCCGCCGTAGGATTGCCAGTTGGTGTTGGTGATGAAGCTGGTCGACGTGTTGAACGCGAGGTCCGGTGCGACCGCGGCCTGATCGGCCGGGTTGAGCGGCAGGACCGCCTGCAGCCGCAGCATCGCGTAGAGCACCGCGAAACCCAGCACGTGGAACAGGATGACCGCGCCCATATAGGCGAGCCAGTGCTGCTCTTGGCGGGCATCGATGCCGGACACGCGGTAGAGCCCGCGCTCGACAGGGCCGAGCACGGGCGAAAGGAAGGTGCGCTCGCCGGTGAAGACGCGGGTCATGTACGACCCGAGGGGCTTCACGAGCGCCAGAACGACCGCGCAGTACAGCGCGATCTGGATCCAGCCGTTGAGAGTCATGGGAAAGGGTCCTGCGGGGCCGCTCAGAACCGCTCGGGGCGGACGAGGGCGTAGGTGAGGTAGACGAGGAGGCCGGCGGTCACGCAGGCGCCGAGGGCGAGGTCGAGGGTCATGGCGGCCTCCCTCAGAGCCGGTCGCAGAGGGCGGCGTAGCCGGCGGAGGCCGCGAAGAAAGCGAGACCGCCGGCGATGAAGACGATGTCGAGCATGGTGGTCGGGTCCGGTCCGGCGGACCGGCCGCGGAGGCTCCGCGGCCGGCCTTGGCCGTCCTGGAGAGTGCCCGGAAACCGCGTTAGGGTTCGAGCCACGACCGGGTGCGTCCATCTCAGGATCGCATAAGGATTTTCGGTTTTGGCTGGCGCGGGATGGGCGTCACGCGGTGCCGTCGAAGATCATCTAGATCGGTGCCCGACCGCGTAGCGCACGGTACACGACACAGACCGAAATCGGCCGATCGGTCATCCCACCCTCCCCCTCATCCTGAGGTGGCGGAGCGCAGCGGAGGCCTCGAAGGAGCCCTCCAGAAGGCGCTGCGATCCCCTGAGCCCTCCTTCGAGGCCCGCTGACGCGGGCACCTCAGATAAGGTGGAGGGTTGGATGCAACCGGGCACTGTCGAGTGCCGTGTGCGTAGCGATCGCGCGTGGCTTTCAGTCCTTGTTGTGACGCGCCCTCGTGCGCCGAATCGGTGTCCACTTCGGCGGAGAGCGCTCTCACCGGCCATGGCAGCACGATATCAATTCCCAGCGAGCCACCTCATCGATCACCTTGCCATGACATCATACATTGGATTAGTTCCAATCTGCGATGTCCGATTTCGAATCGTCTCCGGCCTGGCGCGCCCTCACTCCGGGACAGCAGTTGATGCTGCGCCGGTTGGACCGTGACGGTGCCCTGCCGTCGCCCAAGCCCTGGGAAATGCGGACCGTCCGGTCCCTCCTCGCGCGCGGTCTCGTGAGACCCCGGCGACCGGGCGACGAAACCGCTGGCCTCTGGTTCCTGAGCGCGAAGGGGAGCCGTATCCTGCCGCGGGGTCGGGACGATTCGGATTTGGTCCGCGTCCCGCTCTCGCCGACCCCGTGACCATGATGCGCCCCGTCCATACCGAGCGGCACCTGATCAACCGGATTGGCTGGCTGCGCGCCGCCGTCCTCGGCGCCAATGACGGACTCGTCTCGACGGCCAGCCTGATCGTCGGCGTCGCGGCTTCTGCCGCCGGTTCGGGCGAGGTGCTGGTTGCGGGCTGCGCCGGGCTCGTGGCCGGCGCGATGTCGATGGCGGCGGGCGAGTACGTATCGGTGAGTTCGCAGTCCGATACCGAGCGGGCCGACCTCGACCGGGAGCGCGGCGAGCTCGCGGACGATCCGGCGGCGGAACGGGAGGAACTCGCCCGGATCTACGTCGACCGGGGCCTCGACGTGACGCTGGCGCACCAGGTCGCGGATCAACTGATGGCGAAGGACGCGCTCGGCGCCCATGCCCGCGATGAACTCGGCATCTCGGACCTCACCGCGGCGCGCCCGGTCCAGGCGGCCCTGACCTCGGCGGCGACGTTCTCGGCGGGTGCGGCCATGCCGCTGTTCGTGGCGGCTGTGTCGCCCGGCCGGATCGCGGTTTTCACGGTCTCGGCGGCCTCGCTGCTGTTCCTGGCCGTGCTCGGCGCCCTCGGCGCCCGCGCCGGCGGCGCGCCGCTGGTCCGGGCCACGGCGCGCGTGACCTTCTGGGGCGCGCTCGCCATGGCGGTGACGGCCGGGATCGGCAGCCTTGTCGGCAAGGCCGTCTGACGCGGCAGGCAGGCCATACCCGTAGCCCCGACTCCCGGGGAGACAGGCAACCGCATGTGCACCCAGAAGTGATGGTGCGGCTTCACCCTCCGCTTGCACCGGCTTCCGGCCACGGCGATGGTCCGGGGCGGATCCGGCTCGGAGGAGGCCGGACCGGCACAGGGATCGCCATGGAACGCTGTCTGGGTGCCGTCGCGCTGCTCGCCGTCGCGTTATGGGGTAGCGCCGCGCAAGCCGAGGTGACGCGGCTGGAAATCACCGACCGGCAAGCCTACGGCGCGTTCGCGGCCGGGGAATACGTCCGGCTCGATGGAACGGTGCATGGCGAACTCGTGCCCGACGCCGACGGCATTCCCGACCTTGACAAGGCGGAGCGCACCAAGGGGGGCAAAGTCGCCTACGCGGCGCGCGTCATCCTGTTCATCCCGGCCGATCTCGCCGCCGGCAATGGCGCGCTGCTGGTCGACGTGCCGAACCGCGGGAACGCCTACGCCAACGCGCTCTACAACAGCCCGCGTACCCTCCCGATGCAGTCCGGCAACCTCGAACCCGGCACCGGCTTCCTGGAGGATCGCGGCTACGCCGTCGCGGAGGTCTTCTGGGAACTCGGCCGAGGCGCGGATCTGCCGGTCTTTACCGATCCGGAGGGTAAGCGGCGTTTCGTGGAGGGCGTCGGCTTCGCGATCGTGCGCGACACCGCGGATTTCCTCGCCCATGCGGCGGCCGATTCGACGGGAACGCGCAACCCCCTCGCCGGCGCGATCAACCGGACGATCGGCACCGGCAAGTCGCAGGATGGGCGGTTCCTCAAGACGTTCCTGCTGCACGGCTTCAACGTCGCGCGGGGCCGGCGCGTGTTCGACGGGATGCACGTCTTCGTCTCCGGCGCGGGCTTGCTGCCGATCCTCCAATCCGGCACCGGGCCGCATTCGAGCGGCGACAAGACCCCGAACTTCGCCGATCCGGACTATCCGGGCGTCAACGACGGGCCGCTCACGATCGGCGAGATCGTCCAAACCGTCGAGGCGCGCGGGGAAGTGCCGCCCAAGATGATGCTGCTCAACTCCACGGTCGATTACGCCTCGCTGCGCGCGTCGCTCGGCCGGACCGGGGCGCACGGCACCGCCGATCTGCCGCTGCCCGCCAACGTGCGGATGTACGATGTCGCCGGAGCGTCGCACGTCACCGTCCTGAAGGCGGATCGCTGCACGCGTCCGCCCGGCCGGCTCGACTGGGCCCCCGTGGCCCGGGCGACCCTTCAGCGGCTGGACGGATGGGTGGCGCGGAACGCACCGCCGCCTGCGACCCGGCTGATGCCGCTCCAGCCCGCGCCGGAGGATCCGACCGTCCTTCAAGCCCCGAAGGCGTTGCCGGACGCGGTCGTGCAGGTGCCGCAGCGTGATGCCGACGGAAACCCGATCGGCGGCGTGCGGATGCCGGACATAGCGGTGCCGCTGGGTGTCTATGGAGGCCAGAACGCGCCGCTCACCACGTTCACGTGCTCACTGGTGGGCGCCTACCAGCCCTTCGCCCCCACGCGCGACGCGAACGATACCGGCCTGCCGCCACTGGCCGAGCGGTACAGGTCCCAGCAGGACTACGTGACCCGCGTCGGCGTCGCCGCCCGCGCCGCGCAAGCCGAGGGCTTCCTGCTGCCCGGCGATGTCGCGGTGATCGTCAACGCCGCCGCCGAGACCCCGCTGTTCGGCAGCCCCGCGGAGACGGCACCACCCCGATGAGCGCGGCGCCTCAGCGCGCCGCGCCTCCGGTCGAGCCCGTCGCTTCACCCGCGCCGGACTTGATCGCCCAAAGTTCGGTCGGCAGGCTGATCGGCGCGCCGGGCTTGTAGTCGGCCGAATCCTGGATGTGCGAGGTCGTCACGTAGATCGTGCCGTCCGGCCCCTCGCTGAACGTATCGGGCCAGCGGAGCCGCGAATCCTGGACCAGGGTGGTGAGGCTCGACCCATTCTGCGAGAGGTCGCGGACCTTCACGGCATTGTCCTGCGGTGAGGTCACGTACATCCGGCCGTCCTTGCGGGCGATCAGCAGGCCGTCGGCCGGGCCGTTCTCGCCGACCGTGACGATCTTTCCGCTGAGCGTCCGGTCGCTCAGCATCTCGGGCACGAAGGACGCGGTGGCCCAGCCGGTGAGCGCATCCGTCGGCAGGCTGTAGAGCGTCTTGCCCTTGATCGCCTGCCAATACAGCGTCTTGCCGTCGGGCGAGAGGGCGATGCCGTCCGCCGAGAAGTTCACGCCGCGTCCGTCGGGTCGGCGCAGCGGCTTGCCGTCGTACTGAACGGTGACGCTCTTGTCCGGCATGGTCGAGGCGTGGCCGGACAGCACGCGCTTGGCCGAGCCGCTGTCGAGATCGACGACGATCAGCGCGCCCTCCGCGCCCGAATCGGTCAGGTAGGCGGTCTTCCCGTCCGGCGCGATGCGCACATCGTTGATGTAGGAGGCCTGCAGAACGGTGCTGGCGTCGAACGGGATGGTCTTCACCACCTGATTGGTCTTCAGGTCGATCCCGACGAGCTTGGGGCCGTCCTTGATGACGTGCGCCATCGCGGGGGCAGCCGCATCGACCACCCAGAGCCGATCCTGCTGGTCGGCCACGACGCTCTGGACACAGACGAAATGCGTCTTGGGGTCCACGGTGTCGGACTTCGCGTTGCGCCAGCCATTCCATTCCGCGTCCGGGAAGGGCACGGGCTTGCCGTCCTTCAGCTCGGCGACCGAGACGGGGGCATCCTCGCTCCACCGGGGGAAATTGACGAAGATGCGCCCGCCCTTGCTCACGGTGATGCCGGTGACCTGATGGTCGAAGCTCGCGACCTGGGTCAGCGTCCCTGATCCGGTGGGCTGCTCCTGGGCCGTGGCGGGTGCAGCCATCAGCGCCGCGCTGGAGAGCAACGCGAGGGCGAAGCCAGGTCGAGGTCCGGCGGGAAACTTCATGGCGTACGCTCCGAGGGTGTCCTCGGGCCAACGCGTCAGGGCAGGTCGGGGTCCCACGCATCCCGGGGCGACACACCATCGCTGACGATCGCCTTCAGAAACGGTTCGACGCGGCGTCGCCGGAGCGACACCGCGTCGATGGTTCTGACGAGACAGGCGCGGCGACTACGAGCAGCCGGTGGTGCCGCCGCAGGTGTCACACTTCAGGCAGGTGCCGTTCCGGACCAGCGTGAAGTTCGCGCATTCCGGGCAGGCCTCTCCGACATAACCCTTCATCTTCGCCTCGGCGCGGCGATCGGCGACGGTCCGCTCCGACTTGGCGAAGGGGAGGGTGTCGGCGATTGTCTCGGCCTGACCGGCGACAGCCGGCTCGGCCTTCAGCGCCGTGCTGCCGCGGATCGCGTGGACGATCCCGCCGGCCGGAGCGGTCTGGCCGGCGTTCGGGGCACCGACACCCAGGCTTCCACCGCCCGGGCCGCCCTGGATCAGGGTCAGACGGTCGGCCGAGCCGCGGAGCAGGCCGCGGGAGACGACCGAGGAGGCTGCGGCGGGCTTGGGACCCTCGCGGGTCGTATCGCCGCTCTCGCCGCCGCCGATCACCGTTCCGCCGATCTCGGCGGGGCTGACATGGGCGAGGTCGGCGCGGCCGAGATACGAGACCGCCAGCTCGCGGAACACGTAGTCGAGGAGCGAGGTCGCGTTCTTGATCGCGTCGTTGCCCTGCACGAAGCCCGCCGGCTCGAACCTCGTGAAGGTGAAGGCCTCCACGTACTCCTCCAGCGGCACGCCGTACTGGAGACCGAGCGAGATCGCGATGGCGAAGTTGTTCATCAGGCTCCGGAAGGTCGCGCCCTCCTTGTGCATGTCGATGAAGATCTCGCCGAGGCGGCCGTCGTCGTACTCGCCGGTGCGCAGGTAGACCTTGTGGCCGCCCACCACCGCTTTCTGGGTGTAGCCTTTCCGGCGGGTCGGCAGCTTCTCGCGGGAGCGGATCCGCTCCACGCGCTCGATCACCCGCTCGACGATCTTTTCCGCCACCGCGGCGGCCTTGGCGGCGGCCGGCGCCTGGATCAGGGCCTCGAGCGCGTCATCGGCCTCGTCGTCCTCATCCGCAATGAGGGCCGAGTTCAGCGGCTGCGACAGCTTGGAGCCGTCGCGGTAGAGGGCGTTCGCCTTGAGCGCGAGGCGCCAGGACAGCAGATAGGCCGCCTTGCAATCCTCGACCGTGGCATCGTTCGGCATGTTGATGGTCTTGGAGATCGCCCCCGAGATGAAGGGCTGCGCCGCCGCCATCATGCGGATGTGGCTCTCCACCGAAAGGTAGCGCTTGCCGATCCGGCCACACGGATTGGCGCAGTCGAACACCGGGTAGTGCTCGAGCTTGAGGAAGGGCGCGCCCTCCAGCGTCATCGCCCCGCAGATATGGGTGTTGGCGGCCTCGATCTCCTTCTTCGAGAAACCGAGGAAGGGGAGCAGCTCGAAGGTCGGGTCCGACAGCTTTTCCGCGTGGACCTTCAGGGTCTGGATGAGGAAATCGTCGCCCAGCGTCCAGCGGTTGAACACGAACTTGATGTCGAAGGCCGACTTCAGGCCCTTCTCAACAGCCGTGATCTTCTCGTCCGAAAAACCCTTGGCGCGCAGAGTCGTCGGGTTGATGCCCGGCGCCTGACCCATCGAGCCGTGACCGACCGCGTAGGCCTCGATCTCGGCGATCTCGGATTCGCGGTAGCCCAAAGCCCGCAGGGCATCCGGCGCGGCCTGGTTGATGATCTTGAAGTAGCCGCCGCCGGCCAGCTTCTTGAACTTCACCAGGGCGAAGTCGGGCTCGATGCCGGTGGTGTCGCAATCCATCACGAGGCCGATCGTGCCGGTCGGCGCGATCACGGTGGCCTGTGCGTTGCGGAAGCCGTGCTCCTCGCCGAGCTTCAGCGCCCGGTCCCAGGCGGCGCGGGCACGGTCGCCGAGATCCGCCTGTGGGATGTTGGCGTGGTCGAGCCCGACCGGGGCGACGTTCAGGAACTCGTAGCCCTCGTTTTCGCCGTAGGCTGCCCGGCGATGGTTGCGGATGACCCGCAGCATCGCGTCGGCATTCTCGTCATAGGCCGCGAAGGTCCCGAGTTCCGCCGCCATCTCGGCCGAGGTGGCGTAGGCGACGCCGGTCATGATCGCGGTGAGCGCGCCGGCCAGTGCCCGGCCCGCGTCCGAATCGTAGGGCAGGCCCATGGTCATTAGCAGGCCGCCGATATTCGCGTAGCCGAGGCCGAGCGTCCGGTACCGATAGGAGAGTTCCGCGATCTCCTTCGACGGGAACTGCGCCATCATCACCGAGATCTCGAGCACCACCGTCCAGAGGCGGTTGAGGTGCTCGAACGCATCGACATCGAAGCGCTTGGTCTCGCGATCATACATCGTCAGCAGGTTCGCCGAGGCGAGATTGCAGGCGGTGTCGTCGAGGAACATGTACTCGGAGCACGGGTTCGAGGCCCGGATCCGCCCGCCCGCCGGGCAGGTGTGCCAGTCGTTCATCGTGGTGTTGAAGTGCAGGCCCGGATCCGCCGAAGCCCAGGCGGCCTCGCCGATCTTCTCCCACAGCTCACGCGCCGGCAGCGTCTTGGTGGCCTTCCCGGTGGTGCGTGCCTGGAGGGTCCAGTCGGCATCCGCCTCGACGGCGCGCAGGAAGTCGTCGGTCAGCGAGACCGAGTTGTTGGAGTTCTGGCCGGCGACCGTGAGGTAGGCCTCGGAATCCCAATCGGTGTCGTAGACGGGGAAGTCGATCTTGGTGAAGCCCTGCCGGGCGAATTGCACGACGCGCTTGATGTAGGAATCCGGCACCGAGGCCCGGCGGGCGGCCTTGATCTCACGCTTGAGGGCCGGGTTGCGCTCCGGATCGAAGCAGGCGTCGCCTTCGGCCTCGCACTGCGTGCAAGCCTTCATCACCAGGTTCAGGTGCTTGGCGACCACCTTCGAGCCGGTCACCAGGGCGGCGACCTTCTGCTCCTCCTTGACCTTCCAGTCGATGAAGGACTCGATATCGGGGTGATCGATGTCGACGATGACCATCTTGGCGGCGCGCCGCGTGGTGCCGCCCGACTTGATCGCGCCGGCCGCCCGGTCGCCGATCTTCAGGAAGCTCATCAGGCCGGACGACTTGCCGCCGCCGCCGAGTTTCTCGTTCTCGCCGCGCAGCATCGAGAAGTTGGAGCCGGTGCCGGAGCCGTACTTGAACAGGCGCGCCTCACGCACCCACAGGTCCATGATGCCGCCCTCGTTGACGAGGTCGTCCTGGACCGACTGGATGAAGCAGGCATGCGGCTGCGGATGCTCGTAGGCCGAGGCCGACTTGGTCAGCACGCCGGTCTGCGGGTCGCAGTAATAGTGGCCCTGGCTCGGGCCATCGATGCCGTAGGCCCAGTGCAGGCCGGTGTTGAACCATTGCGGCGAGTTCGGCGCCACCATCTGGCGGGCGAACATGAAGCGCAGCTCGTCCATGAACGCGGAGGCATCGTCCTCCGACGAGAAGTAGCCGCCCTTCCAGCCCCAGTAGGTCCAGCAACCGGCGAGCCGGTCGAACACCTGCGTGGCGGAGGATTCAGATACGAAGCGCTCGTCCTCCGGCAGCTCGGCGAGGGCCGCATCGTCCGGCACCGAACGCCACAGGAGCGACGGGACCGCATTCTCCTCGACCTTGCGCAGCCGCGCCGGCACACCCGCCTTGCGGAAGTACTTCTGCGCGAGCACGTCGCTCGCCACCTGGCTCCAGCTCTCCGGCACGTCGATGCCGTCGAGGCGGAAGACCACCGAGCCGTCCGGGTTGCGGATCTCGCTCAGCGCCTTGCGAAACGTGATGCTGGCATAGGGCGATTGTCCGGCCGTTGTGTAGCGACGCTCGAACCGCATGAAACACACCTCTCCCGACGGGACACGAAGGCCCCGGCCCCGCACGAAGCGGGGTCTATTCCCGATAG
This sequence comes from Methylobacterium sp. GC_Met_3, assembly GCF_026540775.1. NCBI lineage: Bacteria > Pseudomonadati > Pseudomonadota > Alphaproteobacteria > Hyphomicrobiales > Methylobacteriaceae > Methylobacterium > Methylobacterium sp. GC_Met_3. The sequence continues at coordinate 393,317 of NZ_JALNUL010000002.1, forward strand.
TGGGATGCGCAGCCGGCCACGCCCATAGGTTGAGCGGACCCCGGCCACGCATACGAAATCTTGGAACGGCCGCCCCTGCTGCACACGCTACACCGGTGCGCGACCGATACAGCGAGAATACCGCTTCCTCGGCTCTCACGTCAACAAGTGGTGTCCTGCGGCACAGTTCCACGCTAGATGTTGTGCCGGCTCGGAGAATCCTGTGGATATCGTTTGGGGCCTGCGTAAGTGTCGTTCCAGCTTCCGAGATTCGGTTCGGGAATATTTTGGATTCACAGCGTCACGGGCCTGTGATTTCAGGGCTCCTGCGCAAACCGTCCATTGACGCTGCCACGCAGCGACACATCCGACGGCGCGCTGGACTCACGCGCGCGCGGTCACCATAACGGCGCCAGACAGCGTCCGTGCGGCGCGAGACGATTCCGGGACCGGCGATGGCGCTGAAGGACACTTTGCTGCGCGTCTTCACGTGGTGGAACGGCCAGACCGTTTCCCTCGCGCTCCAGACCGCGCGCACCGGCATCTTCGTCGGCGAGGACGATTTCGGGAACAAATACTATAAGGCGGAGGGGGCGCTGATCGACCGCTCCGTCGGCTCCGAGCGCCGGTGGGTGGTCTATAACGGCTACGCCGATGCCTCGAAGGTGCCGCCCGGCTGGCGCGGCTGGCTCTGCCACAACGTCGACGTCGCGCCGAGCGAGGAGAATTACCAACCTCGCGCATGGCAGCAGCCCCACATGGAGAACCAGACCGGCACGCCGAACGCCTATCGGCCGCAGGGCTCGCAGCTCTCCTGGGGCCAGCGCCCGGCGGCGACCGGCGATTACGTGTCCTGGACCCCGGGCGAATAACCGCCATCGCAGGGCGGCTCAGGCGCCCTTTTGCCGCCACCGTTCCGGTGTTGATGGCGGACTACTCGACATGTCCGCCGCGCATCCATCGGCGCGGCCGGCCTCCCTCGCCACGGGATCCGCGCCTTGAGCCGCATCATCGCCCTCGCACGCTCGGTGCTTGCCCCGAGCCTCGCGCTCGCCGTTCTGGCCGGGCCGGCTGCGGCCGATAAGATCAAGAACCCGACCGCGGTGTTCTCCGGCCTCGACAAGATCACCGGCCGGATCGTGTCGTTCGAGGTTGCGGTCGACGAGACCGTGCAGTTCGGCGCCCTGCAGCTGACCCCGCGGGTCTGCTACACGCGACCGCCGACCGAGAGCCCCAAGACCACGGCCTTCCTCGAGGTCGACGAGGTCACCCTCGACAACAAGTATCGCCGGATCTTCACCGGCTGGATGTTCGCGTCGAGCCCCGGGCTGCACGCGATCGAACACCCGATCTACGATGTCTGGCTGGTCGACTGCAAAGGCGGCGCCGACGTGATCGCCGAGGCAAAGGAGCAGGAGGACGTTCCCGCCGTCGCGGCCAAACCGGAGAAGACCAAGCGCGCGGGCAAGGACAGCACCAAGACCGCCCAGCAGCTCAACGCTGCCGGCCAGGTCGATGTCGAGGCGCCGCGCGGCGTGCCGGTTCAGCCCCGTCAGAAGCCCTCGCGCAAGTTTTTCCCGTCGAACGAGGGTCCGGCGCCGGCCCCGCCGCCGCCTCCGCAGCAGCCGCAGAACCTGTTCGACGCGCTGTTCCGCTGAGCGAGCCGCACCCGCTTAAGCGTCGTGCCTGATCGCGTTGCAATCGTGCGCGGCTCCAAGCTCGTGTTGTGACGCGCTCTCCAGCGCCGAACCGGTGTCCACTGCGACGGAGAGCGCTCTAAGCGTCGCCCTGGTCGCCCAGCGCCTCCAGAACCCGCGCCCCCGTCACCGAGCCGTCCCCCGGCCAGACGTTCCAGTCGGCGACCTCGTCCAGCGCTGCGGCGAGGCGGCGCTTGTAGACATGCCGCGGCAGTTCCTCCGCGCCGAATTGCGCGAGGTGATCGGTGACGAACTGGGTGTCGGCGAGCCGGTAATGCCCGGCGCGCAGGCGGCCCATGAGATGCACCAGCGCGACCTTCGAGGCGTCGCGAACCTCGTGGAACATGCTCTCGCCGAAGAAGGCCGCCCCGAGCGAAACGCCGTAGAGGCCACCGACCAGCCGCCGGTCGTCGCCGGCATAGACCTCGACCGTGTGGACGTGGCCGACATCGAACAGCGCCCCGTAAAGCTCCCGGATGCGGCCGTTGATCCACGTCCGCTCGCTGTCGCGGCGGGGGGCGGCGCAGCCGTCGATGATGCCGTTGAAATCCGTATCGCACCGCACCTCGAACTGGTCGGACCGCACCGTCCGGGCGAGGCGCTTGGGAACGCGGAACGCGTCCAGGGGCAGCACGCCGCGGGCCTTCGGCTCGACCCAGTAGAGGGTCGGGTCGTGCGCATCCTCGGCCATCGGAAAGATGCCCGCCGCGTAGGCCTTCAGCAGGATCTCGGGGGTGATGTCCACGCGGTGGCTGTCGTGCATGGCCTGAATGTCGCGCGTGTCCGACGCGAAGACCAGAGGGGACCGGATGCCGCGGTCGCCGCAGCTCGGTCAGACCTTCATGCCACCGTCTTCGAGGAAATGCTCCAGCCAGTGGATGTCATACTGGCCGTTCTGCACGTCCGGGTTGCGGACCAGGGTCCGGAACAGGGGTAGCGTCGTATCGATGCCGTCGATGACGAACTCGTCGAGCGCCCGGCGCAGACGCATCAGGCATTCGTTGCGGGTCCGGCCGTGCACGATCAGCTTGCCGATCAGCGAATCGTAATTCGGCGGGATCCGGTAGCCCTGGAAGGCTGCGGAATCGACGCGGACGCCCAGCCCACCGGGCGTGTGGTAATGGGTGATTTCGCCCGGCGAGGGCCGGAAGGTCTCCGGATGCTCGGCGTTGATCCGGCACTCGATGGCGTGGCCCTCGACCTTGATGTCGGACTGGCTGACCGACAGGGCGCCGCCCGACGCGACCTGGATCTGCTCGATCACCAGATCGATCCCTGTGATCATCTCGGTGACCGGATGCTCGACCTGGATGCGGGTGTTCATCTCGATGAAGTAGAACTTGCCGTCCTCGTACAGGAACTCGACGGTGCCGGCGCCGAGATAGCCGAGTTCCTTCATGGCGTTGGCGCAGATGCCGCCGATCTCGGCGCGCATCGATTCGTTGAGGGCGGGCGAGCCGCCTTCCTCCCAGACCTTCTGGTGGCGGCGCTGGAGCGAGCAGTCGCGCTCGGCGAGGTGCACGGCACCGCCGCGGCCGTCGCCCAGGACCTGCACCTCGATGTGCCGAGGCTTCTCGAGGTACTTCTCGAGATAGACCGCGTCGTCGCCGAAGGCGGCCTTCGCCTCGGATTTGGCCATGCCGATCGCCTGCTCCAGGTCGGCCTCGGTGCGCGCGACCTTCATGCCGCGCCCGCCGCCGCCCGCCGCCGCCTTGACCAGAACCGGGTAGCCGATCCCGGCGGCGATCCGCTTGGCGGTATCGATATCCTCGACGCCGCCATCGGAGCCCGGCACGCAGGGGATGCCGAGCTTCAGCGCCGTGCGCTTGGCCTCGATCTTGTCGCCCATGGTGCGGATGTGCTGCGCCTTCGGGCCGATGAAGCCGATCTGATGGTGCGCCAGCACATCGGCGAAGCGGGCATTCTCAGACAGGAAGCCGTAACCGGGATGGACCGCGTCCGCCCCGGTGATCTCGCAGGCCGCGATGATCGACGGGATGTTCAGGTAGCTGTCACGCGCCGCCGGCGGCCCGATGCAGACGCTCTCGTCGGCGAGCCGGACGTGCATGGCGTCGGCATCCGCCGTGGAATGGACCGCCACGGTGGCGATCCCGAGTTCCTTTGCCGCCCGCAGGATGCGCAGGGCGATCTCACCCCGGTTCGCGATCAGGATCTTGTCGAACATCGGACCCGTTAGGGCGTCCTGGCGATACCGAACCGCACAGGAGGCTCTATCCTCTGGTTAAGCGGCGTCGTGCCGACGGACAGCCTAGAGTCATGCCCGATCGCGTAGCAATCGTGCGCGGCTCTAACCCCTTGTTGTGACGCGCTCTCTTGCGCCGAACCGGTGTCCCCTGCGTCGGAGAGCGCTTTAGCTGATGACGAGCAGGGCCTCGCCGAACTCGACCGGCTGTCCGTCCTCGACGAAGATGGCGCTGATCGTGCCGGCACGGGGTGCCACGATCTCATTGAAGGTCTTCATCGCCTCGATCAGCAACAGCTTGTCGCCGACCTCGACCTTCGCGCCGACATCCACGAACGCCTTGGCGTCGGGGGAGGGCCGCAGATAGGCGGTCCCGACCATTGGCGAGGGCACGGTGCCGGCCTGCGTCCGCGGCGGCTCGGCTGGAGCCAGCGCCGAAGGTGCCGACTGGGCCGGAGGCGCAGCGAAGGCGGCCACGGGCGCACCCGCCGCGACCTGAACGCTCACAGGTTCGAGCCGGCGCACGACGCGGATGCGCAGGTCGCCCTTCTCGACCTCGATCTCGGAGAGGCCCGTCTCGGTGACGAGGTTTGCAAGCTCGCGCACGAGCTCGGGATCGATGGCGTCGTTCTTTGGCATCCGGCCTACTTCGTATCGCGGCGCGTCGGTCCGTCCATCGAGTCGGCGGCGGAAGACGGCCCTGCGGCTGGCGGCTCTTAGACGAAGGCGGTGCGGCGCGACAAGGCCGCCCCCCCCTTTGCTACGGGCCACTGAAAGGCCCGTTCCCTCAGCAGGAAGCGTGGCCGCACTGACGGACGTCGGCGATGGTCTTGCGGATCGGATCGACGCCGACCGCGCCGGGGATCACCTCGTCGCCGATGATGAAGGCCGGCGTGCCCGACAGGCCGAGCCGGTCACCGAGGCCGCGGTTCTCGCTGAGCGCCGCCTTCACCTCGGGGGAGGCCATGTCCTTCTGCAGCTTGGCGATGTCGACGCCCATATCCTTGGCGACCTGGATCGCCCGGGCTCCGTTCACGCGGCCCTTGGTTTCCAGCAGCTTCTGATGGAATTCGAACAGCTTATCGCCCTTCAGCTGCTGGCGAACTGCGACGGCGGCCTGGCTGGCCTCCAGCGATTCCGGGCCGAGCACCGGGAAATCCTTGATCACGACCCGCAGCTTAGGATCGGACTTGATCAGCGCCTGGACGTCGCCCAGGGCCTTGCGGCAGTAGCCGCAATTGTAATCGAAGAACTCGACCATCGTGACGTCGCCCGACGGATTGCCGGCCACGACATCGTGCGGGCCGTTCAGGAGCGCGTCGCGCGATTCCTTGAGGGCGGCGGCCTGGGCGAGACGCTGCGTCTCGGCCTGCTGCTTCTCGGCCTCGGCCATCGCCTCCTGCAGCACCTCGGGGTGCTTGACGAGGTAATCCTTCACGATCGCCTCGATCCCGGCACGCTGCGCGTCCGTGAACGGGGAGGCGGCGGGCGCCCCGGCAGTCTGCGCGAGGGCAGGAACGGCGACGAGGCCGAGCGCCAGGGCCAGCGCGGGCAGGGGGCGGATGAACGGCATGGATCCTCGCTTGCGGGGCAAGCCGGCCCGCACTGAGCGCGAGCGGTAGGCGCTGGGTTTGGCGTTTTCACGGCATTGGGTCAATCGGATGCGCGTGTCACGAATCGGTTCCGCGCGAGCAGTGCCGCCGCACCGCGCGGTTGAGGCCTCCCGGGTGGCGAACTACGCTCGCGGGCCTCGCCGGATGGCCCCGGCCGTGCCGCCGCATCCGGCGCAGAGAAGGATCCCATGACCCCGATCTCCAGACGCGCCGCCGCCGTCCAGCCGTTCCTCGCCATGGACGTGATGGCCGCCGCCGCCGCCAAGGCGCGGGCCGGTGCCGACGTGGTGCGGATGGAGGTCGGCCAGCCCTCGGCCCCGGCCCCGCGCGCGGTGATCGCGGCGGCGCAGAATGCTCTGGCGACCGGGCGCGTCCCCTACACCGAGGCTCTCGGCCTGCCGGCTTTGCGCGCGCGCATCGCCCGGGACTACGCCGAGCGTCACGGCGTCTCGGTGCCGCCGGAGCGGGTGGTGATCACCACGGGGTCGTCGGCGGGCTTCGTGCTGGCCTTCATGAGCCTGTTCGATGCCGGCGCACGTGTCGCCGTGCCGCAGCCGGGCTATCCGGCCTATCGCAACATCCTGGCCGCCCTCGACCTCGTGCCCGCCCCGATGGTCCTGCGCGCGGAGGACCGGTTCGCTCCGACCGCCGCGCTCCTGCGCGAGACCCACGCCCGGGCACCGATCTCTGGCGCGCTGGTGATGAGCCCCGCCAACCCCTCCGGCACCGTCATCACGGACGCGGCCCTGCGGGACCTCTGCACCGCGACCCGCAGCCTCGGCCTGCCGCTGATCTCGGATGAGATCTATCACGGCCTCAGCTACGGCCTGCCCACCGTGACGGCTCTGCGCTTCGACCCCGACGCGGTCGTGATCAACTCCTTCTCGAAGTACCATTGCATGACCGGCTGGCGTGTCGGCTGGATGGTGGTGCCGGAAGCCCTGGTCCGCCCGATCGAGCGGCTGGCGCAGAACCTCTACATCTCGGCGCCCTACCTGTCGCAGATCGGGGCGCTGGCAGCCTTCGACGCGACCGAGGAACTCGACGCCGTCCGCGACGGCTATGCGCGCAACCGCGCCATCCTGCTCGACGCGCTGCCGGGCCTCGGCCTCGGGCGCGTGCACCCGGCCGATGGCGCCTTCTACCTCTACGCGGACGTGGCGAAGCTCACCAACGACGCTGCGGATTTCTGCCGGCGGATGCTCGACGAGGCCCATGTCGCGGCGACGCCGGGCCTCGACTTCGACCCGGATCTCGGCAGCCACCACGTCCGGTTCTCGTTCGCGGGCTCGGAAGCCGAGTGCCACGAAGCCGTAGCCCGGCTTCGGCGCTGGCTCGGCTGACGCCTCACGCGGCTCTTGCCGGCGCCAAGTCCCGGATTGCTGCGGGAAGCGCGGAGAAATGCTCGATCACCCGGTCGGGTCCGAGCTCGGTCACCGGCCGGTCGGTATAGCCGAAGGTCACGGCGACAACCGGGATGCCGGCCGCCTTGGCGGTGTCGATGTCCGTGCGGGAGTCGCCCACCATCACGGCCCGGGCCGGATCGCCGCCGGCGCGCTCGATCGTTCCGGTGAGATGGCGCGGATCGGGCTTGAACTGGGGGAAGGTATCGCGGCCGCAGATGGCCGCGAAGCGGTGGCCGATCCCGAGAAGGCGCAGCAGCTCGATCGACTGACCCTCGTACTTGTTGGTGCAGACCGCGAGGCGGTAACCGTCGGCCTCCAGCGCGTCGAGCGCCTCGACGACACCGGGGTAGAGGTGCGACGTGTCGGCGAGGTGTTCACCGTAATGGGCGATGAAGGCCTCGAACAGCCGCTCGTGATCCTCCGGGGACAGCGCACGTCCTTCCGCCTCGAAACCACGCCGGATCAGCGCCTTGGCGCCGGCGCCGATCAGTCCGCGGGCCTGCGACAGCGGAAGCTCGGGCAGGCCTTCGCGCCGCATCAGCACATTCAGCGTGCCGATCAGGTCCCCCGCGGTCTCCGCCAGAGTGCCGTCGAGGTCGAACACGGCGATGGGCGGACGGGTCGTGGAAGCGGCGGACATAGCGAAGGAGCTCCTGGCTGGCACGGGCCTCGCTACCGGGGGGCGCCGCCATCGGCAAGCCGGCACCCCTGCGCCGCCGCGTCTCGCCGGATCCGGCGGATCATCAAGGGTGGCGCCCCAGACTCGCCCGAAAGCCCGGCGAAAGGCTGCGCGTCCCCGCCCCGGAATCAACGATGAAACCGTCCCTGCTTCTCCTGGCCGCCTGCGCGGCGCTCCACGTCGCGCCGGCCGCCGCGACCTCCTACGAGTTCGTGCCGGCCCCGCAGGTCGACCTGAACCGCATGTACCGGGTCGACAAGGTGACCGGCGAGGTCACATCTTGCCAGTACGGCCTCCAGGAATCGGCGGGCGGCATCGGCCAGACCGTCTGCTTCGGAGCCGGGGAAGGCGCCGGACCGCAGACGCCCTCGGAATACGGGCTGGTGGCGAGCCGTCACACCCGCGAGGCCGGCGTCTTCCGGGTCAATTACCGGACCGGCGAGATGAGCATCTGCTTCGTGCTGGTGAAAAAGGAGCAGGTCGTCTGCACCCAGCAGGGCAAGCCGGGGACGGAAGGCGCCACCGACGCGCCGCTGACCGGGCCAGCCCCCGGCCGGGCCGGCGCCAGTGCCACGCCGGCTCAAGGCGGCCGCTTTTGACGCAGCATTGTCGGAGCGGGCGTTCCGGTCGGCCGAGTCCCGTGCTAGGGGCCGCGCGATCTTCGCGGAAAGACCGGCCCATGACGTGCGCCCCCTCGCTTCACCCCGTCGACCGGGCTCGCTCCCGGTGAGCGCGCCCGACCTGCGCCGGGCCGCAGCGGCGCGCGCCCTCGACCTCGTGGAGCCCGGCATGCGGCTCGGCCTCGGCACCGGTTCCACGGCCGCCGCCTTCGTGGCGCTGCTGGGCGAGCGGGTCCGTGACGGCCTCGACATCCTCGGCGTGCCGACCTCCGAGGCGACGCGGGCGCAGGCGGAGGGCCTCGGCATCCGTCTGGCCACCCTCGACCAGCAGCCCGAGCTCGACCTGACGATCGACGGCGCCGACGAGGTCGATGACAGCTTACGGCTGATCAAGGGCGGCGGCGCGGCGCTCCTGCGGGAGAAGATCGTCGCCTGCGCGAGCCACCGCATGGTCGTGATCGCCGATGCGGCCAAGCGCGTGGATCGGCTCGGGGCCTTCCCGCTGCCGATCGAGGTCAACCCCTTCGGCCTCACCGCCACCCACCGGGCCGTGGAGCGGGCTGTCGCGGGTGCCGGCTGCTCCGGCGCCGTCCGGCTGCGGCAGCGTCCCGACGGCGCGCCCCTTCTCACGGATGGCGGCCATCACATCCTCGACGCCCATCTCGGCGCGATCCCCGATCCCGAGGCGCTCGGCGCGGCGCTCTGGGCCATACCGGGGGTCGTCGAGCACGGTCTGTTCCTCGGCATCGCCGACGCCGCGATCCTGGCGGCCGTACGGGACGGGCAAGCCGACATCACCGTTCTCGGCAGCCTCGCCTGAGGCGCCGCTTCCCCCGCAAGCCATCCTCGCAGGATCAACCCAGCATGTCCCGACGCCTCACCGCCGCGCTCGGCCTTGCGCTCGGCCTCGCGCTTCCCTCCGTTGCCGTCGCCCAAGCTCATAAGCCGGCACCGGCAAAGCCTGCGGCCCAGCCCAGCACGCCCGCCGCCAACACGCCGGCGGCACCGGCCATGACCCCGAACCATCTCGCCCTGGCCCGCGAGGTGATGCTCAGCTCCGGCATCGCCCGCTCGTTCGATTCGGTGCTGCCTGCCTTCGCCGACCAGATCCGCAAGCAATCCGTTACCCGGCCGGAACTCGCCAAGGATCTCGATGAAGTACTGGCCTCGCTGCAGCCCGAGATGGAGCTGCAGAAGCAGCGCATGATCGACATCGCGGCCCGCACCTACGCGACGAAATTCTCGGAGGCCGAGCTGCAGGAGATCGCGACCTTCTTCCGCTCGCCCGCCGGCAAGCACTACGTCGAGGCGCAGCCGCAACTCCTCGACGAGATGGTGCAGGAGATGCAGGACTGGACGCAGGACGTGTCGGAATACGTCATGGTCCGCGTCCGCGCCGAAATGGGCAAGCGCGGGCACCAGATGCAGTGAGCGTGTCCGCTCGCGCGAGCGGATCGCCGTGACGTTGCCCCGATGAGTGTACCCGGCCGCCTCTACGCCGCGGGCGGCGTTTGCCTCGCCGTCATGCCGCTCGCCATGGTGCTGGCCAATCGGTCGAGCCCGCTTGTGATCGGGCTCGCCGCCCTCGCATTCCTAGCGGGGCGCGGGATCGAGGACCGGCGCGACGCGGCGCGCCGGGTCCTGGCACCGCTCGCCACCCCTCTCGGCGGAGCGGCGCTCGCGTTCCTGGCGTGGTGCCTCGTCTCGCTCGCCTGGAGCCCGTTCCCGGCCGTGTCGCTGCGGATGGCGGGCGAGTTCCTGCCGGCGCTCACAGCGGCTTATATTCTGGCTTGCCTCGCCCCCGGCCGAATCCTGGCTTTCGCGCCGCGTCTCGGGGCCGCCTCGATCGCGCTCGCCGGATTGCTGATCGCCGTGGATCTGGCCTCCGATCTCGCCCTGGAACGGGCCCTGGGGCATCGGACCGTCGCCTTCGTGCACAACCGGCCGGCGCTCACCCTGGACCTCGTGGCCGGGCCGCTCGCCCTGGTCCTCTGGCGGCAGCGCAATCGCGGCCTCGCGGCGGTCACGCTGGTGTTCGCGGCGCTGGGCGTGCTGCGCTCGATCAGCGGCGCCGCCCAGCTCGGCTTGCTCGCCGGCGGCGCGATGTTCGCGGCAGGCCGCCTGCTGCCCCGGCGGGCGGGAATCGGCCTCGCCGGTCTGGGCCTCGGTCTCGCGGTGGCGCTCGCCCCGGTCGAGGGCGATCTCCTGGCCCACATCATGCCCGAATCGGCGCACGAGCGCCTCGTGCAATCCTCCTCCCGGGCGCGGGTCGCGATCGCGCGCAGTTTCGGCGCGGCGGTGGCGGCCGATCCCTGGCGCGGGGCGGGTTTCGGCACGAGCGCGCGCTTCGCCGAGACCCCGGCCGCCCAGACGCTCGCACCCGAGATGCGCGTGCTCCTCGCGGTCGGGCATCCGCATAACAGCTTCCTCCAGGTCTGGGCCGAGCTCGGCCTGCCCGGCGCGCTCCTCGCGGCGCTGACCCTGATGCTGATGCTGAGCCGTATCTCTCGGCTGAAGCAGCCCGACCGTGCGGCGGCGCTCGGCCTCGTCGCCTGTGCGGTCGCGATCGCCTTCGTGGAGCACAACGGCTGGGCGGCGTGGTGGACGGCGGGTCTCGGCGCTGCCATCTCGTGGATGCGCGAGGCGTCCCGGCCGCGCGTGGCGACGACCCCCAGGATGGACGGCCCCGCATGAGTGCTTTCGACGTGGACCTCTTCGTCATCGGCGGCGGTTCGGGAGGCGTGCGCGCGGCGCGGATCGCGGCGGGGTACGGTGCCAAGGTGATGTTGGCCGAGGAGTACCGGGTCGGCGGGACCTGTGTGATCCGCGGCTGCGTCCCGAAGAAGCTGATGGTCTATGCCGGCCGCTTCGCCGACGAGTTCGAGGACGCCGCCGGCTTCGGCTGGACGGTGGAGAAGCCGCGCTTCGACTGGGCGAAGCTCAAGCAGCGCCGCGACGCCGAGGTTACCCGGCTCGAAAGCATCTACGACGCCAACCTGATCCGGGCCGGTGTCGAGATCGTGCCCGAGCGGGCCGTGATCGAGGATCCGCACACGGTGCGACTGCTGAAGTCGGGCCGCGTCATCCGGGCGGAGAGGATCCTGGTGGCGGTCGGCGCCCACCCGGTGAAGGAGCCGGCCGTGCCCGGCATCGAACTGGCGATTACCTCGAACGAGGTGTTCGAGCTGGAGAGCCTGCCGGGGCGCATTCTGGTGATCGGCGGCGGCTACATCGCCGTCGAGTTCGCGGGTGTGTTCGCGGCTTTGGGCAGCGCCACGACCCTGCTGCACCGGGGCGAGAGGCTGCTGCGCGGGTTCGACGACGAGGTTCGCGACGCCCTTGCGGAGGCCTACGGCCACAGGATGGACCTGCGGCTCGGCCGTACCCTCACGGGCATCGAGCGGCGGGACGGTGCCCTCTGCGCCCGGCTCGACGACGGCGCCGAGATTGCCGTCGATCAGGTCCTGATCGCCACCGGACGGCGGCCCAATGTCGAGGGCCTGGGCCTCGACCGGATCGGCATCGACCTCGACGGCGCCGGGGCGATCCCGGTGGATGCGTATTCGCAGACCAAGGTCCCGTCGATCTACGCGGTCGGCGACGTGACCAATCGCGCCAACCTGACCCCGGTGGCGATTCGCGAGGGTCATGCCTTCGCCGACACGGTCTATGGCGGCAAGCCGTCCTGCGTCGATCACCGCCTGATCCCCACCGCGGTGTTCTCGACCCCCGAGATCGGGGTCGTCGGCCACAGTGAGGCGGCGGCGCGGGAGATCCACGGCAAGATCGACGTCTACAAGGCGCGCTTCCGCCCGATGAAGGCGACGCTCTCCGGCCGCGAGGAGCGTATCCTGATGAAGGTCATCGTCGATTGCGCGAGCGACCGGGTGGTGGGCGTCCACATCTTCGGCCACGACGCCGGCGAGGTCATCCAAGCGGTCGGCATTGCGGTGACGATGGGCGCCACGAAGGCCGATTTCGACCGGACTATCGCGGTCCACCCGACAGCGGCCGAGGAACTCGTGACGATGCGCGTGCCGGAGGTGACCAAGCATCCAGTCGGGGTCGGCTGAGGGCTCCAGAGTCTCAGGGCCTCGACGCGGTGCCCGGCCGAGCCATATCAGGGGCATGGGTAAGCAAGGCGCAGGCAAGGGACGCGGGGGCGACGACGCGCATGCGCGGCGGCAGGCCATCATCGACGGCCTGCTGGCGGATGCGCTGCGGCCGGTCTTCCACCGCCCCCCGAACCACGATGCGCTCTCGCCCGACATCCGCAAGGCGATCGACCAGCTGCTCGCCAAGGCCGAGGCGCAACGCCGCCGCTGCCTGACCTACGACGATCTCGAAGAGGCCCTTCCCCCTCGGGACGTGTCCGCGGAGGATCTGGAGGCAATCTTCTGGATCCTGGCCGAGCACGGGATCGAGGTCGAGGACGGCGAGGCCTGAAGCCCGCTCGCGCCTGCCCTTCGCATTCCGGCACTCGTCAGGGTGCGGGAACCTCTCTATAAGCCGCGCTTCGCGCGTGAGGCGCGGTCGCACGACGAGCGCGCTTTCTGCGGAACCGGACACCGGTTCGGCGCAAGAGCGCGCGTCACAACAAGGACTTAGAGGCGCGCGCGATCGGGCACGGCTCTAGGGTGCGCGGAGAGAGGCTATGGGCGAGCGTTGGACACCGAAGAGCTGGAGAAACCTGCCGATCGAGCAGGTCCCCACCTATCCGGACATGGCCGCCCTGGGTGCCGTCGAGTCGCAGATCGCGAGCTTTCCGCCGCTGGTTTTTGCCGGTGAGGCTCGCAAGCTGAAGGCGGCGCTCGCGCGCGTCGGCGCGGGCGAAGCGTTCCTCCTGCAGGGCGGCGACTGCGCCGAGAGTTTCGACGAGCATTCGGCCGACAACATCCGTGATTTCTTCCGGGTGTTCCTGCAAATGGCGATGGTGCTGACCTTCGCGGGTGGCTCGCCGGTCGTGAAGGTCGGGCGCATTGCCGGGCAGTTCGCCAAGCCGCGCTCCTCGCCCACCGAGACGCTGGAGGGCGTGAGCCTGCCGAGCTACCGGGGCGACATCGTCAACGGCATCGGCTTCTCGGAGGAGGCGCGGATCCCGGATCCGCGCCGTCAGCTCGAAGCCTATCGGCAGTCGGCCGCGACGCTGAACCTGCTACGCGCCTTCGCCACCGGCGGTTACGCGAACCTCGAGAACGCGCATCGGTGGATGCTGGGCTTCGTGAAGGATTCGCCGCAATCCTCGCGCTACCAGGATGTGGCGGGCCGCATGACCGATGCGCTCGACTTCATGCGGGCGATCGGCATCAATCCGGAGACCCATCCGGAGGTGCGGACCACCGATTTCTACACCAGCCACGAAGCGCTGCTGCTCGGCTACGAGGAGGCGCTGACCCGGGTCGATTCGACCACGGGCGACTGGTACGCGACCTCCGGCCATATGCTGTGGATCGGCGACCGGACCCGGCAGCCGGACCACGCCCACGTGGAATATGCCCGCGGCATCAAGAACCCGATCGGCCTCAAGTGCGGCCCGTCGATGAAGGCCGAGGGGCTGATCCGGCTGATCGACCTGATCAACCCGGAGAACGAGCCGGGGCGGCTCAGCCTGATCTGCCGGTTCGGAGCCGACAAGGTCGGCGATCACCTGCCGGCGCTGATCCGCGCGGTCGAGCGGGAAGGGCGAAAGGTCGTGTGGATCTGTGATCCGATGCACGGCAACACGATCCCGGCCGGCCGCTACAAGACCCGGCCGTTCGAGCGGGTAATGCAGGAGATCGAGGGCTTCTTCGGCGTCCACCGCGCCGAGGGCACCTTCGCGGGCGGCATCCACCTGGAGATGACCGGCAAGGACGTCACCGAATGCACCGGCGGTGCCCGGGCGCTGACGGCCGACGATCTGCAGGATCGCTACCATACCTACTGCGACCCGCGCCTCAACGCGGAGCAGGCGTTGGAGGTGGCGTTCCGTACGGCCGAGTTGGTGAAGGCCGAGCGCAGCCACGTGGAGCGCCCGCGCCTCGACGCGGCGGAGTAGGGCGGGGGGCACCGCTTCTCCTCCCTCCCCCGCAAAGGGGGGAGGGAACGTGGGGATGATTGGGTGCCAACCCATTTGGAGATGCCGCGGCCGCAGGGGCGATTCCGCTCATAAAGCCCGCGTCACTCACGCGATCGCGCGGCTGGCCCCATTCCAGCGGAGGATCACCGCGTTGACTTCCGAGACGGGCACGGGCCGGCTGAACAGGTAGCCCTGGACCTCGTCGCAGCCCTCGGCGCGCAGCACGGCGAGCTGCGCCTCGGTCTCGACACCCTCGGCCGTGGTGGTCATGCCCAGGCTGGCGCCGAGCCCGATCACCGCTCGCACGATGAAGTCCGTTCCATCCTTGATGCACAGATCGCGCACGAAGGACTGGTCGATCTTGATCTTGTCGAATGGGAAGCTGCGCAGGTAGCTCAGCGATGAGTAGCCCGTGCCGAAATCGTCCATGGCGACGCGGACACCGAGCGCCTTGAGGCTGTGGAGGATTGCAGTCGTGGCGCCGGGATTGGCCACCAGCACCGATTCGGTGATCTCCAGTTCGAGCCGACGGCCGGGCAGGCCGGTCCGGCGCAGGGCTTCGCGCACGACGTTGACGAGGCTCGCCGAGGTGAACTGCACCGCCGACACGTTGACCGCGACCTTGAGCCCATCCGGCCAGCGCGCCGCCTCCTCGCAGGCCCGGCGCAACACCCACTCGCCGAGCGGAACGATCAGACCCAGTTCCTCCGCGATCGGGATGAACTCGGCCGGGGAGATGAAGCCCCGAACGGGGTGATCCCAGCGCAGGAGAGCTTCGAATCCGCAGATCAGGTCGGCATCGAGGCTGTAGATCGGCTGGTAGTAGACCTCGAACGACTCGCGGGCCAAAGCCTCGCGCAGGTCCCGCTCCAGCACCCGGCGGGCCTGCAGGCGGGCATCCATCTCGGGCTCGAAGAATCGGAACGAGCCGCGTGCCTCGGACTTGCCGCGGTCGAGGGCGACCTCGACGTTCTTCAGGAGCTTCTCGCAGCTCGTCCCATCGCTCGGCGCGAGGGTGATGCCGATGGTCAGGCCGACGCTGATCTCGTGGCTGCTCAGGCTGTAGGGCGCACTCACCACCTCGATGATCCGCCGGGCAAGGACCGCCGCGTCCTCGGGCCGATCGATGCCGCGCTGGATCACGATGAACTCGTCGGCGCCGAGGCGGGCGACGCAGTCGATCTCGCGCACGCAGGCGGTCAGCCGGTTCGCCACTGCGGTGAGCAACTCGTCGCCGACGCCGTGCCCCAGCGTCTCATTCACCGGCCGAAAATCGTCGAGGTCGACGGCGAAGACCGCGAAGCCGTAATCGCGGCCCGCCTGCGCCATCGCCACCTCGATCTGCTGGCCGAGGGCGATGCGGTTCGGCAGACCGGTGAGCATGTCGTGATGCGCCAGGAACGCGATGCGCGCCTCGGCCTGCCGCCGCTCGGTCACATCTTCGTAGGTGGCGACGAACCCGTTATCGGCCGTCTTGCGGCGTTCGATCGCCACGATGCGCCCGTTGCACAATTCCTGGAAATGCGTGTGCCAGACCCCGCCGTAGAACGCCTCACGCTGCGCACGGAGCAACGACTCGATATCGCAGCCCGGATGGTTGCCGGCTTGGAGGCTGACATTCATCACCTCCACGGCAGTCATGCCGGGCTCGACCGCACCGGGGGACAGGCCGTAGATCTCGCTGTACCGGCGGTTGACCACCATCAGGCGGTCCTGCGCATCGTACAGGCACAGGCCCTGAGACATGTTGTCGAGGGCGGCGTCGAGGCGGAGGTTGGTGGCAGTCAGGCGATCCTCCTGCTCCTTGAGCAGGCTGATGTCGCTGCAGACCGCGATGAAGCCGCCCTGCTGGGTGGCGCTGCGGCTAACCCGGAGCCAACGCCCGTCCGCCAGCCGGATATCGCCGTCGCGGGCGAGCGCCAGGAAGCAATCGCCGTGGGGCTTCGGGCGCGCGGATTCGGTGGTTTCCGGGTTCCCCCAGAGGGAGACTCCGGCCTCGATCGCCTCGCCCAGCCCCGCGAAGAATTTCTGGGCCTGGGCATTGGCGAGCGCGATCCGTCCCGCCGCATCGACCACCACGACGCCCTCGCGCGAGGTCTGGAGTGCGTCCGTGACGAGCGCCTCGGCGCGGCGGCGCTGACTGACCTCCCGGGCCATCATGGCCTGGATGTTGTCGCGCATCACCGCCATGGAGCGGAGCAGACTGCCGAGCTCGTCCCGGCCGCCGGACGGAATGCGGTCCTCAAGCCTGCCGCTAGCGATCCGCTCCGCGGCCGCGGAGGCCGCCGCGAGGGGCCCGGTGATGCGCCTGTTGAGCAGCCACGCGACGAGCCCGCAGGCGACGATCGCCAACACCGCCGCAATGGCGTTGACGCGCATTTCCCGCGCCACGAGGAAGCGAGCCGCCTGCCGGAACGTGAAGCCGTCGCCCGCCGTGTAGTTCACGAGCAGGTCGATCTGATTGTCGACCGCGTTGGCCTTCTGATCCAGGGCGTCCCAGCGCTCCGGGCGGGCCGTCGACGGATCGAGCGTGCGCCGCATCTCCTCCCACGCGCTGACCGCAGCCTGAACCGCTCCGGCGGTCCGCACCGCCCGGTCGGACTGCGAGCGCTCGACCGCGATCGTCAGATCCTCGGCCAGCGTCGTCGACAGATCCGCGATTTCGGCATTCAGCTTGGCTGTCTCGGCCTCGTTGCGCAGGTGCATCCGCCGGGCGAAAGCCGTGCGCATCTTGGCGAAGTCGGCCGCTGTCGCCCGGGCGTAATTGATGGACATCAGCGACTCGTCGTAGGTCCGATTGACCAGAGTGCCGATGTGCGAGATCGCGACCACCGCGTAGAGCCCAAGCGCCCCCGAGAGCAGGCTCATGCTCAGGAACGCGACGAAGATCCGGCCGCGGACCGTGGTGAAGAAACCCGAGAGGCCACGCGCCGTGGCCGACGGCTTCGCCGGGCTCCTGGTCTCCGTTGCCGCCTCGGGATCTTGCATCGCACCGGCCGTCGCCCCACACGTCCGACTATCTGTAGTTGCGACATATTAAGAGGCGCTTAGCTCGCACTCCCGCCAATTCGATTTAAACCCTGGCGCGAAAATAAGGTCATTCCCTGAACGAAGCGCACGAAGCGCGCTGAATGCGGGTATCGGGGAATGAATTTTCAAGGAAGTCCGTGCGAAGCTGTTCCTCGAAAGCCGAGGGATCACATGTCCGCTTCCGTCGTACGGATCGCACTAAGCCTCCGGCGCCCGATTTCGGTCTCCGTGGTGCTGGCCCTGGTCCTCGGTGCAGCCTGCGGATTGCTCGTCACGGAGCAGCTCCAGGCATCGGGCATCCTGGTCTCGCAGAAAGGCCGGATGTTCCATCCCGACAATCTCGCGGTTGCCCGGGGCGAAGTGGTGACCTTCGTCAACGACGATAGCGACCTGCTGCACCACGTCTTCGTCGAATCGGAGACGTTCAGCTTCGATTCCGGCGATCAGGAACCGGGCAGCCGTGTGCCGATCACCTTCACCGAACACGGCACGTTCCAGGTTCTGTGCGGCATCCACCCGAAGATGAAGCTCGTCGTCCGGGTGAACTGAGACCGGGCGAACCGATCAGCGCTGAGCCGACCGCATCGGCGTCGGCTCCGGCGGTGTCGTCAGACGCTCGATCGCCTGACCATCGCGAAGCTCCGGCGGCGGGCTGAAGATGATGCGGCTGTCGGCCGTCAGACCCGATTCGAGCTCGAGGGTGCGCCCGAGATCCCGCCGGATCTTGACCGTCCGCCACGTCACCCGGTCATCATCGCCGACCTGCGCGACCTGGAGACCGTTGGCGTTGAACACCGTCGCCTCCGCGGGCACCGAGACCGCTGGCTCGGAGCGCGGGATCTTCAGGGTCACGTGGGCGTAGAAGCCGGCCCGCAGCTGCCGGTCGGTATTGGGCACATCGACCTGCGTGGTCAACGTCCGCGAGGCGGCGTTCAGGGCGACCGAACTGCGCTCCACGAAGCCGTCGAAGGTCCTGCCGGGAAGCTGCGGCACCGTGATCACCGCCGCGACCCCGGGCTTGACGCCGACGGCGTCGTTCTGGGGCACGTTGACGGAGATGCGCAGGGTGCTGTCCTGATCGATGCTCAGCAGCGATGTGCCACCGTTATCGGCGCGGACGAGGTCACCGACATCGACGTTGCGGATCGTGACGACCCCGTCGAAGGGCGCCACGACGTTTTCGAATGCCGTCAGTGCTTTCAGCCGGTCGACCACGGCCTCCTGCGACTTGATGTTGGCGGTCGCGACCTTCACGCCGGCCTCCGCGGCCGCGAGGGTCGCGGCCTGCGACAGGACGCCGGCCTGCGAGGTGTCGGCGTTCTGACGGGACGCCCAGCCCTGCACGGCGAGCGTCGTGGTCCGGTTGTTGGTGAGGTTGGCGAGATTCACGTTGGCGCGGGCCTGCTCGACCTGCGCCTGTGCCTGAAGAAGCTGCGCTCTGAGCTGACCGACCTGCGCCTCGGCCTGGGCGCGTTGCTGATCGAGATCCGGCGCCGCGATCCGCAGCAACAGGTCGCCGGCCTTCACACGCGAGCCGATGTCGACGCGGCGCTCCGCGATGTAGCCGGTGGCCCGGGCTGCGATCGCCGCTGTGGTGAAAGCCTGCATCTCGCCCGGGAGCACGAGATCGAGCGGTCCCTCGGCACGCTCCACTGCCACGAGGCGCACCTGCGGCACGAGGGTCTTGATCTGCTCCAGCGTCGCGCTCGCCTCGGCGTCCCGCTGCCAGTGGCCATAGGCACCCCAGCCCACCAACCCGATCGCCACGAGGCCGACGAGGAGGAACGGCACGAAGCCGGGGGGCGGGGGAACGTCCTGCGCCGCGTCGTGCGCCTTCATCGATCGGCTCTCCGCCCCGGCCCCGCCCGGCTCCGGCGAAGGTAGCGGGCAAACCCCGTCGCGGCCAGAGCGGGCTATGGCCGCATCACCCGCTCTGGTGTGCCCGGCGCAGCGAGGCGCAAATTACGGCTGAGACGCTTGTGCAGGTGGACCATCAGGGCGATGCCGAACAGCGGTGTCAGCAGGTTGACGATCGGCACGACCATCATCGCCGACAGCAGACAGCCGGCGCCGAGCGTCCGCACCGAGAAGGCGCGGCGCATGGCGGCAGCCTCCGGCAACGGCCGAAACCGAGCCGCTGCCATCTCGAAATATTCCCGGGCCAGCAGATAGGCGTTGGCGGCAAAGAAGGCCACGATCCCGATCACCGGGACGAAGAAGATCACGAGCGCCGCGAGATTGACCAGCAGCGTCACCCCGGCGAAGCGGACGGCGTACAGCATCGCGGTTCCGAGCGGCATGGCGCGCCCCGGCGGGTCCCCCGGAAAATCCGTTCGCTCGACGATCTCGGCCGCGTCGTCGAGGAAGAAGCCCGCCACCAGGATCGAGATCGCCGGCATCAGGTAGGCCAGTGCGACGAACAGGCCGAAGCCCGCGAAGTAGTAGGCGAGGGTGTCGAGGATCGGGTACTGGGACGAGATGTGATGGCTGGCCTGAAACGCCTGAACCAACCGGGTCAGGCCGAACCAGACCAGGACCAGGAGTCCCAGCGTCAGGCCGAGGGATTTCCAGAGAATCGCCCGCAGGGGAGGCGAGAAGGTCTGGCGCAGGGCCGCCGCGGCGGACTCGACGAGCATCGGGTGTGTTCCGGTCGCCGCCGGTCGCGGCGCCGGCGCGTTGTGAAGCGGCGCGGTCGGCGGCGCAAGGCTGCCCGTGCCGCAGGGTCGGCGAGGGAACGAGGAGTGCGCGTGCAGGACGCAACACGAGAGACCCCGGTTCCGCGATCAGCCGGCCCCCGCGGTGTCGATCCGCCGATGCGGCCCGCCTACCGGCCCAGGCTCGCGCCGCTGCCGGAGGCGCCGGAAGTGCTGATCATCGGCGCGGGCGCAGCGGGCATCGGTGCGGCCCGGACGCTGCAGGCCCGGGGCGTATCCGTGGCCGTGCTCGAAGCCCGCGACCGGGTCGGTGGCCGGGCCCTGACGGTAGCCCTGCGCGGCCATGCCCTCGATCTCGGCGCTCACTGGCTCCATGCCGGACCGATCAATCCCTTGGTGGCCCTGGGCCGGGCGCGGGGCGAGCGGCTGCGCCGGGCACCGCAGGAGAGCCATGTCTGGGTCGGACGCCGGCCCGGGCGGGCCGATGAGGTCCGGGCCAACGCCCGGGCTTTCGCGCGGGCCGACCGGGCCATGACCGGGGGCGCCGCGCAGCCCGGGGACGACCGGCCCGCCGCACGCGCCCTCCCGCCGGGTCTCGGACCCTGGGGCTCCCGGGTGGCGCAGGTTCACGGCCTCGTCTCCGGCCGGCCGCTCGAGCAGGTCTCGCTCAACGACTTTCCCAGCATGGAGTACAGCGACAACTTCTTCCTGGCCGACGGCTACGGCAACTATCTGGCCCGCCTTGCAGACGGGCTGCCGGTGGCGCTGGCGCAGGCCGTGACGCGGATCGATTGGTCGGGCGGTCGGGTCAGGGTCGAGACCGCGGACGGTGTCGCCTATGGGGCGCGGGCGCTGATCGTGACCATCCCGATGATGGTGCTGCGCGACGGGCCGGCCTTCACGCCGCCCCTGCCCAACGCGGTCCGCGCCGCGATCGACGGTTTCACCACCGGCATCTACGAGCACGCGGTGCTGCACTGGCCGTCGAGCCCGTTTCGCGGTCGCGACCGTCTGGCCGCGATCCATGGTCGGCGCCGCACGCCGCCGGGCCTGCTGACGCGCATCGACGGCACGCCGTTCCACTATTACGAGCTCGACCTGCGCGAGGCCGCGGTGCTCGATGCGGCAGGATCGGGGGTGGACGGCGTGCGCCGGCATGTCCGGGCGGTGCTGGCCGACCTGTTCGGTCATCACCGCGTGCGCGATCTGAGTATCCCGGCGGTGAGCACGTGGCGCCACGATCCGTGGTCGCGGGGCTCCTGGGCCGTCGTCCCGCCGGGCCATGCGCCGGCCCGTCAGCGTCTGCACGAGCCTGTCGGCGGCACGGTGTGGTTTGCCGGCGAGGCGCTGTCCCGGGAGCAATGGGGCACGGTGGGGGGCGCCTTCGCCGAGGGCGCGCGCGCCGCCGAGGCCGTCGCGACGCGTATCCGCTCGGGCACAGCCTGAGCCGCGCAGACCGGGCAGCCGTCCGAGCCGCTTGCCGAGGCCAAGCGGGATGGGCATCCCCCTCTTGTGATCAGGGGGACGACCATGGATTGGATCGAGGCGATCGGCTACCTCGGCACGGTATTGACGATCTCGGCGACCGCCATGAGCACGATGATCCCCCTGCGGATCATCTCGCTCTGCGCGAGCTGCGTGGTGATCACCTACGGCAGCATGATCGGCAGCATGCCAGTGGTGTTGACCGAGCTGATCCAGATGCCGTTCAACGCCTACCGGCTCTGGCAGATGCTGCGGCTCGTCCGCGATGTCGAGACGGCGGTCGGCGGCGACCTCTCGCTCGAATGGCTGCGTCCGTTCGGCTCACGGCGCCCGTTCGGCATCGGCGAGGTGGTCTTCCGCAAGGGCGATTCCGCCGACGAGATGTACTACGTCGAGAGCGGCGTCTTTCGGATCCCGGAGGTCGACATCGAGGTCCGCGCCGGCGGAATCGTCGGCGAGCTCGGCCTCCTGTCGCCGGGCAATGCCCGCACGGCCTCGCTGGTCTGCATCGAGGCCGGACACGCGCTGTGTGTAACCTACTCGGACGTGAAGCAGCTCTACTACCAGAACCCGGAATTCGGCTTCTACTTCCTGAAGCTCACCAGTGAACGCCTGTTCCAAGGCGTCCAGGGGATGCAGCGTCCGGCGGTGACCGGCGACGTCCTGTGACGGTCGACCGGGGCTTCGTCAGAGCATGCTGGGCAGGATCCGGTCCGGCGGCCGGTGGCCGTCCATGAAGGTCTTGATGTTGATAATGACCTTCTCGCCCATGTCGATTCGGCTCTCGTAGGTCGCCGAGCCCATATGGGGCAGCAGGACGACCTTGCCCTGGCGGGCGAGCTTCACGAGCCGCGGGCTCACGGCCGGCTCCTGCTCGAACACGTCGAGGCCGGCGGCCGAGATCTCGCCGCCCTCGATCAGCCGCGCCAACGCGTTTTCGTCGATCACCTCGCCGCGGGCGGTGTTGACCACGACGGCCTCGGGCTTGAGCAGCTTGAGCCGCCGCGCCGAGAGCAGATGGTAGGTGGCCGGCGTGTGCGGGCAGTTGACCGACACGATGTCGACCCGCGCCAGCATCTGGTCGAGGGATTCCCAGTAGGTCGCGTCGAGTGCGCTCTCGATGGCGGCCGGCACCCGGCGGCGATTGTGGTAGTGGACCTGCAGGCCGAACGCCCGGGCGCGCTTGGCGAGCGCCTGCCCGATGCGGCCCATGCCGACGATCCCGAGCCGCTTGCCGGTGATGCGCCGTCCGAGCATCCAGGTGGGCGACCAGCCGGTGGTCCACTCGTCGTCCGGGATGATCCGCGCGCCCTCGGCGACCCGGCGGGACACGGCGAGGATCAGCGCCATCGTCATGTCGGCAGTGTCCTCGGTCAGCACGCCGGGCGTGTTGGTAACCGTGATGCCGCGCTCCAGCGCCGCCGCGACGTCGATGTGATCGACGCCGTTGCCGAAATTGGCGATGAGCCGCAGGTTCGGGCCAGCCTGGGCGATCAGCCCGGCGTCGATCTCGTCGGTGACGGTGGGGACGAGGACATCGGCCTCACGCAGGGCGGCCGCCATCGTGTCGGCCGCCATCGGCGCATCGTCGGAACTGAGGCGGACGTCGAACAGCTCGCGCATCCGCGTCTCGACGGCATCCGGCAGCCGCCGCGTCACGACCACCAGCGGCTTGCGCTTCGACACGTCTCTCTCCCCGTCAGCTCTTCGGCCGCGGTCGCGGCGCCCGGCGGGACCGCCCCGCGCAAGCGTCCGTTAACCGAATTCGGCCAGACAGGATCGGTCGCGCGGCGCCGGTTCCGGAGCCTGTCCCGGCCCATGGGACTCTCTACCAGAGGTGGGCCGGAACACAATCGGATGCGGGCACGGTCCGCACGCCGAAAGAGCCACGCTTTCGACAGGCCCATTCACCACCATCGGCCTATCCGGACAGGGAGACGACCATGCGCGTGTTACGCCTCAGCCTCGCCGTCGCGGCGCTGTTGGCGGGCGGCCCCGCGATCGAAGCGGCGGCGGCGCCCGCGGCACCGATCGAGACCGGGATCGGTCCTGTGACCAAGCTGCCGCTGCCGCGCTACGCCAGCCTCAAGACCGACCGCGTCAACCTGCGTGAAGGACCCTCGAAGGATCACCGGACGCTGTGGGTGTTCCAGCGGGCCGGGCTCCCCGTCGAGATCGTCGGCGAGTTCGAGACCTGGCGCCGGATCCGCGATTCGGAGGGGACCGAGGGTTGGGTCCTGCACTCGCTGCTGTCCGGACGGCGTACCGCCATCGTCAATGCCGGTCCCGACAAGGGCGTCGAGAAGGCCGCCGTGTCGCTGCGCGCCAAGGCCGATGACGGTGCCGACGACGAGGCCAAGCTCCAGACGGGTGTGATCGGCAGCGTGAAGAGCTGCACCGGCTCGTGGTGCCGCCTGATCGTGGCGCTCCCCAACAAGCGGGACGTGGACGGCTATATTCGCCAGAATCGCCTGTGGGGCGTCTATCCGAACGAAGTCGTGGACTAGCCGGCGGACCAACAAAAAAGGCCCGGACGATGCCGGGCCCCTTCGAAGATCCTGATTGTTAGTCCGCCAATTCAGCTCTGGCGGCGTCCGTTCGGCCGGGCGCGGCGCAGACGCACGATCACCTCGACGCCGGCGATCTCCATGCCCTCGGGAGCCTCGGGCAGCGAATCTACCGTGATCCCGCAATCGGGCATGTCGATCACCTGGCTCTCATTCTCCAGGTAGAAATGGTGGTGCTCGCTCGGATTGGTGTCGAAATAGGCCTTCGACCCGTCGAGCGCGAGCTGGCGCAGGAGCCCAGCTTCAGTGAACTGGTGCAGGGTGTTGTAGACCGTCGCCAGCGAGACCGGCACCTTGGCGCGCATGGCTTCGTCGTACAGCATCTCCGCCGTCAGGTGACGATCGCCACGGCCGAACAGCAGCCAGCCCAGCGAGAGGCGCTGCCGCGTGGGCCGCAGACCCGCCCGGCGCAGACGATCGCGCAGATCGGAGAGCGGGCAACCGCGGCGCGGCATGCCGTTGGCCTCCAGCTGGGGGAGGGGGACACGCCCGTTGAAGACGGCCTGGAAGGGCACCGGTTCGGACATTGCTGGACTGAACGCTCGACGTGGGGCCTCGGAAGATTCCACTCATTATATGGAACTGGTCATGTGGTCGCAACCCGAGCGTTGCCGCACCGCACCGACGCGGCTCGCCGGCCAGCGGCTTTGAAGGTGCACCGCCCCGTGCTACCCCGCGCGCCATATGAGGGGCGGCCACCTCCACGCGCAAGCACGCCGCTTCCGGAATCCGAGGACATAGCCAACGCAATGCCGCCAGACGCCGACACCTCCGGGCCGAACGCGAGCCGCCGGTCGCACTACTCCTACGAGGACCTTCTGGCCTGCGGGCGGGGCGAGCTCTTCGGGTCCGGGAACGCGCAGCTGCCCCTGCCTCCGATGCTGATGTTCGACAGGATCACGTCGATCGGCACCGACGGGGGCGCCCACGGCAAGGGCCATGTGACTGCGGAACTCGACATCCGTCCGGACCTCTGGTTCTTCCCCTGCCACTTCCAGGGCGACCCCGTGATGCCGGGCTGCCTGGGGCTCGACGCGCTGTGGCAGATGCTGGGTTTCCATCTCGGCTGGCTGGGTTCGCCGGGCCGCGGCCGGGCGCTGGGCGTGGGCGAGGTGAAGCTCGCGGGTCAGGTGCTGCCGTCGATGAAGCGGGTCGTCTACAACGTTGACGTCAAGCGCGTCCGGCAGGGCAAGCTCGTGCTCGGGATCGGCGATGGCTGGCTTGAGGCGGACGGCGAGCGGGTCTACCAAGTCCAGGACATGCGCGTCGGCCTGTTCCAGAGCTGAATAATCCACGTCGGCGGCGCCGTTTGCAGCTCGGCCGCAACGTCCGGCGGCTTCAGCAGTTGAGATTGTCGCCGCGTCATCTTAGCTGACCGGGACGTGGCGCGCGCGAGCGACGCCGCGACGGAGGTATCGTCACCATCATGCGCCGCGTCGTCATCACCGGGATGGGCATCGTCTCGTCCATCGGCAACAACACGCAGGAGGTGCTGGCCTCCCTGCGCGAAGCCCGCTCTGGCATCGCGCGCGATGCCAGCTACGCCGAGCACGGCTTCCGCAGCCAGGTCTCCGGCGCACCGACCCTCGATCCAGAGGGTGTGGTGGACCGGCGCGCCATGCGCTTCCATGGCGGCGGCACCGCCTGGAACCACGTCGCGATGGATCAGGCGATCGCCGATGCAGGGCTGGAATCGGGCGATATCTCGAACGAGCGCACCGGCATCATCATGGGCTCGGGCGGTCCGTCGACCCGGGTGATCGTCGAGGCCGCCGCCATCGCCCGCGAAAAGGGACCGAAGCGGATCGGCCCGTTCGCGGTGCCGAAGGCGATGTCATCGACCGCGTCGGCGACGCTCGCCACGTGGTTCAAGATCCGCGGCGTGAACTACTCGATCTCCTCGGCCTGCGCGACGTCGAACCATTGCATCGGAAACGCCGCCGAGATCATCCAGGGCGGGCGGCAGGACATCATCTTCGCGGGCGGCTGCGAGGATCTCGACTGGACGCTCTCCGTGCTGTTCGACGCGATGGGCGCCATGTCGTCGAAGTTCAACGAGACCCCGTCCCGGGCCTCCCGCGCCTATGACGCCAATCGCGACGGCTTCGTCATCGCCGGAGGCGCTGGCGTCGTCGTGCTCGAAGAGCTGGAGCACGCCAAGGCGCGCGGCGCACACATCTACGGTGAGATTGCCGGCTACGGTGCGACCTCGGACGGGCACGACATGGTGGCGCCCTCCGGCGAGGGCGCGATGCGTTGCATGCGGCAGGCGATCGAGGGGCTCAAGGGCGCGCGGATCGATTACATCAATCCCCACGCCACCTCGACGCCGGTGGGCGACGACAAGGAGATCGAGGCGGTCCGCCAGGTGTTCGGGCGCGGCGATTCCTGTCCGCCGATCGCCGCCACCAAGTCCCTGACCGGTCACTCGCTGGGGGCCACCGGCGTGCAGGAGGCGATCTACAGCCTGCTGATGATGAACAACGGCTTCATCTGCGAAAGCGCGCATATCGATGAGCTCGACCCCGCCTTCGCCGACATGCCGATCCTGCGGGCGCGCCGGGACAACGCCAAGCTCGGCCACGTCCTGACGAACTCCTTCGGGTTCGGTGGGACGAACGCGACTTTGGTGCTGAAGCACGTCGACGCCTGACCGCGCCGGCCGGAACCTCCCACGCCTCGACGCCGTTTACCACGCGTCAAGGATTGGTGGTGGCCATGGGGACGTTCATCCTCGGAGCGCTGAGCGGATTGATGATTGCCGGATATGCGGCGATCTACGCGAAGCAGGCGCTGATCGATGCGGCGAGTGCCGAGACCGAAGGCTACTTCTGACTCTGCGCGCAGGTTCGTGAACGCCCCGCCGACAGGCGGGGCTTTTTTGTCGGCTGTGCAGCGTCGGCGCGTTTGGAGCACGGGGCGAGGCACGGTAAGGCACCCTGCCGCGGTTCGGTCGAGCACATCGCGGCCCGCCTCCGTTTCCGGGGTCGGTGCGCTCGTTCGGGACATGTGTCGGCATGACAGGATTGATGGCGGGCAAGCGCGGCCTGATCATGGGCGTCGCCAACGATCACTCGATCGCCTGGGGTATCGCCAAGGCTTTGCACGCTGAGGGAGCCCGGCTCGCCTTCACGTATCAGGGCGAGGCCTTGGGCCGACGTGTTACCCCGCTCGCCGCACAGCTCAGTTCGGATGTCGTCCTGCCCTGCGACGTCGAGGATCTCGCCTCGGTCGACGCCACGTTCGAGGCGCTCGACGCGCGGTTCGGCGGTGAACTCGACTTCGTGGTCCACGCCATCGGTTTCTCCGACAAGGCGCAGCTCAAGGGCCGCTACGTCGACGTCACCACGCGCGAGAATTTCGCGCGCACGCTGACGATCTCTTGCTTCTCCTTCACGGAAATCGCCCAGCGCGCCGCCAAGCGGATGAAACAGGGTGGCTCCCTGCTGACGCTTACCTACGGTGGCTCGACGCGGGTCATGCCGAACTACAACGTGATGGGTGTCGCGAAGGCGGCCCTCGAAGCTTCGGTCCGCTATCTGGCCAGCGACCTCGGGCCCGACGGGATCCGGGTGAACGCCCTGTCGGCCGGTCCGATGCGCACGCTGGCGGGCGCCGGGATCGCCGATGCCCGACTGATGTTCAACCATCAGCGCGCCCACGCCCCGCTGCGTCGTACGGTCAGCATGGAGGATGTCGGCGGCTCGGCGCTCTACCTGCTGTCGCCGCTCTCCGGTGGCGTGACCGGCGAAGTCCACTTCGTGGATGCCGGCTACAACATCATCTCGATGCCGCGCCCGGACGTGCTTCAGGCGCAGGACGCCGCCGGCGTCATGGGCGACGGCTAGGGCCGTGCCCGATCGCGTTGCCATCGAGTACGGCTCTAAGTCTTTGTTTTGACGCGCTCTCTTGCGCCGAACCGGCGTCCACTTCGGCGGCGAGTGCTCTGAACTTCATTCCTCGGGGACGCGGCCCGGGGGCAGCGGCGCAGCCTGCGTCCCGCGCTCGGCGCGACCGGGCCGCCTTTGGCGTTCGGCCCGGACCTCGTCCGCCGTCGGCGGGGCCGACGGGTAATTCGAGGCAAAGGGGTTGGGCGGCGCCCCCCGCGATGAGCCGCCGAACAGCTTGTCGAAAAACCCCTCCTCGGCGCTGGCCGGCCGCGCGGCCAGGAGAAGGGTGAGGGCGAGGATCGTTCGAAGCTGCATCGTCATCTTGGCCCAACCGGGATCGCACCGCCCTAGCGCCACTTTCCGGCGGATCGGAGGCCGGTGCCGGGCACGCGCTGGAACCGTGGCGCGTCCGGCGGGTTCGCGCTCAACGATCATGGACGCGTACAGGAGGCGTGATGTCTGAGGTTACCTATCGCATCGTCGAGCACGACGGTGGCTTCGCCTATAAGGTCGGCGACGTGTTCTCCGAGACCTTCCCGAGCCGGGATGAGGCACTCCAGGCAGCCCAGGCCGCGGCGGCCGAGCAGCAGGTGCCAGGTTCGACCGAGGGGATCCGCTATCAGGATCAGGCCGGCGGCTGGCACGACGAGACCGCCCAGGGCAGCGACCGGCCGCGCGCCAAGGTCGTCGAGTAGAGTCGCGCGGCGGCCATGCGGATCCGTGCGCATCGACAGGAGTGGTCGTGGTGCGAACGCGAGCGGTGAAGCCGGAGGCGCTTTCCAAGGCGCCTTCCAAGGTGCCTGCGAAGACACCCCTGCCGAAGGGCGCGCGGCGTACCACGCCGTCGACCGAGACCCTGGCGGCGCTGGGCCCCGACCGCCTGATCGGCCTCATCCTGGGCGAGACGGCGCGCAATCCCGGCTTCAAGAAGCTGGTCAGCGCGGCGCTCGCTTCGCTCCAGGGGCCGGAGGCCGTTGCCGCGATCGTGGACCGGCGGCTGACGGCGCTCGAAGGTGCCCAGAGCTACATCGATTGGCAGAAGCGCCGGGCCTTCGCGGCCGATCTCAGCGCCGTCGTCACGGTGATCGTGAACGAGCTGCGGTCCCTCGATCCCGGCGCCGCCCTCGACCGGCTCCGCCGTTTCCTCGAAGCTGCCGACCTCGTGCTCGACCGGGTGGACGACGGCAACGGTGCGATTCAGGGCATCTTCGAGCGCGCCTCCGCGGCCTACGTCGAGATCGCGGGCGCGTTGCCCCCCGAAGCCGCGGCGCGCGTCGCACTGGGCCTCGTGCGCCCGTTCACCGACGATCCGTTCGGGCCGCTCGGCGCCCTCCTGGGGGAGACCGTGTCGGTCCTGCCGGTGGACGCCCTTGCGGAGATCGACGCGGGACTGGCCGAAGCCATCGCGCGTCCCGATACCGGCCACGGGCGGAAGCGCGCAGCCGCATACCGGCTGGACAACAAGACGGAGATCCTGCGCCTGCGCCAGGCCATCGCCGACCGCCGCGGTGATGCCGACGCCTACGTGGCGATCGAGAGCCAGATCGCGCCCGGGTCCGAGAACCGGACCGAGATCGCCAAACGTCTGCTCGGCGCGGGCCGCGCGCAGGAAGCGCTCGACTGGATTCGGCGCCAGCCGGAACCCGACGCACGCCGCGCGACCACACGGGCAGACCTGATCGCGAGCTTCGACCCGCGGGTGCCCGAGCGCGAGCGGCTGGTGGTCGAGATCGAGATCCTCGACGCCCTCGGCCGGATGGCGGAGGCGCAGGATCTGCGGTGGGGCCGGTTCGAACGAGAACTCGACGCCCCCATGCTGCGCGGCTTCCTCGCCAAGCTGCCCGATTTCGAGGACGAGGAGGCGCTGCACCGCGCGCTGGACCACGCCGGCGCCTTTCCGGATCAGCACCGAGCCCTCGCGTTCCTGACAACGTGGCCGGATCTACGACGCGCCGCCCGTCTGGTGACGGATCATCCGACGGTCTGGAACGGGGCCCTGCAGTACAATATCCTGGCGCCGGCCGCCGAAGTGCTGGCCCAGGACCATCCCCTGGCCGCCACGATCCTCTACCGTCGCCTGATCGACGGGATCCTCGATTACGGCCGCAGCCCGGCCTACCCACACGCCGCGCGCTACCTTGCGGAGCTCGACGGCTTGGCGGAGAGGCTCGAGGCGGACGCTATCAAGCCGGATTCGGCGGGCTACCGTGCGAAGCTGAAACGCGACCACGGCCGCAAATACGGCTTCTGGAGCCTGGTCCGCGCCTAGCCGCTCCGACCGTCGGGTCGATCAGTCCATGACTTCGATGGCGTCGACGCGATCCGGATAGAACGCCACATGCTCGCGGATCGCCTCGACCGCGGGGTAGGGGGCCTCGTAGCTCCACACAGCATCGAGACGCCGTGTCCCGGCGACCGAGAGATCGAAGTAGCCAGCGTCGCCCTTGTAGGGGCAGTGGCTGGTGCGCGCCGACGGCACGAAGGCGTCTGCGAGCGTATCGCGGCGCGGAATGTAGAAGACCGGTGGATATCGGGCTTCCTCCAGCCGCAGGGCGGCGCGCGTATCCGCCACGATCGTGCCGGCTACGATGACGCGGACGCGGCGCGGCTCCGGGGTGACGGTGATCGGATGGTCGGGTCCGGGTATCTTCATGGTGATTCTGTTGCCTCCGGTTTCAACTCGATCGTTCCGAGAGCATCGGCGAGGCGCGACTTGGCGCTACCCGGCCGCAGAGGCTTCTGCTGGCTAGCATGCGGCACCCAGCCCGAAAGCCACAGCACCTCGAAGGTCGCCCGCACGCGCCCGTCCGGGTCCGCGAAGCGCGCCGCATAGATCTCCGCGGCCCGCAGGAGTGTCGCCCGGCGCAGCGGAGTCCGCCGCCGCTCGGTGAGGATGTTGGTCATGCCCATGGCGCGCAGGTCGCGCATCAGGCTGAACGGATCGGCGTAGCGCACCGT
The DNA here is from genome assembly GCF_026540775.1 of Methylobacterium sp. GC_Met_3. Classification (NCBI taxonomy): domain Bacteria; kingdom Pseudomonadati; phylum Pseudomonadota; class Alphaproteobacteria; order Hyphomicrobiales; family Methylobacteriaceae; genus Methylobacterium; species Methylobacterium sp. GC_Met_3. Next base: position 424,156 of record NZ_JALNUL010000002.1, read on the forward strand.
CAGGGTATCGGTGTCGGCGACCGGAAGCGCGAAACCCGCCCGCTGCAGCAGGGCCCCCGCCTCGCGCACGGCAGCGAAGGGGGCGACCCGGGGGCTGATCCCGCCCTCGACTTCGCTCTCGGCTTGGCCGAAGCTCTGGCGCAGCTCCGTAAGGGTGGCGCCGCCCAGGAAACATCCGACGAACAGGCCGTCCGGCCGGAGGGCCCGGCGAAGCTGGATCAGGGTCCCGGGAAGATCGTTCACACCGTGGAGGGCGAGCAGCGAGACCGCGAGGTCGAGACTGTCGGGCGCGAGCGGCAGCAGCTCCGGATCGCCGACGATCCTGTTGCCACCCGGCTCGGGCAGCGACGCGAGCCGGATATGCTGCGCCTGCGGATACCGGCGCGCGAGGATCGGTCCGGCGGCCGGGATCGGGGTGGCGAGGTCCAGCACGGTCGCGAAGCTGCGCAACACGGCGCCCAGGCGGTCGTCCAGATCCTCGGTCAGGCGGTCGAGGAGGAAGCCGGCATAACCGCTCCGGACGGCGCGGCCGAGCCGCTGACGGGCGATGGGGGTATCGAACAGGGTGGCGGGCAGATCCATCCCGCGCACATGGCGCTCACGACAGCCTCCCGCCAGCACCCGGGACGCATGATGCCGCCGTTACAGCACAGATTCGTGAGCTGCGGCCGAAGGGCGGAACGACCGGGGTGGCCTGCCGTTCCTGCTGCAGCTGGCCATAATGGCCGAGATTGACTGGGAGCAACCCTCATGAAGCGCACGCTCATCGGAGCCGCCGTGGCCCTCGCCGCCCTCACCGCCGCGGGCGGCGCACAGGCGAAGGGCTGCATCAAGGGCGCAATCGTCGGCGGCATCGCCGGCCATTACGCTGGCCATCACGGCTTGGTCGGCGCCGCCGCCGGCTGCGCCATCGGTCGTCACCGCGCCAATTCCCAGGCCCGCCAGGACCAGCAGCAGATGGCCCCGCAGGCACGGCCCGTTTCGGCTCAGTAACACCAAGCTAGTCGTTCCGGACGTGTGATGACGGCGATCCGGACGGTCGCTGCAGCCCTGCGCGGAATACCGCGCGGGGCTTTGTCGTTGATCTACCCGCCCGCATGCTCAGGATGCGGCGCGGCGACGGCCGATCCCGGTGCCCTCTGCCCAAGTTGCTGGTCGGGCCTGCGCCTGATCGAGGAGCCGGTCTGCCAGCGCTATGGAACGCCCTTCGCAGTGGATCTGGGGATCGGGCCGCTGCTCTCACCCCGCGCCATCGCCGAGCCGCCGGTCTTCGGCCGGTGCCGGGCCGTTGCCCTCTACGATTCGGTGGCGCGTCGCCTCGTGCATCGCCTGAAGTACGAGGATCGTCTCGATCTCGGGAAGGTGATGGCCCGGATGATGTCGGCCAGTGGTCGAGGCCTGATCGCGGAAGCCGAATGCCTTGTGCCGGTGCCGCTCCATCGCGCCCGCCTCTGGCGCCGTCGCTTCAATCAAGCGGCCCTGCTGGCCCAGGTGATCGCCGCCGATGCGGACCGTCCCTTTGTCCCGGCGGCCCTCGAACGTGCCCGGGCGACACGCTCCCAGGTCGGACTGAGCCAGGCGGCACGGGCCGAGAACCTGAGCGGCGCATTCCGGGTACCGCCCGCCGAAGCCCATCGGATCCGCGGGCGCAGGGTGCTGCTGGTCGATGACGTTACGACGACCGGCGCGACCGGCAATGCCGCAGCCCGTGCGCTCCTGCGCGGTGGGGCTGCCTCAGTGGATCTCCTGACCTTCGCGCTGGTGGGCGACACCGTCGGATAGGCGCTGTGTTGCCGAAGCGCGCAGGCGCCTCAGGCTGTCGCGCCAATCCGGTTCGGGAAGCTGACTGCCAGGCCGAAGTCGAACGCCTCGGCGATGCCTTCATACCAGAGTGAAAATGGTGTCGGTCGCTCGAGATGGAGGGCCCCGTCGATCTCGCTGCCGGCATACTGGAGGGCCGCCCCGTGCTTCGCCGCGAGCCGCAGCATCGGGCCGTTCCCGGACAGGCAGCGCACGTGCAGATCGACGACGGCGCGGTGGCGCGCCGCTCGGGCGATCCGCGCGAACAGATCGGCGCCGAGGCCGCGTCGGCGGAACGCCAGCTCGACGGCGAATGCCGCTTCCGCCCGGGGGCCCAGCACGAAGCGGGACGGGCACGGCGCCATCGGCCGGAGCTCACCGAGTCCGCGAAGCACGCCCTCCACGAAGGCGCCGTACATCATTCCGTCGGCCTTGACGGCTTGCTCCGCGTAGGCGCGGACGCCGGCCTCGCTGACGTTGCCCATGAAGCGGCTGGCCCGGGTCTCGGGATCCAGGCGGAGGAAGTAGTCGAGAACCGCATTCCGGTCCGCCGGCCATAGGCGCCGGACGCTGCGGACCGGTTCGTCACGCGCTAAAGTGGCCATGATGGGCCTCCGGTCTAAGCGCTCGCGCGCAGATATCCGGACGTCCCTCCCGAGAACCGCGGTTGATGTCGCATTCGGAGCTTCATTGTGCAATGCGGCAGACTGCCGGGCCGCACATGTGCGCGGCTGCCATGCGCTGACTTGCGAAAGGCTTGCAATCCCGGCGCTTGCGCTCTCCGGCCGCGCATCGCGGGCTTGATTCAGGTTGGGCTTCCCCGGCACAGGAAAGGCCCGGTCTGTCGCCGTCCACGCGGGCACGGGGCGCCTGATCGGCGAAGCGGCGGGCTGCGAGGGACCAGCGGCGTGAACGACAGATCCGGCCTGCACATCACGCCGTCGCCGGAGGCGCGCGCCGGAGCCGTTTCACCGGGGCCGGTGCACGAGCGCTACGAAGCCCTCGTCACCACGGGTGCCATCGAGCGGGATCCGGCGCAGGCCCGGCTCGTCCGCGCCCTCGACCGGCTGGTCCAGGACCTCCAGCGCCGCAAGCGCGCCAGCAAGTCGAGCGCGCTGGGCTGGCTGTTCCGGCGAAAGGACGAGGCCGAGACGCCCCGCGGGCTCTACATCTGGGGCTCGGTCGGGCGCGGCAAGACCATGCTGATGGATCTGTTCCACGAGGCGGCACCGGAGCCGAAGCGCCGGGTCCATTTCCACGGCTTCATGGCCGACGCGCACGAGCGGATCCACGCGCATCGCCAAGCCGTGAAAGCCGGCACCGCCAAGGGTGACGACCCGATCGGGCCGGTGGCCGATCAGCTCGCCGACGAGGCCACGCTCCTGTGCTTCGACGAGTTCACCGTCACCGACATCGCCGACGCGATGATGCTGGGCCGGCTATTCGGTCACCTGTTCCGGCGTGGTGTGACGGTGGTGGCGACCTCAAACGTCGAGCCGGACCGGCTCTACGAAGGCGGTCTCAACCGGGCGCTGTTCCTGCCCTTCATCGCCACGCTGAAGGAGCGCGTGGAGGTGCTACGCCTCGATTCGCGCACCGATTTCCGCCTGGAAAAGCTCGGCGGGGCGGCCGTGTACCACGTCCCGGCCGGGGCCGAGGCCCGCGCGGCCCTCGACACCGCCTTCAAGGGCCTGACCGGAAAGGCGAAGGGCCAGCCGGCAACCGTGGCGGTCCATGGGCGGGAGGTTGCGATCCCCGAGGCGGCGGGCGGCGTGGCGCGCTTCGGCTTCGACGATCTCTGCCGCCAGCCCCTCGGCGCGTCCGACTACATGGCGTTGGCCCGCGCCTTTCACACGATCATCCTCGACGGGATCCCGGTGATGGCCGAGGCGGAGCGCAACGAGGCCAAGCGCTTCATCACGCTCATCGACACGCTCTATGACCGGCACGTGAAGCTCGTGGCTTCGGCGGCGGCCGAGGCGCAGGATCTCTACACCGCCGAAACCGGTCGGGAGGCCTTCGAATTCGACCGGACCGTCTCCCGCCTGATCGAGATGCGCTCGCGGGAATACCTCGCCCTGCCGCACGGCAAGCCCGATTCTGAAGCGTCCGGCGCGAGCACGGGACTGGTCGAGACATGAGCGTGCGTCCGAGAGTTGGTTCGATCTTCCGCCTGCGGCGGCGCAACTGGCGCGGCGCCGGTCCGCTGGGGGCGCTCCTCGGCTCGCCCGCGGCCTTCATCCTCCTTCTGGTCGCCATCGCGGCCGGGACGGCGAACTACCTGGCCGGAGAAGCCGACCGGACAGCGACGGCGCGGACCAACGCCGTCATCGCCGATGTCGAGCGCCTGATCTCTGAGGTGAAGGATCTCGAGACCTCCGAGCGCGGATACGTGCTGGTCGGCAGCGACGAGTACCTGACGCCCTACACAGCGGCTCTTCCCAAGATCGAGGCAGAGCTGTCCTCCCTCGGCGCGGCTGCGCAGGAGCCGGTTCGGGCCGGGGGCCCGTCTCTGGCGGGCCTGATCGCTCAGAAGCGGGACTTCGCCGCGCGGGTGATCGCGGCACGGCGTGACCAGGGCTTCGACGCGGCCACCGATCTCGTCCGGACCGGCGAGGGCAAACGCCAGATGGACGCGATCCGCATGGAGGCCGCCGCCCGGCAGGCGGTGGCGGCCGAAACGCTCGCCGACCTTCAGATCCGCACGAAACGCCGCGGGCTGATCCTGTTCCTGCTGTCTGGCGCGGCCGCGCTCGGTGCGATCGGGTTGCTCGCGCGCCTCGCGCTGGTGCGGCGCCAGGAATCGCTGCGCATGTCGCGGCTCCTCGACGGCGTGCTGGCGAATGCGCCCGTGGGACTCGGCTTCCTCGACCGCGACCTTCAGATTCGCCACATGAACCGGGCGCTGGCCACGATGAGCGAGCGCGGATTCGGGGCCGATCTCGGTGCTCCGATCTGGGCGATGCTGCCGACGCTGCGAGAGGAGCTGGCGCCGAAGCTGGCCGCCGCGCTCAAGGACGGGCTGGTCTCGCCCGATGTTCCGGTCGCGGTGCCGACGCCTTCTGCGCCGGGCGGCCTGCGCCAGTTCTCAATGAGCTTCTATCCGCTGCGCGGTGCACAGGCCACCGCCGGGCCGGAGAGCCAGGATGTCGAGGGGGTCGGCCTCGTCGTGGTCGACGAAACCATCCGCTACCTCGCGGAGACCCGGCTGCGCCGGAGCGAGGAGCGCTTCCGCTCCCTGATCGAGGCCAGCGCCGCGATCGTCTGGACAGCCAATCCGGAGGGGAGCCTGCAGCGTCGCCAAACGGCCTGGATCAACTTCACCGGGCAGGACGAAGCGGCCTATGCCGGCCTCGGCTTCCTCGACGCCGTCCATCCCGAGGATCGGGAGCACACCCGGGCGGCCTGGGGGGAGGCGGTGGCGACCCGCAACCTCTATGTGACGGAACACAGGATCCGCACAGCCTCGGGTGCCTACCGGCACATGAGCGTGCGCGCCGTCCCGATCGTCGAGTCGGACGGCACCCTGCGCGAGTGGGTCGGCACGCATACCGACATCACCGAGCGCAAGGAGGCCGAAGCCGCGATCGAGGCGGCGCGCGCGGCCGCCGAGGCGGCCAACACGGCCAAGAGCCAGTTCCTGGCCAATATGAGCCACGAGCTGCGCACCCCGCTCTCCGCCGTGATCGGCTATTCCGAGATGGTGCAGGAGGAGCTCGAAGATCTCGGCGAGGCAGGGCTGATCTCCGACATGAAGAAGATCGAGTCCAACGCACGGCACCTCCTCGGCCTGATCAACGACGTGCTCGACATCTCGAAGATCGAGGCCGATCGGGTCGAGATCTTCGCGGAGGAGTTCGACGTGGCCACGGTGGTGCGCGAGGTTGCCACGACCGTGGACGGCCTGATCGGCAAGAAGGGCAACACCCTCGATCTCGATCTGGCCGACGACCTGGGCAAGGCGCATACCGACGTCACCAAGCTGCGCCAGTGCCTGATCAACCTGCTCAGCAACGCCGCGAAATTCACCGAGAACGGCCGCATCACTTTGGCGGTCGCCCGGGCCGGCGATACGCTGCGTTTCGCCGTCGCCGATACCGGCATCGGCATGAATGCCGAGCAGGTGGGCAAGCTGTTCGAGCGCTTCATCCAGGCCGACGCCTCGACCACGCGCCGGTTCGGCGGCACCGGTCTCGGCCTCGCCATCACGCGGGCCTTCGCCGAGATGCTCGGCGGCACGATCACGGTGGAGAGCCGCGAGGGCGTGGGCACCACCTTCACGCTGACCCTGCCGCTGCAGGCTCCGGATGCGCAGATGGCGGCCCCGAACGACGTTGCCAGCGTAGTCGCCGATCGCAACAACATCCTGGTGATCGACGACGATGCGGCGACGCGCGACCTCCTTGCCCGATTCCTCGAGCGCGAAGGGTTCTCGGTGATGATCGCCGAGGACGGGCGGCGCGGGCTCGAACTCGCCCGCAGCCTGCGTCCGCGGGCAGTGCTCCTCGACGTGACCATGCCGCAGATGGACGGATGGGACGTGCTGCGGGCGCTGCGGGCCGACCCGGAGATCGGGTCGACGCCAATCGTGATGGTGACGATCCTGGACGAGCAGAATTTCGCGTTCTCGCTCGGCGCGACCGACTACATCCAGAAGCCGATCGACTGGGGCAACCTCCGCCAGATCGTCGACCGGTTCCGGCCCGCGGGGGGCGAGGGCCCGATCCTCGTCGTGGAGGACGAGGCCGATGTCCGCGCGCATATCTGCGCCTACTTGCAGCGCGAAGGCTTTCCCGTGCGTGAGGCCGAGAATGGTGTCCACGCGCTGGACCGGATGGCGGGGGAGCGGCCCGGGCTGATCCTCCTCGATCTGATGATGCCGGAGATGGACGGCTTCACCTTCCTGCGCCAGCTGCGGGAGCGCCCGGAGTGGCGCGACGTTCCGGTGGTGGTGCTGACCGCCAAGGACATCACCGCGGAGGACCGGCGCCGCTTGGCAGGCCGGGCGGATCGGGTCCTGGCCAAGGGGACGACTGGGCTCGGTGAACTGGTGAACGCCCTGCGCGGGTTGATGCCGTCGCAGGCCGACGCGGCCTGAGCGTTGCCCCGTCAAAGACCCCGGAAGGCCATCACCAGCGCCCCGATGGCGATGCCCCAGAGTGCCAGGGTCGACCAGACCGCTCGCTGACGCTCATCCCGGGCGAACCCTTCCAGCCTGCGCGCATCGCCCGTGCCGGCCTCGTCCAGGCGGACCAGCACGCGCTTCAGCCGCATCGCGAGATCGGGAATATCGCTCACGACATCCGAGACCACGCGCAGCGCCTCGAGGCCGCTCTGGGCGCGCCCGACCGGCCCCATGTTGCGGGCGATCCAGGCGCGCACCACCGGCTCGGCCGTGGTCCACATGTCCAGCTTCGGATCCAGCGAGCGGGCGACGCCTTCGACCACCACCATGGTCTTCTGGAGCATCACCAGCTCGGTGCGGGTGCTCATGTCGAACAGGGCGGTGATGTCGAACAGCAGCGTCAGCACCTTGGCCATCGAGATCTCGTCGGCCCGGCGCTGGTGGATCGGCTCCCCAATCGCCCGGATGGCCTGCGCGAAATCCTCGACGGAATGGTGGGACGGCACGTAGCCGGCCTCGAAATGCACCTTCGCGACCCGGCGATAGTCGCGCAGGATGAAGCCGAGCAGGATCTCGGCCAGGAACCGGCGCTCGTTGTGCCCGAGCCGGCCCATGATGCCGAAATCGACCGCCACGAGCCGGCCTTCGGCATCGACGAGCAGGTTGCCCTGGTGCATGTCGGCGTGGAAGAACCCGTCGCGGATCGCCTGCCGGAGGAAGCTCTGGATCACGGTCCGGCCGATCGCCTGTGGATCATGGCCCTGGGCGGCAAGTTCGGCGGCACTGTGAAGGCGCGTCCCGTCGATCCATTCCGCCGACAACACCTCGCGGGCGGTCAGCTCCCATTCGGGCTTCGGGACGCGGAAATCGGTGTCGTCCTTCGTGTTCTGCGCCAGCTCCGAGGCCGCCGCCGCCTCCAAGCGGAAATCCATCTCCATCATCACGGAGCGGGCCAGGATCTCGACCACCTCCCGCGGGCGCAGGCGTTCGGCCTGCGGGGAGAGGGCGTGAACCACCCGGGCCATGAAGCGCATGACCTCGAGATCGCGATTGAACCGCTCGCGCACGCCGGGCCGCATGACCTTCACGGCCAGCGCCCGCTGGGTGCCGTCAGAATCCTGCACGATCGCCTTGTGGACCTGTGCGATCGAGGCGGCCGCGATCGGCTCGCTGAAGGATACGAACAGCTGGCTGACCGGCTTGCCGAGCGCCGCCTCGACCACACGCAGGGCGATCTCCTGCGGGAAGGGCGGGACCCGGTCCTGCAGTTTCTCAAGGTCGAAAGCCGCGCGCATGCCGACGATGTCGGGCCGCGTCGCCAGGAACTGGCCGAACTTCACGTAGGACGGGCCCAGCCGGGTCAGCGCCGCCGACAACCCGACCGCGCCATCACTCCGGCCGGGCTTCTCAAGGGAACGGCCAAGCCGCAGGGCGAGGCGCAGGTGGGGCGGCAGCTCCGCGGGATCGGCGAAGGCCAGCGCGCCCTCGCGGGCCAGCACGAAGCCGACCCGGGCGCCGCGGAACAGATTGATGGCGGCGCTGATCATCGAGAGGCCACCCCAAGACCGTTCCACGCAGAGGCACTCTCCTCCCCCTTGTGGGGAGGAGCCGGAGGTGGGGGTGGTGCAGGATGGGATGCTGCGGCGCCTACTGCGCCCCCCCCACCCCTGACCCCTCCCCACAAGGGGGAGGGGAAACCGCTGTCGGCCAAAATCAGGAGACCTTCCAGCCCGAATGGATCGCCACGATCCCGCCCGTGAGCGCCCGGTCGGTGACGTGGCGGAACCCGGCGCGCTCGATCATGCCGGCGAAGGCGCCGCGCGTCGGGAACTTCCGGATCGACTCGACGAGGTAGCGATACGAATCGGCATCCCCCGCGACCCGGGCGCCGATCCGTGGGATCACGTTGAACGAGTAGGCGTCGTAGATCCGGTCGAGCAGCGGGATATCGACGGCGGAGAATTCCAGGCACAGGAAGCGCCCGCCGGGCTTCAGAACCCGCCGCGCCTCCGCGAGCGCCGTCTCGATCCGCGGCACGTTCCGGATGCCGAAGGCGATTGTATACGCATCGAAAGCCGCGTCCGGCAGCGGCAGGGTTTCGGCATTGCCGGTCACGAAGGCGATCCGGTCGCCGGCCTCGTCGACCTTGCGCTCCCGCGCCCGCTCGGCGCCGACCCGCAGCATCGATTCGTTGATGTCGAGCACCGTCACTCGGGTGCGCGGGCCGCCGGCGGCGAGCACCCGGAACGCCACATCCCCGGTGCCGCCGGCCACGTCGAGATGGGCGAAGGCGCGATTCTGCGGCGGACGCAGCATTGAAACGAGCTGCGCCTTCCAGGCCCGGTGCAGGCCCGCCGACATCAGGTCGTTCATGATGTCGTAGCGGCGGGCCACCGAGTGGAAGACGCTGTCGACGCGCTCCTGCTTCTCGTCGAGCGCCACGCGCTCGAAGCCGAAATCCGCGCTCGCGCGCTCGGATGCCCCGTCTTCGACCGTCATGACGCTCCCATTCCTCAATCGCCGGGTCTTAGCGAAGGTCAGCCCCAACCGCCATGCGTCGAAACACGCGGCTGGGGATGGGCGCCCCGCAGAGCCGCTGCCATCTGCGCTGCCTTTCGGTCGAAGCAGCCCCGTTCGTCATCACAAGCGAAGCGTTCCGGGGCAGCCCGATCTTGCGAGCATGACGCCATGCCATGTTGCTGCGTTCGCAAAGGCTGGGATCGGCCCCGTGCGCGTTCAGCCCACGCGGGCTCGCAACGCATCCGCCACCGCAGCCGCCATGGCGCGCGTGCCCATCGGGTTCGTGCCCTCGCCAGCGATGTCGGCGGTACGCGCACCGCCCGCGAGCGCGTCGGTGATGGCACCGTCCAGGGCGTCGGCGGCGTCGCCGAGGCCGAAGGAGTAGCGCAGGCACATGGTCAGCGAGCCGATCATGGCGATCGGGTTGGCCTTGTCCTGGCCGGCAATGTCCGGCGCCGAACCGTGGCACGGCTCGTACAGCGCCCGGCGCAGGCCGCTGTCATCGACAGCGCCCAACGAGGCCGAGGGCAGCATGCCGAGCGAGCCGGTGAGCATCGCGGCAAGATCGGACAGCACGTCGCCGAATAGGTTGTCGGTCACCAGCACGTCGAACTGCTTCGGTCGGCGCACGAGCTGCATGGCGCAATTGTCGGCCAGGATGTGCTCGAGCTGGATGTCGGCGTAATGCTCGGCATGGAGCTTGGTGACGACCTCCTTCCAGAGCACGCCCGACTTCATCACGTTGTGCTTCTCGGCCGAGGCGACCCGGCCCGAGCGCTTGGCCGCGAGGTCGAAGGCGACGCGGGCGATCCGCTCGATCTCGCCGGTCGTGTAGACCTGGGTGTCCACGGCACGCTTGGAGCCGTCCGGCAGCACCGTGATCTCCTTCGGCTCGCCGAAATAGACGCCGCCGGTCAGCTCGCGGACGATCATGATGTCGAGGCCCTCGACCAGCTCGCGCTTCAGGGCCGAAGCCTCGGCCAGCGCCGGGTAGCAGATCGCGGGGCGCAGATTGGCGAACAGGTCGAGATCCTTGCGCAGGCGCAGAAGGCCGGCTTCGGGACGGTTCTCGTAAGAAACGCCCGCCCATTTCGGTCCGCCGACTGCGCCGAGCAGGATCGCGTCTGCGGCCTTGGCGCGCGCCATCGTCGCGTCCGAGATCGGGAGGCCGTGGGCGTCGAGCGCACAGCCGCCCACGAGGTCGGTCTCGGTCTCGAAGGTGGCGAGCCCGGTCTCCTTCAGCGCGTCCAGCACGACCTGCATGCCGCCCGCGACCTCCGGGCCGATCCCGTCGCCGGGGAGGAGCAGGAGCTTGTAGCTGGCCATGGCGGTCTCGCGGATTCTGTCTCGACGGGCTGGCGGGGCTTTATCGAGGCGGGACCGCGATTGGCAAGGCGTCCGCACCCTCGTTGCCGGCGCAGCCCTTGTGTTTCGGACATCCAAGCGCTACGCCGTCGCTTACCGCGCGTATGCTGCCTTGTGCCGTCCGCGCCCCACCCGGGAGAGACGAGCCTTGGCCAGAGCCGGCTCAGCGACCGAGACCGTCCGCACCGCCGCTACGGTGCAACGGCTCCGTGCGCGCCGCGCCGGGCTTCGCCTTCCGCTTCCGCTTACCCGCCCCTGAGGGCCGTCCGGGCGCGCGCGCCTGGGCCTTCAGGGGATTGTCTCACATTCGCGAACCCGCCCGCCTGGGCATCACGCCGCGCCGCGCCACATGCCGGGCGGCCCGCGACAGGGTAAGACCATGACTTCGACGACCTCCGCGACCAGCACCACCGCCCGCGACCGGATCCTCATCTTCGACACCACGTTGCGCGACGGCGAGCAATGCCCCGGCGCCACCATGACGTTCGACGAGAAGTTGGCGGTGGCCGAACTCCTCGACACCATGGGTGTCGACATCATCGAGGCGGGCTTTCCAATCGCCTCGATCGGCGATTTCGAAGCGGTGTCGGAGATCGCGAAGCGCACCAAGCGCGCCACCATCGCGGGCCTCGCCCGCGCGATTCCCGCCGATATCGCCCGGGCCGGCGAGGCGGTGCGGCACGCCCAGCGCGCGCGGATCCACACCTTCGTGTCGACCTCGCCGATTCACCTTGCGCACCAGATGCGCAAGAGCCAGGACGAGGTGGTCGAGATCATCCTCAAGACGGTGGCCCAGGCCCGCGACCTCGTCGAGGACGTGGAATGGTCGGCCATGGACGCGACCCGCACGCCGCTCGATTACCTGTGCCGCTGCGTCGAGGCCGCCATCAAGGCCGGTGCCACGACGATCAACCTGCCCGACACGGTGGGCTACGCCACGCCCGGCGAGTATCGCGACATGTTCGCCAATGTGCGCGAGCGCGTGCCGAACGCCGACAAGGCCGTGTTCTCGGTCCATTGCCATAACGACTTGGGCCTCGCGATCGCCAACTCGCTGGCCGGCATCGAAGGCGGCGCCCGGCAGGTCGAGTGCACGATCAACGGCATCGGCGAGCGGGCCGGCAACGCGGCGCTCGAGGAGATCGTGATGGCGCTGCGCACCCGCTCGGACGTGCTGCCCTACGAGACCGGTGTCGAGTCAACCATGCTGACCCGCGCGTCGAAGCTCGTGAGCCACGCCACCAACTTCCCCGTGCAGTTCAACAAGGCGATCGTCGGCCGCAACGCCTTCGCGCACGAGAGCGGCATCCACCAGGACGGCATGCTCAAGAATTCCGAGACCTACGAGATCATGACCCCAGCCTCTGTCGGCTTGAGCAAGACCTCGTTGGTGATGGGCAAGCATTCCGGCCGGGCGGCGTTCCGCTCGAAGCTGGAGGATCTCGGCCTGCACCTGTCCGACAACCAGTTCCAGGACGCGTTCGAGCGGTTCAAGGCGCTCGCCGACCGGAAGAAGCATGTCTACGACGAGGATATCGCGGCGCTGGTGGATGAGAATCTCGCCACGGCCCACGACCGGATCCGGCTGGTCTCCCTGTCGGTGATCGCCGGCACCCGGGGCCCCCAGCGGGCAACGCTCCGCATCGCCGACGAGACCGGCACGCGAATAGAGGAAGCGGACGGCAACGGTCCGGTGGATGCGGTGTTCAACGCGATCTCGGCGCTGGTGCCGCATCAGGCGCAGCTTGAGCTCTATCAAGTCCACGCGGTGACGGGCGGGACGGACGCGCAGGCCGAGGTCTCGGTGCGCCTGCGGGATGGCGAGCGCAGCGTCACGGCCCGCGGCGCCGACCCGGACACGCTGGTCGCCTCGGCGAAGGCGTATCTCTCCGCGCTGAACAAGCTGTCGGCCCACGCGGTGCGCGTGCATGCACAGCATGCAGCGGCGGAATGAGAAAAAGAGCGGCTGGGGGTGGACAGCCCCCGGCCGCGTTGGTATCAGCCCGCCACCCCAGCGGACTTGGTGGCCGCCGGGGTGGATCGCAAATGCGATCGGGCGCATAGCTCAGTTGGTAGAGCAGCTGA